>DATNJC010000217.1:0-2008 GCA_035604115.1 Bryobacteraceae bacterium | reverse complement strand
CATGAGAGGCTGCGACAGGATGGACGTAAAGTGTAAGCGATCCGCGGACGTGACCAGGCCAACGCCGCCTTTCACCCAGTTCACACCTACCGTCTCGCCGGTCGTCTTCCACCACGCTACCCCGCCTCCATCGATGGGGCTGGATTTGCCGCCGACGCCGGGCTCACTCCACGAGCCGTTAAAATATTTCTTCCACTTGCCGGGACCGGGATCAGCGGAAGGCGCGCGCGGCAAATGTGTAGCCTCCATCCCACGAGTGCGCGCCGTTGTGCGCGCAGTAGGCGTAGTCGTAGCCATCCTGCCCGCGTATGACATTGCCGCAACTGTCTCCCGTCATTTTGCCGTCGGCGGGCGGATCGGTTCCAGTAATGATCGGCCCCTCGATCTTCCACGTGAGACCTTCGTCGGAGGAGCGCCCCAGAGTCATCGATGCATGAGTCTGGCCGTATTTCGCATAGTTGCACGCGGTCTCATTGTGCACCCAGCCGAAGAGAGTGGAACCCTCCTGCTCCACGTGGACGATCCATTGGCCGCACGAGTCAGGAGTTCCAGCCGGGCCGGCCTTCAGCACGGCGACCCCAGGTCCGCCCATGTCGTAAGGATGACTGCCGTCGACGGCCCACGATGTTCCGGCCGAGGTGAAGCCGCGGAATTTGCCGTTGGGAAGTTGAATCGCGGTGAATGAGCTGTCGGCGATATTCGGCGCCGGGCCGCGCGCCACCAGCGGCGTTCCCACGCGGATGCGGAGCCGCGCATATTTATCCGGGGCTTGCACGTCCGCAAGCGGCGCGATCGCCAGCCTCCCGCTTTCTGTGACACTGCCGCAGCGATAGACACTGTCGGCGTCAGGCTGCTTCGACCAGGGATCGGAATTCCACGCGAAGTAATCGATGGACGCCAGCCGGCGCTCCGCGGCAGCCTTGGCAAAATTCACCCGCATTTCCTGGACCAGAAGCGTCCGCGCCGAGTCCTTCGCCGGACAGGAGAAATCTTTGTCGGGAAAACCCCATTCGGTGAACCAACAGGGCTTCCCTCCGGGCTGGCCCGCGGGACGGCACGGAGCAAGATCGACGGTTTCAAATCGTTCGGTTCTTCGCGCCGCCGCTGCAGGATCGCCCGGATGATCGCTCGAGGGGTAGGTGTGAATTCCATAGCCGTCGACCAGAGAATCCAGGCCGTTCGCCCGCAAGAACGTCATGGTCGCCGGCAAGCTGACCATGTCCTCCCGTTTATTGTTGTAGAGCTTTTCTCCGTCGGGCGCGCTCACCATGCCGGCCGAAATGAGCGGCGTGTTGCGGTTCAACCGCGAGTGATCGCGTGCGTCCTTCAACACCGCCATGATCTTCACGTACTGCAGAAAACCTTTCGCAATCTGCTTGCCTTCGGGATCGTGAGAAAGATCAGAAAGACCCAGAATCTTTCCCTCGCCGGGCAAGGGAAACTCCGGGTTGAAGGCGGCCCAGTTGATCTCATTTCCCAGTTCGATGCCGGCCAGCGCGATGCCGTTCGCGTCGAGAGCATCGAACAACTTCTGATAGAAGTCCCGCGAAAGTTGCGGATCGGCATAGGACAGCGGATGTCCGCCCCACATCGCCGGAAATTGTTCCGGCTGATACGGCCGCGACGGAGCAGTCGGCGGATATTGGGCGCCGACCCCAAGCAGGATCCGAATGCCTTTCGCTGCCGCGCGCTTGGCATAGTCGATTCCCTTGTCATCGTTGCTGATGCCGCAGCGAATCACGCGAACATGCGCGGCCTCAAGTTGACTGAGGACGGCATTCTGGTCGGCGACGCTGGCGCGCATCGGATTGACCACGTTGACGCCGACCACGACATCCTGCGCGCGCACTGCGCCAAGCAAGAGCACGAGAGCTGCGAGCGTTCTGAGAACCGCGGTTTTGTCGATGAGAGCTTTGCCGTCAATGAGAGAAGACATCAGGCGTCGCTTCTTTCCCACCTTGCCCATCCCGAATACCGCCGTTTGCTCACCCACTCCCGATCAGAGCAG
>DATNJC010000216.1:0-36801 GCA_035604115.1 Bryobacteraceae bacterium | reverse complement strand
GCGAGCTTGGAAGATCCGCCAACTGGAATTGCTGGAGCATGCCGTGGCCGCGGCCCTTACTGCGGTGAATTCAGAACACGCAACAGCCCATTTTCGCCACTGCGGCTATGGTCTATAAATACTCAGAAAATGGTCTAGGAGTTCGCGCAGTTCACCAATGCGGCGCTCGTTCTCATGAGCGCCCGAAGTGTACACGGGGTGGTGTCCATAGACGATCCGCCATTTCACGCCCGCTTCATTTTGCGAATCCGATAGCACCTTGCGGAGCCACTCGAACTGTTTCTCGGACCAGCCTTCGGTATCGATGGCGAAGAAGCGCACGGGGCCGGCGGCGAACGTGTAATAGCGCGCGGGCATGCGCCAGGTCTCGCTCTGCGTGGTGTAGGCTACCTCGGCGTCGGCCGATCCGGCGTGGGCGGGACAAACGACCTGGGGGTGGCCGTAATCGTGATTGCCCAGCGACGCGTAGATCTGGATGCGCAACATCGAGTAGAGATCTTCAAAGCGGCGTTGCCAGTTTTCGTCGGTGATATTGTGTACGCCGCAGCGATAGAAGTTATCGCCCATAGTGACGCCGAGATCGAACGGGGCTTGTTCGTGGCGGGTGCGGATGGCTCGCGCGACAGCGGCCTGGTGGGGACTGCCGCTGCCGTAATCGCCCATGGCCAGGACATGCACGGGGCGTCCGGCGGGAAGCACGCGGCTCAGATCGGTCTGGGCCGGAGCTAGCGCCGGAAGCAGCAGGCATGCCGCGCGTAACAGTTTGTTCATGATGGTTTTGAAACACCGCAAGGAACGGCAGACGCGGACACTGTTCCGTACTTTACTATAGATGCTCGGGAGTGCGAGCGGTTACGTTCCGCTGCGCGCGATCATATGCGGGAGCGGCGAAAGGAACACAGATGAGTAGCGAAAACGATTTCATGGCGATACGGCAGGTGGTGGAGAACTGGGTGGTGTGGCGCGATTCGGCCGACTGGGAGCGCTTCCGCACGGTATGGCACGAGGATGGCCGCATGATGGCGACTTGGTTCCAGGGCACCGCGGCGGAATTCATTCACGTGAGCCAGGAGGGCTTTGAGAGAGGCGTCAACATCCTGCATTTTTTGGGCGGGCACAGCGCCGACGTGGCCGGGAATCGTGCGATCGCGCAGACCAAGATGAAAATCGACCAGCGCGCGAAGGTGCACGATGTACTCGTGGACGTGGTGTGCACGGGGCGCTTTTACGATTTCATGGAAAAGCGCGAGGGCCAGTGGGGCGTGGTGCTGCGGCAGCCGATTTACGAGAAGGATCGCATGGATTCGGTGGACCCAGCGGCCAAGCTGGCGCTCGACGCGGCGCTGCTGGAGCAGTTTCCGGAAGGTTACCGGCACTTGGCGTATCTTCAAACGCAGATCGGCTTCAAGGTCAAGCGCGACATGCCGGGCTTGCGTGGAGCGGAGGTGGCTGCGCTGTATGCGCGAGGGAAGAAGTGGCTGGCGGGAGAGGCGTTGTAGGCGCTTGTTCACGCACCCCCGGGAATCACGCGGCAGGTTCGGGATCGGAGTGCTCCCGCGCGGCGTTGACCTCGCAGCCAAACAGCAGGATGACGGCGAGCAGGTACATCCACACCAGCAGCGCGAGTCCCGCACCGACGCTTCCGTAGAGCAGATTGTAGTTGGCCACGTGACGGACGTACCAGGCGAAGGCCGCGGTGGCTAACATCCACAGAGCGGTCGCGGCCGCGGCACCGGGAAATACACCGGCAAAGCTCTGTTTCCGATTGGGGCCCAGGTAGTAGATCAGCGCGGTGACCAGCACTACGCCGGCGAAGGCCACACCATAGCGCAGCGCTTGCGCGATCAGTACGACCGGGCCCTTGAGGTCGGCTCCGCTAGGAAACAGACCCAGCCAGTAAAGCGTCGCCCCAAGGATGCGCTCGCCAAATACAATCAGCAGAGACGCGCCCCAAAGCGGTATCGCCGAGACCAACACCAAAAGGATGGCGACTCCGCGCTCTTCCACAAAAGAGCGGCCGGACGGAAGATGGTAAATAGCCTGAAAGCCTTCCATCAGGCTCATCATGGCGCCGGAGGCGGCCCACACGGACAGCAGTACCGCCACCACCAGAACCGAGCGGGGGCGCTGGCCGTGCACGATGAACAGGTCGCGGACGATGTCTTCGGTGCCCGGCGGCACCACCTCATAGAGGAACGCTGCGATGGCGTGCGAGACAGCGTCGGCGCGCGCGTCCACCAGCAAGGCCGCGACCGTGGTGAGCACCGGGAAGAACGAAAGCAGCCCGGAGTAGGCGACGGCCTTGGCCAAGCCCAGGCAATTGTCGTCGTAGGTGTTCACGCCCGCCAGGCGCAACAGTTTCCACATGCGCCCCCAAGGGCGTTCCAGCCGCAAATGAGATTCAAGACCGTGAAACATTTTCAGGGCCGCGTGTTCTTACGTTCCGGTTTCTATTATCGCCGGGCGCGTGTGCTATTCTCTAAGAGTTAAGCAGTTCTGATAGAGGAGCGGGGGCCATCAGTAATCCGGGAGCGGTTCCGAACGGGTTCGGAGCTCGGATGAAAGGGGCAACCTCGCCGAAATCGCAGCGCGGCCTCCCAATTGACGCGCGCGGCGGTTGGTGAGTACGGCTAATACCTGCTCACTGTCATTCGAGCCTGGAGGGTAGCGCTTCGGGCCGGATGGAGCGCTATCGGGAAGCGGTGTTGCACTGCCCTCCTGGCCGCGGTTGTTCCCAAGCGGCGCGTTCCATTCAAACTTGTGTTGTGCGGCGGCCGTTCGCCCCTCGGTTCGTACGTGGAGATTTATGAACGTCTTTGAATTGACGCGCGCGCTGGTGGATATCGACTCGGTCACGCCCAACGAAAAGAACGTGGGCGAATATCTGGCTGCAAATCTGGAGACGCTCGCGGCGCGTACCGGTGGGCTAGTGGAACGGATGGCGGTGGAACCGGAGCGCTTCAACGTGCTGGCGTACTGGGATCCGCCCGTGGTGACGCTGTCGACGCACATGGACACCGTGCCTCCGTTTTTTCCTTCGCGCGACGACGGCGAGTTTCTGTGGGGCCGCGGCGCGTGCGATACCAAAGGGATCATCGCGTCGATGATTTTGGCGGTTCAGGCGCTGCTGTCCGAGGGCGTTCGCAACGTGGCGCTGCTGTTCGTGGTGGGCGAGGAGCGCAACAGCGCGGGCGCGTACGCGGCGGCTCGCGAGCCGCGCGGCAGCCGCTTCCTGATCAATGGCGAGCCGACCGAGAACAAGCTGGCGCTGGGGTCCAAAGGAGCGCTGCGGTTTGAGATCGTCTCGAACGGCCGCATGGCGCATTCGGCGTATCCGCACCTGGGCGAATCGGCAATCGAGAAATTGTTGGACGCGTTGGAGCGCGTGCGGCGCGTGCCCATGCCGTCCGACGCGATTCTGGGAGCGAGCACGCTCAACATCGGTACCATTCAAGGCGGACGCGCGCCAAACGTAATTCCCGACCACGCCAGCGCGGAAATCATGATCCGGCTGGTGGATTCGGGCGACGGCCTGAGGGCCGCAATCGGCGAGGCGGTACGCGGGTCGGCCGAGGCTCACGAGGTATTGGTGATCCCGGCGCTGCATCTGGTGGCCGTGGAAGGTTTCGAGACCACCGTGGTCTCCTACACCACCGACATTCCGGCGTTCAACGGGTCTTGGGGACGTCCGCTCCTGATCGGCCCAGGCAGCATCCACTACGCGCACACCGATGAAGAGCGCGTACCTAAAGCCGAGCTCATCGAAGCGATCGGCTTATACAAACAACTAGTGAGGCAATTGATTCAAACATGAGTGTCACAATTCGAGAACCGCATGGCGAACGTATTCCCGTCGGCGTGCTGGGCGCGACCGGCATGGTAGGGCAGGAGTTTGTCAGTTTTTTGAAGGATCATCCGTGGTTCGATCTGATCTGGCTCGGGGCCAGCGACCGTTCCGCGGGCAAGCCGTATCACGAGGCGGCCCAGTGGCGGCTGGGCGGCGAGGCTCCGGACTATGTGCGCGATATCGTGGTGGCGGAATGCAAACCCAGCGGCGCGCCGCGTTTGGTGTTCTCGGCGATGGACGCGGCTGTGGCTACGGAAATCGAACGGGCCTTCGCGATGGCGGGCCACACGGTGGTGTCCAATTCGCGCAACCACCGCATGGAGTCCGACGTTCCACTCCTGGTTCCCGAGATCAACGCCGATCATCTCCAGTTGCTGCGGCGGCAGCGCGAAGAGCGCGGATGGAGCGGGCAGATCGTAACCAATCCCAACTGCTCGACCGCGGTGCTAGTGATGGCGCTGGCTCCGCTGGTGCGATTCGGAGTTCGTAAGGTGATGGTGACTACGATGCAGGCGATCTCCGGAGCCGGCTATCCGGGCGTCGCGTCGATGGACATCAACGCCAACGTAATTCCGTACATCGGCAACGAAGAAGAAAAGATGGAGCAGGAGACGCAGAAGATCCTGGGCCAGTTCTCGGACTCCGCGGTCTCGCCGCATCCGGCCAAAGTGAGCGCGTCGTGCAATCGGGTGCCGGTTGTTGACGGTCACACTATGGCCGTTTCGGTGGAGTTCGAACGGAAGCCTTCGAAAGAAGACATCCTGGCGGCGCTACGAAGCTGGCGCGGCATTCCGCAGCAGAAAGGGCTGCCCAGCGCGCCTCCCTGCCCCGTTCAGTACATGCATCAGAACGATCGTCCGCAGCCGCGGCGCGACGCGGAGAGAGACAACGGGATGGCCGTGTTCGTGGGACGCCTGCGCCCCTGTCCGGTGCTGGATTGGAAATTTATCGCCCTGGGTCACAACACGGTGCGCGGGGCGGCCGGCGCGGCAGTACTGAACGCGGAGCTGATGAGCTCGGAAGGGTGGTTGAACGCGCAATGATCGTCATGAAGTTCGGCGGAAGCTCGGTAGAGTCCGCCGCAGCCATCGCGCGCGTGGCGGAAATCGTGCGAGCTCGTCTGGACCGGCATCCCGTAGTCGTAGTGTCGGCGATGGGCAAGACCACCAACAAGCTGTTGGCGATCGCGGCCGCGGCTGTGGCCGGACATCGCGATGCGGCCTTATCATCGCTGGACGAGTTACGCAGGTTCCACGAGCGTGAATCCGCCGGCCTGGGCATCGATGGCGAAATCGAGCGGCACTTCGCGGAGTTGACCGAGTTGGTGAAGGGGCTGGCGGCGATCGGCGAGTTAACGCCGCGCGCCACCGATGCAATCTCGGCGTATGGCGAGCGTTTGTCGAGCATCATCGTAACCGCGCGCTTCAATTGCCTGGGGGTCCCGGCGGTGCACGTGGATGCGCGCACCGTGATCGTCACCGACCGCCGCCACACACAGGCGGCGCCGTTGTTTACGGAAACCAATGCTCGATTGAAAGCCACCATTCCGCATCAAGCGCACGACTATGTAGTAGTGCTGGGTGGATTCATCGGCTCGACCGAAGATGGCGTTACCTCGACGCTTGGCCGCGGCGGATCCGATTACACCGCGTCGATAGTGGGCGCGGGGATCGGCGCGCAGGAAATTCAGATATGGACCGATGTCGACGGCATGCTTACAGCCGATCCTACCATCTTCAACGGCGGGCATCGGGTGAAGATCTGTTCGTTCGCGGAGGCCGCCGAACTCGCGTATTTCGGCGCGAAAGTACTGCACCCAGCGACGGTAATGCCGGCGATCGAGAAGAACATTCCAGTGCGCATTTTGAATTCGCGCCGTCCGGAGGTGGAAGGGACGCTGATCGTTTCCGATCCTCCGCCATCGTCCAGTCCCATCCGCTCCATCGCCTGCAAACGAAACATCACGCTGGTCAACATCGTGTCGACGCGCATGCTGATGGCCCACGGGTTCCTGCGGCGCATCTTTGAAGTATTCGACCGCCACGAGACCCCCGTTGACATGGTGGCAACGTCCGAGGTCAGCGTGTCGCTGACCATCGACAACACGCGGAAGCTGGCGGACATCCGAAAAGAATTGGAAGCCTTCGCCGACGTTTCGGTAGAAGAAGACCTCGCGATCGTGTGCCTGGTGGGCGAGAACATCCAGCGTTCGGAGAACGCAGCCGCGCGCGTATTCACCGCGCTCGACGGAGCGAAACCGCGCATGGTTTCCGAAGGCGCGTCGCAATTGAACATCAGCCTGGTGGTGGCCGCGAGCGACCTGTTCCACGCGGTAGAATCGCTGCACCGGGAGTTTTTTGAGCACCCCGACCCGGCCTCGTTCGCATAAGCGCACAGGCGCCGCTCCGTTGTGCACGGGGTAACGTAAGGAGCTGATACGAAACTCGCCATTGTAGGTTACGGAAAGATGGGGCGGCTGATCGAGCAGCTCGCGCCGGAGTACGGCTTCACCATTCATGCGCGTATTGACGTGAACGATCCGGTCGGCGACGCGGCGGGCGCCGATGTGGCGATTGAATTCTCCACACCGCACGCCGCCATCGCCAACATCGAAGCGCTCACGGCGATGGGCGTTCCGGCGGTCGTCGGTACCACGGGATGGCTGGATCAAATGGATCGCGCACGCGCGGCGGTGCAGCGGCATGGCACGGCCCTAGTGTGGAGCCCGAATTTTTCGATCGGTGTGAACATATTTCTGCGCGTGGTGCATGAGGCCGCGCGGCTGGTGGCGAACGAGGCCCAGTACGGCGCGTGGGCGTGGGAAATTCATCATCACACCAAAAAAGACGCGCCCTCGGGAACGCTAGTGGCGCTGGTGAACGAGATGAAGACGGCAGGTTACGCTCGAGCGATTGACGCGAGTTCGAACCGCGCCGGTGCGCATCCGGGCACGCACGAGATCGGCTTCGATTCCGCCGCCGACACGATTACGTTGCGGCACACGGCGCGCAGCCGCGAGGGTTTCGCACGCGGCGCATTGAAAGCGGCACAATGGATTCCGGGGAAGAAAGGTGTTTTCGAGTTTAAGGACGTGATCGGCGCACAGGCGTAAGTCCGTTGTGCGCAAGTGAGAATGGAGTCAATATGTCTCAATTTAATGGATGCGGTACCGCGCTGGTCACCCCCTTCCGGCCGGACCAGTCGCTGGACGAAGCGACACTGCGATCGCTGGTGCGCCGGCAGATCCAGGAAGGCATTAATTTCCTGGTGCCCTGCGGAACCACCGGAGAGAACCCGACGCTTTCGCGCACCGAGCACCTGCGCGTGGTCGAGATCACGCTCGAGGAAGCCAAGGGCAAGGTTCCGGTGCTGGCAGGCTGCGGCGGCTACAACACTGCTGAAGTGATCGAGCTGGCGCACGAACTGCAACCCATGGGCGTGGACGGCCTGCTGTCAGTGACTCCGTATTACAACAAACCCACGCAGGAGGGCTTGTATCAACACTACAAGGCCCTCGCGTCGGCGACGCCGCTGCCGATCGTGGTGTACAGCGTTCAGGGCCGCACTGGCGTGAACGTGGAGCCCGCCACGCTCAAGCGGCTCGCGGCCATCGACAACATCGTGGGCGTGAAAGAAGCCTCGGGCAACGTCGGCCAGATGGCCGCAATCTGCCATGAACTTCCGGAGCGCTTCGACGTGATCTGCGGCGACGATGCGTTGACGATTCCGCTGATCTCGCTGGGCGGGCGCGGCGTGATCTCGGTGGCGTCCAACGAAATCCCAGGCGACATGACGCGCCTCACGCAGGCGGCGCTGAGCGGTGATTACGCCGGTGCGCGCGCCATCCAGCGACGGTGGTTCGATCTGATGCAGGTGAATTTCGTAGAGTCCAACCCGGGCCCAGTGAAAGCGGCGATGGCCATGATGGGCCTGCTCGACCCAGTGTGGCGCTTGCCGCTGGTGCCCCCAACGGAAGCCAGTTGCGCCAAGATTGAATCCGTGCTGGAGAGAGCCGGTCTGCTGGCCGCGGCACGGAGTTCGCATGCCGACTGATGTGCTGATCGCCACCGGTATGCAAGCGCAGATCGAAGCGCTGTTCGACGACAAGCCCCCGGTCTACACGGCAGAACATTTCACTCTATTCGCGCGATTCAAAGAAGCAGTAAACGCCGGCGCAGTGCGTGCCGCGGAGCCGGATGCGTCGGCGCGCAGTGGATGGCGGGTCAACACGTGGGTGAAAAAAGGATTGCTGGTCGGATTCCGCATGGGCGCCAACGTGGACATGTCGGTGAATCCGGCGCGGCAGCCATTCTTCGACAAGGCCACTTGGCCCGTGAAGCACCTGACCGTCGAGAGTGGCGTGCGTATTGTTCCGGGCGGCTCCAGCATTCGAGACGGCAGCTACGTGGGCAAGGGCGTGATCTGCATGCCGCCGATGTTCGTCAACGCGGGAGCCTACGTGGGCGAAGGAACCATGATCGATTCGCACGCGCTGGTGGGCAGCTGCGCGCAAGTGGGTAAGAACTGCCATATTTCCGCGGCCGCGCAGATCGGCGGTGTGATCGAGCCGGTGGGCGCGATGCCCGTGATCATCGAAGACGATGTATTGGTGGGCGGAAATTGCGGCGTGTATGAAGGCGCGGTGGTGAAGCGCCGGGCGGTGCTCGGCAGCGGGGTGATTCTGACGCGGTCCACGCCGGTTTACGACATGGTGCGAGGCGAAGTGTACTCGGCCACTGATGAAGATCCGCTGATCATTCCGGAGGACGCAGTGGTAGTGGCCGGATCGCGCAACGTAACTCGCGGTAAAGGCAAGGAATGGGGAATCTCACTTTATACGCCCGTGATCGTCAAATATCGTGACAGTAAGACGGACGCTCGCGTCCAACTGGAGGATTGGTTACGATGAGGCTCTTTGCGATGGCTTTGTTAAGCGGCGTGGTGGCACTCGCCGCCGACCCGGAGTTTACTTCGAACGGTGAACTGCTCCGCCCCAAGAATTACCGGGAATGGGTTTTCCTGAGTTCCGGCGTGGGCATGACCTACAGCCGCCCGGTTCCGCCCGGTTCGGATCCGATGTTCGACAACGTGTTTGTGGAACCCTCCGCTTACCGCAAGTTTCTGGAAACGGGAACGTGGCCGGAGAAGACCATCTTCGTGCTGGAGCAGCGGAAATCCGCCACCGCGGGTTGCCTCAGCAATGATGGCTGCCGCTATCAGAGCGAGATCTCCGGAGTATCCGCGGAGGTCAAGGACACCACCCGATTCAAGGGTGGCTGGGGATTCTTCGGCTTCGGCCCGAACGTGAGCAGCGCGAAATTATTGGGGCCCACGGCGAACTGCTACACCTGCCATCCGCAAAACGGCGCCGTGGAGAATACCTTCGTGCAGTTCTATCCTACGCTGCTGGAAGTCGCGCGCGCCAAGGGCACGCTCAAGGCGTCGTATTTGCAGCAGCAGCCCGCAGGCGCCCATTAGTTCCGTGTCGTTTCCGAGCCGCGACAGTAATGGAGCGGCTCGCACTAGCGCCTATCCGGCGGCAATCCTCTAGCTTCCAGCAGCACGTCGAGCGTCCGGCGTGCAGTGATTTCCCAAGTGAAGAGTCGCGCGCGTTCCGGACCAGCCTTTCCTAACTCCGTACGTAGTGCCTCGTCCTCCATGATCCGATCCAGCGCGAGCGCGATCGCATCCTCATCCAACGGATCGAAGAACAGCGCCGCATTGCCGGCGACCTCGCGCAGAGGCGCGATTTCAGAGCAAGCCGTAGGAATGCCGGCCGCCAGCGCTTCCAGCACGGGCATACCGAATCCCTCAAACGTGGACGGATAAACGAACGCGCGGGCGCGGGCAAATAGTGCGTACAGTTCGCTGCGCGGAAGCCACCCGGTGATGCGGACCGAATCCTGAATTCCCAGCCGCGCTATCGACTCCTCGATCGCCGCGGCCCGAAAACCGCGCATGCCGGCGAGAACCAGCTTGTGAACGCGCGTCTTGCGGGCATAGGCCCGGATCAGGCGCTCCAGATTTTTGTGGGGATGGAGCGTCGACACACACAACAGAATTGGCTCGGTATGTTCGCGATCCAACGTAAACAACTGCGGAGCCACTCCGAAGGGGATTACAGCGATGCGCGAATCCGCCAGATGATAATAGCGGACTACGTCCGCCCGTGTGGCTTCCGAGATAGCGATCAACCGGCGCGAGCGATGCGCCGCGGCCCACAACAGCACGCGCCAAAACGGAAGATCGAACCAGCGGAAATGCTCCGGGTGCCGTTTGTATTGTAGATCGTGAAACACCGTCACCACGGGGCACGGAGCGGCCAGCGGCGCGGTGAATCCGGGGTTGAGCATCACCTCCAGACCGCAGCGCACAGCTTCGACAGGCAGAACCGTTTGCTCCCAGAGAATTCGTGCAGGCCGAAACCGCGCCCGCACGGCCTGCGGCCTGGCGTGGAAATTGGTTTGAGTCGGAACCAACTCGGATCCCGTCTCCGAATTGGTGAACACGAAATATTCATTCGTGTGATCGATCCCAGCCAGCGCGGCCAACAATTCGCGCAGATAAATTTCAGTTCCGCCGACTCCGCCGGGGATCAGGTACAACGCATTGATACCGATTCGGGCCATCGGCGATCAACGGCGAGCCGTGCGTTGGGACTGCTTCACCGGCCCTCCGCGCCGTGGTTCGACTGCAAGGACTCGATCCGGTATTCCAGAATCGCCATGCGCTGCGCCAGCTTGATGTTGGAGTCCTTCAGGCCGGAAATCCGCAGCGACAGCCGGTACAGCACCACCAGAAACACGCCGCCGGACACCGTGAGCAGCGCCACCGCGGCGTCGGGCACGCCCAACGCGAAGGCCACCTGTTCAATCAGGCCTCTCCAAGTGGACAGGACCAGAAGCGCGACGCCCGCGAGCAACCAGCTCACCGAGTACTCGACGCGAATATGTTCGCGGCGGACCGAAGTCAGCACCAAGGCGATGAGCAGGATGCTCGCGAGCGCGATTACATTGAGGAGGCGATCCATAATTGTGCTTCCCTTCCCTATCCCTTTCGCCGCGCGAATCCGGGGTATTTAAGAATATTGACGAACACGCCCAACAACACGTGCGCGATGTAATAGATCGATTTGACGCCAGTGATGGAACTGCGGCCGGTGAGGCGTGGGCGCATCCGGCACGGCACTTCGACAAAGCGAAAGCGCTTCCGCTGCAGCACGACCAGGGCCTCGATTTCGGGATACTCGAGCGGAAAGGTGCGCGAGAACATTTGCAGCGCGGTGCGGTTCACTCCCACGAACCCAGAGGTGGGGTCGCTGACCGGCCTGCCCAGAATCAGCCGCAGTACGACACGAAAAAACAGAATTCCGAGGGACCGCACCGGCCCGCTGCCGGTGACGGTCTTGGACAACGTGCTGCCGCTAAGAAAGCGCGATCCAATCACCATCTCGCAGTTTTCCTTTTCGAGCGCTTGGAGCAGCGCGGGAATGTCGCGTGGGTCATGTTGGCCGTCGCCGTCGACGCGGATCACGTAATCGAAACCCAACTCGAAAGCCAGGCGATAACCAGCTTGCACGCAGCCGCCGAGTCCCAAGTGGTGCGGCAGTTCGAGGACGCGCGCGCCGGCGCGGCGGGCTTCGAAGACGGTGGCGTCGTCGGAGCTGTCGTCGACCACCAGGATGTATGCGCCCGGGACCACGGAGCGGACTTCTGCGATCACCCCCGCTATCGCGCCTTCCTCGTCGAAGGCCGGAATCAGCACCATCAAACGCTTCTCGGAGGCTGTCTGCGGAGAGCTGCTAGCGGCGCTCACAGCGTGGCCACCTGGCGCAGGCCGATCGAGTGGCGGGCCAGCAATTGGGCGAACTGCCGGGCGTCGATGCTGCGCGACTTGGCGATCCGGCGCCGCTCGCCGAGCAATCGCGGCAGCCGCAGCAGCGCCGAAGCGTGCGCGCGCAGCACCAGGAACGGCAGCAGCGCGAAGGCGTGGCCGGCGCGGCGGAACTCGGCGGTCTTGCCCTGCCCCGTGTCGAGCGAGATCACGTGCCACAGGTAGCGTGCGATGGCAGCGAAGGGCGCGCGCAGCAACATGCCGAGCGGGAAATTCTTGAGGATGGTGTACAGGCGGTTGCGCTCGACGTAATACGCTTTAAGCGGCGAAGCGCGCCCGGCCGATTGCGAATAGCTGTGTTCGGCGATGGCGCCGGGCACGTACACACACTCCCATCCGGCCCAGCGGGCGCGCAGACCCAGGTCCACGTCCTCGCAATAGATAAAAAAGGATTCGTCGAACAGGCCGATCTGGTCCAACATGGCGCGCCGGTACAGGGCCGCGGAACCGCTCGGGAACAGCGACTCTCGCGCGTTCTCAAATGCGCCGGGAGGCTGCTGGTTTCCGCGCTGCTTCCCTGTGCCATCGGCCGCGATCAACATTCCGGCCGAATCGAGCACCGGGCCGGCGGCCGGGTTTTCGCTAGCGGGCAGTCGAACTTGGCTGGCGAACATGCCCGCGCGTGGGTTGGCTTCCGCGGCTTCGACCAGTTGCTCCAACCATTGCGGGTCCGCGATGGCGTCGTCATTCAACGTGGCCAAGTAAGGCGCCGATGAGCTGCGGGCGGCCTGATTCACAGCCGATCCGAAGCCCAGATTGCGCGCATTGGAAATGACCCGCATACGTTCGCCCGAGGGTTGAACCAAAGCCGCGCCGCTGTTATCGATGACCACGATTTCAAACCCCTCGAACGTCTGCGCCTCCAGCGATCGCAAGCATTCCGCCAAGGGGTCCCCTGCCGCCAAAGTCGGCACGGCCACGGTTACGGTGGGAGCTTTGGACGTGGCTGTCGAATACGGCAATGAACGATTTTAGCGTAAGCGCGAGCTTCGACCTGCAACTAGGGCAGCACTGCCAGCGGATCGGGTTCTACGGCGGCATCCAACGGCAAATAGCGCGTGTCCAGCAATCGTTCCGTTTCGATATTGCTCATCGCGGCGAGCAGTGACTCTTTAATGCGCGGATGCTCCTGTTCCAAGCCGCCCAGCAATTCGCGCAGGCTGCGCCGAACGGTTCCGGTGCGCAGCGAGCAGCCGCACGGAATCACCGGTGCGCCCAGCGATTCGGCGAACTTCGCCGTGATGTCCTCCGTAACGAATACCAGCGGGCGAATCAAGCGGAAATCGCGCTGGCTGGACCAAGTGACGGGCGGCAGCGCGCTAATCCGTCCGGTGAACAGCGCATTGCGCAGGAAGGACTCGCAAAAGTCGTCGGCGGTATGGCCTAAAGCGATGACCTTGGCGCCCAGCCCGCGGGCGATTTCATACACTGCGCGGCGGCGAAAGCGGCTGCACAAATCGCAGCCGTGATCCGGCTGTTCGTCGAGCAAACGAATGGACGGATCGTCGCGCTTATAGGTCCAATCGACTCCCCGAGCCTTCAAGTATTCGCCCAGCGGCTCGATGGGGCGCAGAAACTTGCCCTGCTCGACGGTGAACGCGCACACGGTGAACTCAATGGGCGCGCGGTCGCGCAGCAGCATCAGCGATTCCAGCAGCGTGAGCGAATCCTTGCCGCCCGATAGCGCCACGGCCACGCGGTCTCCGTCGCGGATCATCTTGAAGCGCGTGACCGCGTCGCCAACCTTGCGCAGGAGTGTCTTTTCGAGGTCCAAACTTTAATTATAGGGGACCGGATACGCGCCTAAGGCGCCTTTGGGAAATCGGCTGGATCGAGTTCAGTAAGGAGACGCTGCGCCAACGCCAACTGATCCAGGGTTCCGCGCACCGCCACGGCCCGCTGCGAATTGTAGGTGAACACGCGCCGCATTTTGGTCGCCGAGCGTACGGTGACGGCGATCCTTTGAAAATCCTCCACCGTGGCCGTGTCCGGAAGGTAAAACACGCGAGCCGCGTTTTCAGCCTCAGGCGACGCCGGGTAAGTATAGGTCGTCGAAGCGTGGCCCTGCCCGCCATTCCGAGGCTGGTCAATCTCATTGAACAGCCACTCCGCGAACGCTATCTGATCGGAAATTCCGCGCATGGCCATCGCTCTGGGCGTGTTGTAAGTGAACACGCGGCGAATCTCAACGATGGTTCGGATCAACGTGGCGAGTTCCTGAAAGTCCTGAATTGTTGGCGCGTTGGCCACGAAGAAAATGCGCGTGACATTTTCGTTGGGCCGCGGGGCAGGATCGGCCGGTAGTAGGTATTCGGGCGTCACCGAGTGCGGATGCGGCGCCGGCGCGGTTTTCGCCAGTTGGTTGGTGAACCAGTCGGCCATCGACATCTGGTCCACCGTTCCGCGCATGGCCAGGATCTTGGTCTCGTTGTAAGCAACGACGCGCCGAATTTCCGCAATCGTCCGCAGCATTGTCGCGAATTCCTGAAACTCCTGCACGGTTTGCCCGCGATCGAGATAAAAGAAGCGCACCACGTTATCGGGGCCTTCGGGCCGGCGGTATTCGTGGACGGCAGAGTCCGGCGCCACGGGAACCGAACGGTCCATGCCAATCAGCAGCCATTCCGCGAGCTGAAGTTGATCCGCTGCGCCGGCGGCGGTGAGCGTTCCCGCGGCGAAGTCGGACGACACACCCTTCATGTCCGTCATCACCTTCACGGCTGTGGCGATTTCCTTAGTGCGCTGCTCGGTGGGGGTATGGGCGAAATGTAAGACCCGTTGAGTGGACGATTGTGCCGGGTTGGATTGGGAAGGGCCTGGCCGGCCGCCATACGAGTGAAAAGGACCGCGATTGTCAGTGCCGAAGGTGCAGCTCGCATAGCATTCCTTTCGAAAACCAAGACGGTCTCCAGGCCTCAAGCGTGCAGTACCATAGAGAAGCGCATGACCGACGTTTCGCCGGCGATCGAAGTCCGCGATCTTCGCAAGGTTTACGGAGACAAAGCCGCCGTGGATGGTTTGAGCCTCACGGTTCCTCAAGGATGTTTCTTCGGTTTTCTTGGCCCCAACGGTGCGGGCAAAACCACCACCATCAAGATGCTGATGGGCCTGGCGCCGCCGACGTCCGGCTCGATCCGCTTGCTGGGCCTGCCGATGCCCGAGCAGGCGCTTCAAATCAAGCAATCGATCGGGTTGGTGCCGGACGAGTCATTGCTCTTCGATCATTTAACCGGCGGCGAATTTATCGAATTTGTAGGGCGAATTTACGGTCTCGACCGCCCAACGGCACGATCCCGCGCCGGCGAATTGTTGGCCCTGTTCGAACTGGACGCCGCGCCCAAGAAACTCATCTCGGAATACTCCAAAGGCATGCGCAAACGCGCGGCCATGGCGGCGGCGCTGATTCACCGTCCGCAACTGTATTTGATGGACGAGCCGTTCGAAGGCGTGGACGCGGTGGGCGCACGGCTGATGAAGGACATCCTCCTCGAGCAGGTTCGCCACGGCGCGACCATTTTCCTGACCTCGCACGTGCTGGAAGTGGTCGAGCGCTTGTGCGAGCGCGTGGCCATCATTCACGAAGGCCGCCTGATCCGCGAGGGGACCATGGCGGAACTGCGCAGCACCGCCGGAACGCTCGAAAACGCATTCGTACAGGCCCTGGGCGTGGAGTACGGCGCCGCGACGCTGGACTGGTTGTAATCGCATGACACACGCGCGGGCCATCTTGTGGGCGCAGTGGCGCACGATGCGGAACTTTTATCCGCGCGGCGGAGTGGCCGTGACCGCGGTAGTGGGACTGATTTGGTACGGCCTGTGGGCCGCGGCCAGCGTAGTGGCAGCCCGCGCCCTGGCCGATCCAGCGGCAGTCGAACGCCTATTACCCGCGTTGCCCTCCGGATTCCTGCTGGTGATGCTGTACTGGCAGGTAGTGCCGCTGCTGATGGCGGCCACCGGGGCCTCGCTGGACATCCGCAAGCTGCGCGCGTACCCGATTCCCGTGCACCAACTGTTCGGCATCGAAGCCTTGTTGCGGGCCACCGCGGGGATCGAGATGCTGGCGTTGCTGTTGGGCGCGACCGTCGGCGTAATTCTAAGTCCGGCGCTGCCGGCATGGCGCGCGCTGGGAATCGTCGTGTTCGCAGTGTTCAATTTGCTGCTGGCCGTGGGCCTGCGCGATCTGGCGGCGCGAGTGCTGGCGTACCGGCGAGTCCGCGAAATACTGGTATTCGTGCTGGTGCTGTGCGCCGGATTGCCGCAGTTGTTCCTCGCGCTCAGCCGGCGGAATGGCCCGCCGGAGCCAGGCCCGGGTCTTCGCAGCGCCGTGAGCGGAGCCTTCGCGGCAGGTGAGAGCTGGGCGGGATGGCCCTGGACGGCCACGGCCGGATTCGTCGCCGGTCATCACGCCTTGGCCCAGGCGGCGATCCTGGCGGCCTGGTGCGCCGGCGGCCTGGCCTTCGGATGGTGGCAATTCACCAGCTCACTGAAGTTCGACGCGGAAGCCGCCGGGGCTCGCTTGGAACAGACCAGCGAACGCACCAGCTTTCTCGATCGGCTGTACCGTCTGCCAGGCTTGCTGTTCGGCGACCCCCTGGCGGCCTTGATGGAAAAAGAAATCCGTTTGTTGGCCCGGTCGCCGCGCTTCCGCTTGGTGTTCATGATGGGCTTCACCTTCGGGATGGTGGTGTGGCTGCCGCTGGCGATGAGCCGGCGGGGCTTGACGCAGGAATTCCTGGGCACACACTATCTGACGGCGGTGAGCGTGTACTCGCTGCTGCTGCTGAGCGAAGTGTGCTTCTGGAATTCGTTCGGCTTCGACCGCTCCGCGGCGCAGTTCTACTTCCTCGCCCCGATTCCTTTCTCCAGCGTGTTGAAGGCCAAGAATCTCAGTGCGGTGTGTTTCATAGCGCTGGAGATCGGCTTGATAACGGCGGTGTGCGCGATGCTAGGCATGCCGCTCGATCCGGCGAAGATGAGCGAAGCCTACGCGGTGGCCGCCGTAATGACCATTCTGTTATTGTGCGCGGGAAATCTGTTGTCGGTGCACATGGCGCGCGGCGTGAACCCGGACTCCTCGTTCCGCACCACCGCCGCCGGACGTATTCAAGCCATGCTCTTCATGATTTATCCCTTGGCGTTCCTGCCGCCGGCCCTAGCCTACCTGGCCCGCTACGCCTTCGTAAGCCAATGGGCGTTTTTCGGAGTGTTGGCGTTTGACGCAGCAGCAGGCCTGATCGCCTACAAAATCGCCCTAGATTCAGCGGCCCAAGCAGCCCAGCGAATCCGAGAATCGATGCTGGAAGCGCTAGCCCGCGGCGACGGCCCCATAGCCGGCTGAACCACTGAACCGTGGAGCACGCACTCGTGCGTGCCACGTCGGCACTCGTGCCGACGCTTGGCAAAGCAGCTCACGCCTGCCAACGCCGCAGCGACACCCCCCGGCGTCACACAAGTCGCCGGAATGCTAAGCGCCAACCGATTTTGTACCAACCGCCAATGGAAGCCGCAGTACGCCCCGCCCCGCCGCCTCCAGCGCAAGCAACGCCTGCTTCACAGAAATCCCCCCTCCGAAGCCCGTAAGAGCGCCCTTAGCTCCGATCACCCGGTGGCACGGGACCACAATCGGTATCGGATTAGCGCCATTAGCCGCGCCCACAGCTCGCGCCGCCTTCGAGTTTCCGACCCGCCGCGCCAGTTCTCCATACGAGATCGTTTCCCCGTAAGGAATCTCCCGAAGCCGTCCCCACACTCTGCGCTGGAAGTCTGTACCCCGCGGCTCCAGCCGCAATTCGAAGTCCGTCCTTACTCCGCCAAAGTACTCGCCCAACTGCCGTGCAGCCTCGCCCAACGCCCCGCCGTTCGATTCCACCCAATCGGTTCCAGGAAGTCGAGGCCCGCCGCGCTCAGGAAACGAAATAGACTGAATCGCCCCAGGGCTACCCGCGATCAGCAGGACGCCAACAGGGCAGTCGAAGTAGCAGTAATTCATCAAGCCCTCAAGATAACTCGAACTCCAATACCATGGGAAGTCATGCCCGATCACCCGTCCCCTCCTCCGCTCGAATTCGCCTTCGAAGCCCGCGTCGAGATCGCCGACCCAGTTGTCATCGGCCCAACCCCGCGCGGCGAACGCCGCATGATTCCAATTCTCGGAGGCGAATTCGACGGCCCGGCCTTGCGCGGCCGAATCCTGCCCGGAGGCGCCGACTGGCAAGTGCTGCGCCCCGATGGCGTCACCGAACTGTACGCGCTCTACTTGCTCGAAACCGCCTCCGGCGCGCGGATCCAAGTAGTGAACCGCGGCCTCCGCCACGGCCCCGCCCACGTGATGGAGCGTCTCCGCGCCGGTGACGACGTCGATCCTTCGCAATATTACTTTCGCGCCGCGCCCGAATTCGAAACTGCGGCGCCCGAGCTAGACTGCATGAATCGATCTCTGTTCGTAGCCACCGGCGAGCGCCATCCCAACCGCGTCGTGGTACGATTCTGGAGACTCGCGTAATTGGTAGAATCGGTGACTATGGGTGTGCATAGGCGCGGGGGGCCCTCTGGGCCGCGTGGTGCGCGAGGTGAACCATGAGCAACAGCTATTTTCGCGAAAACGAATGGTGGGTGAGCCCGTATAACCTCATCCCCGAAGTGCAGTCCAAGTTCGAACTGCCCGCGCGCGTCAGCATCCACGACGCCACCCTGCGCGACGGCGAACAAACCCCCGGAGTAGTCTTCAGCGTCTCCGACAAAATCGCCATCGCTGAAAAGCTCGCCGAAGTGGGTGTCGAACGCATCGAAGCCGGCATGCCCGCGGTCTCCGACCAGGACTTCCAGGCCGTCCGGGAACTCTCCAAGCTGGGGCTCAAGTCCAAGATTTACACCTTCGCCCAGGCCATCGCCGGCCGGCGCGGCGACGTGGTGCTCGGCAAGAAGAGCGGCAAGATGTCGATCGCCTACCATCTGGAACAACTGGGCATCACAAGCGCCGACGACGAAAGTATCGGCGAAATGCTGCGCCGCGTTAAGGACAGGGGCATAGAGAAGCGCGGCTTGCTTGCGCCGGATGAATTCCGCGAGACCGTCGACGGCGTAATGGCCGTGAGACGTTAGGTGCCTAAACGTTATGAGGATTGTGAGGCGTTGACATGGCTTTCGTTGTTTTAGTGCTCGTGTTTGTGATTTGCATCCTGGCGGTTGCGGCATTTGTCTTTCCGCCCTCCAAAATCGTCGCCATGATCAGAGGGGAAAAAAAGATTAAATGAAATATGTCCGTTACCGCGCCTCCGGGAGCTCCGCCCCAGTTTACGGAATCCTCGACGGCGACTCCGTGCGCGAGCTCCGTGGCGACCTTTTCAGCCACACCGAAACCGGTGTGACGCGCAAACTTTCCGAGGTGACCCTCCTCCGTCCCATCGAGCCGGGCAAGATCCTGTGTGTCGGCCGCAATTATCGCAGCCACCGGCCTGGCCAAGCCGATCCCAAGCGCCCCGAGATCTTTCTCAAGTCCATCTCCTCGCTTCAGGACCCCGAAGAACCTATCATCATCCCCGCCGAAGCGACCAACGTGCATTACGAAGGCGAGCTGGTCCTGGTCATGGGCAAGCGCCTCAGGAAGGCCTCGAAAGAGGAAGCCCGAGCCGCGGTGTGGGGCGTCACGATCGGCAACGACCTCAGCGAGCGCGACTGGCAGAACGGTCCTGACAAGGATATGCAATGGTGGCGCGCCAAAAGCTCCGACACCTTCTGCCCCTTGGGTCCCTGGATCGTCACCGGACTGGACTACAGCGCCCTCAACCTCGAAACCCGCGTCAACGGCAAACCCGTGCAGCAGGACAACACCGCCAATCTGATTTTCGACTGCGCCACGATTCTCAGCTTCACCAGCCAGTACATGACCATCGAACGAGGCGACCTGATTTTCACGGGCACCCCCAACATCACAAATAAATTGAACCCCGGCGACACCTGTGAAGTGGAGATCGAAGGCATCGGCGTGCTCCGCAACCCAGTAATCAAGGAAGCCTAGTGGGTTAAGGAAGCCTAGTGGGTTAATGTGGAGCAGGCTTAAGCCTGCAACGGAGGCTTCAGCCTCCGAGTCCGCCCTTATCGCAAAATAGATCTCCCGAGCTCGACCTCGCTATCGCGCTCTGGACATGACTCGGGCGCAAAAGCCAAATCCATGGTCGTAACGCAGCCAGGTCGCAAAATCGACATTGCAACAAGGTCCGTTCTGAACGCCAAGAGCGCGGGACCAGGTGCCGTTGGGCGGTATCTTAAGAAATCCGGCGTTTGAAACTCTCCTTATCTCTCTATAGAGTAGTTAGAGTAAAGGGAGCTTTCTATCGTCGATGACGAAGTCAGAAATCAAGAGCAAGGCTGAACGCCGACGGAATGCGACCACGGATCCAGTTTTGTTGATGCTCGGAGTAGGAAAACCGTTGTGGAGCCGCGAATCGGGCGACAATTTTTTCGATCGCCTCCGATCCGAAGATGCTCCGCCGCCTGTCGAGAGCCGCCTCGACGCTACTGCGCGGAATCCAGGGGAGTTCGTTTGGCAACGAATCAAGGATCATCAACGAGAGGAGTTTAAAACGGCTACTGGTAAACCTCTTACATATGTGGTGGAAGGAGACGGCGTTTGGTTCTTTCGGGGCGGCGCATCAATCGAAAGCTGTCGCGAAAACAAGTCGAGGTCGCGATTGCACGTTGTCCCCTCACTAGGACAACGGAGATCAACGACCTGATGGACTACCCATACTTGTTTGCACTGCTGACGGACCCGCGAATTCGTGGCGAAGTTTGGTAATTCCCATGGCCCGCATCTTTTGGGACACCAACCTCTTCATCTACCTGTTCGAGCGACGCCGAGTGGTCGCCGCGCGTGATCGAGTTCCGGCAGAGAATGGTGGCGCGCGGCGACGAACTGCTCACCAGCTACCTTACCCTCGCCGAGGCACTCACAAAGCCAAAAGAGACGGGCGATTCGATCCTCGAAAAGAGCTATCTCAATTTTTTCACCAATGGCCCCATAGAGCTGATCGCGTTCGAAGTGGAAGCCGCGAAACGGTATGCAGAAATTCGCAGCCGTGAGCGGGTTCGACCGGCGGATGCGATTCAACTCGCCTGCGCAGCCGCGGCCCGCACCGATCTTTTCGTCACCAACGATGGCCGTCTCTCCGGAGTGGTCGTCTCGGGCATCACATTTGTCACCGGGATTCAACGAGTGCCCTACTATTGAGCTTCGCGTAATTGAGTGACAGGTCGATGTGGGGCAGGATGGCATCCTGCGCGGCGGTTGGTAACCGCCGCTGTCACCGTATTCCGCGAAGCTCAATAGCCACGGAATGGAGCGACGAGGGACTCGAACGTGTGGTCATACACAACGGACCGTAAGTGCGGTCGCTCCTGACGCGTCGTGGCAGTCTCCGCCCTGAAACACCAATTGGTGTAAAATCATCCCATCATGAAACTTCTGCGCGCCGCACACGCCGCGGCTCTCACTCCATTCCTCCTGGCAACCGCCGCCTACGCACAAGTGCCCGCCGACATCGAAGCTGAGCTCCACAAGATCGGCCAGATCGTCGATCCCGGCTGCACCGCCAAACTCTACCGTCCGCTAATGCCGAAAAACGACGTCAACAGCAGCGTGACGCCTCTCTACCCGGGAGTCGACATCGCCCGTGACGTCTCCTTCGGCCAGAACCCCAAAGACGTAGTCGATATCTTCAGTCCCGAGAAAGGCGGCGGCAACCGCACAGTGCTGCTGTACGTCCCCGGCGGCCAGGGCAACAAAACCGAGCAGCAGGTGCCGGAAGGCAACGCGTTCTATGACAACATCGGCCGCTGGGGCGTCAAGAACAATATGATCGTGGTAACCATGCAACGCCATCCGGGAGCCAATTGGGACGACCCGGCCAAGGACGTCTCGTCGATGATCCAGTGGGTCGAAGCCAACATCGCCAAGTACAAAGGCAACCCCGACCGCATGTTCATCTGGGCGCAGTCGGCAGGCAACGGTCCTCTGGGCACCTACATCGGCCATCCCGAACTCTACGGGCCCAAGGGCGCGGGCGTGAAGGGCGCCATCTTCATGTCGGGCCAATTCAACATTCTGCCGCTGAACCCGCCCAATCCGCAGCCCCCTGGAGGAGCCTTCGGAACCACTGGCGGCACCTGCAACGGCCCCGGACAAGGCGTGTCTCAAGGAATCATCAAGGGCCCCAGCGCCGCGGTTCCCGGTCCCGCAGGTGGCGGCGGCCGAGGCGACGGCAAAGGCAAAGGTGGCCCCGCCGCCGTAGACCCGGCCGTGCAACTCTCGCGCTCCAGCCTGCCCGAACTCAAGAAGACCAAAGTGGCTCTGCTGTTCGCCACAGCGGAACTCGACCCCGGCATCAACGGCGCCATGGCTCCGTTCTTCCAAACCCTGCACGACGAGCTGTGCAAGGAAGGCAAAGACCACTGCCCCACCCTGCTCTTCGAAAAAGGCGAGAGCCACATGTCGGAAGTCTTCTCCATCGACACCCCCGACGTGACGGTATCGAAACCCATCCTAGACTGGATAAAAAAAGTGAAGTAGAGCACGCACTCGTGCGTGCCACGTCGCGACTCCTCGCGACGCACGGCAGAGTTGCAAAACTCCCCAAGCAGCCAAACGAATGCTCGAAAATAGACCGTCCTGAGTCCAGTCACAACACCAACAAAAACATTATCCCGCCGTCCTTTCAAATACTTGCCGAATTGCCCCGCCGCCGACTCCCCGTGTATCCTAAAATCGTAAATGGGTTTCGGGCTCAGTCATCGGAGTACGGAGCCGCGCTAGTGGTTAGTCCCGGGCAACCAAATCACTGTGAAAGTTGGGCGCGATGATGCCCCCGCCGGTGGGCGAAACTGTGCCGTTGTGTCGTTCTTGGCGTTAAAGAGCGGAAAAAGAGGCGCCTCTTCAAAAAGGAATTGCAGTAAATCTTCGAAATAAGTCAATAGACAACCGACACCTTCGATCTGCGTTCAATCGGCGGCCAACCTTCCACAGCCGCCCCAGCTTCATTCCCCCGTCCTGCAGGTGAAGTGTCTCCACGCGCACCACTATCATGAAGAAAGCCCCAGCGAACCCAGTGAGCGAATCCTACGACGTCATCATCATCGGAGCCGGCCATAACGGACTGGTCACCGCCGCATATCTGGCCCAAGCCGGCCGCCGCGTCCTGGTGCTCGAAGCCCGCGAGTTAGTCGGCGGCTGCGCCGTCACCGAAGAAATCTGGCCCGGCTACCGCGTCTCGACGGCGTCCTACCTTTCCAGCCTGATGCAGGAAAAAGTGGTGCGCGACCTGGAACTGAAGCGCTTCGGCTACGCCGTGGACGCCAAAGATCCCGCGTTTTTTTCGCCCTTCCCCGACGGCCGCCACCTGTTCATGTATCAAGACCGCACACGCACGCTCGCCGAAATCGCCAAATTCTCCGCGCGCGACGCCGAGACGTACCCGCGTTATGAAGCCCACCTGGAGCGTCTGGCGCAAGTCGCGGAAAGCCTCCTGCTGACCACTCCGCCCAACTTCCCGCCTAACGGCCCCGGCGACTATCTCGACTACCTGAAGCTGGCCGGCCGCCTGCGCGGACTGGCGAAGGATGAGATTGTCGGCCTGGTGAAAATTTTCACCCAGAGCGCAGCCGAGTTCCTGGATGAATGGTTCGATTCGGAACAAATCAAAGTGACGCTGGCCACTGACGGCGTCATCGGAGCCAACGGCGGCCCGCGTTCGCCCGGCACCGCCTACATCCTGCTGCACCACTGCATGGGCGGCGTCGACGGCCACCGCGGCTTGTGGGGCTTCGTGCGCGGAGGCATGGGCGCGGTTTCGAACGCCATCGCGGATTCGGCGCGCAGCCGCGGCGCGTCGATCCGCACGGGAACGCCGGTGGAGAAAATCCTGGTGCGCGACGGCCGTGCCCGGGGCGTGGTGCTCGCCGGAGGCGAAGAGATCGCCGCCGAAACCGTCGCCAGCAACCTCGATCCGCGCCGCACGTTTCTGTCGCTCATGCAGCCGGACGATCTTCCCGCGGCGTTCCTGGACGGCATCCGCAAGTTCCGCTCGGAAGGAACTTCGCTCAAGATGAACCTCGCGTTACGAGGCGTGCCCGAGTTCAAAGCGCTTCCCGGAAGCGGCCCCGGTCCACAGCATCGCGCGACCATGCACATCTGTCCTTCGATCGAGTACGTAGAGCGCGCCTGGGACGACGCCAAATACGGTCGCCCCTCGCGCTCCCCGCTGATCGAGATGACCATGCCGACGATGTACGATCCGTCGCTCGCCCCCGAGGGCCGTCACATCATGGGCATCTTTCTGCAGTACGCTCCCTACACCCTGCGAGGTGAAAATGGGTCCGAAACCAACTGGGACGCCGAACGCGAACCCTACACCGAACGCATTCTCGACGTGATCGAAGAGTACTGTCCCAACATCCGCTCGATCGTCGTGGAGCGGCAAACGCTCTCGCCGCTCGATCTGGAGCGGCGCTTCGGCATCACCGGAGGCAACATTTTTCACGGCGAGATGAGCGTGGACCAAATGTTCGTCATGCGCCCTCTGGCCGGATGGGCGCGCTACCGCACACCCGTGCGCGGCCTGTATTTATGCGGGTCCGGAGCGCATCCCGGCGGAGGCGTGATGGGCGCTCCCGGCCACAATTGCGCGCGCGAGATGCTGCGCGACGGCAACCGATAACCGCGACAATGACCAGTAAGCAATGACCAGCGACCAATGACCAGCCATCTGGACCGCGAGCGCGAATACTACGATCAACTGTACAGCGGCTTCGCCCAGCAGCACTTCGCCCGCCCCGCGGTAATGGCGTTTCGCCGCGACTTGGTCCGGCGCATTGTTGCCCGCGCCGGGATCGGTCCGTCGTCGCGGATCTTAAGCCTGGGCTGCGGCATCGGAGACACTGAGTTGCTGCTGGCCCCGCACGCCGGCGAAATCGTCGGAATCGACTTGTCCTCGAAGGCCGTGAAGTACGCCAACAAGCAGGCCCGCCGCTCGGGCGTGTCCAACGTTCGCTTCATCGTCGGCGATTGGAAATCGGTTTTGGACCGGGGAGACAAGTTCGACGTGGTGCTGGGCATCTTTTTCTTGCACCATTTGTCGGATGCTGAGTTGGAGGCGATCCCGGCGCAGTTGCTCGGCGTCCTCCAACCCGGAGGAGCCGTGTATGCGCTCGATCCCAGCCACAGACGGCTTTCCGAGAAGGTCGGCAAGCTGCTCTTCCCCGCCCTGATGCGTCGCTATCAAACCGAGGATGAACGCGCTTTGGACGGCAACCGCGTGGCCGCGTCATTCCGCCAGGCCGGTTTCGACGCCGCGGCCGACTGGTTCGATTTCGGATCGCTGCCCATAGCCGGATTGTGTCCCGGCTCCGCGGGCCTGTACCGCGCCGCCAGGCTCGTCGACGAGGTATTAATCCGCGTCCCCGGGCTCAATCGATGGAGCAACGCGTTCGAGTTGCTGGCGCGCGCGCCGTCTTAAACCGACGACGCCCGCACCATCACAGGCTTCACCGGCACCCGCCGCACTCGCAGCCACGCTCCTGTCCAGACCAACGGCGGATAGAGCATCATCAACGCGACTGAATACAGATGCGGCACCGTGTACCACAGCGCCACCGTGGAGGCCAAGCCCATCAGTTCGCCGAAAATCATGAGTCCGATGGCGGCATAGCGGTTCGCCGTTCGCGCGACTATCGCGCACAGGTAACCGCCCCCAAAGGTATAGATCGAATCGGTCACGATGATGATCGGATAGTAATACGACGGCATCTCTCGCCCGGCCCGGACTGCCGGTACGAAAAAGCCAAAGATCCAATCGGTCAAGATGATGCACAGCCCGATGAAGGCGTAGCCGGCGGCAATCGCCCACGCGATCCGCCACTTCGATTCTTTCTTGGGAACTTTGGCCACGCGAGCCGTTTAGCCTTTGCCCACCGCGCGCAGCAGCTCGGCCTTCATCACTTTCCGGTTGTCGGCGGGATAGTGAATCGGGATGATGCGGTCGTAGTCCAGATGCAGGCGATCCACGTTGTGGTAGAAAACGTCCCAGTAGGGGCTGGGATTGGTGACGGGCTGGTTGGGCGCGGGCGGGTTGAACTCGTCGGCTTCGATGACGATCTTCTGCTGCGGCAGATACACCATCAGCATGCCGTCGTTATGCATGCTGTCTTGCACGTGATAGATTTCGAGCGTGTGCTCGCCGTCGGTCATTTTATGCTCCTCCTTCACTGTCAAAAAGGTGGCTTTCTTGGGGTTTTTCGACAGATAATCGGGAACCAGGGTGTGCGGGTTCTTGAAGATCTTCTCGTAGTACGGCTTGTTGATTTCGTGCGTCACGATGGTGGCGCCTTCGGCCACAAACCTTCGCAGGCCACCGGCGTGATCGAAATGATCGTGGGTGTTGATCACGTACTTAATGGGTTTGTTGGGGATGAGTTTCTTGGCGGTGGTGATAATGGCTTCGGCGCGCTGATCGTTCTGCGGCCCCTCCACTACGTAGATGCCGTCTTTGAAGTCGCAAGCCACCGCGGCGTAGCCGCCCAGGATTAAATACATTCCGCCGCCCAGATCCTCGGTGGGCACCTCAGCCTCCGCACCGCCGCCACCCGGTCCGCCCGGAGCGCCTTTCCCCTTGCCCTTGGCTTGCGGGTTCTCGATCGTGACGGACGGATTGTTCTTCACATCGGTGATCATCAGTTCGAACGAAGGCCAGTCGCCAGTTTTCTGCAGAATGTGGGTGGGAAACTTGAGGCCGTTGAAATCCTTGTAGTCGGTGAACGTGATGACGAAAGGCGTGTCGCCGAGCACGTTGTTGTCGATCGTCGTCTCGACCTTCTCCACCAGGCCTTGCGCATTGATGTAGCCGTTGATCGTGGCCTTGTTGGGTCCCATGAAGGAGATCTCGGTGTAGGTCTTGCCCTTTATCTTGGTTTCCTTGGCCGAGGCGTCACTGGCCGCCGCGGCCGTGCGCAGGAAGCTGTAGGGCAACATGGTGGTGAGTTCGTTGTTCAACTGCGTGGCGTCGGTGACCACCTGGTTCTGAGCCTGCTCGCCGACCAGGGGCTGCCCGCCCCCGCCGCGCGGAGGCTTCTCGCCTTGCACGCGGACGCGCTGCATGCGCGACGCCGGAGCGTTGAAATCGATCTGCCGAATGTAGGTTTTATTGGTGAATCGCGGCCATTGCGACTTGGGATTCTGAGCTTGTCCGACGGAGAAGTCCGCGCCCGAACCGGAATATTCGATGGTCTTGAGGTTGTCGGCGCCCATGGCCTTGAGCGAGTTGTTCACTGCGGTCTTGGCGTCGGTGGCCGTGCCGGTGGCCCACACCAGCGCCGCGCAGGCGAGCGCCGCAGCGGCCGTCGCCAGGATCATCCATTTCTTCTGGAACATACTGCGTCCTCCCCAACCATTAGCAACTCGACAGTATACCAGCCCGCTTGCCGGATGGCGCATTCCGGCATCGTCGTTTTCATTAATACAGTCCGGCTCTCAATGAAGCTCTACCGAACGTGCCGCTCGACAATTTGTTCGAGTTGAAGACTAGTTCTCTGGACGAGCTTGGCAAGGCGATCGACATGACGCTCATCGGCGGGTTCGACGGTCAGAGTGATCCCGCGTTCTGCGGCGCCGGAACGAGCAGCGAGGCGTGCGTGGTTCGCGAGCTATTCGCGTGCGCCTACGGTGAGCGGGCCGCGCGGGACGCGATGTGATCCCCGGCCTGCCGACTACGGCAGAGCGAAAACGTTCACAGTATCCGTCGCCACAATCGCGACGTACTGCTTGCCGTTCTTGCCTTGATACGTGAGTGGGTCGGCGTTGCCCTGCTTGTCCATCTTGAAGGACCAGAGTTCCTTGCCGCTCCTGGAATCGAAGGCGCGGAAGCGGGCGTCGCCGGTTGCGCCGATGAACACCAGTCCGCCGGCGGTGGCGATCGGACCCGCACTGCCGCTGTTCCCCGAGTTGCGCTTGCCCTCGGGCAATCCTTCGTTCATCCCCAAAGTGGTCTGCCACGCGATCTCGCCGGTGTTGACGTTGACTGCGCTCAGACGCGCCCACGGGCCTTTCTGACACGGCCAGTTGCCGATAGTCTTGCCGTCGGCATCTTTAACGGCCGCGCTGAAGCCGTGATACGGGCCGGGTCCGTCGACGCTGGCGCGATCGTAGGGCTGATCGGAACCCTCCGTGCCGCGCCCGTAATTGCCGCCGGGTTTCTTCTTTTCGACCCAGCCGGTGAGCGCGCCATCGTGGGTGTTGACGAACACCAGGCCCGCCTTGGGATCGGCCGCCGAGCCGCCCCAGTTGGCTCCGCCCGTTCCACCCGGAAATTGGATCGTGCTCTTCGGAGGCGCTCCGTCCTCATGAAACAGCCAGCCGGTGAACGGACCGGCGTTGTAGAAACCGCCATTCTTGTCCCAGACGTCCTGACAGGCTTTGGCATGCTCGGGAGTGGTGTCGTCGGCGGTGACCATGTCTTCCTTGCCCTTGAAACTCACGCGCGCGAGTGGCGGCGGCTTCAACGGGAACGGCTGCGTGGGCGAATACCATTCGCCGGGAACGTCACCCGCGGCGACGGCGCGCTCTTCCGCGCCGAACACCGGTTCGCCCGTGTCGCGATTCAGGATGAACATGTAGGCGGACTTGCCGATGACCGCCATCACCGGGACCTTCTTGCCGCCGATCGTGGCATCCAGCAAGCTGGGCGCCGGGGGCAGATCGGAATCCCAAAGATCGTGATGCACTACCTGGAAATGCCACTTGTATTTTCCGGTCTGCGCATCCACCGCGACAATCGAATTGCCGAACAGATTCGAGCCGGGCCGGTCGCCACCCCAGTAGTTGGCGGCGGGGCCTCCGAAGGGCATGTACACGACGCCGCGGGCTTCATCGACGCTCAAGTACCAGCCCCAAACGTTGACGCCCGAGCGGCCCTGCCATCCCTCGTTGAGCCAGCTCTCATGGCCCGCTTCGCCGGGCTGGGGCACCGAGTGGAACTCCCACAGCTTGGCTCCGGTGCGGGCGTCGAAGGCGCGCGAGTCACCGGAAGGACCAAGCGGCACTTCGCCCACGGTCGCGCCCAGCATCAGCACGTTCTTGTACACTTCGGGCACGCCGTTCCAGGGCACGCCGATCTCCACTTCGCCTTCCTTGCCGAAGCCGGGATCGATCTTGCCGGTGTTGGCATTCAGCGCCATCAGCTTGGGTCCGGCGGTGAAGACGATGCGCGGCGGGTTGTCTCTATCGCCCGGCCAGTAGGCGACGCCGCGCGAGCCCGGCGATCCGGAGGCGAGCGCATAGTTCCAGACTTCTTTGCCGCTGACAGCGTCCACGGCGACGACGGTCTTGCCCGAGGGCAGGAACATGGTTCCGTTGACGACGATGGGCGTCGTCTCGCCGCCCGCGCCGAGTTTGTAAGTCCAGCTGCGCGCGAGCGAGGTGACGTTCTTAGCGTTGATCTGCGCCAGCGTCGAGTAACGCGTGCTCGCCAGATCGTGCGCGTACATCGGCCAGTCGCCGGGCGCGGGTTTCGCCGGAGCCTTCCCGGCCTGCGCCCACAGCGCCGGAAGCATCGCGCCGGCGGCCAGGGCGGCCATTAGTTTGGATGGCATGATTCCTCCCTATGAAATCGCCAATTATAACAGGGTGGTTTCAATATAACAGGGTGGTTTCAAGCCGGCGCCAAAGCTGAAACGTAGCGGGCTAATCTACTGCGCGGGAGTCTTGGCCAACTGCTGCTTGGCCCACACGCGCGCGGGCGCCAGATCGGCGGCCTTTTGCAACTCGGCATGTGCGTCGGCGTTGCGCCCGGCTTTGCGCAGGGCGATGCCCAGCCACAGATGCGCCTCGGCCAGCTTGGCGTCCAGCGCGATGGCCTTCTGGAAATCCTTGATCGCGATGTCCACGCCGCCGCCCATCGCGGCCGGCAGATAGTAGTTGCCCACGCCGCGGCCGACGTAATTGAGCGCGCTCTTCGGATCGAGCTCAATGGCTTTGTTGATCTCGTCCTGCGCGCAGCGCCCGTACTTCAAAACCCACAGCGGATTGGAGGACACCGCCTGACCGCACAGCGTACCGAGCAAGCGGTGGAACTCAGCCGACTGCGCGTTCAACGCCACGGCATGCTGGCCGGCTTGAATGCCGGATTCGGCGGCGCTGCGGGCGCGGGTCTTGTCGCCCACTTCGATAGCGACCTCGGCCAAGTAGGATGACGCCAGCGCCGCGCGGTACTGCGTCTGGGCGTCGTTCGCCTGCTTCTGCGCATCGGAGGCGGCCTGCGATTCCAGACGTTCCAGTGCGGCTCGATCCTGGGTGTCACGGGCGCGAATCAAGTCCGGGTTGACCGCGTCCGGCGTAGCCGCCGCCAAGGTGAACGCCGCCGCGAGGTACATCGCCGCTAGCCGCATGGGATCAGTGTCATTATGTATGACGGTTGAGGCGGGCGATCCGTTTCATTGGCAGTGGGGCCAGGCTTTCAGCCTGCGGCCGCTTTTCGAGGCGGCGCGTCGCCCTCGGAAGCACACAATCGAGACGCCGCGCGGAAGCGCGGCGGCAGCCCGGAAGGGCTGACCCCACTTCAGTTGCCCAGGAGACCCTCTACCGCGGCCACGCTCACGCAGATCACCACATGCGCGAGGAATCCGTAGTGAATCCAGTGGCGCGTGAATCGGAAAACCAGGTAGACGTCTCGCATGGGCGAAACGAAGTCTACCCATCAACCCGCCGCAGTACCAATAGCCCAGGCCTTTGGACTCTAGCGAAATAGTGCCAGTACCCCGCCGGGTCCACTGCACGCGCAGAGACATCGGACACGCACGAAGAGCACTTGTAGCCCTTGTTGGAGTCCCTGTGGACACTGCTCCGGACCCGAACTCGGCTCGGGAAGCTCTGCGCCGATACGGATCGCAAGCCGTGGAGAGAGTTCGAAGCAGCCCGATCGTTCCTGGACGGTGACCGTCAGGCTGGTCGTTGACGCCCTCGCGTCCAACAACGCCACACTGCGATTCCAGTAGCCGCGCTAAGCCGCCGGCAGCAGCGCTGGGTTAACCGTCACCGGTTTCCACGCCCGCAAAACCCACGACTTGAACACGCCTTCTTTGAAAAACGGATCGTCGCGGATCAGCGCGTCCACCTGCTCGGCCGTCTCGGCTTCATAGACCAGCAGACCGCCGCTATCGTCGATGAACGGCCCGGCAATGGCGATCTGCCCGTTCTTCTTCAATCCCTGAATGTAGTCGCGGTGCACGGGGCGAACGCGGCTGATGGTTTCCGGCACCGGGGCGTATTCGATGATGGCGGCAAATTTCATAGGGACCATGGTAGCATGCAGGGCCTATCTTGTTGGCTCCAAATGGCTTGCGGCCAAAACCATTCGACTCCCGCCAGGCTCCGTCCGATGCATCCAATCGCACTTTACTTCATTCATCTCGCTCCTTGGGGCAGGGTTGCCTATACTGTAAATTCTGTACTAGTTAAAGATTCGTCCGAGCGGAGAAAACCTTTGACCAAGCCGATCAAGCATGTCGAAAGAGCCGTATCGCTGGCAGCCAATGCCGCCTGGTTTGTGTATGACAAGCTGAACTCGATCAGCCCCAACCCGTCCTTCACGCCCAAATGGTCGGACAAGCCGCTGCTGAAGAGCTACGAGAAGCAGAAGCCCAAGCTGGGCTGGCCCCGCGAAACCGATTCGCTGTGCCCCAAGTGCGTGCCGGAAATCCGCAAGAAGATCATCGACGGCGAACTGCCGGTAGAGATTCTCAAGAACGAAAAGCGCGGCGAGATCAAGGCCAACATCATCGAGCGCGACGGCCGCATTCTGATGGTCAAGGAATGCCCCATCCACGGGCAGTTTGAAGACCTGATGTCGATCGACCCGGCCTTCTCCCAGCACCTGGAAGACGTGTTCCCGGGCCGCGACATCCGCGCCCACAGCGATGAGAAGCTGCACGACCACGGCACCAGCACCATCACCCACGGACGCGGCAGCGTCCTGACGGTGGACCTGACCAACCGCTGCAACATGATGTGCGATCCGTGCTTCATGGACGCCAACCAGGTCGGGTTCGTGCATGAGTTGAGCTGGGAAGACATCAAGACGCTGCTCGATAACGCCATTTCGATCAAGCCGCGCCGCCAGTTGTCGGTGCAGTTCTCGGGCGGCGAGCCGACGCTTTCGCCGCATTTCCTGGACGCCATCCGCTACTGCCGCAAGCTGGGCTATCAGAGCGTGCAAGCGGCCACCAACGGAATCGAGTTCGCCAAGCGTCCGGAATTCGCCAAACAAGCCGCCGAAGCGGGCTTGCGTTATGCTTACTTGCAATTCGACGGCATTGGCAACGAGGCCAACTCGCATCGCGCCGTGGGCAATCTGTTTGACGTGAAGCTGCGGGCCATCGAAAACCTGTACAGCGCCGGCGTGGACATCGTGCCGGTGATCACCATCATCAACGGCATCAACAATGAGCAGGTGGGCGCGGTGGTGCGCTTCGCTCTGGACAATCCCAAGAAGATTCCGTTCTTGAGCTTCCAGCCCGTGTCCTTCACCGGCCGCGATGAAGAAGTCACGCCGGAGCGCCGGCAAGCCCAGCGTTACACGCTGTCGCATCTGGCCCACGACGTAAAGAACCAGACCGGTTTGGGCGAGCCGACCCGCGACTGGTTCCCCATCTCCTTCATGAGCACGTTTTCGGATTTCGCCGACCTGGTGCACGGTCCCGATGCGCAGTGGGGTCAACTGTCCTGCGGTTGCCACCCCAACTGCGGCATCGGTATGGCGGTGATGTGCGACAAAGAGACCAAGGAATACGTGCCGGTGACGGCGTTCCTGCACGCCGATCAGTTGGCCAAGGATGTGGCCCGCATCAACGACGCCGCGCGCAGCAAGCGCATGTCGGTGATCGGCGTGTCGCTGGCGCTGCTGCGCAACTACAATGCCTACAAGGCTCCCACGCATTTCCGGTTGAGCGATCTGATCGCCAAGTTCGACAAGTGCTTCGGCATGACCAGCAAGAAGTACGGCAAAGTCACCGGCGACCGCACCATGGCCGACATAGAACAGCGCCGCCGCGACCGCTGGAACTTCCTGTTCGTGGCCGGCATGTGGTTCCAGGATCTGTTCAACTACGATTTCCGCCGCACCGAGCAGTGCATCATTCCCTACGCCACCCAGGAAGGCGAGATTTCCTTCTGCGCGTACAACACCGGCGTGGGCTGGCGCAACATCATCGAGAAGATGCATATGACGGCGTCGCTCACCAAGTGGTACGAGGAGCACGGCCGGCACGAGATCATCGCCGGCGGCAAGAAGGTGGCTCTACCTAGCGCGGATCACACGCTGGTGCTGCGCGCCGAGGACGTCAATCACGCCAAGCAGCACGACCTGGACGACAAGGGCATCGCCAAGACCGCCCGCGAAGAGAAGCTGCGTGCGCGCGATCAAAAGGCCAAGGACGCCGAGATGATGAAGCTGTATCGGCAGCACGTCCTTAAAGAAGAGCCTCTCGATGGCTTCGTGCCACTGGCGGGCATCGCCCCGGCGCCGGCGAAGAAGGTCGAAGCCGAGGAAGAAGTCGGCAGCTTCGGAGACTAAGAGAGGCGTTATACGTGAGTTGGACCAGGGCCGGACGCAATCGTCCGGCCCTCGGTATTTTTGTGCTTCAGGTAAGCTGGAAGTATGGCAACGGTCGAGAAGCGTCCGGTTGTGATGGAGCGGTTTGGAAGAATCGCGGACCGCGACCGCGTTTTCGACATAGAGTTTTGGCAACGCCAAACCTCGACGGCTCGACTGAAGGCAGCATGGGAGTTGGCCGAGAGCTACCACCGAGGTAAAGGCCAAAGTGAATCCCGACTTCAGCGATCTGTTGAAACTTTTCAACGGCAACCACGTTAAATATTTGATTGTCGGCGGGTACGCCGTCGCTTATCATTCGGAGCCCCGTTACACGAAGGACTTGGATTTGTGGATTGAGGCGACTCCCGAAAACGCCGCGCTCGTGTTCCAGGCACTCCGTCAGTTTGGCGCGCCCTTGAAGGGGCTCGCTCCGCTGGACTTCACCCAGGAAGGGTACGTTTATTCCGTCGGCATTCCACCAGTGCGAGTGGATGTTTTGATGTCGTTAAGCGGAATAACCTTCGAAGATGCCTGGAACACTAGAGTCGAGTCGGAGTTTGGAGGTGAACCAACCCAATTCATCTCGCGCGAACACCTTCTCCGCGCAAAGAGAGCTTCAGGCCGTCCCCAGGACCTAATGGATGCCAGCGCTCTGGAGACTGCTGAGAAAATCGTGGACAGGCTGAGCGAGCCAGCGGGTAACGGTGATGGTGAGCGCGAACCGTAGGCGTTCGCCATACCGGGCAAAGCGGCTTGGTGCATACGGCCGGGCGATCACGCCGGAACGGAAACAGGGCGCCATCGCCGATTCCGCAACGGCGCCCTCTGTTCTTGCTGGACAGCGTTCCCCTACGGAGCAATCGTGAACGGGATAAACAGCTGATGGATCAGCGGCCCGCTGGTGGCCACAACAGACATCACCCCGGACGACGGCGGCGATTTGGCGGAAGCCGACACGGTCAGAACCACGGGTACGGCGCCTCCGCTGGTCAGCGTAACCGGACTGGTTAGCGTGCAGCCGCCCGGACATTGTAGGGCGCTCAAGGTGACGTTGCCGGCGAAGCCGTTCAACGAAGTCAAGGTGAGCGTCGTCGAGCCGTGGCCGTTCAGACTCTTCGAGAACGTAATCGAAGTCGGATTAGCCGATATAGAGAAGTCCGGGATCTGCGTCACGGTCAGGGACACGTTGGCGGTGTGGACGTTCACCCCCGCGTTTCCAGTCGTGGACGCGGTGATCAGGAGGGTGGTGGGCCCCACCGGCGTCGTCAGGGAAGTCGCAATCGCCAGGGGCACGCCAACCGTACCGTTGGGAGCCGGCGTCAGGACGATCGACGATTGCTGATTCGGGAAGAGGCAGGTGGTGTTGGCGGGACAGCCTCCCACCGCCACAGTCACCGGTTGGGTCAGCCCGTTCAAGGATTGCACGAAGACGGAGGAGAAACCGGTGCTGCCCTGGTTCACGATCACCGGGCTGGGAACCGGAGAGAGCGCGAAATCCTGCACCTGCAGGTTGACCGTCGTGGTGGCCGCTCCCGCGTTGCCGCTGATGGTCAGAAGGAAATTCCCCACTGGAGTGGAGGACGACGGAGTGATTGTCAGCGGGGCGGGAACCGAACTGTTGGCCGGGGGCGTGACTGGCGTGGTAATGGCGCAGACGGTATTGGCCGGGCAGCCCGTGACGGTCAGGGCTACCGCGCTGTTGAACCCATTGATCGACTGCACCGTGATCGTGGAGTTCGCCGCGAAAGCTAGCGCCGGTTCTACGGTCAGCGTCTGCGGGTTCGGCGTCAGGGTGAAGGCCGGGGTCGCGGCGCCCACGACAAGAGTCGCTGGAGTGGAATGGGTTATGGTGCCGCTCGTGCCGGTGATGGTAAACGGATAGCTGCCATTCGCCACGGTGGCCGCGACGGTGAGTGTCATCGGTATCCCAGCAAGCGGGGCTCCGGTCCTGGGAGCGGCCGTTGGCACCGGCGCATTGCAGGGGCCTTTGGCGTTGATGCCATTGACGGTGACGCCGGAGGGCAGGCCCGTGACAGTACAGTGGACCGTCCCCGTGAAGCCGTTGACGGGGAGCACGCTAACGATGTAGTTGCCGGTGGTTCCGCCCCCGGTGGGCACGCCTTGCGAGGTAGGCGCAACGGAAATCGTGAAATCCGCGCCGCCGAAGCTTTGCGCACACAGGCCGCCGTTGGCGTTGAGCCAGACCTCCTGAATCAGGAAATCCCGCGTACCCAGATGCATGTTCGCGATGCTACTGTTGGCCGCTGCATAAGTCGTGCCGTAGGTGTAGGCACAAGCGTCGGCGTTTTCATCGCCGATCAAGGGGCCGCTCGTGAAATACCAGGCGTTCAGATCTTCGTCCGTTACGGTTTCATCCAACTCATGCGCGACCACCGACGCCATTTCATCCGCTTGAGGATCGCCGTTGGGGCTGGTGGACGTGTTGTGCGTGGCGCACGTGGCGATACTGGCGCCCGGGTCGCCGATGAAAGCGTACTTGATATCGACGGTATTGTACGTATTGTGAGTGTGAAAGCCGCAATATTGTGTCAAAAAACCGCTGGATTCGGTGACGCCGGGGGCCGTGAGGACGAAGTAAACCGCGTTCGGGTCGACCGCGAGTCCGTTGGTAAACGCGTGGGTCATGACCAACCAGAGACTGGCGTCGCTCAGATTGGTTCCCTGCGAACCCGCGTCGTTGAAGAAGCCGGAGTAGGTGACCGCGTTGGGAACGTTCCCGGTTGTGTCCCCGTAGGTGGTGTTGATATTGAAGTATGGCGACCCGCCGATGGAGCTGATGAACGCCGTGAGAATCGCGTTGGCATTGGGATCTTGCGCCCAATTCCCGTACCAGATGTAATAGGCGTTGACGGTATGCATGACCGGCCCGCCCTGATACGTGATTTGGTTGCCGGTGTTGACAACGGCGCCGAAACGGCGCAGTCCCTGCTGGGCTTGCCTTTGAGCGGCGTTGAGCCCCACGGTCGGATCGATGCCCCTCGAACCCGACTCGATTTGAGCGAATGCGGACATCGCAGTCCCGAGTACGCACGCAGCCACGAGGTGCGCACGAAATCCATTTGTAATCATTGTTGTAGCTATCCCCCCAGGGAGCCCCAAAAGAATCAAACTCCGTTAGAATCGCATAAATCCTAAAGCCAAGTCAAGGCCACTCTGCGCGATGTCAAACCGATATTCATGATCCCTCTTCCCGAAGTTCTTAAGACACCCGTAACTTCAGCGCAGGAACCGGAATCTGCTGTCCGAACCCGACTATTGACTTTCGCATAAAAGGGGGTATTTACTTGACTCAGGTGGCCCCAACCTGTAGCATGGCCGGCTGTGGAGGAGTATCCCCGGAGTCTGGCCGATTTCGAGGCTCGGTTCGACACCGAGCAAGCGTGTCGGGACTACCTGTACCGGCTGCGA
>DATNJC010000215.1:0-10896 GCA_035604115.1 Bryobacteraceae bacterium | reverse complement strand
GGCGCTGCTGGGAACTGCTCTTGCGTGTCCAACTTCGCAACACCGCCTCTTCCTGCTCCGTCAGTCGTATCCCGGCGTTCAATGATCGGGCCATGCCCGATTCTACATCTTAACTGTTATTTCTGCAAGTAAGTACTAGGCGGGTGGCGTCCATCCCCTTTACTAGACGATAAAGTATGTTATCGTCTGCCAACTGAACCTTGGAACGCGCTGCCCACGCCAAACCCCGCCGCACACCCCAAGCAATCCATCTTCAAGCAGTATCAGTGCCCGCATGGAAACTGCCCCACCGCGCCTTCACGCGTGTGCCGGGCGAGTGCGGCGTGGAGCCGCGGCGGATTCCGGAAGCGTGATCAGGAACTCCGCCCCTCCCTCGGGAAGGTTGCGGGCCCGCACCTCGCCGCCGTCCTGCTTCACGATGGTTTCGACAATGTGCAGCCCCAAGCCGCTCGAGGCGCTCTCCGAGACATGCGCCTCAAACAGCGATTCCAGAATGCGGCTGGGAATGCCCGAGCCTTCATCCGCCACGCGAATCTCCAGATTCCCCGCGCTCCGCCGCGCCCGGATGCGGATCGTTCCACCCTCCGGCATGGCCCGCATCGAGTTCAGGAACAGGTTGATGAACACCCGCTCCCAAGCCCAGTTGCGCCGCAGCACGATCCCCGGCTCGATATCGGACTCAAAGCGGACGGTGAGTCTCTGGCCGCCCATCATCTTCGCATCCTGCACAAACGTGATGGCATCGGCGAGGATCTGGTCCAAGCTCGCGCCGGTCCCGCCCGCCTGCAAGCTCGCCGCGATGTGCTTGCCCCGCTCCACGCTGCGCATGAGAGCCGCCGAGATCGGCGACCAGCGCGGATCGGCCGACAACAAATCGGCCGCGTCCACCAGCGTCTGAAAGACGTTGTTCAGATCGTGGATCAATCCCGAGACCGTCAGGTCCCGGTCCTGCTTGACCCCGTTGGGGGTTGACCCGTGTGTTGAACCCGGCATCGTTCCCTTCACGCCCCTTCACGCCCCCGTCACGCCCCAATCTGTCGCAGTGTAGCGAAAAACTCCGGGAAAGACACCCCTGCCGACTCGGCTTCGTCGATAGCGCACGGTCCATCGGCCGCCAGAGCCGCCACTGCGAAGGCCATCGCAATGCGGTGGTCGCCCGCAGAATCGATCTCCGCGGCATGGAAACTTTGCTTTCCCGGAACGAAGAATCCGTCGGGCGAGGTCTCGATCTCCACGCCCATGCGCTTCAGCCCGGCCTCGATGGTGGCGATGCGGTCGGTTTCCTTCACCCGCAGCTCGTGCGCGTCGCGCACCCGCAGCCCACCCTCGCTCGCCGCGCCCAGCACCGCCAGCGCCGGAATCTCGTCGATCAGCGCCGCGGTCATCGCGCCCTCGATCAGTCCGCCGGTCAGACGCGTCTTGGGACTCCGCACCCGCAAATCGCCGGCCATCTCCCCGGCGGCCTGGCGGACGTCCAAAACCTGAATCGGAGCGCCCATCGACACCAGAAAATCCAGCAGCGCCGTGCGCGTGGGATTCAAGCCCACGGCCCCGATCACCAGGTCGGCCTCGGGCACCAGCAGGGCGGCGACCAGAAAGAAGCACGCCGACGACAGATCCCCCGGGACCGCCAATTCGAGCCCAGTCAGCCGCGCGCCGCCCTTCAGGCGAATCACCTTCCGCTCGCTTTCGATCTCCGCCCCGAACGCCGCCAGCGCCAGTTCGGTGTGATCGCGCGTGCGCACCGGTTCGCGGACAATCGTGTCGCCTCGTGCGAACAGGCCCGCCAGCAGGACCGCGCTCTTGACCTGCGCGCTGGCCATCGGCAGAGTGTAATCGATGGCCTGGAGCGGCCGTCCGTGAATCGTCAAGGGCGGGAACTTGCCGTCCCGCGCGTCAATCGACGCGCCCATTTGCGCGAGCGGCGCGATAATTCGCCCCATCGGCCGCCGCGACAAAGATTCGTCGCCGCCGACCGCCGAATCGAACGGCTGCGCCGCCAGAATCCCGGACAACATGCGGATGGTCGAACCGGAGTTGCCCGCGTCGAGCTGCCCCGCGGCTTCCTTCAGCGCGCCGCCGTCGATCAGCACTTTACCGTCCTGCCGCCCGGACTGATGCTCTATTTGGGCCCCCAGCGCCGCCATGCACCCGAGCGTCGATTGGCAATCCGCCCCGGTCGAATAGTTATGGATGGTGCTGCGCCCTTCCGCAATCGCGGCCAGCATGCCGTAACGGTGGGAAATGCTCTTGTCGCCGGGCAGAGCGATCGCGCCCTGGATCGCCCGGGCCGGAGAAACGATTTCGCGCATGAACTATCAGTGTCGCATTTCCCCGCCGAGAGGCCTAAACGCGACGGCTAAGGGGCAACCGGGGTAACGAACTCGACTCCGGCGATCCACGGCTCAAGCGCAGCCCCGTAGCGCAGATGCACTCGGTACTGGGCGGTGCCGCGGTTCTTCAGGCGGCGGAAGATATCGCTGAACGGCCGCGGAACGTGAAGCGAGGTCGGGATCTCCTGAATCAGGCCATAAGGCCGGGCCGGCTCGTTGCCGCGCCGGGGTTCCACGGCCATCCGGATCACACCGGGAACGACGATCACGGAATTTCGGTCGGGATGGCGCGCGCGCAATTGCGCGGCATCGCGGCCGGCATCGACGGCTATCAAACGCGTCGATGTTTCACGCTGCTTCAGTTGGGCTTGAGGGAACCGGCGTTCCCGGGCATCGATCCACTTGCGCCAACCCGGCCCGTCGTATTCCAGCGCGACAAATGCGCGCCGCGGGCGCTGGCGCGGGTAAAGTTCAAGGCGCCCGCTCTCCACAGACGCAGCGCTGGTATCGAACCCAAGCTCTTCCAAAATCTTCCGATCCAACCACGGCGGATCGCTGTCCTGACCGTAAAGCGGCTGGAGGGGATTTAGATTGACCGTCACTCCACTGTCTTCGTCGGTCGCACCGTAGGACTCAGACACCTCTCGCTCCGTAAGCGTGATGTCCGAGTCCACCGCGCCGGAGCGATTCCTCGACGCATGCACTAGGGCGAATACGTTCGCCACCACAACCACGGCTGCAGCCGCCAGCAGTGAGGATCGCTTCATGCCAGTGCTCCCGCCCGCGCCATTCGCGTCCTCACGCGTTTGAAGACCAGCACCAGCGCAATGCCCAGCGCCCCAATTGAGGCGGAGAACAGGTACTTGGGCAACCAATCCCACCACCAGTGATACAAGCGCGCGAAGAGAAACATCGCAAACGCCGTGGCTGCAGTGTTCACCACGCCGTTCCATTGACGGCCGAGGGCTAGCCAGATGGCTCCGGCCGAAGTCAGCAGCCCGGCAAATTCGTAGAGACGCTCGATGTTCTCTTGGCTGAAGGGAAGGTAACTGGGTATCCCCCACTCCGCCAGCGAAAGCACGCTGACGAAGAAGACGATGGCGCCGACCAACCGGTACACCGGAGGGAAATCTTCGCGGCTTTTATGCGGAATGGCAAGCGGCGTCCAGAAAACCAGCAGAGCCAGGATCCCAACCAGTTCAGGGCGCTCGTCAAAGTCAAACCAGCGATAGCCGAACTGCGCGGTCACCAGCGCGGCGCCGTAGCCGATCAAGAGCAGGAGCGCCAGCGCCAGATGCAAGCGCAGCCCATAGCGATAAGCCAGCAACAGCGCAAATACGCCCCAGGCCAGCAACGCGCGTTCCGTGGAGAGGATGTTGAAAACGTTGCCGAGCACAGCCAGGTCCATCACGAACAACGCTAGAGCCACCAGGGCCAGCAGGCCGGTGAAGTACAGCGTCCGTTCACGCGCCGCCGCAAATTCGACCCCCGCCAGCGCGATCAGCGGCGCGAGTGCGACGATCGCTACTTGCGCGGATGTGTCCAGGTAGCCCCAATAGCGCACGAAGAACAGCACCACAGCCGCGCAGATGGCCAGTCCCCCGAGAGTGGAGACAATGCGCATTCCCCAGGACACGCGCTTCTGTGCCGTGGAAGTATCGACGTCGAATTGCCGGGCCAGATCGGCGAGCCGCGCCCGCGACCATTCGTCGAAGCGGCTCTCCTGGTCGGGGGTCAGGGCGAGAATCCGTTGCAGCTCCGGCGTGGCCAGTTCTTCCCGCAACAGCCGGATGCGGTCGGCGGATTGCTGCGCCTGACGCTGGTTGGCTGTATTGGACCGCCCCGGGCTTGCTTCCACTGCTAAATTCTATCCGATGAAGGTCGCACGCCCAACCCATTCGCCGTACATTCAACTAGCCGGATCGGGAAAATCCGGGCTCACGGTCCCGCCGCGGGCCGCCGATCAAGAGCCTGATGTGGTGGTTATTGTTGCTGCTCGCTGAAACTCCTCAGGAACATGCAGCGCACCTGCGCGCGCAGACGCAGGCCTCTCGATCTCCGTCCAGCAGAATGCCGCGCGCAAGCAGTCCGAGACCGCGCGTGCGGCGTCACCCCGCCCTGCGCCAATGCAAGCGTGGTCCGCTCAACCCGGCAATTCCCGGGTTCCGCAGCCCTCGCTCATGCTCCGCGAACAGCCGGCCTGCGACCCCGTTCCGGCGCCCGAACTGGCCGGCCTGGTGAACTCCGCGGCTCAGGCGCAGAACCTGAACCCCTTTCTAATCCAAGAGGTAGCCCGCCAGGAATCCGGCTTTCATCCGTGCGCTTTTTCGAGCCAGGGCGCCATGGGCCTGATGCAGTTGATGCCGGTGACCCAGATCGAGCTGGGCGTCAGCGATCCCTGGGACGCCCGACAAAGCATCGAAGCGGGCAGCCGCTTGCTGCGCCAGCTTCCTGGACCGCTATCAAGGCGACGTGTCCCTGGCTTTAGGCGCATATAACGCCGGCGCCGGACGGGTCGACCGCGCCGGCGGAGTCCCAGCCATCCCAGGGAACCCGCAACTACGTCGAGAGCATTCTGGGCCGCCTCCTGCCGGGAACGGGGACGCCCCTTCCTGGTCCCGGGCCGTATCGCCCCACGCCGGATCGCTCCACGCCGTTTGACTTGGTTCAACATGACTTGGTTCAACATGACTTGGTTCCACAAGGGTTTTCCCCGGCGGCCGTGCTGAACAGCTTCGGTGCCGCCCTGGGACCTTAGTACCAGGGCCCAACCAGTTTGGAAAGCGGGGATCTTTCGGCTTAAGGTTTCGGATCGTTCCGCCGATTGCTTGCTCAGAGGATTCTCTTACTCCCGTGCTCCCGAAGGTAGGCCTCACCGCGACGACCACGCAGTCCGACACGACACCGGCCGTCTCCCCGTCGCCGCAAGAGGAACGCATGCTGGCGGCCCCGCATATCCAGTCGCCGCACTGGGTTAGCGTGCTCGAGGACGCCCCCCAGGCCCCCACCATACTGATCGTCGACGACCTGGACTTGAACCGCCACCTGTTCAAGGCCATCCTGAGAACCGCGCACTACCGGATTCTCGAAGCCAAGCGGCCCGCGCAGGCTTTCTCGATGCTGGATTCGGAAAAAGTGGACCTGGTGGTGGTGGACCTGATGATGCCCGAAATGAGCGGCCCGGAATTCTGCCGCCTGCTCAAATCCGACCGCCGCACCCAACTGACGCCCATTCTCATGATCACCGGCGTCCAAGGAGCCGCCACCGAAGTGGCGGGCCTCGAGTCCGGCGCCGACGATTTCCTGATCCGGCCGCTTAAGCCTGAGCTGGTTCGCACCCGTATCCGCACCATGCTGCGGCACAAGGCGCTGACCGACCTGCTCGAAGAAGCCGAGTCGATCCTGTTCGCCCTGGCCCAGTCGGTGGAGCAGCGCGACCGTTACACGGGCCGCCATTGCGAACGGCTGGCCGCCTATAGCGTGTCGCTGGCGCAGGCCGCCGGCCTCGCCAAGCACGACCAGTTGGCGTTGTTCCGGGGTGGTTTCCTCCACGACATCGGCAAGGTGGGCATACCCGATTCCATTCTGTTCAAGCGGGGCCTGCTGAGCGACGCCGAATGGGAGATCATGCGCCTGCACACCGTGCGCGGCGTAGAAATTTGCCGGCCCATGAAGACCCTGGCGCCGGTCCTGCCGATCATCCGCAGCCATCACGAGCGCTGGGACGGCTCGGGTTATCCGGACGGATTGCGGGGCGAGAACATCCCGCTGCTGGCTCGCGTTCTACAGGTCGCCGACATCTACGACGCGCTCACCACCGCGCGCCCGTATAAGCCCGCCTTGTCCCATCAGGAAGCCGTCGAGATCATGCTCGACGAGGCCCGGCGCGGGTGGCGCGATCCCGAATTGGTTTCCCTGTTCGCGGAAGTCGCGCAGCCCGACTCCCCCGGCCTCGGCGGCTGGCCCGATCACGCCTCCATGCAGCAATCGCTCGACAGCATGCGCCGCGAATTGGCCGGCTGAAGCTGGTCCCCGATCGTCCTGCCATTGCGAATCAGACGACGGCGGGCCGAAAGCGGCCGTCCCCATCCCCACCGCGCTATAATTTTTGCAGGACGGCCCTTTAGGAGCGAATGGAAGAACTGATCCGCAAACTTCAGGAAGAAGCCGCGCAGCTCGAAAACGAGTTGCGCGTCGAACTCCCCCGGGAGATCCTGAAAGCCCGGGCCCACGGCGACTTGAGCGAGAACGCGGAATACCACGCCGCCAAGGAGCGCCAGGGCTTCGTCAACGCCAAGCTCCACCAGGTCAAGTCCCGGCTGCGCGAGCTGTCCATGGTGGACATGTCCACGATCCCCCGCGACCGTGTCGGCCTGGGCTCGACCGTGGTAGTCTTGGATGTTCAAAAGGACGAACAGATCCGCTACAAATTGGTTACGAGCGAGGATGTGGATGTGGCCAAAGGGATGATTTCCACCAGCTCGCCGATCGGCCGCGGCTTGCTCGGCAAGCAGGTGGGCGACTCGGTAAAAATCCAGATTCCCGGCGGCAGCCGTGAGATGGAGATCGTCGAGCTCCGCACCATTCACCAGGTTGACGGAAAGGAAGCCGACGTAAAATGACCGTTACCAGCGCCATCGGCACAGGTTGCGAAAAGATCATTCTGCTGATCGTCCGCGGCCTCGCGCTTTCCAAGATCCATCCCAACGTCCTCACCTTCATCGGACTGCTGATCAACATCGGCGCCGCCGCTCTGCTCGCCGCGGGGCAGTTCCGCTGGGCCGGAGTGGTCATCATCGGCGCCGGACTGTTCGACATGGTGGACGGCCGCGTGGCCCGCGAAACCAACCGCGTCACGCGCTTCGGCGGATTCTTCGACTCCGTGCTGGACCGTTATTCCGACCTGTTCCTGCTGATGGGATTGCTGGTGTGGTACGGGTCCCTCAACGTGCCGTTCTATGTGGTGCTCACCGCCGTGGTGATGACCGGATCGGTGATGGTCAGCTACACCCGCGCGCGGGCCGAGAATTCGATTCCGACCTGCAAAGTCGGCTTCATGGAGCGCCCCGAGCGCGTGGTCCTGCTGATCATCGGCGCGCTGTTCGACCGCTTCCCCGAGGTGTTGTGGGTGATCGCGGTTTTGGCCAACCTGACGGTAGTGCAGCGCATGGTGTTCACCTGGCAGGAAGCCAAGCGTCTCGAGGAAGCACAACTCCGCCCTCCCGCCGTGCGCCGCGCCAAAGCGTAGGGGTTTCTCGCCGCCCGCGCGGTTCTGAACCGCAACCGTGGCGGAGCGCCGCCGCCGATATTTGACACCCGTCAACCCAGCGATTGGCGCGGGTTCGGCGAATGGGTCAAAACTCACCCCTTGTGAGACGCTGACCAGGCGCGCAGCGACACTACTAACGACCGAACTAACGACGGAAGGACCGAAAGCGCGATTGGGTCCTGCGGGTCCGGGCAGTTTACAATGGCGTCCGACTCGTAACAGCAACGTCTAAAGGCGTCCGTCCTCCAATCGTTCTGCGATGTATCAACGAAGTCCGTTCCATTCCTGTGGATAAAGAAATTTGCCGTCCAAGAACCGCTCGATGAGGTCGGCCATTTCAGAATGAGTGAGGTCTCCGTTCCAGTGGGGCTTGGGCTCTTTCGCTTTCGACGTAAACCATCCGAACACAGCCTCATTATCACCCTTTGGAGGTAGGTGGGCCCTCAACACCGTCCGCCTTGCCTGTCCCACAAAGGGCCCTTTGTGAGACACGACGGGGCTAAGCCAGTTGGAGCCGTTTCAGCTTTATGTGGTCGCGGCGGACTTGCGCGAGTTCGTACTGCGCCTGTTGCACAAGCCAACCGTCTTCGGTGCCTCCAAAAACCTTGGACAGCCTCACGGCCATTTCGGGAGATATGCCGCGCTTCCCGTTTACGAGTTCGGAAAGCGTGTTGCGCGTCACCCCAAGGGCGGCAGCGGCGTCCGTGATGCTCAAGCCCAACGGCTCGATGCACTGGCGCAACACGACACCTCCGGGATGCGGCGGATTTTTCATCGTCATGGGTCGTTCTCCCTGTCTAGTGGTAATCGACATAATCAACGTCCTCGGCGTGTCCCTCGGCAAAGCGGAAAATCACCCGCCAGTTAGCCCGAACTGTCACGGCCCAAAAACCTTTTATCTGGCCTTTGAGCGGGTGCAAGCGGAAACCCGGTAAATCCATATGGGCAATTGTGGGCGCTGCGTGAAGGGTCGCCAGAATATCGCGGAGCTTGCCAGCATGTTCCGGGTTTACGCCGCTCGGGTCGTCCTGTTCAAAGAGCCGTTTCAGTCCCTTGTGGCGAATTGTCCGTATCATCCCGTACCGTAACGTGCCACATGACGCATGTCAAGAACAATTTTAGCAGAACAATTTTAGCAGGGGGCGAAACTTACCCTTTGTGAGACAGTCGCGGGGAGCTAAGGCCGGTCCTGCGCAGTGTGACAAATTCGCATGACTTCGATCGTCTGCCCTGTCACGCGGTACACCGCCACATTAGGGCGTGGGACGAAACAAAACCTCTCGGGTTCCGCCCTCGCGTCCGGGACGGACACGCCCCTGCCATTGCTTCAACTCGGCGGTAGTCCCGTACAACTTGCGCATGGTTGGCTCGCGGTAATGCGGATGGTGTTCCTTGAGATAATCGCTAATGCTCTGCAAGTCCGCTGCGGCGGCAGGCGTGCAACGGATACGCATTCTAGGAGCGCAACATCTGCTCTAAACGCGCGTCCATTTCTTCTTCGATGAACTCGCCCCGGTCGGCCTGTGCGATACCCTCCCGCACGGCTGCACGAAAGCGGGCCTCTTCCTCAATCAAGCGCAAGGCTGCGTCCTTCACTAATCGCTCGGCGTCGGTACCGGCCTGGGCGGCGATTTCGGAAAGCTGCGTTTCCTGCTCAGGCGTGAAGTGTACTTCCACGCCCTTCAAGGTACGCGAAAACCGAAGGTGATGCAAGACGAAGGACCCTGCGCGGTATCGGAGGCCAACCACAACGCGCGGCGTCTTACTCAGGCTTCGAGTGAGACGGGTCAGGGGTCAAGGTCCCGAAGAAACTATGATTAGAATTAGGTGTTCTTCTCGACTTCCCAATTGACTTCGCATGACCATTATTGAGCAGGTCACGCTGATTGAAGCGCCTGTTGAGACCTGCTTTCAGCTCTCGTTAAGCATTGATCTGGAGCTGAAGGCGGCGAAGGCGCACCACATCAGAGCGGTCAGCGGCGTTACCTCCGGCATCATTGGCCCCGGACAGCGAGTCGGGTGGAAGACGAAGCAATTCGGGATCACCATCTCCCATATGAGCGAAATCACCGGGTTTCAACAGCCACTCTTCTTTCAGGACCGCATGGTCAAGGGGATGTTCAAATCTTTTCAGCACGATCACTTCTTTCAACCGCTGGGTGTAAACAAGACTCAGATGCGCGATTTGTTGCGTTTCAGCATGCCGTTTTGGCTAATGGGCACGATTTCAGAACGGCTTATCATTCGGTCTCGGTTGATACAACTTCTTCAACTGAGGAACGACTTGATCAAAGAAACAGCGGAAGCCACAATCTTTTGAACTTCAAGTGCAACTGTGCTGTTGCTATACTTCCTCCAGGGCGCTTTGTGCAGCAGCGCGCCCAGCGAGGTCGCATTTAAATGTGGCGGCGATGGTCTGTGCTCGCCCTCTGCGGGATGCCGGCACTGTGGGCGGATGTCTGCGACGGTCTCCCGACACGTCCCCCCGATTCCCAGGGCTTGGGGTTTCTGCTCTCGCGCAAGGACATTCCACCTGCGCTCTCTTTCCAGTTATCCGTAAAACGCGGCGGACCGAGGTTCCGCATCACGGTTCGTTCCTTCCCGCTGACGGAGGGTCTCGCGCAGGGAGGTGAGATTGAGGTGGCACGCTGCCAGGACGGAAAGCGGCTCCAGTTGTTACCGATCATGAACGGAGAACAAAGAATTAATTTTGCCGCCACCTTCAGTGCGTCTGACATCAACTTCGACGGGTATCTCGATTTTTCCGTCCTCACCGGCTTTGGCCAAATGTATTCGGTCGAGTCGTACTGGGTCTACGCTCCGGGTTCCGGGCTCTTCGTCCAGAACGAGTTGACACAGGAATTGGGGAAGAAAGTAAAGCATAATGTTGACTTCGATCCAAAGAAGCATGAGATCAGCATGGATTACCATATTCCTGGCGTTTTCGGCTACTGCGGATTTCCAGGAGATCGTTACCGCGTCGAGAATAATCGCCTGATCCTCATTCACAAAGTGGAGATTACCGAGATTGACCAAGGGCCGCTTCCTGAACCAGCCCCTGATCGGCCATACTGCACCGTGACGGTTTCGGACCTTGTCGGCGGGACTATGCGAGTTACGGCGGTAGGGCGGTTTGATGCTCAGGGAAAACTCGTAAAGGGGGTATTTACTTGACTCAGGTGGCCCCAACCTGTAGCATGGCCGGCTGTGGAGGAGTATCCCCGGAGTCTGGCCGATTTCGAGGCTCGGTTCGACACCGAGCAAGCGTGTCGGGACTACCTGTACCGGCTGCGA
>DATNJC010000214.1:0-28878 GCA_035604115.1 Bryobacteraceae bacterium | reverse complement strand
CGCTCGCGCATACTGTTCCAAAACGGTTCGTTGTTCCGGGTCCAGCTTGACGAGCCGCGCTACTCGCATTAGGTCGCCCTCCATTGTAAGGACGTGGCCCAATTTATACTCGTTACTATTCCTGACGCACTAGACTAGCGCCGGGGAGGCCGCCCGCCCCCGCCACCGCCCTCCCTGGGCGCCATGGGACGCGCTTCGTTGACCACCACCGCGCGGCCCAGCAAATCTCTGCCGTGGCACGTGTCGACGGCCCGCACGGCGGCTGCGTCGTCGTTGATTTCGACGAAGCCAAAACCGCGCGCCTGGCCGGTAAAACGGTCGCGCATCACCGTTACTGAATCCACGGCGACACCGGCATCGGCAAAGAAATTCTGCACATCCGTCTCGTTTGCCGAATACGGCAGATTCCCCACGAAAAGCTTCTTCACTTCGCGCTCCTAATTGTTCCGCACTGTTACTTGAGAGGGATTCGAACTCACCGGACGGGCCAACGTCGGAATCATCGGGCGAACGGACCGGGTCAAAACTGGCTCCAAGTACGCGGAATAGTATGTCAGAAACGCTTTTGGGAGTCAAAGGAAAAAGTAATCGGCTTGGACCTTTAAATCCGGGCCTGCCGAGGCCGCTGCTTCCGCCTTCGGAGGTTAAAGCCGGGGTTTAGTTCGGATTACCGAATCCGGCGGCCCCGTTATTGGCTAAAAGGGGTTCAGGCCTGCGCGCCGCCGCATTCCGGACAGAACTTCGAGCGCCGTGGAATGGACTTGCCGCATTCGACGCAGAACTTGTTCTCGGGATTCGCGGCGCCCGCACCTCCGCCCCCAGCGGCTGGCCCGGCGGCCGGAGTTGGAGCGGCAGGTGGCGCCGCCGGTGGAGGGGCCATGGGCGGCGGAGCTTCCGGACCCGCGCCCGCGGGCCGCATCGCGTTCACCATTTGCTGGGCCATCGCCATTCCCGCGCCCAATCCCACGCCGATACCCGCCACCCCGCCGCCGCCTTCGTTAGCCGCGGCGATGGGCATCGAATTGGCCACCTGAAATTGCGTATAGCGGCCCATGTCGCCCACCATGTTCATGCCGACGCGCGTGTCCAGCATCTTCTGCAGTTCCTCGGGCAGCGAAAGATTCTCTACCACGAAGCTATCCAGCGCCAGCCCCAGATCGGCGAACATGGCCTTCAGGCCTTCGCCGATCTTGGCGCCCAGCTCCATCTGGTTGGCGGCCATGTCGAGGAACGGGACGCCGCTCTCGGCAAAAGTGCCGGTCATACGGCCGATGATGGTGTTGCGCAGTTGCCCTTCGATATCGGTTACGCGATACTCCTCGCGCGTGCCGCTCACCTTGGCGTGAAACTGGCGCGGGTTATCGACGTGCCATGAATAAATCCCGTAGCCGCGCACGCGCACCGCGCCGAACTCGCGATCGCGAATGGTGATCGGAGTCGCCGTGCCCCAGCGCTGATTGGTCTTGATTCGCGTGGAGAAAAAGTAAACATCGCTTTTGAACGGGCTCTGGAAGCGCTTATCCCAGTTCATCAGGTCCGTCAAAATCGGCAGCGTCTGCGTGTTCAGGGTGTAAAGTCCGGGGCCAAATATATCCGCCACGCGCCCTTCATTGACAAACGCCGAGGCCTGCGATTCGCGAACTGTAAGCCGGGCCCCGTTCATGATCTCCATATCGCGCATGGGATAGCGATGGGACAGAACGTCTTCTTCCGATTCGGTCCATTGAACATTCTCGATGAACTGCTTGGAGATAAAGTCGCGCAGGCTCATGGATCCTCCGTTAACTCGGGCGCCGTTCGGCGCACCATCGCCGTCTCACGCACTATCGTCAAAAAGTATAACGCGCGACACGGGAGATTGTTCCCCGATTCACCACAGGTTGTAATATCCGTCGCGCTCCGCCAGGTCCAGAGGCAATCCAAATAGGGCGGATAACCGAGGCGCCGTTAGGATGTCCGCCTTAGGGCCGTCGGCCGCGATTCGTCCTCCGGACATCAACACCACGCGTTCGATCTCCGGAATCAAATCGGAAAGATGATGCGTCACCATGACGATCCCGATACCCTTCGCGGCCAGCTTGCGCAGGATCTGGCGCAGTTCGTGCTGGGCGAACAGATCCAGCGCGGTAGACGGTTCATCCAATACCAGCGCCCGGGGATCGTGCACCAAAGCCCGCGCCAGCAGCATCCGCCGCGCTTCCCCGCTGGACATTTCATCGGTGAACCGGTCCGCGAGGTGCGTCACCTCCAGCAACTCCATAGCCCGCTCGGTCTTCTCCCGCATGGGGTGTGTCACTTCCTGATGCGGCCACAATCCAATGCTCGAAAAGAACCCTGACAGCACGATGTCGCGTCCGGTAACGTCACGCGTGCAGGTGGTCATCAGGTCGGCCGAGACAATTCCCAGCGACGAGCGCAGCTCAAACACGTTCCACATGTCGCGGCCCATAATGCGCACCGAAGACCCTTCCCGCCACAGCGGATAACATTCTTTAGTGATGGTCTTGATCAGCGTCGACTTACCGCATCCATTGGGCCCCAGAATCGCCACGTGTTCGCCCAGTTCGATCCGCAGAGAGACATCGTGCAGTGCCATCGTCTCCCCGCGCATCACGGAGATGTGTTCGAATTCGATGAGGGCGGGATGATCCATGCGTCGAATGCTTCATCTTAACGGGCGTGAGACTTCCGTTACACCGTAGTAGAATGGAGAGTTAGCTCTTACACTCGGGAGGCGAACTCATGCACACAAGTTCCGCGCTTGCCTTGCTGGCATTGGCGGCCGGTGTGCCGGTAGTAAACGCAGCCAACAGTCCCGTGGCCGACGCTGCCATGCGAGGAGACCGGGCCGCGGTTCAAAGCCTGATTCGCCAGAAAGCCGACGTCAACGCCGCGCAACCCGATGGTGCGACCGCCATCCAGTGGGCGGCGTATCGCGACGACGTGGAGCTGGCCGGCGCGCTGATCGCCGCGGGCGCCAACGTCAAAACGGCCAATCGCGATGGCGCGACTCCTATGTCGCTGGCCGCGATCAACGGCAGCGCGCCGATGATCCAGAAATTGATCCAGGCGGGCGCCGATCCCAACGAGTCTGGGCCGCACGGCGAGACGCCGCTGATGTTCGCGGCGCGCAATGGCAACCCTGCGGCCGTGCAATTCCTGCTGGACCACAACGCCAATGTGAACGCCAAGGAAAAACTGCGCGGAACGACGGCTCTGATGTGGGCCGCCGAGCAGGATCATCCCGCGGCGGTACGCCTGCTGATCGCGCATGACGCGGATCTGCGCGCCGCTTCAAATCCCGACGCGAAAGGCGGAACCGCGTACCTCGCGCCCACGCCCAGGCAACGGGCGATCAACGACGGCATCGCTCCCGATGGGTCGTTCCTGGGACGCAGGGGCGGTGGCCGGGCCGCACCGCCCGAAGCCGCTCCGGCGAAGCCCGTCGCAACGACCACGCCCGCCGGTGCGGGAGCAACCCCGGCCGTCGCTGTCACGGTCGACATCAATGCGGCCGATGCCGCCGCCGCGGACGCCGCCTTCAACCGCACGCAAAACGCCAACGGCGGCGGACTCACCGCGCTGGTTTTCGCCGCACGCCAAGGAAGCCTCGACTCGGCCCGCGTCCTCGTCGAAGCCGGAGCCGACGTGAATCAGACCACGCGCTACGGCTGGACGCCGCTGCTCACCGCGGTTCAGAACCGGCATTACCAACTGGCCTCCTATCTTCTCGATCACGGCGCCGATCCGAACCGCGCCAACAAAGGTGGCTGGACGCCGCTGTATCTCGCCACCGACAACCGCAATATCGAGGGCGGCGATTATCCCGTGCGTGCTCCCGACATGGACCATCTGGACCTGATCAAGACGCTGCTGGATCACGGAGCCAACGTCAATGCGCGGGTCTGCGGCGTGGAATCGACGCCGCAACTGTGCAAGGGCGACAGCACTGAAACCCGGACCATCTTCACCATGCAGTGGCTCTACGAAGATGGCGCCACTCCGTTCCTGCGCGCCGCGCAATCCGGCGACGTGGAACTCATGAAGTTGCTGCTGGCCCGCGGCGCCGATCCCCGCATCGCCACCTCCAACAACACCAACGCGCTGATGGTCGCGGCCGGCGTGGGCTGGGTGGAAGGCGTGACCTTCGAGTGGTCCGAAGCCCAGAATCTGGAAGCCGTCAAGATGTGTCTGGATCTGGGCCTGGACCCCAATTTTCGCGATAACGATGGCCGCACTCCCTTGCATGGCGCTGCCCACAAGGGAAGAAACGCAGTGATCCAACTGCTGGTGGACCGCGGCGCACGTCTGGATATCCGCGACAACGGAAGCCGCGACACCATCTCCGGATCGATGTTCGGGCACACCTGGTTGCCCATCGAATACGCGGAAGGCTTAGTTCGCGTGGGCGTGCAATCCGCCTTGGCGCATCCGGACACCGAGGCGTTCATCGAGAAGTTGATGCGGGACCGCGGCATCCCCATTCCTCCCCACATCACTTCCTCGGAATGCCTGGCGATCATATGCCAGGGCGAACAGCAGTGACCACTACCGCCCACAGCCGCCGGTGTGCGTATCGCCGGCGGTCCACAAACTTGGTGCTTGACCCTCCGGGTTGCTGTGATATCGTGTGTACGCAGTCGAGGGTCCCGTGGCTACCGTAAAGGTGTTATTGGCCGACGATCACGCGATTGTTTCGCAGGGCTTGGAAGCCTTGCTCAAACAGCGGTTCGACCTGGTTGGCACGGTAGGCGACGGCCGCGCTCTGGTGGCCGCCACGGCGGAACTCTTGCCGGACGTGGTCGTCACCGACATCTCCATGCCGGGTCTCAACGGCCTCGACGCCATCCGCCAGATTAAGAAAGCCAACCCCCACGTCAAGCTGGTGGTCCTCACCATGCACGCCGAGCCGAACCTCGTCGCCGAAGCGCTTAAGGCCGGCGCCTCGGGCTACCTTTTAAAGACCTCGGCCGTCGAGGAGCTGGAAACCGCCATCAACGAAGTGCTCAAGGGGCGGACTTATGTCACCTCACTCATCGCCAAGGACGTGTTCAGCCTGCTCATCGATAACAGCGGCGGAACCGGCGAATCGGACCGTCTGACTTCGCGCCAGCGCGAGGTCCTGCAACTCATCGCCGAAGGCCGCACCATGAAAGAGGTGGCCGCCATCCTCAACATCTCCCCGCGCACCGCGGAATCGCACAAATACGAAATGATGAGCGTGCTGGGTTGCCAGACCACCGCCGATCTGATCCACTACGCCATCAAGATGAAACTGGTTTCCCCTTAAGAACGTCCTCACCTCATAGACCCGATCGCCATGAATTCCCAGCAACTGCATTTGGCGTTTGAGGCCGGCAGCATCATTGTCTGGAACTGGGACATTCTCGCGGATCGGGTGTCCGTACACCCGCTATCGTCGCCGCCGGAGGGCGATGGGGCGTCCCAGCAGGGGCACAGCCATCGAGATTGGCTCACGGCCATCCATCCCGACGATCGCCCGGCCGTCGAAGCCGCGCTCGCGCGGACGCTTCAAACCGGGGGCCATTTCGCCTTGTGCTGCCGCATGCCCGACGCCGGCGGCCGTTGGCGCTGGATCGACGTACGCGCCGGGGTGCGCGCCGACGGCTCCGGCCGGCCCGTGGAGATGTCCGGCGTTTCGGTGGACATCACCGAGCAGAAGAACGCCGAGCGCGAGATCGCGCGGCGCGAAGAAGCCATCTCCACGCTCATCAACACTCTCGATGGGATCGTGTGGGAGGCCGACGCGAAAACATTTCAGTTCCTGTTTGTATCCCGTCAAGCCGAGCGCATCCTGGGATTCCTGGCGGAAGATTGGTTGCAACCGGACTTCTGGGTTTCCCACCTGCACCCGGAAGACGCCCAGTGGTGTATCGATTTCTGCCGGAACGCAACGGCCCAACAGCACGACCACAATTTCGAGTACCGCATGATATCGCAAGATGGGCGCGTGGTATGGTTGCACGACGCGATCACCGTGCAGAGCGGACCCGCGGGACCCCCGCGCCTGCGTGGAGTGATGGTCGATATCACCGCGCGCAAAGAGGCCGAGCAGGCCCGGCGGGAAAGCGACGCGCTGTTCGAAGCGTTGTTCGATCAAAGCCCCGCCGGCCTGGTGGTCTTCGATGCCGCTGGCCACAAGGTGCGCGTGAATGCAGCCTACTGCCGCTTCGTCGGACGCACCGAACAGGAAGTGTTCCGTACCTCGTTTGTGGACAAGGTGCACTCGGACGACCGCGAATTGGCCCGGCGGATCGTCTCCGAACTCGATCGGGGACGGCCCATAGACGCCGAATTGCGTTTCCTGCGACCCGATGGTGAGGTCGCATGGGGACGCATGATCGCCAACCGGACTTCGGCCGGCGGACGCCTCCACAAAGGACTCGCCATTGTCGAGGACATCACCGCACAGAAGCGCGCCGAGGCCATCCTCAAGGAAAGCCATGAAAACTTCCGCACCATCGCCAACGACACTCCGGCGTTTCTGTGGATGACTTCGGCCACCGGCCAGAGTATGTTCATCAATCGCGCCATCGCGGCCTTTCACGGCGTGGACAGCGATACTTTCGGAAGCGATCTCCAGCGGTACGTTCACCCCGGCGATCGGGCCCGCTCCCGGCAACTTTTTGAGGAAGCCGTGCGCAACCGCACTGCCGGCGCCAACGAATCCCGCATCCGCCGTTCTGACGGCGAGTACCGCTGGATTTTGACGCAGTACGTGCCGCGGTTTTCCGAATCCGGAGAGTTCCTGGGCCACGTCGGCGCGGCGTTCGACATCACGGAACGCCAACGCGCGGAGCAGCAGTTGCAAGCCGCCCACGATCGCTTGGCCGCGGAGGTGGGCGTGCGGGCCCGCCTGCAACAGGAACTTTCCGATCTGAGCGAACGCATGATTAACGCGCAGGAGGAGGAACGGCGGCGTGTAGCCCGCGAGTTGCACGACAGTCTGGGGAACCAGATTGCGGCGCTTACCCTGGCGCTATCCTCGCTCGGCCGCCAGACCGGTTCCACCGATACGCGCGTGTTGGCCAAAATGCTCACCGATATGGCCCAGAACATCCGCGACCTGTCCCATCAGCTGCATCCGGTGATGCTCGAATACGCCGGCCTCGCGCCTGCGCTCCGGGAGCTGTGCGACGAATTCACCGCGCTCACGAAAATCAACGTTGCGGTGGTCGAGCCGGAAGAGTTGGGCGCGGTTCCTCCCGAAGTGGCGTTGTGCGCCTATCGTGTAACCCAGGAAGCCTTGCAGAATATCGCCAAGCATTCCGGCGTCAAGAAGGCTGTGGTCTCGCTGGCGCGCGAGGGAGACTGTTTGCATCTCACCATTTCCGATCACGGCGCCGGATTCGACCTGGAAGCTGTGCGCCCCCACCGGGGCCTGGGCCTGGTGAGCATTCGCGAGCGCGTTCGTTTGCTAAAAGGCTCCCTGCACATCGACAGCGCACCAGGCAGCGGCACCACGCTGCACATAAGCGTCCCCTGCGAATGTTGAGCACGCACTCGTGCGTGCCACGTCGAGACTCGTCTCGACGCACGGCGCGGCAGCAGCCAACACGCCGTGTCGGCACGAGCGCCGGCATGACACGTTCTTCTACGGCAGCGCGAACACCACCAACGATTCATCCCGGCTCTGCGCGGGATCGGTAACGCCAGCGCCGCCGTCGCCCGCCACCACCGCCACATACTGCTTGCCGTCCTTGCCCTGATACGTCATCGGCACGCAGATGGCGCTGTAATCGAGCTTGGTCTCCCACAGCAGCTTGCCCGACCGTGAATCAAACGCGCGGAAGCGTTTGTCGTTAGTGGCGCCGATGAAAACCAGCCCGCCCGCGGTGACGATGGGACCACCGAAGCCGATGCGCCCGGTGTTGCGCTTGCCCTCGGGAAGTTCGTCGGTGACGCCCAGCCGCACCTGCCACGCGAACTCGCCCGTGGCCGCGTTCACCGCGGTCAGCCGACCCCACGGTGGCTTCTGGCAAGGCCACGAACTGGCCCCCAGCGTGCGCCCCTGCGCGTCCACTCTGTGCCACCAAAATTTAGAATTGAACGGATTCCCCAGAATGCTAGCCTGCTGATACGGAACCGGTGCGCCCTCGGGCTGCTTCTCGATCCAGCCGATGCTCGCGTACTCGTTCGTGAACACGTACACATACCCGAGCTTCGGATCGGAGGCCGTACCGCCCCAATTCGCCCCGCCGATCGCGCCAGGAAAGATGACTGAAGAAGTGGGTTGCGAGTTCGGCGCGCGCCACGCCCAAGTGGTGAACGGACCATCGTTCATCACGCCGCCGCTCTTCTCCACCAGATCGCGGCAAGCCTTAGCGTGCTCCTCGGAGGTGTCCTCGGCCGTCACCAGATCCTCCATCTTGAAGGACATTCTCCCGAAAGGCGGCGGCTTTACCGGAATGGGTTGCGTGGGCGCGCTGAATTCGCCGGGCACCTGGCTCTGCGGCACGGGCGTCTCCTTCACGCCGAACACCGGCTGCCCGGTCTCGCGATTCAAGATGAACATGTAGCCCACTTTGCCGGTCTGCGCCAGAATCGGCGTCTTCTTCCCGTTCACCGTCACGTCGATGAGCCCCGGCGCCGGCGGCAGATCGAAATCCCACAGGTCGTGATGCACAGCCTGGAAGAACCACTTCATCTTGCCCGTCTCCGGGTCCAGCGCGACCACCGAGTTTCCGAACAGGTCGTTGCCCTTGCGGTCGGCCCCGTAAAAATCGCTCGCCGGGCTGCCGTAGGTGGTGTACAGCGTGTGGCGCGCGATGTCGACGGTCATCGAGAATCCCCAATTGTTGACGCCGGTGCGGTCCTTCCAGCCGCCGTTTTCCCAGCTTTCATTGCCGGTTTCGCCGGGACGCGGCACCGAATGAAACTCCCACACCTTCTTGCCCGTGCGGACATCGTAAGCCCGCGTATCGCCGGGCGCGTTCGGCACTTGAATCTCGCCCACATTGGCGCCCACGAACAACGTGTTGTTGTAAAGCGTCGGAGCGGAGTTGTAGGGAATCGTCAGGTCCACCTCGCCCTCTTTTCCGAAGCCCGGATCGACTTTGCCGGTGCGTGCGTTCAACGCCATCATCGACCGGCCGGTAGTAAATATGATGCGCGGCGGATTGCTCTGATCGCCGGGCCAGTAGGTGACGCCCCGCCGCGAGGGCGCACCCTTGTCCAACTTGTAACGCCAGATCTCCTTGCCGGTCTCCGGTTCCAGCGCGACGATGCTGTTGCCCGCCGGCAGGTACATCACATCATTGACCACGATGGGCGTGGCTTCCGAGGCCCGCGCATCGAGCTTGAAACTCCAGGCCTTGGTTAGTTTGGCGGCGTTCTTAGTATTGATCTGCGCCAGCGGCGAGTAGCGCGTCCCGGCAAGGTCGCGGTTGTACATGGGCCAGTCCGCGGAGCGCGCCTCGAGCAGCGCCGGCCGTTTGCCTTGAGCGCACGCCAGCGGAGAGAGCGCAAAACACACAGCGAAGGTATACCAGACGGATTTCATCAGCGCCAAGTATACCAGCGCGCCACCCGCCCCGATTCACAGGTCGGACACACCGGCCCGCGCCCGCCTCAACCTATGCCGCACTCACTCCGCCGGCCGGCCATTGACGCAGCGTGGCGGGGAATTATCGGATTTACGCTTACCATTTAATGACATGAAATCGGAGTCTTAAGGCGGCCTGTTTTTTTGGCCTTATTTCCTTGACACGTTCCATTACCGGACGTATACTGGCGCTGAATTTAACTTCGCCAGCGGCTCTTTGCCGCGAACTTTGCTGCCGCTGGTCCTGCGCGATTCAATCGGAAGGGCGGAGCCATGTCGCGATTCCCGGATGTCCGCGTCCCTGCGCCTGTCAAAACGCAGCCGTCCGCGCTGCCGTTAGTCGAATCGCGCGTCCGTCGGCGCCCCGCCGCCAACACTAGTCAAGCGTCAAGGGGCCGGCGCGCGCGTACCCTCGCCCGCTTCGCTTGCGGCAGAAGGAGGATAACCACCGAGCCAGACACAATCGCACCGAAATCGCGACGATAACAATGGTGGCGTCCTGGACCCTCGATCGGTTATCGATAATTTAGTCCGTTAATCGATCTTCAGGCACGGACGCCGAAACGGACATTCCAGTAAATGTTTCGATTTATGAGGTGAAGTATGAGCAAGCATGAAGTTCCCAGCTGCAAACCCTATTTCAAGGCGGCCAAGCGCCAGACAGGCACTTGGACCGTACCCAATCTCTGTGCAGCCTACAACTGGCCGACCGGCCTCGCCGGTGGCGGAGTGATTGCGATTGTCGAACTCGGAGGGGGGTGGGCGCAGTCCGATATGAACGCGTTCTTCAAGTCCATCGGCCAGCCCGTGCCGAACATCACCGACGTTTCGGTGGGCGGGGTCAACAACACCAAGCAGAAGCCCAAGAACGACGCCGATGTCGAAGTCGCCTTGGACATTCAGGTGGCCGCGGCCGCGTACTACATAGCGACCAGCCAACCCGCGAACATTCGCATGTACTGGGCCAACGACATCGCTCCCGGAGTCCAGGCCGCGAGCGCCGACGGATGCGACGTGTGCTCGATCTCCTGGGGCGCTGACGAAGCCCTATGGGGCGCGCCCGCGGTGCAGCAGATGGAGACTGTAGCCGCGGCGGCCACCCAAGCCGGCATGGTGGTGTTCGCCGCATCCGGCGACAACGACTCGAGTGACGGCGGGCCCAATCCGGCCAACGTCGACGCTCCCTCGTCCTGTCCGCATGTGATTGGGTGCGGTGGAACCAACAAGACCGCGACCAGTGAAACGGTCTGGAACGACGATCCCGGCCAGACCAGCGGCGAAGGCACGGGCGGTGGATACTCGACGGTTTTCCCGATGCAACCGTGGCAGGCCGGGGCGCCCAATGGACCGGGAAGGATGGTGCCGGACGTGGCCGCGGACGCCGATCCGCGGACGGGTTATTCCATCCTCGTTTACGGCAAGAAAACGATCGTTGGCGGCACCAGCGCGGTAGCTCCGCTCTACGCCGGTCTGTTTGCGGCCTTTGGGACCAAGCTGGGCTTCATCACACCCAAGCTGTGGTCGAATCAACTCTGCTTCAACGACATCACGCAGGGGGACAACGGCGCCTACCGGGCTGGACCCGGTCCCGACCCGTGCACCGGGCTAGGATCGCCGATCGGCATCAAACTTGCCGCACTGCTGGCCACGCAATCCTCCCAGGCGGCGACCGCCAGTTAACGAGTCGGTTTGTTCCGTGTCGTCGTGGGGCCGGTTCCCGACCGGCGCCAGACCCAAATTACAAAACGAACCCGAGCACCGAAGCCTAGGCCCCGTGCGCAACGATTGCCGAGGGCCTCATCCGTGTCCATCCGTGGCCAAAAGGAAGCCTCCACAGCGTCGAAAGCTAGAGAGCGATCACGTCCCCAAGCGCGACTACATTTCCCTCCGTTTGTGTCACATACCGTCTCCAGCCATCGAACTCCTTGGATGAGTCCGTGTATCTTGGAGTCGAGAGAGGTCAATCGCTCGGCCATCTGAGCAACTTGATCCACCGCGCGCGGTACTCATCCTAGGTCGCGAGGCGTGCAACGTAAAAGTGAGATGGATTCCCGCCGGTTGTTAAGAACCGGTCGTTGATAAGCGGACGTATACACACATGCTTCTTGCGGTCGATGCAAGTAAAACCTCGGCACCGGGAGCTCCCGAACGTTTTGTTCTTTGAAGCTTTTTGTTTTGCGCCGCCTCGCTCGTAGTGTCTCTCGGTGCGCGCTAACCCAAGATCGCCTGAATTGCGAACACCAGCACCACCAACGCTTCTCCGGCGATCAGTCCCGACGACCCGGGCAGGCAGTACACTTCTTCAGTCTTCGGGCTGGCCTTGGCCCACACCCACTGGAACACGCCGCCTGCGACCATCGGCAGCATGGCCGAGCCGGGGATCAGCATCCCGATTCCCACCGCGGTCGGTGACGGCAAGAAGGTGCTATAGCGCGGCTCGAAAATCGAAATCGCGATACCCAGCGCCACCGCGATCAGCATCGCCGTGAAGCAGCCCTGCGGGAGGCTGTTGAAACCCTGATTCAGCAGCTCCGCGAATCCCGCCCACTTCACGCTGATGGGCGACGTCAGCCCGTTGCCGCCGATGCCATAGCGCAGCTTCAGCGCCGGATACACCACGGCCACCGCCAGCGCCCCGATGGGTACCGATATTAATTGCAAAATCGTCAAGCTGCGGTTGTTGGATCCCACGATCTTGCCGGTCTTGTAGCACTGCATCAGCGTTTCGCCGTTGGCCGCCACCGTGCCCGACATCCCCGAACCGATCATATTCACCGTCATGCTGCCCGGCGAGAGCACCGCGAACACCGCCTGCATCAGGTTCGCCAACGCGCTGATGGGAGCCCAATTGGTCTCGCCGAGCACCCGCGTTCCCACCAGCATCAGGAAAAAGCTCAACACCAGCGAGACCAACGTCAGCCACACCGGAAATCCGAGCGAATACTTCTGCAGCACGCACAGCACCACGGAGAGTCCGATGGTTCCCGTGACCACGTAGCGCAACGGAAAATCGGTGGAACCGATGTGCTTCGTGGAAAGGTTGGAGAAGGTCTTGACAATCAGCTTCCACTTGAGCAGCAGCGCGGTCACGCCTCCCGCGACCATGAATCCGGTGGCGGGCCACATGACCCAGCGCAGCACCGGAGCGAAGGATTGGTCGGGGACGATGCCGCGCGCGGCCAGCATCGGCGGCGCGATCACCCACGAAAGCAGCATGCCCAGTCCCATCGACAAAGCGATGCGCGGTCCCACCAGCATCCCGCTGCCGAACGAGAGCAAGCTCACTTCGCTGCCCATGCGCAAGGCTTCGCCGTGCCCGCCGAACCACAGCGTGTCCGGAAACAGTTTCAGCTTGTCGCGCACCACTGCCAGCACGCCCGAGGCGAACATGCCCACCGTCAGCGCGGCCACGCGCGGACCCGCTTGTTTCGGCCCTTGATCCAGGACCAGCAGGGCTTCACCAGCCGCCAGCCCGTCGGCGAACGTCAATTCCTCTTCGTCGATGTAATGCCGGCGCAGTGGAACCGCCAACAGGACTCCAATCAATCCAGCAACCGAAAGCCACGAAAATGTTTGCCACATGGAGAGGTGCAAGGAGAAGCCCAGCTCCGGCCGCGCGTTGAGCATATCCAGCGCCGCCAGCACGATGCACATGAACGCCGACTGCCCGGCCGCGGTCCCGGCCGTCTGCACCAGGTTGATCTCCCAGCGAGTGCCGCGCACTCCCGTCATCGCGCCCACAACGCCCAGGATGATGAAGCCGAAAAACGCGCTGACCACCGAGATGTTCGGTCCATAGCCGAGCTTGAGCACGATGTAGGGATACGAAGCGCCCATCAGCGCGGCCACGACCAGCGAGGTCAGCACGGCGCGGACGGTCAGCTCCTGGCGCGACCCCATCGACGCGGGGAGGGAAGCGGACACGGAGGCGGAAGCAGTCACAGGTTTGGTAGCGCTCATGAAATTCAGCTACTCCCGAACTTTCTGGACCGGCACGCCGCGCTTACACTGCTCGCACGACGTAGGGTCGCTGTAGGTGGCGTCCAGCCGCGCCAGATAATAGAACGGCAGCGGGTCGAACTTCCGGGCGCCCGGCGAGGGCTGATAGATCACCACGGCGATGGCCACTACTTCCCCGCCCTGCGCTTCCACCAGATCCTTCAAAGCGGCGATCTTGGCGCCGCTCCGGAAGATGTCGTCCACCAGCAAGACCTTCTCGCCTTTCTCGATTTCCAGGTATTGCCGGAAGCGCAGCGGGTCCCTCAGATTCTGGCGCTCGGCCCAATACACCTGGCGCGCGCGCAGGGCTTCGCACACGCCATAAGCCACAGGCAGGCCGCCCGTCGCCGGGGCCACCACCGACAGCTCGGGGATGATCGCGCGGAGGTCGGAATGCGCGCGCACCTGCCGGCTCAAACCCACGCTCAGAATCTTGGCGACGTCGTAACGGCGCATGGAGAGCGCGACTTGCAAGTACTCGTTCAAGTGGCGGCCGGAGGAGTCCTCGAAGTGCCCGTCGCGCAAGCCGCCCGTTTTACGCAGCAGCGCGACCACTTCGTCGTGGGTGGGGACCAGGTGCATGGAAAACGCTCCTCAGCTTGCGCGGCCACTCAAGACCTGCGGAATGGTGCGCAGCAGAATTTTCCAGTCTAGGGCCAGGGACCAATTATCGATGTACTGCATGTCCATCCGCATCCAGGTTTCAAAATCCACTTCGTCGCGCCCGCTTACAGCCCACACGCAAGTCAGGCCGGGGCGCATGCGCAGGCGGCGGCGCTGCCAGCGCTGATACTGCTCCACCTCTTCGGGGATCGCGGGCCGGGGGCCGACCAGGCTCATGTCGCCCTTGAGCACGTTCCACAACTGGGGCCATTCGTCGATGGAAAACTTGCGCAACCAGCGGCCCACCGGGGTCAGCCGCGGATCGTTGGGGATCTTGAGGGCGAGCTGCCGCTGGCTCAGGTGTTCGAGCGATCCGCGCATCGCCTCGGCGTCCAGGCACATGGAGCGGAATTTGTAGAACATGAAGCGCCGCCCATTCAGCCCGCAGCGTTCCTGGCGGAAGATCGCGGGACCGGGCGACGTCAGCCGGATGATCAGGCCGATCGCCAGCATCACCGGAAACAGAAACACGAGCGCCGCCCCGGCCAGCAGCATGTCGGAACCGCGCTTGATCATCAGGCGGAGTTCATCGTGCGGCGCGGCGGAAAACGTCAGCAGCGCGGATGCGCCCAGGCGGTCGAGATCGATGCGGCTGTTGACGTGCGGGAAGAAATCCACGGCCACGCGCGTGCGCACGCCCTCTTCGTCGCACATCAGGAAGATTTCCTCGAGCTCCGCGAGTTTGCGGCTATCGTCCACGGCGAAGATGATCTCGTCGATCACGTGGTTCCGCAGCAACTCCGGGAGCCCCGCTAGCGGGCGCACCGGGTAACTCGCGTCTAACTGAACCTCCGTGGGCGTGCCGGCGCTGGCATCGGAAAGGAATCCGGTGAGCCGGACCCCGTAGGCAGCGGCGTCCTCAAGCTGCTGGCCGATGCGCCGCGCGGCTTGCCCTAGTCCCACGACCATCACGTAATGCGGCGCCGAGAACTCGCGCCGCATCGCGCCGACCAGCCGTCCGGCGTTCAAGCGGAACAGGCACAGCAGCACCCAGGTGAAGCCTGCAAACATGGCCACAAAGGAACGGCTCAAGTCCAAGCGCCCCAGGTATTCAAACAGCACCAGGCAAGCGGTACCGAGCAGGCACTGTCGGAAGGCGTCTCGCAGGATCACACGGGGATGAGCGGTGTCGATGTGATCGTAAATCTCCCACCAAGAAGCCAGCGCGACCCACACCAACATGGAGAAACCCAAGAGCAGCGCCACCACGGGCGGCAGGATGTAGAATTCGTGGGCCAGCCCAAGACGGCTGCGGATCCGGTAGGCGAGTTCAAACGCCACCGCCAGCAAGACCAGGTCGGCGACGGCGAATAGAATTCGGACTTTGCGACGATGTCCGCGGAACACTAACATTTAGAATACTCAAAACGGCGCGCGGGAACGGGAGGCAGGCCTTCACCCGCCCGCGGCCGGCACTTCGGGGCGGGAAAAATCGCCCTTGACAAATATTTTAGTTATAACTAAACTATATTCCATGGAGCCCGCAGTACTCGAAGCGATCGCCTCGCCACGCAGGCGCGAGATCTTGCGGCTGGTCTGGACCGGGGAGCAGTCCGCGGGAGCCATCCATCGCGCTATGCCGGACGTTACGTTCGGGGCGGTTTCGCTGCAGTTGCGGACGCTGCTGGAGGCCGGCCTGCTGGAGGCTCGCACGGAGCAGCGGAACCGTTATTACAGGGTTCGCCGCGAAGCGCTCGGGCCGGTTGCCGAGGTTCTGGAACGCATGTGGGACGACGCGTTGTGGAAACTCAAGCTGGCTGCGGGGCTGGAGGAAACGCGTCGCGGGCCGAAGCCGCGGCGTGGCAGAGGGAAGCGCACATAAAAGGAGAGCAACATGCCGGAATTGCCACATCATCTGGACCGCACCATCGTCATTCGGGCGAACCCCGAGACGGTGTTTCGATTCTTCACTGATAGCGAGCGATGGGCCAAGTGGTGGGGCGCGGGCTCGACCATCGACGCGCAACCCGGGGGCAAGGTTTACATCCGGCATCCCAACGGAATCGAAGTGCTGGGCGATGTTTTGGACGTGCACCCTCCCGAGCGAATCGTTTTCACCTACGGTTACGGCAGCGGCAAACCGATACCGGCGGGGAGTTCTCGCGTCACGATCCGGCTGGAGCCGGACGAGTCCGGCACGCGGCTCCACCTGCGGCACGAGTTCGCGGACGCTGGACCGCGCGACCAGCATGTGCAAGGCTGGCGCTTTCAGTTGTCGCTGTTCAGCAACGTGGTGGCGGACGAGGCCTACGCGGACGCGGTCAACACAGTGGATGCATGGTACGGCGCGTGGGCCATCACCGACGACCAGTCGCGCGCGGAGACGTTCGCTAAGATCGCCGCACCGGGAATTTGTTTTCGCGACCGGTTCAGCTTGCTCGATGGATTGGACGAACTGACGGCGCATGCGGGCGCGGCTCAGAGGTTCATGCCGGGAATGGGGCTGCAACGAAAAGGACCGGTGCGGCATTGCCAGGGATCGGTGCTCGCCGATTGGACCGCGGCAGGCGGCGACGGGAAAGAGCGCATGAGCGGAACGAGTGTCTTTGTATTTAAGCCGGACGGTAGGATCGACGGGGTGACGAGCTTCACCAACCCATCACCAGCGTTGTGAAAGGAGAACATTATGATTTGTCGACGAAGTTTCGCCCGATGTACTGCGATTGCAGTCTGCCTCTCGTGGGGCTGGGAGCCTTCGGTCGCGCAGCAACGCACCGAAGGACCGGAAACAGTGCCTGAAACGGTAATGGTCACGCTACGTGCGAAGCCTGGAGCCGAGGCTGAGCTGGAGCGAGTGATCGCCAACCATTGGAAAACGGCTCACGATTTGAAGCTCGTGCGCGACGCGCCGCACACCACCATACGCGGATCGGAAGCGGACAACAAGACGTACTTCGTCGATATCTTCACCTGGCGCGACGCTCACGTTCCCGACACGGCGCCGGCCGAGATTCAGAAGATTTGGGGCGATATGAACCGGCTGGTCGAGGCTCGGGGCGGCCATCCGGGCCTGGAGTTTGTGCCCGTCTCGGTGGTGGCGCCCTGAGACTTCGACGCACCCGACCACCTGACACGCGCGTGGTATAGAATCGTGCTCATGCCACGTTACTTCACACTCGCGTTTTTTACAGCCGCTGCCGCGGGGATGGTCTGCGCGCAGAGCGACGCCAAAGCCACTAACGATCTACCGAATCCGTTCCACGCCGTCGAAGGCTGGGCCCATCTTCCCTCGAACATTGAATGGGGGCAGGTGATCTCGGTGATGCCCGATCCGCACGGCAACGTGTGGATCTTCCATCGCAAGGATCCGCCGATTGTGGAGTTCGATCACTCCGGCAAGTACGTAAAGAGCTTCGGCGCAGGAATGTTCAACACACCGCACGGGCTCACGGTGGATCGCGAGGGCAACATCTGGACGACCGATCAAGACGCCAAGAACGGGAAGGGCTCGCAAGCGATCAAGTTCAGCCCGGACGGGAAGGTTCTGATGACGCTGGGCAAAGCCGGAGTCGCCGGGCCCGGCAACGATACGTTCAACGGTCCATGCGATGTGGCGGTGGCCGCCAACGGCGACATCTTCGTGGCCGACGGGCACGGGGGCAACACCAACGCTCGCGTGGTGAAATTTTCCAAAGACGGGAAGTTCATCAAGGCCTGGGGCATGAAGGGATCGGGCCCCAGCGAGGGGACTCCGGCTGCTCCGCTCCAAACGAGTGCGGATCAGTTCCGCTATGCTCTTGCGGCGGCTAAAAGCCTCGCTGCGCAGCCGCTCGTACAACTCGTCCGGCAGGAAGATTGTGGTGCGCTTCATCACGCGTTACTTGCCCACGTAACTCACCCGCCAGATGATCTTGGTGCCGTCGTCGGTCACGTAGAGCGCGCCATCTTTGCCGGTCACGACTCCCACCGGGCGGCCCCAGGCGCCATCCGGTCCGGAGAACGTCAGGAAGTCCTCGAACACTCCGCTGGGGTGGCCCTTCTCCAAAGGAACGCGCACGACCTCGTGGCCGGACGGGTTGGCTCGGTTCCAGGAGCCGTGCTCGGCCGCGAACAGATCGCCGCGATATTCGGCTGGGAACTGGGTTCCGTCGTAGAACGTCAGCCCGAGCGAGGCTTGGTGCGGCCCCATCAACACATCCGGGACCAGAACCTTGTCCTTCAGCTCGGGATGCTTGCCGTTGTGGCGCGGGTCCTGGTGGCCGCCGATGTAATACCACGGCCAGCCGTAGAAGCCGCCGGGTTCGACGTGCGTGATGTAGTCGGGCACCAGGTTGTCGCCCAGCGCGTCGCGTTCGTTCACCGAGCACCATACTTCACCGGTGATAGGGTTCACGCCCAGACCGACGGGATTACGAATGCCTCCGGCGTAGACGCGCACGAACTTGCCGTCGGGCGTGTATTCGAGGATGTTGGCGCGATTCTTTTCGCCGGGGTGCGTATCGGGATCGTCGACGTTACTGCCGGAGCCGACCGCGACCAGCATCTGTTTGCCGTCCTTCGAAAAAACGATATCGCGCGTGGAGTGGCCGCCGGTAGGAAGCTCGGGAATGATGGTCTGCGGCGGCGCGGACGCTTTCATGTCGCCGTTCTTGTAAGCGTATCGCACCACGGACGCGGTGTTGCCCGCGTAGACCCATTGCGGATTCGGCCCGGGCGGGTAGAAGTTGATTCCGAACACGCCCTTCAGTCCGGTGGCGAAGGTTTCGACTTGCTGGGGCTTGCCGTCGGCGGTACGGCCGCGGATCACCTTGATCTCGCCGGCGTTGGTTTCGGTCAGGAAGAAATCGCCGTTGGGCGCAATGCGGATCTGGCGCGGATTCTTCAGGCCTTCCATGAATAGTTCGACCTTGAATCCCGCGGGCGCCGCGGGCATCGCACCGGTGGGACGGTCCGCTAGCTTGGTGTTGCGATTGGATTCGGTGTCGAAGGGCTTCGGCAGGTCGTTCGCGGTGATCTTGCGAAAGGTTCCGGGTTTCAGATCTCGCGCGTCAATGAACGCGTTCTTTCCGCCAACCAGGTTGACGATCTTGGTTCCATCGGCGTCGAGCATGACACCGAAGGCCAGCAGTCCGGCCGCGGCGGTGATCCAGTGCAGTTTGTTCATAAAGCCTCCACCGTTCTAGTGTAGTGCGATGAGCAGAATGGGGGTGCCGAAACGCCGGCTGAAAGCCGGCGGCAGCCTGAAAAGGCTGCCCCACATCGGATCGCAAAACCGATGGTAATTCAGCCGCACTACACCAGTGTACCGAGGTCGCGCCGTCAATAGGCAAGTGAGCCGGGGAGAAATAGCGGACCGCGCGATTTTCCTTCGGCTGCCGCTTTCAACCGGAACATTAATTCGCCCCAGGTGGTGGTGCAGGACACGAAGTAATCCGTATCGGAAGCCCAGCCCGCGTGCGTCAAGCGGACCGACGTGCTGGCGCCGTCTTTTTGGTCCAGCGTGAAGATCAGACGCGTGCCGGCCCATTCCTTGCCGGATTCGCACAGCCACTCGATACGGTCAGGGTCGTTGCGTTGCAGTTTCAAACGGTAGATGGTTTGCCGATTGAAGAAGCCAAGATCCACCGCGCCGTCCGTTTCGGTTACATCGCTGGCCCACCATTCGGTTAGGCCCGCAGCCGTAGACACGCTGCGTCGAACGGATTCGGCTGGGGCGGAAATCTGGATCGTATGACGGATGTCGGCCATGGGAGTGTGTTTGCTCCTGTCCTTGCTATTAAACCAGTTCGGCCAGCACGTCGCGCTGGAAGGGCCGCAGCTCCTGAATCGCGCCGCGGCGGACCATGGCCGGCCACGCGGGGTTGACGATCAGCGAACGTCCGACCGCGACCAGATCGAATTCGTCGCGCTCCAGCCGGTCCAGCAGTTCGCCGATCCCGGTGACCGCGGCGGTTTCGGCTATGCCAAACGATCGCGTGAATTCCTGACTCAAGGTGACCGAGCCTACCGTGATGGTGGGCCGGCCGGTGAGCTTCTTGGTCCAGCCGGCCAAATTCAAATCGCTGCCTTCGAACTCCGGTTCCCAGAAGCGGCGTTGTGAGCAGTGGAATAAATCGACTCCGGCTTCAACGAGTGGCGCGAGGAATTGTTCGAGCTCATTCGGCGTCTGTGCTAAACGGGCAGTGTAGTCCTGCAACTTCCATTGCGAGAAGCGCTGGCAGACCGGGAAGTCAGAGCCCACGTTGCGGCGGATCTCGCGGATCACTTCAACCGCGAAGCGCGTGCGATCGACCAGGCGGCCGCCGCCGTAGATGTCGGTGCGTTGGTTGGTTCCCTCCCAGAAGAACTGGTCGAGCAAGTAGCCGTGCGCGCCGTGAATTTCGACTCCGTCGAAGCCCAGGCGCTGGGCCGATGCGGCGGCTTCGCCGAAAGCTCGGACGACGCGATCGATGTCGGCTTGGGTCATGGGTTCGCCGCATCGAGCCGGATCGGTGGCCTTGACGCCGGGCTTGAGAAATCCGGAGGGTCCGACGGCGTCCGGGTTGAGCTTGCCACCCACGGGGACCAGACCGCAATGCCACAACTGCGGAAAGATGCGTCCGCCGGCGGCGTGAACTTCCTCAGCGACGCGCTTCCAGCCGGCCAAGGCTTCGTCTCCGTAAAAATGCGGCACGTCGGGATAGGCGCCCGCACCCGGGTGCGGCACGTAGGTGCCCTCGGTCATGATGAGTCCCACGCCGCCTTCGGCGCGGCGGCGATAGTAGGCGGCCACGTTCTCGCCGGGCACTCCGCGCGGGGACTTCGAGCGGGTCATGGGCGCCATTACGATGCGGTTCGCCAGCGTGAGTTGCTTGAGTTGAAGAGGACGGAATAGCGCCGCGGTGCGGCTCTCGACTGCGACTGACATATAGCTTCAGCCTAGCAGGCTGAAGTCAGCGCCATCGTCGATTCTGTATTTGTCCTTTAGACGCAGAAGTTCCTCGCGGGCTTCGCGCTCCTCATAAGAGCAGGAGCGGGCTGTGGGGAAATCATGATTTGCGATGGCGTGTACCATTCTGTCGACCAACCGCGTGACGCGCCGCTCCGCCTCGATCACGTCGTCCGGCACAGGAAGTCTCGCGCCGGCTTCCGCGAACAAGAGCTCACGTGAGACCCGGGTCCGCGCGGCCGGTACGCGGCGGTTCCTCGTGGTTCTGCCGGTGGTCAGCTTTGCGGCCCACTCGCCGGCGACGCCGCTCAACAGGCCCGTCAATTCGGTCAGAACAAAACCCACCAAGACCAGGCTCCCCTGCCCTCGGCGCTCCTCTGCCGCTCTTTCAAAAGCCTGCAACATTTCGCCGGAGAACGTCTCGCGGTAGTCGCGCGGGTACAACCGCAGTAAGGCTCGGTAAGCTCGCGTCAGGTTCATGTCACACTTCCCGGAGGCGCAAGCGCGCGGCTGCGGCGCGGGTCAACTGTTTCATCCGGTCCAACTCCGCGTGCAGTTGTTTCCGGCCGGGCGCCGTCAGCCGGTAGGCTTGTTTCTCGCGGGAGGAATCCGCTTGCTCGAAGCGCTCGATCCAGGAATCTTCCAAAAGCCGGGCTAAAGCTCCGTACAGCGTCCCGGTGCTCAGGCGAACCCGGCCCAGGCTGAGAGCTTCGATGTCCTTCGCCAGGGCATAGCCGTGGCGGGGCTTCTCCGCCAAGCTCAACAGGATCAGGAGAACCGGCTCGGTCAGCGGCTTGGTACGGGTGGCGTCAGGACGCGTGTCAACATGTCGCATAACGACATATTAGGGCGAGCGGCGTGCCTTGTCAATCCCCATGCCGCATCGAGTAAAATTGAGGACGTGCGCAGCGTTACCATGCTCCTTGCGATTACTCTGCCGCTCGGGGCCGCCGACTTGAAGATCGATCATGTGACCGCCGCGGGCAGCGACCTGCGGGCCATGCAAGCCAAGCTCGCCGCCGTGGGGATCAAAGCCGAATACGGTGGATTGCACAACAATCACGCGACGGAGATGGCCCTGGTTAGTTTTAAAGACGGGTCGTATCTGGAACTGATCTCGATTCAGCCTAACCCCGATCCCCAGGCCGTGGCGGCGCACTACTGGTCCAAGCCGATGCAAGGCAACGCCGGGCCGGCGGCGTGGGCGGTGCGGCCGAAGGATCTCGCCGCCGAGGTCGAACGCTTGCGCGCGGCTGGCATCACGGTGACCGCGCCGGCGCGCGCCGGACGCGACCGCCCCGATGGCACGCACCTGGAATGGGAGACGGCCAACACGGGGACCGAGCCCAACGGGACCTTCTTTCCGTTCCAGATCCACGATTTCACGCCGCGCGAGCAGCGCGCGTTTCCCAGCGGTAAAGCGACGACGGATGATTTCGGCGGCGTGGGCCAGGTGGTGATCGCGGTGCGCGATCTGGCCGCCGGGAGCGAACGTTATCGCAAGGCTTACGATCTTTCGCGACCGATCGTGGAATCGGACAAGAGTTTCGGCGCTAAACTGGCTTCGTTCCGGGGGACTCCGGTGATTTTGGCCGCGCCGCTGGACGAGGGGTCGTGGATTGCCCAACGGCTGGAGCGATTCGGCGAAGGGCCGTGCGCCTTCATCTTGACGGACGGGCCGCAGGAGCGGGTGTACCAAGCCACGCAGAAATCGCACTGGTTTGGAGGGGACGTGTATTGGCTCGACGCGGAAAGCTTGGGGTGGCACTTGGGATTTCGCGCTGCGCGGGGGCGTGGGCGGTAGGGCGGAGTCCGGCCTGGACGCCGGAACTACGGGACGGGCTGACGGGCTTCCTCCCCCTTGAATTCGGCGCGGCGCATCGATATGATGTTCGGCAAGTTAGACTTTGGCCAAGGAGGCCTGTCTTAAAGTGAAACTCTCGCACATCGCTCTTGCGGGTTCCTGGGTGGCGTTAGCGGCGTTGGCCGCTCCGCCCGATACTACGACCGCGGTCACGTTCAACAAAGACGTACTGCCGATTTTGCAGAAGAACTGCCAGCAGTGCCATCGCCCCGGCGAGGTGGCGCCGATGTCGTTGCTGACCTACGAATCCACGCGTCCTTGGGCCAAGTCGATCAAGACCGCCGTCGCCGCGCGCAAGATGCCGCCGTGGTTTGCAGAGGTCGGGCATTTCGCCAACGAAAAGGTCCTGAGCCAGGCCGACATCAACACGCTGGTATCGTGGGCCGATAACGGTGCGCCGGAAGGCAATGCGAAAGACAAGCCTGCGCCGCTGACGTTCACGGACGGGTGGCAGATCAAGCCCGACATCGTGGTGGAGATGCCCAAGGCGTTCCAGTTGCCGGCCAAAGGCACGATCAATTACAAGTTCATCCGCGTGAAGGGCAATTTCACCGAGGACGTGTGGGCCCAAGCCGCCGAGATGCGTCCCGGCGATCCGCGGGTGCTGCATCACGGCAAAGTGTGGGTGGTGCCTCCGGGTTCCAAGTGGATGGCGAGCGCCGAGTACGGCGAAGCCTATGAAGGCCAGGAAGCCGGGCGCAACAGCGCCAGCGACGAGAACGATATTCTGGGCAAGTTCAACCCCGGCCTGGGCGCGCAGGCGTTCGATGTCGACGGCGCGGCCAAGTTCATTCCCAAGGGATCGGACCTGGTGTTCGAGTTGCACTACACGGCGGTGGGTGAACCCGCCTCCGACAAGTCCAAGCTGGGGATCGTGCTGGCCAAGAATCCTCCACAGCGGCGTTATTTCCTCTCGGCGGGTCCCACCGCGTTGAACCTGGCGATCCCTCCGGGCGACGGCAACGCTGAAGTGGTCAGCGAAGTCACCGTGAATTTGGACAACGTGAAGCTGGTGTACGCGCAACCGCATATGCACCTGCGCGGCAAGGATTTCGAATTGCGCGTGGTGTATCCGACGGGCGAAAAAGAGACCGTGTTCCGCGGCAAGTTCGACTTCGAGTGGCAGCTCGGATACAACTTCGCCAAGCCCATCCCGCTGCCCAAGGGCACGCGCGTGATCGGCATCTCGCACTTCGACAACTCGGCCAACAATAAGTTCAATCCCGATCCCTCCACGGAAGTCGTGTGGGGGCCGCAGAATTGGGACGAGATGAGCAATTGCTTTATCGGCCTGACGTTCGACGTGAACGCCGAGTCCGCCAAGCTGTTCCAACGTTCGGGACCGAGCCTGCTGCCCAGGAGCGACCGGGGTCCGACGCTGGCTGCGCTGGAAGCTTTGAAGTAATCGCGAGCCAGAGAAATTCACAAAAGCGAGGGGCCCGGAGCGATCCGGGCCCTTTGGCATTTCCTCCCTTCGAGACGGTATTGTAAGATCAAGATGACGATGTTTCTGCCGCACCAGAACCTCAGCGACCAGATCAACCGCAACATCATCAGTAGCGAGATCGAGGGCGGTGTGTATTTGCGCGATCTGCCGGAGCCGGCCATGATCGAGGTGATCACGCGCAACCGCAGCTACAACATCGTGGTGCGGCACGACGGCAGCGCGTGGATCTGGGGGCATCCGGAGTATTGCCCGGAACCGACGCTGGTCCACATCAACGGGTGCAATTGGGGCGGGTCGATGTTGAAGTCGCATTACCTGGGGCGCGGGATGCACTTGGAGTTCCGGCACCCGGATTACGAGGGGCCGATTATTACTTCGAGGATTGCGGATATTAGAGTGCGCAGCGAGGCGGCGTAGTTTCCTTCGTGGAGCACGCACTTATGCGTGCCACGTCGCGATTCTTCGCGACGCAGGGCCGTCCTGTACTGACTCGCCGGGCGTCGGCATTAGTGCCGACGTGGCACGCATGAGTGCGTGCTCCACGGTCGGTCAATCATCCAATACCATTTCCGCGAGTCAAGACCATCTCCGCTAGTTCGCGGAGATCTTCGATTATGAAATCCGGCGGCGCTTGGGCGAAGGTCTCGGGCTGAAATCCCCACGCTACTCCGCACGCGCGGACTCCGGCATTGTGGGCCGTGAGCACATCCACTGCGCTGTCGCCGACCATGATGGTGCGCGACCGATCGGCACGCGCTTCCTCCACCAAAAGTTCGATGCCTTGCGGGTGCGGCTTCTTTTCCGCCAGACTGTTCCCGCCGTAAACGCGGAAGAAATGCATCTCCAGGCCGAGTCCTTCGAGCAGGTTCAGGCTGAAGCGGACGGGCTTATTGGTGAGCACGGCCAGCGGTGTTCCGGCGGCGTGGAAGCAGTCCAGGGCCTCGCGCACGCCCGGGTACAGAGTCGTCGAATCCAGGATGTGCTCGCGATAATAATCCAGAAAGTAGCGCAGGGCGTGATGTAGCTCTTCCTCTGGAAAATCGGGCAGCGCGCGCCGCACCAGCATCGGCGCTCCGTTGCCTACATAGGATGAGACGCGCTCTACGCTGAGCGGTTCCAGGCCCGCCCATTGCCTGGTCGCGTTGACGGAATCCACCAGGTCCTGCTTGGAATCCACTAGCGTGCCATCCAAATCGAAGATCAACAAGTCGCCGGAGGGATTGCTCAGAGTGCTCACCGCTCCTTCTTCTTTTGGGGATGCTCGCGTTCCTGCTCGTGCCGGTTGGCGCGCTCGAGCTGATCGTGCCAGGCGTTTTGAATGTCGTACATGGTTTCGTGGAAGGCTTCCTTGACCGCATTGGGGGCCAGGGCCGCGCACAGGTTCGAGGCGTCGATCACGTAGGGCATCGCCGCCGAGCCCACCATCCAGTTGGGTGGCGGCGTGGGCGTGAACGCCATCAGCACGGCGACGAAGGCCACGGCCACCAGCATCCCGCGAATGAAACCGAAGCCGGCGCCTACAATATGGTCCAGCCATGATAGTCCAGTCCACTTGAAGAGTTTCGACAACAGTTTGCCCGTCAGCCCGCCCACGGCGACGCAAAACAGGAACACCACCACGAAGCCCAGGATGTTCGACAACGTCACCGAGCCGACATACCGGTGGATGATGGCGGCGGGTCTGCCGTAAAACCAGAAGGCCAGCAGCATCCCCAGGAGGGCCGCGATGAACCCGATGCCGGCGCGTGCGAACCCGGCCGCGAATCCGGCGATCACCGAAGATCCCACGATCACGATCAACAAAATGTCGAGCAGGTTCATGGGCCGGGCTTAGTCTTTAGGCAATTCGCGTCCGGTGAGCGCGCGATACGCCTCGCGGTATTTCTCGGCAGTGCGCTGCGCCACTTCGCCGGGCAGCGGGGGAGCCGGCGGGGTCTTGTTCCAGTGGAGCGTCTCCAGGTAATCGCGAACGTACTGTTTGTCGTAGGAGGGCTGCGAACGCCCGGGCTGATACTGATCGAGCGGCCAGAACCGCGAGGAATCCGGCGTGAGGACTTCGTCGGCCAAAATAATGCCGCCGTTCCATACGCCGAATTCGAGCTTGGTATCGGCGATGATGATGCCGCGCGATCGGGCGTACTCGGAGGCGCGCCGGTAGATTTCGAGCGTCAAATCGCGCAAGCGCGTCGCCGCGGCTTCTCCCGTGATCCCGCACATGGTCTCGAAGGAAATGTTTTCGTCGTGGCCGGTCTGCGCTTTGGTGGCGGGGGTGAAAATGGGCTGAGGCAGTTGATCGGATTCTCGCAAACCGGCGGGAAGCGGGATGCCGCAGACCGATCCGTTTTGCTGATACTCCTTCCACCCGGAACCCGCCAGGTACCCGCGCGCGACGCATTCCACCTGGAACATTTCGGCGCGCTTGACCCACATAGACCGGCCCGCGAACTCGGTCGGCAAGCCGCTAGTGTCGGTGCTGAGCAGGTGATTGGGGACGACATCCTTAAGCAGTGCCAGCCAGAACAAGGTCATGTGCGTCAGCACGCGGCCTTTGTCGGGGATGCCGGTGGGCAAGATGCAGTCGAAGGCGGAGATTCGGTCGGTCGCCACGATCAGCAGGCGCGAGCCGGCTCTTTCACCCGCGCGCAACGGACTTACGCCTGCGCGCTCCTCGTAGACGTCCCGCACCTTGCCACGGGCGAGCAGTTTGTATTGCGGCAGCGTGGTTTCGAGAACCACTCCGCTGTGGGATGAGTGTGTAGGTGCCAAACCCAATTATACTTAGTGATTCGATCCCGCATGCTCCTGTCCATTTTGATCCCCGTGTACAACGAACGCACGGTCGTCGAGCGCAGCCTTGCCTTGGTCCTGGCTGCGCCCCTGCCCGAAAACATGGACCGCGAGCTGGTGATCGTGGACGACTGCTCGACCGACGGCACTTCCGTTGTGCTGGATCGTTTGGCCGCCGGCGAGCCTCGCATTCGCCTGTTTCGTCAGAGTGTGAATCAAGGCAAGGGCGCCGCGGTGCGCCGGGCGATTCAAGAAGCCTCGGGCGATTTTTGCCTGGTTCAGGACGCCGACCTCGAATACGATCCTTCGGAATACTCGAAGCTCCTGCGCCCCCTCCTCGCCGGGTATGCCGACGCCGTGTTCGGATCGCGCTACCTGGCCGGCGAGCAAACGCGCGTGCTCCCGTACTGGCATTCCATGATCAACAAGGGGCTGACGCTGGTGTCGAACATGTTCAGCAACCTGAACGTCACCGATATGGAAACGTGCTACAAAGTATTTCGCACCGATCTGTTGAAGAGCATTCCCATTCGCAGCAAACGCTTCGGGTTTGAGCCGGAGATCACCATGAAGGTCTCCAAGCGCAAGCTGCGGGTCTATGAAGTGCCCATCAGCTATCACGGCCGCACTTACGAGGAAGGCAAAAAGATCGGATGGAAGGACGGGCTGAAGGCTTTCGGCGTGGTGCTGTATTTCTGGATCATCGATGACCTGTACTCGGAAACCTACGGCCGCGGGCTGCTGAACAGCCTCACCGGGACGCCGCAATATTTGAGCTGGGTCACGCGCGTTCTGCGGCCCTACCTGGGCGATACGGTGCTCGAAATCGGCGCGGGACTGGGCAATCTGACGGGACGGCTGATGGGCAAGAAGCTGATGTACGTGGCCGCGGAAAACGATCCCCTCTACCTGCACGCGCTGCGTAATCGCTTTCTGCGCACGCCCAGCGTCACGGTGTGTGAGCTCGATCCGGAGCAGCCCGCCGCCTACGCGCCTTGGGCCGGGCAATTCGAGAGCGCGCTGTGCGCTAACATTTTGGAGTCTGTAGAGGATCCGCAAGCCGTAGTCCAATCCATCGCCGGCTGCCTCCAACCCGATGGAAAGCTGATTGTGCTCGCGCCGCAAGGTCCGGCGCTGTACTGCTCGCTCGACCGCGGCATGGGTCACAAGCGCCGCTTCTCCGCCGCGGATCTGCGCGGGATGCTCGAATCGAGCGGCCTGGAGGTGGAGCGGGAGCACCAGCTCAACAAGTTCGGAGCGCTGAGCTGGTGGCTGTTCGGGCGCTTGCTGGGACGCTCCAAGATGAGCCGTGTCGCACTGAAGCTGTGGGATAAGACGGTGTGGTTCTGGCACCGGGTCGACCGCATTCTGCCGTGGCGCGGGCTTTCGCTGGTGATGGTGGCGCGCAAGTCGCGCCCACGAGCGTGACCTGAGCCGCTGCCGGAGCCGAGCATTTTCTCATTGAAGGATGAGCCTGAAGGATAGGCAAGCTGGCGGGGCTCCTTTCTGCGATTTTGGCGAGCGGGGATGGGGTCCAGGGGAAGGGGGCGGCGGTTGAGCCCCCTTCCCTTGGCCCAGCACTGGATTGACCCGGCGGCGTGAGCCGTCGGCCGCTCATGCGGACCTCTTTCGGCGAAGATCGGCGAAGAGTTTGTGCTTGGCTTTTTGCATGGTGCGCGCCGCAT
>DATNJC010000213.1:0-2846 GCA_035604115.1 Bryobacteraceae bacterium | reverse complement strand
GGTATTGACGGGGGGATCGCACATCTCGATCACCGCGACGCCGCCGTCAGTGCGGTAGTTGATGAGTTGCTTGGTGGTTTCACCCGTGACCGGCTGTAGCGTAGTTGCCATTGCGTGACTCCTTGATCGTGAAGTGTCAGAAATCGAACTGTTTGCCCAGGTTCCTCATCGCTCTTTCCGAATTTTTGTTTCTGTCATGACCCCGCGCAGAAAAAGATCGCCCATCGCGCTGGCAATTGAAGCGGCGTCGGCATCCACGCGCGGGTTGTGCCAGGTGTAGATCCAGTTCATCATGCCGAACAGGCTGAGCACGGCAATGCGCGTGGAAAACTGCTGGCCGCGCTCGCGCTTGAGGTCGTCGAGCAGCCCCACGCAGATGCGATAGTACTCGCGTTTGATGGCTGCAACCTCGGCGGCAAAGCTATTCTTCAGCGCCTCGGCCTCGTGCGAGAGCACCTTCATGGCAGCCTGGTTGGCCAAAAAGTATTCCAGATGATTGAGGATGAAGATCCGGATGCGCTCTTCTGGGTCGTTCACGCCCTCCAGCCGCGTCTTGAGCCTTTGCACGATGGTCGAGAAGGTGTGCTTCTGGATCAGAAACAGCAGCCGCTCTTTGGACTCGAAGTAGTAATACAGCCCGGCCAGCGACATGCCGCTCTCGCGCGACAGATCGCGCATGGAAGCGCCCTCGTATCCCTTTTTGCAGAAGACTTCAGTGGCATGCGTCAGGATTTCGGCCAGGCGCCGGTCATAGCGGCTGGCGGAGGCCGCGGCGCGTGGCTGGGAACCAACTCGGGCTGCGGTTAAAGGGGTGGCCATCCTGCCATCATTCGAACGTTCGTTCGAATTCAGTATAGCGCGGTGTGATTGCAATCACAAGAGGGCTGCAAGTTGTGAGATGGCTTCCACTTGCCGCCTTCAGTTCCTGATGTCGGCCAGCAGGCTCTCGATCTCGGCCTTCAAATCCGCGGTCAGCGGCAGGAACGGCAGGCGCGACGGACCTCCGTAGTAGCCATTGAAATCCATGCCGTGCTTCACGCCCGGAACTCCCAGATCGCCCACTACGCGCTGCGCGGCTTTGGCCATGCGCTCCTGCTTCAGGCGCGCGAGGTCAGCGTCGCCCTCTTTCCAGGCGGCGTAGATTTCATAGCACGCGGTTGGAGCGGGACAGGCGAAAGCCAGGATTGCCCCCACCGCTCCGGCGTCGAGCGAGGGGTGCAGCTTCTGCGCCGCGCCCACGAGGATCTGGAAGCCGACTTCTTTCTGCCGAGTCTTAAGCTTGCCGACGGCCGACACCGCGGACGAGGAGGGTTTTGCCTCCGGTGCTCCCAACAGCGCGCCCACTGGCACCAACTCCCCGCCCTCGCCAGGTGCAGCGGCCGCTGCCAGCATGCGCGGTGTGACTGCCTCGAAAGTCTCGGTAACGGTGGCGCTGCGCCGGATGTGGCGTGTGCCTTCGACCATCTTGCGAACCTTCTCCACGTCGCCGCTCGACTCCTTGATGCCGATCAGATTAGGATGATCGGCCAGTTCGATCACCACTTCAGCGGGCATGTCGTACCCGGTGGCCTGCGGAAAGTTGTAGATGATGACCGGCAACGGCGAACGGTCGGCCACCGTCCGGTAGAACGCCAGCATGTTCTCCGGCAACATCTGCTTCTTGTAATAGTGCGGCGTGCGCACCATGGCCACATCGTAGCCAAGTTCGGCGGCGTATTCGGTGAGGCGCAGCGTCTCGACCGCCGACTCGATTCCTGTTCCCGCAATGAGCACCTTGTTGGAAGCAGCGGCCTGGCGCGCACACTTGAGCACGTCACGCCGCTCCTGGTCAGAGAGCAGGATGGCCTCGCCCGTCGAACCCAGCACGACAATTCCGGATGCCGGAGTCCGCGAGTAGCGCTCGACGTTGGCTGCGAGCTTTTTGAAGTACACATTGCCGTCGGGATAGAACGGGGTAGTGATAGGAGGAAGAATGCCGTGAAGGAGCATGGGAGGCCTCACCTTTAGCAGCCGGCTTTCAGCTTACCAGTTCCACCGGGTTGCTTGTCATCCTGAGCGAAGCGAAGGACCTATGCAGTTTGCCAGCGGCGAGGTGCTGCCAGCAGCGTGCATCGGTCCTTCGCTTCGCTCAGGATGACAGAGTACGAGTAGTATGCCGCTCTGCGTGTAAATGCTGCAGAGCCTTCACATTCACTTCGCCGCGCTGGAGCGCGGCGATGCCCTCAGCCGCGGCGCGCGCCGCGGCCAGCGTCGTGATGGTGGGAATGCGCGCGGTTACGGCCGCGCGGCGGATCGCCTTCTCGTCGAACCACGGCTCGAGCCCGGTCGGCGTGTTGACAATCAACTGGATGCGCTGGCCTTTGATGAAGTCGACCACGTTGGGCCTGCCTTCTTTCACCTTGTAGACCCGCTCTACATTCATGCCTGCTTCTTCGATCACGTCGGCGGTGCCGGCCGTCGCCACCAGCTTGAACCCCATGTTGACAAACTTGCGCGCGACCGGCGCCACCTGGCGCTTGTCGTGGTCGGTCACGCTGAGGAACACGGCGCCCTTGGTCGGCAACTTCTGTCCAGCCGCCAACTGCGCTTTGGCGAAGGCCTCGCCAAAATTGTCGGCCACTCCCATGACTTCGCCGGTGGATTTCATCTCCGGCCCCAGCACCGTGTCCACGCCCGGAAACTTGCTCCAGGGAAATACCGGCGATTTCACGTAGTAGCAGGCTCCGGTATCGAGATCGGCGCGGCGCTCGATATATTCCGGGAGGAACTCGCGCAGCTTCCGGCCGGTCATGAGGCGCGCTGCGATCTTTGCCATGGGAACGCCCGTGGCCTTCGAGACGAACGGC
>DATNJC010000212.1:0-14537 GCA_035604115.1 Bryobacteraceae bacterium | reverse complement strand
AGCCTTGTCGAAATCACCTGCATTGATGGCTTTGCCCGCCGCCGCTGCGGCCATATGGGCCTGTTTCGCGAACGCCACGGCGTCCGAGGCACCCTTCTTCGACCAGAATGACTCGACTTGCTTGAATACGGATTCGAGCGTGATGGCTTCGGCGGCCGCACCGGCATCCTTTGCAGCGATGCCCTTCGTCAGACTGCCGTTACTGGCAACGACTTGCTTCATCCAACCCTGATAATCCGAATCGCTTTGTGCCAGCAAGGCAAAAAACGCGACACTGGCCGTCATCGAACACAGGACTTTGATAATTTGCATGAACCACCTCCAAGAGTCTCGGTCGATTGATGCCGTTCGCTTGTGCTTTGTTTCTCTTTTTCCTCGAACGCGGGGAAAGGCAGGCTTGGCAGCGCGCGGCAGGAGTCGTCTTAACGATTACTCCGGTCGCCCGAGACCTGGTCCCAGAAACGCGCTGGCGGAGAGGAGTAGGATGCAAGAAGGCTCGGCGCTTGAACCAACGGGGAGGGCGTCAGAGAGTCTCAGTGAATGTGCGTCGCCCGTATCTGATCTGCCATCCGCTGGCGGTCAGTCCTGTATTCCTTTGCATCTGCACACCATCCGCCTTCCCATCGCGGAGCAAATTGGAGCAGGTTTGGCCCGTAGCGGAGTTTGGCTCGCCCGTTGTTGGACTATCGGCCAGTTCAACGACGGTCCGCCCGCAGCGCACCGTTGGAACCGGGCACGCCCGGGTGGCTTCGGAAATGGTTCGAGGCCGATCGCCAGCGTGATGAGTTCTTCGGAAACCGTTCCTCGGGTTCCCGTCCTCCTGCGGCAAGACGGTGACGCCATGGCGTTATCGATCAGTTTGATCCGGCCCACATTACTGGTTCCTGGAGTTCCTAGAATCTGCTGGAAGAGTTTCCTTCGATGTCATGCCTATCTTCTCTATGGAACATCGACTCGGAACATCGTGGGTGACCTGCTGGCTGGCGACGCCGCCGGGCTGGCCTATCCTCAAAGAGGGGAACGGATTCGGCCGGCAGTCGAATCCGGATTACTTGCGGCTAGAAGCATCCTTGCGGCCAACGGTTCGTACGAGAGGCAACGCTCCAAGGTTATGCAGCCCTGCTCACCAACCCGATCATGGGCCATGCATGCCAGCGCTATCTTCCTTCGCAATGCATCAGCTTTATGGGCCGAGTCTTCTGGACACGCGCTGGCTCGTGCGCGAAGTGGTCCTAAAGGAATGGTTCCTCAATGTTTAAGGTTCGGCAAACTCTGAAGCTGGTGCTCGCTCCGCTCTTCGATCACCCATCTGCTACGTCACTTCTACGGGATGGCGACAGACGAGGCTCAGCGGCCAGCGGTACCAGGGATGCATCGTATGGGTCCTTAAAACCCGTTTCCAGCAGATAACTGGAATCGTGCGGGTGGCTCCGTGGAGACAAACACTCCGTCAAAGGATATTCGGCGATGACCGTTTCTCTATCCCGGCAGAGCGGACAGGTCGCGACTGTAACGTTTCGTTCCCTCAGCCAGTAACCCCTGGCTTTTGAGTCGCGAAGGGTCGCCATCGTCTGCTCAACATTTTCATGCTCAATCCACTCACTTAGCACCTCTGTTCCGTCCTCATGAATCACTTTGATCTGGTATTCATTACCGTGGTTGTGCTCCATGGGTGTCTCCTTTTCTGCGATCGCGTTCTGCGGTCGCGACTACGAAAGAATACCCGCTCGACAAGGGTTCGCCGCGCGGGGCCTTTAGGTGACCATTTCCTTTCGTGCACGAGCTATGCCAAAGTTTCCTAGATGAGGTATGCCAAACCATCCTAGCTGTCAAACGCGAGTTGCCAGGCGAAATAGGAGAGTGCGTGCTTCCACCCAGCGGCCAGCGGTCGCAGTGCTGTCTCGCCCACCGATTCGCGAAAGCGCAACGGCCGAAGTCTCGCTCTTGGAGGTTGGCGCCTTCAATCTGCCGTGTCAGCAACCCGCGACTGAAATCATGCCGGAGAGCACGAAGTAACCGTGGTGTTAGGCGAACCGTTCCCACCGTCCAACCATTGCGGTCACCACCCACGATTTCTAGGGGCTCGTCAAGCGCAGCACGCCAGCAGTAACGATAATTTCAATTACTTGCGATTGGCTCGTTCGTTACCCGATGACACCGAGGGAAAAGAATTTACCCAGCCGATGGGAAATCTGCCGGCTAAGCGTGGCCGGAACGGCCGCCAATCGCGACTCTGAATCGCGCAGCCGCTGTCTGCTGGGTCATGCGTGCAAAAGCAAAGGGCCGGGTTTCAATCAGGGGACTGGCATTACCAGACATCTGGATCAAGAGGGGGCGCCGTGGAGATGCCGCCGGTCACTAATCGGTGAGGCCTTAGTGGCGCGGCGAGGGAGGCTCTTGAGATATCGAGCGTCAACCGGACTCGCCGCAAAAGATGGGCCTTTTGCGAAGCCACGGCGTATTTAGGGTGAGTTAGCCATGGCGCGACCGTATATGGTCACGCGCTTTCTTGCGCACCGCAGGTGTGCGAGCTAAGGGCAGCACACTGTCTCCTGCACGTTAGGTTCGGGAATTGCGCGCTGAGAGCCATTATTGGGCAGCATCTGCGAAGGACACTGACATATTTGCAGACCAGGACGCTGCATGAGTATCCCACGGGCGTCTTTGAAAAAGGAACTTAACGTTTGGCACTTGGGTTGCGAACGACAAAGCGCGAAGGCCCTCTTCGTTGCGCTTGCCGTCGTGCATCAGAAACCGTCCGGCGAAGCAAACAAAGGGGAAGGCGCCAAAGGGGGGGAGCTATGCTCGGATGGACGATATTGTTCGCGTTGATGTCGCTCGTCGGGGTGGTGGCTACACTGGCCGAACGCCCAGCCCCGTTCTGTGTCAAAACAGCGAGTTTCATTTTCGCGATGCTTTTCCTCCTGAGTCTGCTGACACGTGCGGTTCGCGGCCGGGCCCATTGATGAGCTTGCGAGACTCCACGTGAAAGGCGATCCAGCCCGTGTCATTCTCGGCTTCTACTCTTCCGAGCACGTAGACGCCGAAAAGGCATCACAGATGACCGGCGCATTGGCCAGTGGAAGAGTGCACCTGTTCCCCGGGAATGGCAGGAGGAACGGCACGAAACCGCACCCCGGGGCCGAGGCGCACTACTCTGCTTTGCGTCTGGAGGGCGAATCGCTTGTTGTAGCCGAGGCTCCGCCCGGCAAGGTCCAAGCGATTGTCAAACAACTCCAGAGCGTTGGACTGCCCGCGGTCTTCGTATTGCGCGAGGATTTAGCAAACGTTACCTGCACGCCGGAGCCGGCGCCGGTGGGTTGGCGACCCCAAGACGTTGCCCGCAGGTGCGCGGAGCAGCTCGCGAAGCCCGGCCCGTCGGAGTCTTCGGAGTCTAATGGACCCCAGCCCGATCGGCCCCAGCTTGACCGGTCCAAGCGCTCGATCCTCGCGCGATTGCGGGAAAGCGAGCTTGCTCTGGAGGCCGCCAGGCGCGATCTGCTCGAAGCCGCCCGGCTCGGGCATACCATGACAGCGGCCGCGGAATGGGTGTTGGACAACGCTTATCTGATTCGGACGCAGATCGCTGAGACTCGGCGCCATCTTCCGCGCGATTATCCCAAGCTGCTTCCGGGCCTTCATGCGCGTTACACCTGCCCGGAAGTGTACGATCTCGCCGAGCATCTTGTCGCCGGAGCGGACCATGCGCTGAATGAGACCAACATCACGGAGTGCCTTCGTCAGTATCAGACGGTGGCGCCGCTGACCATCGCGGAGCTGTGGTTCTTCCCATTGCTACTACGCATGGCTTTGTTCGAATCTCTGGCGCGCTTGGCGTCTCGCGTCAGCCGGGCGCAACAGCTACGGGAAGTCGCCTATCTATGGGCGAATCGCCTGGCAGTCAGCGTGCGCCGCGGAACGGAAGATTTCGAGAAGATGCTGGCACGGCTGGAGACCGAGCCGTTTGCGCTGCAACCGTGCTTCGTCACATCCCTCGCGGAACGGCTTCAGGACCAGGAGAACGCTCTGGGGCCCGTGAGCCACTGGATCGAAGATCGCGGCAAGGTGCCGCTCACCGACCTGCTGCGAAGTGAACACTCCGAGGAAGCGTCGCAGCGCATTTCCACGGCCAACGCGTTCGGCAGCCTGCGCGTCATTGCGAGAATCGACTTCACGAAGATATTCGAGGCGGTCAGTCTGGTCGACGCCGAACTGCGCAACGATCCCTCGGGCGTGTATGCGCAGAGCGACTTTGCGACGCGCGACCAATGCCGCCGGGCGGTGGAGAGAGTCGCACTCGAGAGCGGAGTCTCCGAGCTCGATGTGGCTCGGCGGGCAACCGCGCTCGCGGCCCGCTCCGGTCCCCCGCAGTCCACACACGCACCCTACTATCTATTGGCTGACGGAATCGCGGAGCTGGAAGCTTCGGTGGGAGCTCGAGTTCCCTTTCGAATCCGTTTGATTCGAACGCTACGGCGGCGAGCGACGCCGGGGTATCTGATTGCCGTCGCGGGTCTCACGGTTTCCTTTCTGGCGGTGGCGCTCGCGCTTGCCTGGGAGGGAGGCGTACACCAGCGGACTCTGTTGGCGGTGCTCGGCGCGATGGCCCTGTTCCCGCTGGGCGAGCTATCGATCCAGATCGTGAACGCGCTGGTGATTTCCTTGCTTCCTCCCGATTTGCTCCCCAAGATGGATTTCCGGGAGGGGATTCCACAGGAGCACGCCACGTTGGTGGTGGTGCCGATGATGCTGACGAATCTGGAAGTGGTGCGCCGGGAAGTTGAAAGGCTGGAAGTGCGGTATCTTGCAAACCACGAAGAGAATCTCTTCTTCAGCCTGTTTTCCGACTTCACGGATTCCCCGGAGCCGGCAGCTTCCACCGATGCCACCTTGCTCGAAACGGCGCGCGACGGGATCAATCAACTTAACACGCGCTATTCGGGCGGGAGATTCCTCCTCTTCCATCGGCAGCGGGTCTGGTCGGAGAGCGAGCGGCGCTGGATCGGGCGGGAGAGAAAGCGCGGCAAGCTAGAAGATCTCAACACGCTGCTTGCGGGACAAGGACTGGAAGAGATCCGCGTTGCCGGCAGCTTGCCGCTCCCGATCCGCTACGTGATCACTCTGGATGCCGACACCCAGTTGCCTGTCACCTCGGCGCGGCGCTTGGTCGAGACCATCGCGCATCCTTTGAACCGCGTGGAAATCGATCCAGTAACGCGGGCGAGGAGGCGGGGCTTTACGATCGTTCAACCGCGCGTCAGCATCGCGCTGCCCGGGGCCACAGCGACCCGATTCACGCGCGTATTTGCCGACACGAGTGGAACCGATCCCTACTGCCAGTCCGTTTCCGACGCGCAGCAGGATCTGTTCGGAGAAGCGATCTTCCACGGCAAGGCGATTTACGATGTTCAGGCGTTCCGGGCAACGGTCGGCGATCGCTTTCCGGCGGAAACACTGCTCAGTCACGACCTGATTGAAGGAGCGCACGTGGGCGTAGGGCTGGCCAGCGATATTGAGCTGTTCGAGAACCTTCCGCTCAACTACGTGAGTTACTGCCAGCGACAGCATCGCTGGATTCGCGGCGATTGGCAGATCGCGCCGTGGATCTTTCCGCGTGTGCCGGCTCAAGGTGGCCGAACCGAGCGCAATCCGCTCACGCTGGTGAACCGGTGGCGGATTCTTGACAATCTGCGGCGCAGCTTGGTCCCCGTGGCCTCCTTGTTGTTGCTGCTGTTCGGCTGGCTGACATCGGCGGCACCGGGCGCATGGAGTCTGGTGGTGGGACTGGCGATCGTCATCCCTGGGTTCGCGCCGCTACTGGACAGGCTCGCGCGGCACATCCAGGGCTCCGTCCGTGGATGGCATGGCGCCGCCGATGAACTGATCCGCGCCGTGGTGATGATCGCCCTCCTGCCGCATCAGGCTTGGCTCTCGGTGGACGCCATCGTGCGCGTGGTCTATCGCCGCTTCATCAGCCGGCGCCACTTGCTCCAATGGCAAACGGCCGAGAGCGAAGGCGCTCAATCGGACCGCCACACGCGCTTCATTCTGCGCCAGATGCTCGTCATCGCCGGTCTCTCGGTGCTGCTGACGATCGTCCTGCATGCGAAACACACGTTCGCACCGACTTCGGTATTTCTCGCGTTGTGGGTCCTATCCCCGGCCCTGATGCGGTGGCTCGGCCGACCGGTTCCATTGCTCAATCGGGACCGGATCAAAATCGAGGACAAGCATTTCCTCCGCCGCCTGGCGCGCCGGACCTGGCGCTATTTCGACGATCTGGTCAACGCCGAGACGAACTGGCTGCCTCCAGATAATTCTCAACTGGCACTGCGCGTCGAGGTGGCGCAGCGAACCTCGCCGACCAACATCGGACTGTGGCTGACCTCGGCGCTCGCGGGCACGGACTTCGGTTATCTGACAGTCATCGATTTCGTGAACCGCTGCACGCAGACCATGGCTACGCTCGATCGCCTGGAACGCTATGAAGGGCATCTTCTCAACTGGTACAACACGAAGACGCTTGAGCCGCTGACCCCGCGCTACGTCTCCACGGTTGACAGCGGAAACCTTCTGGCTAGCCTGTGGGTTTTCGAGCGCGGCTGCCGGGATTTGCTCCGCACGCCGCTGCTCAGCCAGTCCTCCTTGCGCGGAATGACCGACACACTGGGGGTTCTGCGCGAAGAAACCGGGCAGGATACATCGATGGCGATGCCGGTGCAGGTGCTTCGGCGCCTGTTACGCGGCAGGGTGGAGGGACATGAGTTGATTGTCCGGCTGCGGATGGCGATCAATCCCACGCAACAACTGCAGGACACCCGCCGCTGGCAGGAATCTGGGGATGAGCGCGCATATTGGACCTCGCGCCTAGAGCGGGAACTGAATGCTTGGACCGAAATCATCGATCAGTATTTGCGGTGGATGGAAACCTTGACACAACCGCCGGATTCCTTCCTGCTCCCGCTCGGCGAAGACGTTGTGCGGTTGCGCGCCCTTGCGGTCAGCAACATTCCTTCGCTCCAGACATTGGCCAACAGTGGCGCCAACAGCCTGGCCGGCACCCCGTGGTCGGGCGTGGACGCGATTCTTAGGTGGCGAGGAAGGCTTGGTTTGCGGCCGGAGCTCGCTGCATGGATCGAGCAATTGAACACGGAGTACACGCAGGCGCGCGATCGCGCGGCGAGTGCCGTTAGCCGCCTGCAGGGTCTGGCCGCTTCCGCCGGCCGCCTTGGCGCCGGCATCAATATGCGCTTCCTGTACGATTCCAACCGCCATTTGTTCGGAATTGGATATGTAGTGGGTGATCCGGTCGATTTTTCGACCCAGTACGATCTGCTCAGTAGCGAATGCCGCCTGGCAAGCCTGGTTTCGATCGCCAAAGGGGATGTTCCGGTGGAGCATTGGTATGCGCTGGGCCGGCCGCGTGTCTCGTTGCCTGGCGGAGCTGTACTGCTTTCCTGGAGCGGCGCGATGTTCGAGTATCTGATGCCGCTCTTATTCACGCGCACTTTCGCAAATTCCCTGCTCGATCACGCCTGCCGTGAGGCGGTTCGGCAGCAGATCGTTTATGGACACGATAAGGGCGTTCCGTGGGGCATTTCCGAATGCGCTTACGGCGCGCTCGATGCGAATCAGACTTATCAGTACCGCGCCTTCGGAGTTCCCAGCCTGGCGCTCAGACCCGGCCTCGAAGACGACCTTGTCGTGGCGCCGTATGCGACTATGCTCGCGTTGCTGATCGACCCGGTTGCCGCCATCGATAACCTGAAGCGCCTGCACGATTTGGGTTTCGATGGCCCCATGGGCCTGTACGAATCGATCGACTTCAACCTTGAGAACACCAAGGATGGCGGGCGAGGAGTGGTAATTTGCGCCTACATGGCTCATCACCAGGGAATGAGCCTCGCGGCGCTTGACGACATCTTGCATCAGGACGTCATGGTGGAGCGGTTCCATGGCGATGTGCGCGTACGCGCGACGGAATCGCTGCTGTTCGAGCGCATCCCGATCGCGCGCCCGCCGGCCGAAGCGGTGGAAACGAGAAACGCGCCCATACGTTCGGCGCCGGATGAAGAGCCGGCCGACCGCCTCTGGAGGGAGGATACCGCGACGCCTCGCGTGCATCTCCAGGGAAACGGACGCTATGCGCTGATGGTGACCAACTCCGGCGGCAGCCATAGCCGCTGGAACGAATTCGACCTGACTCGATGGCGCACTGACACCACACTCGATGGCTGGGGCAGCTTTGTCTATATCCGGGACCTGCGCTCGGATTTCGTCTGGTCCGCGGCTCTTCAACCGCTGGGAGGCGCTCCCAACACGACCATGGTTCGCTTCTCCGCGGATCGTGCCGAGTTCACCCGGCGTTTCTTTGGAATTGAAACGATCATGGACGTGACCGTGGCCGCCGATGACGATGTCGAGCTACGGCGCCTGACCATCACGAATCGTTCGCTGCGGATTCGGCAACTTGAGTTCACCAGCTACCTGGAACTCGCGCTTGCGCCGCATCGCACGGATTCCTCTCATCCGGCGTTTGCCAAGATGTTCGTTGAAACCGAATGCCTGGAAGACGGAGTGCTCCTGGCGTGGCGGCGCGCTCGCGCTCCGGAAGATCCTCCGGTTTGGGCAGCGCATGTCCTAACGGGAGCGACGGGCACAGTCGAATACGAAACCGACCGTTGCCGGTTTCTGGGACGCACCAACAACGTCTCGGCTCCCGCGGCGCTACGGCGCAAACTCTCGGGTTCCGCAGGCGCCGTGCTCGATCCGATCTTCAGTTTGCGGTGCCGTGCGACACTGGATCCTCGCCAGCGGATTGAGCTCACGTTCGTAACGCTGGCGGCTGCTTCACGAGAGGCGCTCTTGACGCTGATCGCGAAGTATCAGCGTCCGGAATCGGTGGCACCGGCGTTCGAGCTGGCCTGGGCGCGCGCTCAACTCCAGTTCCGCTATCTGGGCATCGGGCCGGCCGCCGCGCACCGTTTCCAGGAACTTGCCAGTCACTTGCTTTATCCCAACGCCCGCATGCGTCCGCAAGGGGACAAGTTGACGCGCAACCGGCTGGGGCAATCGGGTTTGTGGGAGTACGGGATCTCTGGCGATCTTCCGATGCTCGCCGTCACAGTGAGCGATGCTCGCCACCTTCCCCTGGTTCGCGAACTACTGATGGCTCAGACCTACTGGCGATGGCGCGGCTTCCGGGCGGACCTGATCATTCTGGATCAGGAAGGCGCCAGTTACGATCTCCCTCTGCGGCATCAACTGTTGCGCCAGATCGAAGCGCATTCATCCGAGACTGGAATAGACCGGCCGGGCGGCGTGTTCCTGCGGGACTGGCCGAGTATTCCCGAGGAGCGCCGCGATCTGCTTTTGGGCGCACCCAGCGTGGTTCTGAGCGGCCATCGTGGTTCGCTGCAGCAACAACTGGTCAGCGACGGGGAGAATCCTCTGCCGCCGGAATTCGTCCCATCGGGCGGCGGACAGGAGATCCCTTCTCAGCCGCTGCCATTCCTCGAATTGCCCTATTTCAACGGGCTAGGCGGATTTACTCAGGACGGCCGGGAGTATGCAATTTATCTGAAACCCGGCAGCACCACCCCTGCGCCTTGGGCGAACGTCATGGCAAGCCGCGACTTCGGCACGATTGTGACGGAGAGCGGACTCGGATGCACATGGCGCGGCAATAGCCAGATGAACAGGCTGACTCCGTGGCATAACGATCCGGTGTGCGATACACAATCTGAAGCGATCTACCTGCGCGATGAACAGACCGGTGCTGTCTGGACGCCAACACCCCTTCCGATCCGCGAAAACGATGCGTACCGGGCCCGCCACGGACAAGGCTATACCGTGTTCGAGCACAACAGCCACGCCATCGGCCAGGAACTAACGGTGTTCGTACCTGTGGCGGAAGATGGGTCGGGCGATCCGGTGAAGGTTTACCGGTTGCGGCTTCGCAACGATTCCGGACGCCAGCGCCGGCTCACCGTCGCGTATTTCGCGGAATGGGTACTCGGCTCGGTCCGCGAAGATCAACAGGTACATGTCCAGACCACTTTCGACCAGCCTTCTGGCGCGATTCTGGCGAGGCAATTCTGGAACGGCAACCACGCCGGTTATCCGGCATTTGCCGCAGCGAGCCCCCGCGCTTCTTCATATTCAGGTGACCGCACCCTTTTCCTCGGACGGAATAACCTGGATCCCAAGCCGGCCGCATTGGGACGTGCGCGCCTGGACAATCGCACTGGGGCAGGCCTGGATCCCGCGGCGGCCCTCCAGCTTTCCGTCACTATCGAGCCAGGAAACCAGATGGAAGTCACCTTCCTGCTGGGACAGGCCGGGAACGTGGATGAAGTGCGCGCCATCGTGGGCCGCTATTCGAGTCCGGAGCAAGTGGAGAGGGCGTTGACTGCGACACGCCAATGGTGGGATTTCCGACTGGGTACGCTGAAAGTTCGCACACGCCTGCTGTCCGCTGATTTGGTGATCAACCGCTGGCTCATCTATCAAACACTGAGTTGCCGCTTCTGGGCACGCTCCGCCCTGTATCAATCCAGCGGCGCATTCGGTTTTCGCGATCAACTGCAGGATTCGATGGCCCTCGTATACGCCGCGCCCGAACTGGCAAGGGCTCATATCTTGGCGGCCGCGGCGCACCAGTTCCTGGAAGGAGATGTTCAGCACTGGTGGCATTCCGAGACTGGCATGGGAGTACGAACCCGATGTTCCGACGACCTGGTCTGGCTTCCCTTTGTGGTGGCTCATTATGTATTAGTGTCCGGAGACACGGCGGTTCTCGATGAAGAGATTCCGTTCGTGGAAGGCCCGCTACTTGAGCCCAACCAGCACGAGCGAATGTTCATTCCAGTTGTCTCCTCGGAGGCGGCACCGCTCTGGGAACACTGCCAACGCGCGCTCGACAAAGCAGGACAGCTGGGCCCGCATGAGCTGCCTCTGATCGGCAACGGCGATTGGAACGATGGCCTGAACCGGGTGGGCATCGAGGGGCGTGGCGAAAGCGTTTGGCTCGGCTGGTTCCTGTGTACCGTGCTGAAGTCTTTTGCGGAAGTGATCGAACACCGGCAACCGGCGATCGCCGCAGCTTGGCGGGAACGTGCGGCTGCGATGGCGAAATCGGTGGAACGATCTGGCTGGGACGGCGAGTGGTATTTGCGAGGATTCTTCGACAACGGTACGCCGCTCGGATCTCACACCTGTCAAGAGGCGCAGATAGATTCGTTGCCTCAATCGTGGGCCGTAATTTCCGGGTCGGCCGATTCTGCTCGCGCGCGGATCGCGATGGAATCGGCTGAGCGGCATCTTGTGAGCGAGCGCGATCGGCTGGTGCGCTTGTTCACGCCGCCCTTCGATCATTCTGAGCCGCATCCAGGGTATATCATGGGTTACCCGCCGGGTCTCCGCGAAAATGGCGGCCAGTATACGCATGGGTCGTTATGGCTGGCCCAGGCGTGGGCAAGCATGGGCGATGGCGCTGCGTCGGTGCGATTGCTGACCTTGATGAACCCCGTGGAATATAGCCGGAATCCGGAATCCGTGGACCGCTATCGAGGGGAGCCGTATGTGGTAGCGGCCGATGTATCCGGCCCGCCGGCAAAGGCCGGACGCGCTGGGTGGACGTGGTACACGGGCTCGGCTGCCTGGATGTATCGCGTCTGGATCGAAGAGGTGCTCGGTTTCCGATTGCGTGGTGATCGACTCGAGATCGTTCCGGCCATCCCGGCTGACTGGAGCGGGTTCGAAATCGCGTACCGGTATCGTTCCACGATCTACGAAATCGAAGTCCGGCGGGTGGACTCACCTGAGCGGCCATTGAATTCATCCATTCAGCTCATCGATGACGGTGGAACTCATAAGGTGATTGTGTGGATTTCTGCTCGATCAAGTCCCTCGGTAACCGATCCACTTTTCGAGGGTCGGCTGGATAACTCCGGACGGTCGGGAACTCGGTAGTTGCTTTTTGCAAATCGTCGGCGACGGATAGTGTACGGTTGCGCCGTGACTCAGGACTTACCCGCCAGGACGGCAGCACGGGTCACTTCTATGGACGCTCGGCTGCCTTGTCTTTGGTTATTTCCATTCCCAAACCTTCGACACCACGTTGTCGTTGGCGTCGGTGTCGTGCTCGAACACGCCTACCATGCCGGCCAGTTTCGCCAAGCTTCCTACGGCGGTCGTGAAATGAATTGCGCAGCGATAGCTTACGCCTCCGCCCGGTTTGAGCCTTCCTGTTCCCTGGCCCTTCCATACGGTCGTGCCGCCATCCGAGGTCATGTACAGGCCCTGACCCTCCCCAAAGAAAAACCCGCTGGGTTGCATCTCGGACCAATACGACGCGCGGCCTTGGTAGTCGCTTCCCAAGATCTTGCCTTTAGATTGAAACGACACTTCTACTTTGGGTCCCGCTGCATCCAACACGCGGAAACCGGTCACTTTGCCAGTCTCCTCTCCAATTTGATCGCCTAACATATCTTGAGGGCCTCCTATCGCCCGTAATAGTCTCTCATCATCGTGAAAGGTTCACAAACGGCGGTTGGAGCGGGTTGACTCGATAGTGGACGGATGGTCGCTAGCCTTGATCAGAAATGCCCCGGTTTGAGGAGCCGGGCGCAGACAAGAGTTGAGCGGGGCATTTTCGATAAGGAGACAAGAAGGAAGCCGCCCAGGCGATGGACGCGGTCTAGGGCGATTCAAAGGCGATCTGGCACCGCAACACTCGGGCCGCAGCGGCGCTGAAGTCCGCGAGGTCGGGGAGCCAGCGTAGTTTTGGCGGGGAAACCGGACGCCCGCCGTGGTTCACTACGGCCAGGCCGCCGACAGGTCGTCCTGGATGCCGCGTTCCGCACTCATCCCGAGCGCTTCGTCCGCAAACCACCCCGGCCGAGCTGCCCTCCCAGCCGTCTGTTCTCGGCTTTCGGCCCCGAGCCTGTCCGGCAGCGCCTGCAACGCGGCAATGCGAAGGTCCTGGTAACCACGGAGAGGCTGTATCGCCGCACCGTTGGGAACTTGCGCAGCGAACTTCCAGAATTGCAGCACATCTTGATCGCCGACCAGTGAAGATATCGATGTCCTTCTGAGCGATACCGGTACCAATAGGCGCGGCCAAAGTCCAGCATATCCAGGCGCGAACTTCGCATCCTCGCCCGTGGCTTTCTGGAACAGGGCGACCGCCTTTTCTAGATTATTTGGTTTGTAGTAGTGGTCCAACAGGTCTTGCGCCTGGAGGAAATCGTTTTGCGCTCCGCCAGCCGCCGTCTTGATGGGCGTGTGTTGAAGAAGAAGATTCCGTACTGGAGTCATTAACAGCAGTAATGCGACCGCGGCAATGACCGCCGCGAGAATCCAGATCCGAAAGCGGCCCCGACGCGATGGAGCGGGCGTCAGCGCGGATTCGGATAGTGTTCCACCGAGTCCCGCAGCATCGGAGAGCGCGGTGAATAGTTCCCCGGCGGTGGCGAAGCGTTTCTGGGGATTGATCGCCCGTTCCACCACCTTGACAAAAGCGTCCGGCAGATCGGGACGCTCGGTCACCAGACTGCGGCGGGCGCCGGGTTGGAACGCGGCCGCGGGGTCCCCTCGCAATTGCTCCACATCGACCGGTACTTCCCAGTCACAAGATGAAACAAGAGCACGCCCAGCGCGTACACATCGCTGGCCGCGGTGGCTGGCTGCCCGGACCACAGTTCCGGAGCCATGTAGACGGGGGTCCCGGCAAAGTTGGGCCCGTTGCCGCTCTCATGCGTCAGACCAAAATCCATCAGCAGGATGCGGCCACCTTCCTCCCGCATCGCATTGCCGGTCTTGATATCCCGATGCAACAATCCAGCGGCGTGAACCGCGCTGAGCGCTTTGGCTAGCTCCAGACCAATAACAGCCGCTTCCTGCGCTCCGTACGGACCGTGTTCCCCAGCAAGGCGGAAAGCGTTTTGCCCTTGACGAAATCGCTCCAGAATCCGACGCGTCCGTCATGCCGGTCCACCCCATAGACCGGAACAACGTTGGGATGGCGTACGCGGGCCAGCGAGCGAGCCTCCCTCAGGATGGCTCTGGAATCGGAGTCGTCGCCGGAGCGCTTCAGCAGAAGCTTGAGAGCGACTTCGCGTTGCAGCGTGGAGTCCCAGGCGCGATAGACTTCTCCGAAAGCTCCCTGGCCCACCTTCTCGACCAATCGGAACGGCCCCCACCACTGGGGCGGTTCGGGAGCGGAGCTCGATCCTCCCTCCATGGTGAACGTGGGCCCGTCCATGCTCCTCCAACGCGGCTCGCAAGAATTAAATCAAGTATAGCGGGCCGAATGGGCGTGAACGTATCTCTAAGGCCGCAGGAGTTCAAGGATAGGGATCGGGAAGTTACCAAGAATGTCGCTCAGCTCAAGACCAAGGGGGTATTTACTTGACTCAGGTGGCCCCAACCTGTAGCATGGCCGGCTGTGGAGGAGTATCCCCGGAGTCTGGCCGATTTCGAGGCTCGGTTCGACACCGAGCAAGCGTGTCGGGACTACCTGTACCGGCTGCGAT
>DATNJC010000211.1:0-18614 GCA_035604115.1 Bryobacteraceae bacterium | reverse complement strand
GTAAACGGCGCCGTCGCGCAGCGTCAGGCGCTCGTTCCCGGCGCCGTGGCGCCAGGTGACGAATCCGTCGCGCAGGCGGAAGACGGAATCCTCCGGCACGTAGAAGATATCGGGAAAGCGCCGGTCCACGGCGTAGCCTTCCGGCCGTTGCTCCACCAGGTCGCCGAGCAGCTCGATGGCCCGCGTGTAGGCGGCCTTCTTCAGGCTGACCGTGCGGTCGGCGTGAAACTCCTGCCCGAGCACGTAGGTCGCGTAGGCGAGCGCGCCGCCGGCATGTTCCTCTTCGCACAGGCCGTAAAGGTTCGCGGCGAAGCTGATCTGCGTCTTCACTTCCTTCTTGCAATAGCCGTAATAGTTGTCGGCGATGATGGTCACCATCACGCCGCGATGGTCGCGGCAGGTGATCTTGAAGGCGTTGCCGTTGTTGTACGGCTCGTCTTCGCTTTCCCAGCACATGCCGTCGCGGCGCTGGCGGTCGGTTGCGTCGGCCTTGCGCGGCAGGCCTAGCGCGGCTTTCTTCATGCCAACCAGATGCGGCGCGAGAATCACGCAGCCGGTGTGGCCGGTCCAGTGCATCACGTCCAGAGCTGCGTCGTTCTCCGGCAGATGGGGGTCGCCGCCGTTGCCGAAGATGGACTCGACGAAGTCCAGATTGCTCACCAGGCTGCCGGGAGCGAAGAATCGGATTTCCATGGTCTTGGCGGGGTCGGTTCCGGTGGCGGGGCACACCAGGGGGCGGATCAGCAGGGAGACGAACAGTTCGGCGTGCTGCTCCTGGTCCGCGGAAAACGGCAGCGTGAGCGCGGCGCGGGGCGGGATCAGCGCCGCGGCGAGCAATGCCGCGAAAGTCCGCTGGGGCACTGCTTCTTTATCGGCGGGAACGGGGAAGCCTCCCTCGGCGATGTGAAACACGCCTTGCGTGGTGCGGCGGTCGCTGTGGGGATTGTGCAGCACGCCCTGAGGCACGCGGTAGGACCGCAAATACGGCGACGAAAAACTGGGCGCGTGCGGAGGAAGCGACATCACGCGGGCCAGGCCGTCGCGATCGAGAACGAAGGTGCGGGTGGGCAGGCGCGGGACGCCTTGCGGGCACACGTCCTTTAAGTAGCCGTCCAGGAAGGTCTGAATGCGGGCGTCGGCCGGGCACAGATGATCGCGCAGCAGCCGGTCCTTGTTCTCGAAGTTGCGGAGCAACGGACGCGCGATGTCCAGAAACTGGGGCTCCGCCGTGCTCTGACTGATGGGTTGCCCGAGCGCGGCCAGTTTCAGATTCAGATAGCGAATCAAGTCCGCGGAAGTTTGAGATGTTGACGTAGACACGCTGGCACCTGCTGGCAGGATGACTTACCGGTCTGAGCGCAAACGTGGCGAAATATCGGACGGGGAATGACTACTTCTACAGTCTAGGGGCATCCATGCCGGCAATCAAGGGCCGCCGGTCTTGGCAGCGCATGGCGCTGCCCCACTTAGCACTCACACTACGCGCACACTTCCAGCGAGGCGCCGCATCACGCTGAGGTTCAAAGAACAATAAAGTCGGGAGCTCCCGTGTGCCGAGGTTTTACCTTCACCGGCAGAAGGACTGGTTTAGCGTCGAGCTATCGACGGCCATCCTGCTTGGACGTTGCACGCCGAGCCATGGATGCGTGCGCGGTGGAATCGGCCCTCAGATGGCGAGCGCCCGATCTCCTCGGCTTCAAGATACACGACGAATGTTCAGGTGCGGCGCGCTGGAAATCGTCAAATGACGCGCGCGCAAGGAGATAAGGCTAGAGCGTCGCTGGTGACCGATCCGCCGGGAGGCTTCTTTTTGGCCGTTAAGGAACGTGAATGAACATGAATGACTGAGCGCATCCGGCGAACAGGATGCTACCTTGAAAGTTCATGCTCAAGCCGACTATCTTTCGCGAATACGATATTCGCGGCGTCGCCGATACGGAACTGCTGAGTCCGGATGTGACCGACCTCGGTCGGGGCCTGGGCACCCTGCTGCAGCGCAAGAGCGGCAAGAACATCAACCTGGGGCATGACTGCCGCCTGAGCTCCGCGCGCTTGCGCGACGCGCTGCTCGAGGGGCTGGTGGATTCCGGTTGCGAGGTCACCGACATTGGCGTGGTGCCGACTCCGCTGCTGTACTATTCGGCCGTGCACCTGGATGCCGATGGTGCGCTGATGATCACCGGCAGCCACAATCCGCCGGAGTTTAACGGCTTCAAGACCGTGTGCGGATCGGGGACTCTGCACGGCGAGACCATTCAGGAAGTGCGGAAGCTGATCGAAGCCCGCGATTTCCTGAAAGGCCATGGGAGCCATGCGGATATGGACGTTTCGCAATCCTACGTGGACACGATCGTGCCGCAGTTCGACCTCCAGCGCCGCGTGAAGGTGGTGTTCGACGCGGGCAACGGCACCGCCGGACCGGTGGCGCACCGCCTCTTCAGCCGGCTGAACTGCGAAGCCACCGAGCTCTTTTTCGATATGGACGGGCGCTTCCCCAACCATCATCCGGACCCCACGGTGCCCGCGAATCTGGAGCCCTTGCGCAAAGCCGTGAGCGAACAAAAGGCCGACCTGGGGATCGCTTTCGACGGGGACTCGGACCGCCTCGGCGCGGTGGATGAAAACGGCGCAGTGATCTACGGCGATATGCTGCTGCTGATCTTCGGGCGCGAGATCCTGACGCGCAAGCCCGGGTCCACGTTTATAGGGGAGGTAAAGTGCTCGCAGTTGCTATATGACGAGTTGAAGCGGCTGGGCGGCAATGCGATCATGTACAAGACCGGCCACTCGCTGATCAAAGCCAAGATGAAAGAGGAGCACGCGGAGCTGGCGGGGGAAATGTCGGGGCACATGTTTTTCGCCGACCGCTACTTCGGCTACGACGATGCGTTGTACGCGGCTTGCCGGCTGCTCGAAATCGTTTCCAAAAGCGGGAAGCCGCTTTCGGCGCAACTGGCGGGGCTTCCCAAGAGCGTGAGCACGCCGGAAATCCGCGTGGATTGCCCGGATGAAACCAAGTTCGACGTGGTGGCGCGGGTGGCCGAGCACTTCCGCAAGTCGTATAAGGTGATCGATGTGGACGGCGTGCGGGTGCTGTTCGAGCACGGCTGGGGCTTGTTGCGCGCTTCCAACACGCAGCCGGTGCTGGTGATGCGCTTCGAGGCCTCGACGCCGGAGCAACTCGCGTTTTATCGGAACGAGATGGAAGCGGCGCTGGAGACCGTGGCCGGGCACGGCATCAAAGCCTGACGCGCGGCCGTTGGACGGCGCGGGGGCCGGAACGCGAGCTGTGGCGCGCATTCAAAGCTAACCATGAGTTGCAAACCGGCGGGGATTGCGGACAGTGACGGAGGCTGCGCGTGATGCCGCCGCTCAAACGCTCTTCGGAGCTGGAGATTCTAGAGAGCCAGCCGCTCCCGGAAGTCGTGGTGGCCCGGACCCATCGCGACTTGACCCGAGTCCACTGGCTGCTGGGAGACACGCGGATCCTAGTGAAGGAAATTTTGCGAGATCCGCGCACTGTGCGGCGGGTGTTGGATGTTGGCTGCGGGGCGGGCGGAATCCTGGAACAAGTTCGCCGCCGCCTGGGCGTGGACGTGGTGGGCGTGGATCTGCGGCCTCCAGCTTGCGTCCCGGAAGGGCTGCCGGTGATCCAAGCCGACGCGGTGCGCGATCCGTTGCCCGCGGCCGACGTGGCGTACTCGATGTTCCTGGCACATCATCTTTCCGAACCGGAACTGATCGCGATGATCCGGAACGTGGGGCGCTCCTGCGGACGCTTCATCCTGCTGGACCTGGTGCGGCACCGGCTGCCGCTGGCGCTGTTCCGGCTGTTTGTAGCGCCGTTCCTGAGCCACGTGGCGGCGGCGGACGGATGCGTTTCGATCCGCCGCGCGTACACGCCCGCGGAGTTGCGCGCCATCGTCGAGCGTGCGTTGGCGGGGACTGGAGCGCAATTCTCGCATCGAGTTTCGCCGTGGCGGGTGCGGCAGATTGTTCAGATTGTGTATAAACCTGCTGGTGTGTGAACAGGGGAAGGCGGCGCGGTTGGCCTACTTCTGCGTCAGGGGCACCAAAACGGTGTGGCGGGCGTCCCAGATCACTTTGCCCTGTTCATCGAACAGCACAATATTCGGTCTGGCGTCCTTTTTGTCGAAGGCGAAGACTCCCGCCGTGCGGCCGGCTGCGTCTAACAGAACGAAGCTTGAGGCTCGGACAGGCTGGGCCGGAGCCTGGGTTTGGGCGGGCGCGGGGGTTTGAGCGAAGACGCGCTCCGGGGCGATGTAGCGGGACAGCAAGCCTCCCGCGAATCCGGCGGCCAAGGCGAGCGCCGCAGGGAGCGAAAGATAGAGTTTGTTCACGGCTGGTGAACCTCCTGGTTGATTGTACGCTCCAGGGCCGGGTTGGTTTCCCGCTATTCTGAAAAGGCGATGCGGATGCACACGTTTCGTCGGATGGCTTGGCTGGGAATGACGTGGCTGGTGGCGGGCGCCGCGATGGCGTTCCTGCCTCGGGCGGAGGCCCAGGTTGGCATTGTCATGGGCGGAATCTCGGCGAATCCGGGCGAGCCTGTGAAGGGCGCTCCGTATTCCGGCGAGGCCATCATCGAAACCTCGCAGACGCTGGCGGACGGCAGCAAGATCACGCACACCACTACGACACGCAGGTATCGCGATAGCGAGGGCCGGGAGCGCCGGGAAGAGACGCTCGATCCGCAGACGGGCCGCGGCGCCGATCCGCAGCGTCCGCCCACGGTGTTCATTTTCGACCCGGTGGGCGGCGCCAGCTACATGCTGAACGTGCTGCAGCATTCGGCCGTTCGCATGCCCATCGTGCGGCCTCCTGCGATTGCGCTGGGCGGCAACGCGGGCGCGGGCGGTGCCGGGTTCGGGCCGACCATTCAGTTCACGCCGGCGCCCGGAGCGGCGGGAGCGGGGGCACAGATCCCCCAGATCGTCATTCAGCAAGGCAACCACATCGAACTGACCGGCCCCGGTGGGCCCGCGGGCCCCGTGGGTTTCGCGAGTCCGGACCCGGCGCCGCGCCGAGTGGAGCTTCTGGAACCGATGACCATCGAGGGAATGCGCGCCGAGGGCACCCGGACCACCGAGACCGTCCCGGCGAACACAGTGGGCAACGGCGCGCCGTTCGATATCGTCACCGAGAGCTGGACCTCGCCCGAACTGAAGATCGAACTCCTAAACCGGCACAGCGATCCGCGCACCGGTGAGGTGATCTACCGCCTGACGAAAATCAGCCGCTCCGAGCCGGACCACGCTCTGTTCGAAGTTCCCTCCGATTACACCATCCAGGACATGCCCTCGATTTCCGGGGGCCTGGTGCCCAGCGGCGTCACCGTCGGCACCCGTCCCCCCCAGTAAGCCGCCACAATTTGCCCTTGGTTTGATCCTCAAAGATGTTGGCTGCCCGGACTATTGACCTGTTCTGCCATTTGGCATAGACTGTCATAGGTTTGTAAGGGGTTTGTAAATTTCCGATCTGGGTTTGGGGAAGGGGTTTTCTATGCGTTCCATCAGAGTTGCTTTGTGTTTGGGCGTGCTTGCGACGCTAGCGGCCGCTCAAAGCGATCGCGGTTCGATCACTGGCACGGTTTCCGATCCGGCAGGCGCTGTTGTGGCGGCTGTGCCGGTTGAGGCAAGAAGTACAACGACTGGCTTGGTGTACCCGGTCGCCTCGTCTGGTACGGGCAATTACACCATCTCCGAGCTCCCGGTCGGTACGTACGACATTTCCGTCACCGCACCGGGATTCAAGAAAGCAATTCGCACCGCTGTGCAGGTGGCCGCCTTCACCACGTTCCGCGTGGACTTCACGCTTGAAGTCGGCGCTCCCTCGGAATCGGTCACGATCACAGCGGAAGCTCCGCTATTGAAGACGGAGAGCGGCGAGTTGAGCCACAACGTCAGCGTCGAGCTCCTGGACAATCTGCCCATCCTCACCCTGGGCAGCGATGGCGCGGGTGTCCGCAACCCTCTGGCGGCGGTCAGCCTGATCCCCGGCGCGCAGTTCGGTAGTGACTCCATACTCCGCATCAACGGAATGCCTTCCAGCTCCCAATCCATCCGCATTGAAGGTCAGGACGCCACCAGCGATTTCTGGAAGCAGCTCAACGCTCAGAACCAGACCGGCGTGGATGCGATTCAGGAAGTTGCCATTCAGACCTCCAACTACGCGGCGGAATTCGGCCAGGCGGGCGGCGGTTACATCAATTACACCATGCGTTCGGGCACCAACCAGTTCCACGGCTCGGGTTTCGACTACCTTGTTAACGAAGCCTTCAACGCCGGTACCCCCTTCACCGACGCAGGTTTGACAAACTCCCTCAAGGACGGGCAGTTGGTGCGTAACAGGCTCCGCCGCAACGATTTCGGGGGCACATTCGGCGGCCCCATCTGGATTCCCAAGCTCTACAACGGCCACGATAAGACCTTCTTTTTCTTCAGCTATGAGCAGTTCATTCAAAACACGCTGACCACCAACGGCCTGAACACGGTTCCCACGGCGGCTTACCAGCAAGGCAACTTCTCCGCGGCTCTGAATCCCGCGCTTACCATCGCCGGCGTGGCCCAGAAAGATCCGCTGGGTACCGCGCTGCTCGGCAACATGATTTTCGATCCCAATACGCAGACCGTGGTTAACGGGCAGAACGTCCGGCAGCCTTTCCCGAACAACACCATCCCGGTGACGCGGCTGGATCCTACGGCCCTGAAGGTCCAGGCGATGCTGCCCCAGCCGACCCTCCCGAACGCTCTCGTCAACAACTACCAGATTCCCGGTTATACCAATTTCACTCACACCGAGATCCCGACAATGAAGCTGGATCACAATGTGAGCTCGAGCATCAAGCTCTCCATGTTTTACTCCGCGAATCGGGAGTATTCGCCAGCGGCGAACGGCTACACGCAGGCATTCTCCGCAGCCGAGCCGACCAACAGCCTGTCGCAGACCACCCGAATCAACTACGACCAGTCCATCACCCCCACCCTGCTGATGCACGTCGGCGCGGGCCTGCTCCAGACCACTGTGTACACCTTGCCGTCGGCCACCTTTGACCAACACCAGTTGTTCGGAAACAACGTCTTCGCCATCCCCGAACAATTCCCGAATATTACGCCCGGCTCGGACCTCTCCAAGGGCGGCAGCAACGTAAGCATGGGCGTCGGCTTCTCAGCGCTGTTCCAGAAGGACACCAAGCCCACGTTCACCACCAGTTTCACTTGGGTCAAGGGCAACCATACCTTTAAGCTCGGCGGCGAAGCCATTTTCGTAGGTTTGCCGATCGCCAACGGCTCGCGCTCGAATGGCGTATTCGGGTTTGGCCAGGCGGAAACCGCCGATCCATACACCACCGGATTGACGTTTGCCAACGGGGCGACAGGGTTTGCGTATGCCAGCTTTCTGCTGGGCGGCTACAACAGCTTGAATTTGTCGCCGCAGGATACCCTGAAGCTCGGCAGCCACAGCTTCGGCATGTACGTGCAGGACAGTTGGAAGGTCACCCGCCGGCTGACGCTCGATTACGGGGTGCGCTACGACTACGCCACGCTTCTCTCCGAGGAGCACGGCCGCATGCAGGATGCAGCCTTCAACCTGCCCAACGCCGCCGTGGCCGGGCGTATCGGCGCAGTGGTCTATGGCGGAAACTGCAACTGCCAGTTAAACGGCAACTACCCGGCGGCGATCGGTCCGCGTCTCGGAGTCGCCTACAAGATTAACGACAAGACCGTCCTTCGTTTGGGTACTGGGCTATCGTACGGTACTCAAATCAATAACGCGTTTCTCTCCTACAGCGTGCCGGACTTCTACACCTACAGCGATCAGCCCGTGGGAGGCGTTCCCGCCGGGCTGCTCAAGGACGGCAACCCGTTCGCGCCGGGCAATCGGTTCGGCAACGCGCCCTTGGTGTGGCCGGACTTCTCGGCGCACTATCCCTTCCAGACCGTTCCCGGCTACGCGCCTCCGGAGTCGCCTTTCATTTCCATCGACCGCAACGCCGGACGGCTTCCTCGCATCTTCCAGTGGAGCCTTGGTATCCAGCGCGAACTGAACAGGGGCACGGTGGTTGATATCGCCTACGTCGGGAACCGCGGCGTATGGTGGACCGCTCCGCTGCTGGCCACGTATAACTACAACTCGATAACCCCGGCCATGATCACGGCTGCCGGTTTGAACCCGGCGAGTTCCAGCGATCTCAGCCTTCTCACCACGCCCATTACTTCGCCCCTGGTGCAAGCCCGTTTCCCGAATTTGAAGATTGTGACGCTGCCGTCCGGCCTGCAAGTTGTGCCTTCGGTGTATCCGTCGTTTCCGGCCACCCAGACGCTGGGCCAGGCGCTGCGCCCGTATCCGCAATGGCAAGGAATCCCTCCGTTCCTCGGTCCGCCGCTGGGCGACACCTGGTATGATTCTCTGCAATTGAAGGTCAACAGGCGCCTGTGGCACGGCTTGAACGCCCAGTATGCCTTTACTTGGCAGAAGGAGCAGGTCCTCGGGGCGAGTAACGACACCTCCTATCTGGTGTCGGGTTACCCGCGCATCAACGATGTGTTTAACTACGCGCAGAACAAGCAGCTGAATCCCTTTAGCCATCCGCTGGTGAGCATCATTTCCGTGAACTACACCACTCCCAAATTGCCGGGCGACAGCAAAGCGATGAAAGGACTGTCCTACGCTACCAAGGATTGGACGTTGGGATTCTTTGGGCGCTACCAGAGCGGCCAGTTGATTCCGGTGCCTTTTTCCAACAACAACTACTTCCCCGAGACGCTGCGCAATCAGAACCCGGCCTCTTGGGGCGGCGGCGCCACCACCCAAAACTATGTTCCGGGACAGAGCTTTTTCGCGCCCGGAATCGATCCGAACTGTCACTGTTTCGACCCCACCAAGCAACTGGTACTGAATCCGAACGCATGGACCGATGTCGGTCCTGGCCAATTCGGTTCGACCGCTCCGTTCCTCAACAATTACCGCTGGCAGCGCCAGCCCGCCGAATCGCTGAGCTTCGGCCGGATTTTCTCCATCGCCAAGGAAGGCAGAGTCAACTTGAACATCCGTGCGGAGTTCCAGAACATCTTCAACCGCGTTTTCTACGCGTCTCCTTCCACCAATGGGTTTCCTAATGTCGGCGTGAACCCCACTGCGCCGGTGCTTAGCTTGAACCAATTCGCCAATGGGCGCACGGGCGCGCTTTCTGGCGGCTTCGGCTTTGTCAACTCGGTCAACGGCGGTATACCCCCTGGTGGCCCCGAAACACCGCGGAGCGGGCAGATCGTGGCTAGATTAACGTTCTGATAAGGGTAAACCTCCAAGCGGCGCCCCCAATCCGGGACGCTGTTTTGTTATGGGCCAGAAGAGGTTCGCCAACGCTCGGCCTGGCGTCGGCATGAGTGCCGGCGTGGCACGCACGAGTGCGTGCTCCACGGTGCGTCATCCGCGTTCGTAAAAACTCAGCACATTGTCGCTCTGACGCAGCGTGCGGGCGCGATGCAGCGGGCCGTAGGCTTCGTCGAGTTTGAGGCGGACATCGTGCTGGACAACCGCCACTGCGGGCGGCTTTGCCCCTAGGGCGGTCAGCGTGCTTGAGTACTGGCTCTCCATCCGGTAAGGCGGATCGAGAAACACGATATCGGCATCCAGATTTCCGAGCAGCGCGGTGACCCGCCCGCACAGCACCCGCGCGCGCGCTTCGACGCCCAGCGACTTCAGATTCTCGCGGATGACGCCCACGGCCGTGCGATGCTGCTCGATGAAGATGGCGCGAGCCGCGCCACGGCTCAGGGCTTCGATTCCCACGGCTCCGGTGCCCGCGTAGAGGTCGGCGAAGACCGCGCCTTCGATGCGCGGAGCGAGCACGCTAAAGAGCGCCTCGCGCAAGCGGTCCGGCGTGGGCCGCGTGTCCAGACCAGGAACGCTTTTGAGCGGACGGCTGCGGAACTCTCCGCCGATGACTCTCACAGCCTTGCCCTCATCCGACCTGCACCAACCCGTAACGCCGCTGCCAGTGGCCGCGAATATGCGCGATCGCGCGGCGCATTTCCTGCTCATCCGGTGGACTCGCCACGAACGCCGACGCTTCATTGCGCGCAAGCTCCAGAACATCGGCGTCGCGCACGACGTTGGCGATCTGGAGCGCGGGCAATCCGGATTGGCGGGTGCCGAAAAACTCACCGGGACCGCGGAGCTTCATGTCCATCTCGGCGATGTAGAAGCCGTCGGTCGAATCGACCAGTGTGCGGATACGCTCGCGGGCTTGGACGTTGAGCTTATCGGTGACCAGGATGCAGTAGCTCTGTTCCGCGCCGCGGCCCACGCGTCCGCGGAGTTGATGCAGTTGGGCCAGTCCGAATCGCTCGGCCTGCTCGATCACCATCACCGTGGCGTTGGGCACGTCCACGCCGACCTCGATCACGGTGGTCGAAACCAGGATCTTGGTTTCGCCGCGCTGGAACTTTTCCATGGCGGCTTCTTTTTCCGCAGTCGGAAGCTTGCCGTGCAGCAAGCCCACCTGGACGTCCGGAAACACGATGCGCGAAAGCAGATCGTGCATCTTCTGCGCGGCCTTCATGGCCTGGGTTTCGGACTCCTCGATGATTGGATACACGACGTAGGCTTGGCGTCCGGCGTCGATTTGCTTGCGCAGGAAGCTATAAACCAGCTCGACGCGCGCTTGTTCTTCGTGGGTGGTGACGATGGGCTTGCGGCCCGGCGGCATCTCGTCGATCACGCTGATGTCCAGGTCGCCATACACGGTGAGCGCCAGCGTGCGCGGGATGGGCGTCGCGGTCATCACCAGCACGTCCGGATGCGAGCCTTTTTCCATCAGCTTCTGACGCTGCTCGACGCCGAAGCGATGCTGCTCGTCGACGATGGCGAGGCCGAGTTTGGCGAACTGGACGTCCTCTTCGAGCAGGGCGTGCGTGCCTACGACTACGTGTACCAGGACATTTCCCGTAACCGGCGCGGTTGCCGCGATCACTTTCTTGATTCCGGCTTTCTCGCGCGCGGTGTTCGATCCGGTGAGTTGCACCGTCACGTAGTCCAGCTTCTGAAACAGCTTCTTGAAGTAGAAATAGTGCTGGGTGGCGAGGATTTCCGTGGGCGCGAGAACCGCCGCCTGATAACCGTTTTCGACGGCGATAATGGCGGCTTCGGCGGCGACGAGCGTCTTGCCGCTGCCGACGTCGCCCTGCAGCAGCCGGTACATAGGATGCGGCTCGGACATGTCGTGCGCGATCTCGCCCAGCACGCGCTTCTGCGCGCCGGTGGGCTTGAAGGGCAGCATTTGCTTGATGCGCTCCCGCACGCGGTCGTGCAATTGGAAGGCGATGCCGGGGTTGAGGCGGGCTTTGGCGCGCTTGAGTTCCAGGCCGCACTCCAGCCAGAAGAACTCTTCGAGGATCAGGCGGAATTGGGCCGGAGAGCGGAACGAGTTGAGCAGGCGCAGGTCCGAGTCGGGCGGAGGAAAATGCAGCGCGCGCAGGGCCGCCCAGCGGCCGGGGAGTTTCAGGCGCTCCAGGATATAGGGCGGCAGAGGATCGTCCACGCCGGGCAAGCCTTCAAGGATGCGATAGATCAGCGCGCGCAGCACGCGCGTGGTCACCTTGCCCGCGGCTTCATACACCGGCACCACGCGACCCGTGTGAATCGAGGCGTCGCCGTCTTCGTCGCCGGAGAGAATCTCGTACTCCGGGTGCATCAGTCCGAGCGCGTGTTTGTAATTGTCGTACTCGACTTTGCCGAACAGCGCGACGCGTTGCCCGGGAACAAAAACGTCTTGGAGATATGCCCCGTGAAACCATTTGGCGGCGAGTACGGCGCCGGAGGCGTCGGTGAAGGTCGCCTCGAATAGGCCCAGATTGCGCCGTTGAAATCCGGACACGCGAGTGGAGCGGACCTCGGCCAGCACGGTGGCCATCTCGCCCGGCGCCAGATCCCGGAGGCTCTTTACGTTGCTACGGTCTTCGTAACGAAAGGGGGCGTAGCCGAGAAGATCCTCGATGGTCTTGAGACCCTTGGCTTCCAGCATCGCGCCGCGCGCGGGGCCGACGCCTTTCACGTACATGAGTGGAGTGGAGAGATCCAAGGAAGTGTGGCACAGGCTTCCGCCTGTAATCCAACACTTCAGTGTACTAGGCGCTAACCCGCTCCCTGACGGTCGCGGCTCAGTTTCGGCTACCGGGCGTTTTCCGCCAGCAGCCGCTCGACGTTGGCGGCGAAATCGCGCTTGGCCTGCGTGAAAACCGGACCGCTACCGGCGCTGGGGAATCCGGCGTGCACCAGGCGCGCACGTCCATCGCGGCCCAGGAACAACACGGTCGGCCACGCATCGAAGGCTTTAAGCTGCGGCAGCTTCTGCGAGATCTCGCCGGGCTCGCCGCAGACCAGCATCGGATAGGGGATGCCGTAGCTTTGCACGAAGGCGCGCAGCCGCTCGGGGTCCTGGAGCTGGTCTTCCTCTTCAAACGACAGGCCCACGATTTCGAGCCCCTTCGCGTGATACTTCTTGTACAGCTCGACCAGATAGGGCGCCTCGTCGTGACAGTTGGGGCACCAGCTTCCCAGAATGCTGACGATCACCACCTTGCCGCGGAAGTTTTCCTCGGAGACCAACTTGCCATTCAGATCGCGGAAGGCGAAATGGAACGGTTCGGAGGGATTCTGGACGCCGGTGTGCTGTTCCGGATCGGTGGGCGGCGCCAGGCCACGCGCGCGGGCTTCGGCGGGGCGCATGGCGGCGTATTGCGTGTTCTTGTTCATGGTGATGGCGAGCGTTCCATCGCTTTTTGGTTCCACCGACATCAACATGGCGCGCGCGCCCGAGAAATGGCTCAACACGAATTTGCCGTCGCGGTAGCTGCCCGCGAGCAGGCCCGTATCGCCGTCCACGCGCAGGACGGTCGCGCTGAGGTCGGAGCCGTTCTGGCGGACCAGGAAGCGCCACGCGCTTTCGCCCTTGCCGCTCTTGACCTGTTGGATCTCCCATTCGCCATCGATATTCGGCGCATTTGCCGATGCTGCCGGTTGAGGTTTGGCAGGCTCGGCGTGGAACGGCAGTTTGCCAGTGCGCCCTTTGCCGGCGTACATGCCGTCTAGAACACCGCCTTTGTAAGTGGCATCGAGCACGGCCGCGATGTGGTCGAAATGGACGCTCAGCTTGCCGTTTTCGAAGCGCCCTGAGTTAGAGACGAACCTGTCCTCGCCATTGAAGAACCACGCCTGAACGGTCTGGGCCTGGCCGGGGGCTCCTTCGCTCTTGAACTCCATACGGAACGGAACGGTGACGCCGCCGGACACGACCGTGGCATCCCACAGGCCGGTGAGCGATTGCGCGAAGAGCGTCGGACTGAGTAGACCGGCCAACAGGAACAGCTTCATAGGAGCCTCCTAATGTGTCCCATGATACACCCGGCAACGATCTTAAAGGTCGTCATATCTCATTCATCAGGAAATGCTTGACTTTCCCGGCCTGCTCGCTTTTACTTGAATGATCCAAACGAACTCGTCGGAGGCGACATGCGAGCTGTTGGTTTCCTGGCCGTGGCGGCCGTGGCTTTGGCTCAGAGTCCGGTCAGCGTCGTGCGGCAAACCACGCCCGAAAAGGCCCTGGTTTTCGAGGTTACGATTCCCGCGCCGCCGGCCGCGGTATGGCAGGCATTTACCAGCAGCGACGGTTTAAGTACCTGGCTGACGCCGGGAGCCGTTGTGGATCTGCGCAAGGGCGGCGAGTGGACCGCGCATTTTCCCGGCGGCAAAACGGGCGGCGGAACGATCCTCAGCTTTGTGCCGCAGCGCGAGATCACGATGGCAGCGATGGCTCCCGAGCAGTTCCCCACCGTTCGAGCGGACCGCACGAACGCCCGCTTTGAGTTTCTGGCGAAGGGGACATCGACGGTGGTGCGTCTGACCCAGACGGGTTGGAAGAGCGGCCAGGAATGGGACCAGGCGTACGAGTATCTGGCGCAGGGCAACGCTCAGTTGTTGGAGACGCTGCGGCGGCGATTCGTGAGCGGCCCCATCGACTGGGTGAAAGAGTGGGGCCTGCCGGCAAAGTAGGAATCCGGTTGGGCGCAAAACGGCGATCCCTGTACAGGAGGTGTTTGTGACGGAACTAAGCGCGTTGTGGCTACCGATTCTGTTGTCGGCGGTGATCGTCTTCGTGGTGAGTTCGCTCATTCACATGGCGACGCCTTGGCACAAAGGCGACTATTCCAAAGTGCCGGGCGAAGACAAATTCATGGATGCTGTCCGCCCGTTTGCGATTGCGCCGGGCGACTACATGCTCCCACGTCCGTCGAGCATGCAGGAGATGCGCTCGCCGGAGTTCACAGCGAAGTTCAAAAAAGGTCCGGTGATGATGTTCACGATGATGCCGGCCGGCCAGACGGGGATGGCGAAGCAATTGGTGTTATGGTTCCTGTACTCCGTAGTGGTGGGAGTATTTGCGGCGTATGTCGCCGGGACAGCGCTGCCGGCGGGAACGCCCTATTTGAAGGTGTTTCAATTCGTTGGGACGACGGCGTTCTGCGGGTACTCGTTGGCCCTGTGGCAATTCACGATCTGGTATCGCCGCGCCTTGAGCACTACCATCAAGTCGAGCATCGACGGGTTGATCTACGCGCTCCTGACAGCGGGCACGTTTGGCTGGTTGTGGCCTCGGTAGGCGAGTCCGGGACCGGGCGCGTAGCGCTCTTCCCGGCCCTCACCGAGATGGCGACGGGCTACTTTCGTAGCCGGGTCATCTGCGCCGCGGCGCGCCTGGGCATCGCTGAAGCCTTGGGCGGCGATGAGCGCAGTGTGGAGGAGGTGGCAGCCTCATGCGGCGCGCACCCCGACGCTCTGTATCGGCTGCTGCGGGGGCTCGCCAGCATCGGTGTAGTCGCCGAGCATAGCCCGCGGCGCTTTTCCCTGACGCCGCTGGGCCAACCGTTGCGCAAGGACGCTCCGAACTCCGAATGGGCCTCGATTGTCTTCTGGGCGGATCTGCTGGCCGATCCCTGGTCGCATCTGACCGAGTGTATCCGCACCGGCGATAGCGCGGCCCGCATCGCGGAACGGGAGGGCGTGACCCTGCGGTGGTCCAAGGATCCGGATTCGCGGGAGATCTTCGGCGCGGTCATGGGCAGCGGACCCGCGGAAAACTATATGCCCATCGCGCGGGCCTGGGATTTTTCCAAGCACCACACCGTCGCGGACCTGGGCGGAGGCGGAGGCGCACTCATCGCTGCGGTGCTTCAGACGAATTCCGGCCTGCAAGGAATGTTGGTGGACCGGCCGGAGTTTCTAGAGAAATCCGCCGAGCGTCTGGAGCGCGAGGGGCTGACGGCACGTTGCCAGTGCGTGGCGGCCAACCTGCGCGAAGCCGTGCCTCCCGGCGCAGACGTGTACATGCTAAAGCACGTGCTTCACGGATACGATGACGCGGCTTCGGTCGAAATCCTCCGCCACTGCCGGTCGGTTCTGCCGGAAGACGGGCGCATCCTGGTGATTGAGTTTGTGATTCCGGATGTGATCGATCACGCCGATCCGGATCTGGAAGGCCGGTTGATGAGCGACTTGAATATGCTGGCCGTCACCGGAGGAAAGGAGCGCAGCGCCACGGAATGGAAGAACCTTCTGGAGAGCGCCGGGCTAACGTGCCAGCGCATCATTTCCGTGCCGGGCGACTTGGCCTCGATTGTCGAGGCGGGACTCTGATAACACAGGCTGAAGCCTGTGCGACTACTTCTTGGTCAACTCGTCGTACAGACTGCCGTAAAAACCAGCGTTGAACATCCAGCCGAGATCCTCGGTCTTGACCTGCATGGCTAGCGTATCGCGGGTGGCTCCGGCCTTGATGGCGTCGGAAGCGCGGCTGATCAGCATGGCGAACTTGTCGCGGTAGGCCTGCACGTCGGCCTTGCTCTTGGGTTCGCCGCGCCCAGGAATGGCCATGTCCCAATCCAGCTTCAGGACGCTGTCCAGGATCTTGGTCCAGCCGACCGCACTGCCGCCATTGGCGAAATCGCAGACCGGCGTGCCGTCCGTGATCTGGTCGCTGACCATCACCACCTTGAGATCCGGGAACAACACCATAGTGTCGTCGCCGGTATGACCCGGCCCGTAGAAGTGCGCCTGCACTTCGGCGCCGCCGAACTTCAGGTCATAATCCTTGGCGAAGGTCATGGTGGGCCGGCCGGGGATGTCCTTGGTGCGGGGATCGCTGCCCATGAACGACTTCAGCGCCTCCAGCGCGACCACCTGAGCCCCGGCGTCGATAAACTTCTGGTTGGTGCCGACGTGGTCCGGATGGTGCTGGGTGTTGAACACATACTTGACAGGAAGCATCGAAACCGAATGGATCTCCTCCATCACGCGGTTGTAGTTATCGTCGCCGGGATTCTTGGTGTCGACGACGATCAGTCCTTCGGAGGTGACGCGGATCAGAGTGTTGGCGCCTCCGCCCGTGATCATATAAAGGCTGGGCTTCAGTTCGCGGATCTTCTCCACCGTCTGCCCCGCGGCGGGACCTTTTCCCTTTCCCCCGCCCTTGCCCTGGGGCGGCTGAGCAAGCGCAACTCCAGCGGCCAGAACCAGCGCGGCGACACAAGTCACGGCTGAAATTGTCTTCGGAAACATACGTCCTCCTCGGTCGGCGCGAAGGCGCGACGGACAGCGTTCATTGTCCGGCGGAAGTGGCGGCGAAGTCAAGCATGCTCAGTCCGGGGTGGTGTCCTAACAGTGCGGTGCTACGGGAAAGGTATGCCAGCGGCGCGTTCAAGTGCCAAGATTCGACTCATGTGCTCGCGGAAGAGTTTCTTCGCTCCCTTGCTTACCTTGTTGGGAGCCATGCGTTGGTCTCCTCGATATAGGCGCGTCTCACAATGTCCGTAGTTATCCGCTTCGGGATCGTGCAAAGTTTTAACAGCGTAGTTCACTGGCGTTCCGCCGCTTGCGTCTGGAGAACTCACAGAGGCCAGTATTTCTCGGTAGAAGAATTTGAAGACGGCGTAAGAGCCATACTGGGCTCTCGGGTACAAGACGTAGTGCGACAGACTGAGCTTACTTCGATTAGACGAAAAATCTGGGCATTGCACATTGGCCGGATCAACCATATCGTCCGATTGGACCACGTCTGGATGCACACGACAATAGCCGAGTTCATCGGGGTCAAATTCTTGCAATGGTTCACGGTCGCCCGTGAGCATTTCTGTTGGGCGGTCAGGCATTCAATTCTGACTTGATTCTCCAGAGCGATTTGATAATCTCTTTTGGGGAGTTGCTGATGGCCCAAGTCGAGGCAGGATTGATGCGATCTGAAATTATGCCCCACAGTTCGCCAGAGTTAAAGCACTCGATGTCGGCATACATACCATCAACCTTGAAGCACAATGCGACGCCTCCATCCGCTGAAGCCGTTATCTGGGTGGGTTCGATCTCACATAGTTCCGCCAACTCCAGAACCCTCCGAGCACGCGAGTAGGCTATATTGTTTGGTTTCTCCGGAACTGCATCAAGTGCTGTAATTTCCAGCAATCGCTGATCTGCCGGGGAAATCTGAAATCCGCTCGCTGTTAGGGCGTGCCAAACAAGGAGAGGAAACGGGCTCCGCGTCCCCGAACTCTTAGTCCAATACGCAGTTGCCCGCCCCTCTGGGCCACTGCCAGTCCAAAGCGCTACGTTACCCTGTGGGAAGTATCCAGTTCTCACTTCTTTGCCCCCGCCTTGGCATTAATTTCTTCTATGGCTTTGATCTTTTCATCAAGCCATTGTCGGAATGATCTAGCCACTTCAACATTCATGGTTATTGAAACCTCCACATCTCTGATGACCGCGTCCCTGCCAACGCGCTTGTTTTCAAGCTCATCTCCGAACTTGCCATCCTTAATCGGTAAAGTAATCTGCTGTGGAATGGCTGGCCGTTCGCTGAAGAACGCCATGACCACTTCAAGATGACCGTTAATGCCACCCCAGACCCCGTCTGCGTGGATTGAGCGGAAGTAGTTGCTCTTAAGGAAATCGAACTTGATGTGGTCTGGCGGGGACTTCTTAGATGGGCTACTCATTCGGGAGCTCTCTGGCCTTTCCCGAGCGAGAACATGGCGGTGTATTCACAAAGACTAACGCACGTCTCTAGATACACCTATTATAGATGTTACCATGTGCTCCGAAAGAATGCAAGCTGTTGTCTTTGCTAAGGAAAAACTTCTTGACACGCCCGTGAACAATCTGTGGAAAACTACCTTCTGCGCGAGTAGTTCATCTATCTCCCATATCCGATCTGTGATCCCCGCTTCCATGGCTGGCGTGACCCGTAACCTCTTGTGAACACGGCAGAAATTGAACCACGCGAACCACAGCGCGTAGGCCGCTTTGAGGTTTCGCCACTTCTCGCTGAAGGCGTTCGTGAGGCGAGTCATGCGCCTCATGCCCATGCGGATCGAGAGGTTCTGGCGTTCGATGGGCTGGTGCAAATCTGGAATTGCCCGGTAGTTCGTTGAGATTTGCGACTCTCACCCAGAGGCATGATAGCCTCTGGGCAATGTTTCCAGGCATTGAAGGGAGAGTCGCTAATGAAAAAACCATACCAGATTGGAGCCGGCCGCGCGGTCCAGAGA
>DATNJC010000210.1:0-31792 GCA_035604115.1 Bryobacteraceae bacterium | reverse complement strand
AGTCGCGGAGGCTTGGCGGCAACAGTAGGTCTTGCTCCGGCAGGTAGTCTCGGTAGCCCTTTGGCATAAAACATTATGTACCGGTTCCGTTCCATTCATGCCTGCGAACTTGCGGTTTTATTCGGACAGGCTCCTAGCGGGTGAATCTTCTCCGTGAGCGCCACAAGAGCTTGCACCAGCTCATCTTCGTGGGTAACCCCAACCTCTTCCTTAACCAATTTAAAAAAGGCCGTTACATCCTCAACGCTGATTGGTGCGAGCTGGCCTGGAGCGCCTGGTTGGGGAGGGTTGAAGATGTTGGCGACCGACGGATCGATTGGCCCAAGGCAGCCCATTTTGTGCATGACAATTTCGTTCGCGCCAAGCGCTATCAGAGTCGCGGCGCTGAACGCCCGATGGGGAACTAAGACCGCAAGGGTTTTCGTATACTGACGGACTAAACTTACGATCCTCCACGGAACTGTGCCGGAACCGCCGTTGCTGTGGATGAAAAGATCAACGCCGTTCCTAGCCAGCTCCTTTCCTTGCTCCAGATGTTCAAAGATCAGCCTAAAGGCATCGTCAGCAATTTGGATCTCGTGACCTGCTCGGGTGGACGTAATATAAGCGATGAGCAGCCGATTGTTGCGGGCCACCTGAAGTTTTTCGATCAGTTCTTTGCGCCCTTGGCGTGGCACCTGGCCGAGGTCCCTCCGAGGTTTTAGATCATATCACGGAAAACACCACGGAGGGGACACAGATCTTATCACACTACCCGACTGCCGGCTCGGTTGAAGTGGCGGCCGGCCGGATTACGGCCGGGTTGGATCGCTTCCCAGGGCCAGCAGTTGCTGTTTGATCTCACGGTCCAGAGCGCGATCCAGATCCCGATCGTTGTTGCGTTCAGGGTTGCGTTCGGCGTCCGCCGGCAGACTCCAATCCCGCCGTCCGAGAATGGCGAGCGCGGTCCTGAGGCGCACGGCGGAGGAGCTCTGGGGATCCTGCAGCAAGGTGCGCAGGGTTTCCAGGGCGGTTGCGGAAAGCTCCTTCATCTCGTCGCCCAGTTGCGCGGCGTACTGGGAACGGGCCTCGGCCAGGGCCGCGCTAAAGGCTGGATTGGTGTTCAACCATTCGTGAATGGTGGAGCGATGCATCTGGACTCTTGCGGCAGCCGCGGTGATGGTGCATCCCTGAGCGAGGGCGGCGACGACCTGCTGCTGAACAGCCGACAAAATTGATGGTGGTGTCGGATGTGTCGGATTGTGTCGGACGGTCGAGGACATTGGTACGGACATAGAAAACATCTCCCGATCCGACGGTAGCAGGCGGCGGCAAGAGATCCGGTGGGTTTGCGAGCGATTTCAACAGGATAGAGCTTGTGACTCGAAGCCCTGGGGAGCCACGGCGGGACTCCGACGCCCCGGCTGCCCTTAGTTTGGTTACCGTGCGGTCCAACCGCCGTCGATCAAAATGTCCGAGCCGGTGATGAATCCCGATTGCTCCGAACACAAGTGACATGCGAGCGCTGCCACCTCTTCGGGCCGGCCCCAGCGGCCCAGCGGAACGCTGGCCTGGATCTGCGCACCGACTTCGGGGTTGCCCCGCAGATCCGCCGTCATGTCGGTCACGAAGGGACCCGGACTGATGCTGTTTACCGTGATTCCGTCGCCGGCCAATTCCAGCGCCAGCACGCGCGTTAAGCCCAACACGCCGGCTTTGCTGGCGCAGTAGGGCGCGCGACCGGGCAGCGCCACATGCGCCATGTTCGACGCCACATTAATGATGCGGCCATAGCCCGCGCCCATCATTTGCGGCACAAACGCGCGGCACATCAGGAACACGCTGGTCAGATTGGCGGCCATCACGGTGCGCCATTCGGCGAGTGTCAATTCCAGCAGCTTCTTGCGCGAGATCACGCCCGCATTGTTTACCACGATGTGGATGCGACCCAGCGCCGCCGCGGTCTCCTCGCGCAGCCGCGACACTTGGTCTTCTTTGGAAACGTCAGCCGTGAAACATCGCGCTTTGCCGCCGCGACTCTCGATCTCTCTCTGCACGGCTTCGAGCTTCTCCAGATCGCGCGCCACCAGCGCCACCGCGGCGCCTGCATCTGTGAGCGCCATGGCAATCGCCCGGCCCAGCCCCCGGCTGGCCCCCGTTACTACGGCCGCGCGTCCCGAAAGCGGTTTGTCCGTCTCCATCAGCGAGCCGTGTACGATTTGCTGAAACCGGTTCGGCTGTTGGTCAGCGTGAAGTTCCCGTTCGCTTCAACCGATGCCTTCAACCAGTGGCCCTGGCACTGCGCGGTCTCTTCCTGATTCGCGATCATCTTCGGGTCCACGTTGTGGGCCGCATCCGACGCCAGCGCCTGGTGGATTTGCCACACGCCTTCGAGGCCTTTGATTTTCTGAACCACGTCGAAGGCTCCGGGGTCCCAGCCTTTGCGCGGGCCGTCGTTTACGACCACTACCTGCGGCTGGAGCGCGAGCACGTGCGCCGGAGCACCGGAGAAGCCTCGGACAAAGCCGTGATGCGTCGCCTGGTACAACGTCACGGTGCCCAGTTTGTTCGCCGGACACGCCAGCTCCATTTCCTTGTCCCACGTCAGATCGCCAAGATCCAGGAATTTGAATTTGTTCCAGGTCAGCAGAAATCCCGCGCTGCGCTGATTCTCTGTGGTGTCGGCGGGCTTGGTCTCCGCCCCGGCGCAATACGGATTCGCCGCGCCGCCGCCGTTAATCGGCTTCGCGATGGTCACGCCATTCGACGCCACCACGATCGCGTCGAGTCCCTTCAGGGGAAGTTTGTCGCCGGGCTTGAGCACCGTGCGCTTGCCTTTCGACGCGGCTTCATAATCGGCCCACAGCTTCGCTCCCGCGGGAGTCCCAGCCTCGATCGAATCGCCGTGATCGAGGAAATGATCGATCGGGATCATCTTCGCCAGGGCCGGAACGCCGCCCACATGGTCGCCATGATAATGGGTGATCAACAGGTAGTCGAGTTTTTTCAAGCCCGCCTGTTTGACGGCTTCCATGATGCGCTTCGCGTCGCGGTCGTCGGGCGTGGGATTGCCGGTGTCCACCAGCAGCGATTGTCCCTGCGGCGTCACGATCAGCGTGGCTCCGCCGCCCTCTACGTCGATCCAGAAAATATCCAAAGTCTTCGGCTGGGCCGCCGCAATCGCTGCGACCAGCGCGAGCACCCACAAGCGACGAATCATCGGTCACCTCCACCCGCTTACAATAACACTCGTGAAATCCTTCGTCACCCTGACTGTGGTGGCTTGGGTCTTTGCCTGTTTCCCGGCCCCGGCCGCCGACCCGATCGACCAGATGCACGACGCCGACGTGCAGCGCATCGAGCGCGAGATTCTGCCGCTGGTGGAAGCCATGCCCGCCTTTCCGCGCGCATGAACGGAGTGATTCCCCCGGCCCGCCAGCCGCGGCCCGCGGGGAATTTCAAAAAGAGCAAGCTGTAATCGGTTGCGTACCCGCGAGCCAATTCACTGTGAAGGGAAGTTCTGCTGTGGTTCCGGCTGGTGGTACGAAACGCCCTGCCCGGCGTCGGGCGCCCCCGCGTCTTTGGCTCTCATGGCCTCGGCCCTTTCTTTTTCCAAACGCTTCAGCTCATGAAATAGCGAGCGAATGGCAAGATAGAAGCGCAACACCAAGTCTTTCTTCTTTCCGTCCTCGTACACTTTGCCGGCGGCCAGCAGGTCCGCTCGTACGGATTCGAAGCCGGGCCTGTCGGGTACATCGTCCGCCAACTCGCGGAGGAGCGCCCCCACTAATTTGCTCATGGTATCGTCAACCGCCTCGCTGGGATTCTCTATCGTTGGATGTGTCATGGTGCAAAGGCCGCATCGGCGGTCTTGTCTCCTTCAACCTGAAATTAGATTCGGGGGGAAACCTAACCTACCACAGCCAGGCACATTGTATTTGACGATCCGGTGACCATCCGGTTTCACGCGAAAACGCTCAATTGTCCCGCTTGATCCGGAAGTCGCCCTTGACCGGTCCCTGCACCCAGGTCCCGGACAGGGAGCGCCGCACGTTGGTCAGGTCCTCGAGCTTGCCGTCCGCTGTGATGTGCACCATCGCGCCGGAGCGGTCCTTCATATCCGCCTCGAAGTGAACCGTCCAATTCGCGGGATTGAGCGACGCCTTTTGCAGCTTCCCGGCGTCCAGGCCGGGATTGATCATGCCCGTGATCTCCTTGCCGTCCCACATCATCACCACGGTGATGTCGTTGCGGTCTTTGTCGGTGACGCCCCAGTTGCCGTGCCACGCGCCCACCAGCGGATGCCCCTCCTGCGCCGGAGCCAGCGCCGCACCCAGCCACATCATCGCGCCCACGAACCCGATTTTCGCTATTCGCATTAACGCAGCCGCTCCCAATCTCTCTCGTTGTCCTGGCACAGATACTCTTGCAGCTCGCCGCCTGGAAATCCGTCCCAGTTGGTGTAGGTCCACGGTACGGTGAACCCGCCGTCCCACGGCCTGGTGTACGCTTTGGGGTCGTTCACTGTGACCTCGTACTTTAGCGTGTCGTAATCCGGCCGCGAGAAGCGCTCGGTCAGATGCAGAGCGTCGGTGTGGGGCAGACCGCCGCGCACGAACCAGAATTTTTCGTTGTAGCCTTCCGATTCGACGGTCAGCACGTCGCCGTCCCAGTGCCCGCTCGAATAGCCGAAGTACGTCGGGATGCGGTCTTCATCGTTCGGAGGCAGCTTGCGCCCGTCCAGATAAATGAAGCGCCACGAGCGCGGCCCGCCGCCGAAGACGATGGTGATGCGCTTGCGGTCCGGCTCCTCGATGAACTCGAAGCCGTTGGGCGTCTGAAACTGACGGGGGCCGCCGGGAGGCAGACACCGTGCATGGGGATCGTCCTTCTGTCCATCTTTCTGCCGCACCTGCCACAGCGCCCGCGCCCACGGCTGCAGCGGAACTTCATCTGCCGTCAGGTTGGTGGGTAGGCTCGCGCCGTTGCGCCCCGTGATCGACCCGCCGCCGCCCCAGAAGCCCGTCTGCCCGGCGCCTGGCCCGAGCGTCACGCGCCCATCCTTGTTGCGCGGCGCCGGCATCGACGGGCCTTTGGCCTTGCCCTTCTTGCCCTTGCCCTTGGCTTGTGGCCCGGGCGTCTCCTGCGCGGACGAGACGGAAGCCAGCACCAGGCCAAACGCCAGCGCGGCCACAGCTACGATAACGACGCTCCATCGGTTCATGACGACACTTCGCCGCTTGCTCATGTGAATCTCCTTGGGCTGGCGCACTCCTCCGGACTGCGACCGTGCGGGAACTACCTACTGCTTCGCCGCAGACGGAGCCGCTTCGGTTTCACTGGACCCGGCGCCCAGCTTCTGGCCGGTCAGCGTTAACGTCACCGACCGCGCGTTGCCGTGACTCGAGGCATCTTTGGCTAGCGTGCCCGTCACCGTAATGATGTCGCCGACTTTCACCGACGAGCGCCTCCAGCCGCTCCGCGTCAGCACGGCCGGAGCGCCCATTTCAAACGCCCAGTTGGTGACCTTGCCGGTGTCGGGGTCCTTCACGTCGATGAAGAAGTATACGTGCGGATTGGCCCAGTCCACCTTGGTGACGGCGCCGGTCATCGTGACTGGCTTGCTCGAATCGTATTCCGCTGCGAAGGAATGGTGGGCCCATATGGGCGCCGCCGCAAGAATCGTCGCCGCGCAGATCCCGAACAGTTTGAGTTGCATCATGATCTCCCTGAGCTGTTGTTCGAAATGATCAGGTCCGAAGCCTAAGCGTACATTCTGCCACGCCGGTTCCAGAGTCGCAAGCTCAAGCTCGGTTTCGGGAACTGCGCCGGCTCGAAAGCCGACGGCAGGCTCAAAGCCTGGCCCCACGGGCGGATGATGCACTACGCCCCTAAATTTGAAATAATTCAGCTCCAGGCGGCCTTACGCGGTGTCTGGCTGCGGACAAGAATGTGACGGAGCGGTGAACCGTTGCGGTGAACCGTTTAGGAGGAAAGATGAGAAAAGCATGGGTTGTCGTTCTGGCGCTCGCGGCGGTGTCGTCGCAAACTGTCGCGGGCCAGGACGCGAAAACGGTGATCGGCAATGCCTCGAAGGCGATGGGCGTCGAGGGGCTGAACTCGATCTATTACTACGGCGTCGCTCAAAATGGCAATCTGGGGCAGAACAATAATTCGAACCAGCCGTGGCCGATGGCCGGCGCGAACGATTATGTGCGCGCGATCGATTTCACCCAGCACGCGTCGCGCGCTACGTGGATGAACTACGCGGTGCCGGTGACCGGCGGTGTGGCGACGCTGACTCCCGGCCAGCAGAACATCAATGCCCAGAGCCCCTGGGCGCAGCAGGTCGAAATCTACATTACGCCGTGGGGATTCCTGAAGGGCGCGGCTGGGAACAACGCGACTGTCAAGGCGCAGACGGTGGGCGGCAAGCGGTACCAAGTGGTCTCGGTCACGGGGACGGCGAAGTCGCCGAGCGGCCAACCTTATAAAGTGGTTGGCTACATCAATAGCCAGAACCTGGTCGAAAAGGTTCAGACCTGGCTGGAGAACCCGATTTTCGGCGACATGCTGGTGGAGGCGGAATACACGCACTATCGCGATGGCGCCAACGGGCTGAAGTTTCCGGAGCAGATGGTGCAAAAGCGCGGCGGCTGGCCTACGTTTACCGCCTACATCCTGGGCGCGCACGCGAATCCGGCGAATCTCCAACAGCTACTGGCAGCGCCTCCTGGCGGACGGGGCGGAGGAGGCGCGCGCGCAGGCGGTGATTGCCGAGGCCAAACGGGTGATTCCGAACAAACCGATCCGCTACGGCGTCATCTCGCACCACCACTTCGATCACACCAGCGGCCTGCCGGCCGCGGTCGCGGAGGGCATCACGATTGTCACGCCGGAGGTCAACCGCGAATTCCTGATGACTACGCTCTCGGCGCCGCGAACACTCGCGCCGGACTCCATGTCGAAGTCCGGGAAGAAGCCGGTGATCGAAGGCTTCAAGGGCGATAAGCGCGTCTTCCAGGACGCCACTCGCACGTTCGAAGTGCACCTGATCAAGGGGCTCCCGCACGCCGACGGCTTGGTCATCGGGTACCTCCCGAAAGAGAAGATCCTGGTGTACGCGGACATGTTCAATTTGCCGCCGGCCAACGACCCGGTGCCCAACCCGCCGGTGATCGGCACGATGGTCTTCCTGGACAACCTGGAACGGCTGAAACTCGAGCCAGACCGGGTGATGTCGATTCACAGTCTGAATCCGGACCGGCTCACGACAGTCGCGGAAATGAAGGCCTCGCTAGGGAGGAAGTAGCTGGTGTAGTGCGGCGAGCAGAATGACATTTATCCGGGGGTGTCGGAACGCCGGTTGAAAGCCGGCGGCAGCCTGAAAAGGCTGCCCACATTTGGACCACGGGCCACAGATCGGTGCAGGAGTTCCTGGCTACTGTTTTCCGAGGTGAGGGCGGTCCTTTTCGTTCTCGGCGCAGACGTATTCGCCGATGTCGGTGTTCGGGACCAGATCCAAGGTGTACTTGATGCTGAACGGCCGGGTGTACATTTTGGGATCGTCGAGGGTGACTTGGACGTCCAGGTGGCCGAAATCCCGCCGCCGGTAACGCTCTTGAACGCGCAGGGCTTCGCTGCGCGGGTGACCAAATGCGTCCAGCCAGCCTTTATCGTTAAAACCCACAGTATCGACGATCAGCGCATCGCCTTCCCACTTGCCCACCGAGTAGCCCATCCAGGATGGCTGCGGCTCGGCGGTATGCTTGCGGCCATCGGTAAATATCTGGCGCTCTGCGCCGTCGGCTTCCTGCAGGATTACGATCACACCCGGAGTTTGAATGAACTTGTTGGGAAACGGCAGCAACCCGCCAAACGGAACGCCGCCCGGCAGGCACTGCGTGGTGGGATTCTCAATTCCAAAATTTTCAAAGCGGCCCTGAGCGATCTTCGCGGCGCCGAACCGGATAGGGGCTTCCTCGGGTTTGAAGTCCGCTAGAATACTGATCGCATATTTGGAGAACGTCCGCAGATCGTCGCCGGGAACGCTAAGAGTTTCGAGCCCCGGCCCGAACAGCCGGGTCATTTCATCGAACGGCGTGGGCTCCACTTGCCAGATTCCGGAAAGGTCCGGCTTGCCGTTGGAGGCGCGCGGTGCGGGAGCGGAGAGATTCGGCTTGCCGTCGCGGGTGCGGGGAATCCCTGGCGTGGGATAGTGCAGCCACTGCGCCCGCGCACCGGTCGAAAGCAGCGCGAACAGGATGAACAGCCGCTGAGATCGCATCTTCAAGCTCCAGACCTCAATGCTACTTTGGCCGGCGGAGGCGAAGCAAGGAGTTTGCGGACAGGCTGGGAGGGACGGCTTGCGGCGGGTCACGCGGCTTCGGGGAAGCGCGGGGAAGCGCGGCACCGGGGCGTCTGCTAAATTGGGTCCATTGTCTGACTAGGCTTCCGAAGATGAACTCGACTACGCCAACGGAATCCGCGATTACGGTTTTCCCCAGCGGGAAGCCGCTGGGGGCGGAGATTCGCGGAGTCGATCTGTGTGCTCTCACCGGAGCTGACTTCGGCGCGATTCACAAGGCTTGGAACGATCACTCGGTGCTGTTGTTCCGGGGCCAAAAGCTTACCGACGACGATCTGATCGCCTTCAGCCGGCGCTTTGGCGATCTCGACTGGGCGCCTATTCAGGAAACGGGACGCCGCTTCGTGGAAGGATATCCGGAGATCTACGTGGTTTCGAACGTGATCGTGAATGGTCAGCCGATCGGCAGTCTGGGCGCGGGTGAAGCCACGTGGCACACGGATATGTCGTATCTGGAAGATCCGCCCAAGGCCAGCATGCTGTACGCGCTGGAGGTTCCTGCCGCGGGCGGCAACACGTTTTTCTGCGGGATGTACCACGCTTATGACTCGCTGCCGGATACGTTGAAGCGCCGCATCGAGGGACGGCTGTTGAAGCACGACGGCACCTACAATAGCGGCGGATACGTGCGGCAAGGAGTCACGGCGGTCGACGACCCCGTAACGTCGCCGGGCGCCTGGCATCCGCTGGTGTGCACGCATCCGGACACGAAACGCCGCGCGCTGTATCTCGGGCGCAGGCGCAACGCTTACGTTCAAGGCCTGCCGCTGGCGGAGTCCGAAGCGCTCCTGGATGAATTGTGGGCCATCGCTACGCGGGAAGAGTTTACGTGGCACAACGAGTGGCAGGTGGGCGACGTCGTGTTGTGGGACAATCGCTGCACCATGCACCGCCGCGACCCGTTCGACCCCGACTCGCGCCGCGTGATGCATCGCACGCAAGTCAAGGGTGAAACGCGTCCCGCGGCGTGAACCCGATGCGACTTGGCAAGCTGGGTGCTCCGGCCGTGGTTCTCGCGCTGCTGTGCGCGATGTACTTTCTGTATTTCGTCGATCGGGTGAGCCTGTCGACGGCGGCGCCGCTGATCAAGGCGGATCTTCAGATCAGCAACACGCAACTCGGGCTGGCGTTCTCGGCGTTTGCGATTCCGTACGCTTTCTTCCAATTGATCGGCGGCTGGATCGGCGACCGGCTGGGTCCGCGGCTGACGCTGGCGATTTGTTGCGCGATCGTGGGAATATCGACGGTCCTCACGGGCGCCATCACTGGAATCGCCTCGCTGTTTCTGTTGCGGCTCGCGCTGGGATTCGGTGAAGGCGCGGGCTTCCCGACGGCCACGCGCGCGATGGCCAGTTGGACGCCGCAGGGCAGCTGGGGATTCGCGCAAGGCATCGTGCATTCGTTCGCGCGGATCGGCAATGCGGTGACGCCGCCGATCGTGGCCGGGCTGCTGGTGTTTTCCACTTGGCGCGGCTCATTCGTGATTCTCGGCGCGGTGAGCCTGCTGTGGCTGATCGCGTGGTTCTGGTATTTCCGCGACGATCCTCGCCAGCATCCGGCGATGACCCCGGCGGTCCTGGACACGCTGCCGGTTCGGGCCGCCGGCGCGGCACGGACGATTCCCTGGCTGCGGCTGGCCCGGCACATGCTGCCCGTGACGATCGTGGACTTTTGTTACGGATGGACACTGTGGCTCTTCCTGACCTGGATCCCGGCGTTCTTTTTCGAGAACTATCATCAGAACCTGCAGGCGTCGGCGCTATTCTCGAGCGGCGTGCTTTTGGCGGGCGTGGTCGGCGACACCATGGGCGGAGTGGTGAGCGACCGGTTGTTGCACCGAACACGCAGCTTGGCGGTTGCGCGGCGGGGCGTGATTGTGGCCGGGTTCCTGGGGGCGTTTGTTTTTCTGATTCCGGTGGTGCTGATTCACAATTTGACCGTTGCGGCCGTGTGCCTGTCGCTGGCGTTCTTTTTTGCCGAGCTGATCGTAGGGCCGATCTGGTCGGTACCCATGGACATCGCACCGCGCTACGCAGGCACGGCGAGCGGTATGATGAACTTCGGCTTTGGCATCGCAGGCCTGATCTCGCCGTCGAGCTTCGGCTACCTGGTGGATCGCACGGGGAGTTGGGTGGTGCCGTTCATCGCATCGATCTTCCTGCTGTTGCTGGGCGCTGTGCTGGCGTTGCGCTTGCGGCCCGATCACCCCTTCGCGGAAGAGCCGGCACCCGTGTATTCGGTAAGATAGTCCAGACTATGCGAGGCCTTCCTTACATTGCGTCGGCGGTGCTGCTTGGCTCCCTATCGCTCCACCGCATGCCCGCGGCATCTAATGATTCGGCGGGCGGAGACTATTTCGTCTACATCGGAACCTATACCCGAAACACGAGCAAAGGCGTCTACGCCTTCCGCTTCAATTCGTCGACGGGGAAACTGACGCCAGTGGGCCTGGTCGCGGAGATCCCGTCGCCTTCGTTCCTCGCCGTTCATCCCAACGGGCGCTTCCTTTACACTTCGAACGAGCGCGAGTACAACGAGCAGATGGGCATCAAGGTTAGCTCCTTCGCCATCGATCCGGAGACCGGCCGACTGACGCTGCTGAACCGCGTGGACTCGCACGGCGACGGCCCCGCTCACGTCGTGATCGACAAGACCGGCAAGTCGGTGATCGTCGCGAATATGCGCGGCGGCAGCGTGGCGGTGCTTCCGATCCAGGCGGACGGGAGCTTGGGCGGGGCCACATCGGTCGATGTGCACCATGGCGGCCCGGGTGGAGACCCCGAGCGCCAACCCGGCCCGCGCGCGCACGGGACCGCGCTCTCGCCCGACAACCGCTTCGCCGTCGTGACGGAACATGGAATGGATCAACTGAGGCTGTATCGCTTCGATGCCGCTAAAGGCACTTTGACGCCCAATAGCCCGGCGTTCTTTCAGGAGAGTCCAGCCAATGCGCCGTGGCATCTAACGTTTCATCCCAGCGGCAAGACGGTTTACGTGGTGAACGAACTGTCAGCCAGCCTCAGCGTCTATGCTTTTGACAAAACGAACGGCACGGTTCGCGAACTGCAGACGGTCTCCACTGTGTCGCCGGACTTTACCGGAAAAAGCAATCCCGCTGAGCCTCGCGTGGACCGAGCCGGGAAGTTTTTGTATGTGTCCAATCGCGACGTCTCCAACAAGGGTCAGGATAATATCGCAGTCTACTCGATTGACTCTGGCAGCGGCCAAGTTACTCCGGTGGAATTTGTTCCTTCCAGGGGGAAGACGCCGCGCAATATCGCGCTCGATCCCAAGGGAGCCTTTCTGCTGGCCGCGAATCAGGATTCGAACAATCTTACGGTGTTCCGGATCGATGCGAAGACCGGGCGCTTGACCCCCACTGGACAAGCGGTCGATGTTCCCGAGCCGACGTGCATTGCATTTCTCGCCGCTAAGCCGGCACGCTGAGGCGCAGAGAACTCAGTTGCCGGTCCGCGAGACGCGAATGCCGAGTTTGCGCATCCGGAACTGCAGCGTGGAGCGCTTCATGCCCAGCCGCGCAGCCGCCCCATTCGGTCCGGCAACCACCCAGTTGGCTCGTTCGAGCTCGCCCACGATTTGCTTCCGCTCCGCATCGTCGAGGACGGTCCTAAGATTTTCGCCGCGATTGTCGCCGCTCGTGGACTTGGACACTGGAGCGCTCACAAGACTTTCGGGACGAGGCTTCAAGTCGGCGACAGAAACCTGGAGCACCGGTCCCTTGGAGACGATGACGGCGCGCTCGATCACATTCTGGAGTTCCCGAATGTTGCCGGGCCAATGATAGCGAACCAGCGCGTCCATGGTGTCGGACGGGATGCTGTCGATGGCCCGGTTATTCCGGCGGCTGAACTGCTGCACGAAGTGCCGCACCAAGAGCGGGATATCTTCCGGCCGCTCCCGTAGCGGCGGAATGCGCACAGGGAACACGTTCAGCCGGTAGTACAGGTCGGAACGAAATTTCTGCTCCTGGACCATCTCCTCCAGGTCGCGGTTGGTAGCGGCGATCAAGCGCGCGTCGGTGCGCAGAGTACGGGTGCTGCCCAAGCGTTCGAACTCGCGCTCCTGAAGCACTCGCAGCAGCTTGGGTTGCAGCTCCAAGGGAATCTCGCCGACTTCGTCCAAAAACACGGTCCCCCGATGGGCCAGCTCAAAGCGGCCCACGCGTTGCGAGATCGCGCCCGTGAACGCGCCCTTCTCGTGCCCGAACAGCTCGCTTTCGAGCAAGCCCGTGGGAATCGCCGCGCAATTCAATTTCACGAAGGCGTTGGTTTTGCGGGAACTGAGATTGTGCACCGCTCGCGCGATCAGCTCTTTCCCCGTGCCCGTCTCACCGTAAATCAGTACCGTGGAATCGGTCGGAGCAACCGTCTCGATTTGCTTAAGCACCTGGACTAAAACGTCGCTGGTGCCGACAATCTCCTCGAAATTGAGCTCGCTGCGGATTTCATCCTCGAGGTAGATCTTCTCCTGGGCGAGCTTGTCCTTAAGGTCGGCGATCTGCCCGTAGGCAATCGCATTCTCGACGGCAATCGCGATCTGGCTTGCGACCTGGCCCAGAAACGCGAGATCGTCGTCGGCGAAGGCGTTCTCGCGCACGGTGCCGAGAGTCAGGACGCCCAGCACGCGCTTCCGGCCCAACAGAGGGAAACGGCACATCGATTTGGCGCCAGCGGCAGCGGGCAGGCGATCCGCGATAATGTCCGCTTCCGTGAGATTGATCGGTTGGCCGGTCTCGAAAACTCTCGCCACTGTCGAAGTAGCGTCCACCACCGTGGTGATCCCTTCCCGGAGGACGCCGTTGCTGCCGGGAAAATCCAGCGCATACAGCCGCAACTGGCCGGTTTCCGGATCGGGCAGCGTGACGCCGACGCCATCGCATTGCATCACCTTGCGGATACTCCCCGAGACCTGCCGCAGCAAGTCCCGCAGATCCAGATTGGCGACCACTTGATTCGTTAAATCCAGCAGCAACTTCAAGCGTTCCTGGGCCCGCTGCGATTCCTGAAAATTGAGAGCGTCATCCATCGCCAGAGCGACTTGATCCGCGACCAGCGACAGAAACCGCACGGCGTCGTCGGAGTACGCATCGGCTTGTTCACTGGCCAGCAGCAAGCTTCCCAGGAGCCGATGCGCCGTCCGCAACGGCAGCGCGCATATGGAGCGCAGACCCAGTTGCTTGAGCCGCTCGATGGTGGCGGGGAAGCGCGTTTCCCGGTCGACGAAAGGGATGACCACCGGCTGGTTCGTCCGATGAACCCACCACGCGACGGTCTCTTCCTTCTCCAGATCGGAGAGCGGCGGCGCGTTCAACGCCGCGCAACGGTCGCAGAGATGCCAGTGAATCTTGTTGGCAGCGGCATCGAACTGCGCCATGCCGTCGAACTGAACCACCTTATTCAGTTCGTTCGCCAGCAGGCGGAACAATTCTTTCTGGTCGTGCTGCGACCGGATCGCTTCCGCGAGACGTATCAGAGATTCGTAGCGCGCGGCGAGAGAAGCGCTGGAAGCAACTTCATCTAATTGTTTCGCCGACCGCTCCGCCAGTATTGGGGTCGCCATGACTTATTTGCATTTTCGCACCCTTAAAGAGCTTGCCGGGCCGCGATATCCATGTGATGCGGACGCCCCCAGGGCGGATGCGGCCAATCCACAGTTTGCTGCCCATTTGTTGGCACTGTGCTTAGGGCTGGGTATGGGCAGATTGGGCACCGGCACGCCTCTCTGGATGTGAAGTGCGTCCTATCAGTTACTTAGCGTTGCGTCATGACGTGGCCTCAGGCGTGCCTTCTAGATGCTCGGCGCAAGGAGAAAACGGAGATGCTGAGAATCACAGTTCATGAGCAAGACGCCACGTGGCGGATGCAGCTCGAAGGCAAACTCGCCAGCGCCTGGGTTCTGGAAGCGGAAAACGTGTGGCGCTCCGCTCCCGCCGGTGGGCGGCGGATCGAGGTGGATTTGACCGATGTCACAGCGGTCGACGAGGCCGGTGAGCGCTTGTTACAGGCGATGAACCAAGCCGGAGCGCGGTTGATCGCCGAGGGAGTCGCGATGAAGGCACTGGTCGGCGAGATTACCGGGGCGGCTTCGCGTGGCGGGGATCTTTGCAAGAGGGTTCGCCACCTGGTGGGCCTGCTGGGGCTGTTGCTGTTCGTGCAGACGTTTTCGCTGCGTGCGCAGGATGTGCCGCCAGCGCCGCTCCGGCTGACCATCAAAGACGCGGTCACGCTGGCCCTGAAGCAGAATCCGCAAGTCGCGATCGCCAATTTGAATCTGGTCGAGAGTGCAGAGAATCGCAACGTGGCTCGCGCGGGACTGTTGCCCCAAGCCTCGTTCTCGGCGTCGGACAAGGTGACGCGCGGCAACGTCGAAGCGCTTCTGGGCCAGAAGATCCCCGGCTTTCCGGGCCACATCGGTCGTTTCTGGTCCATTCAAGCCGGCCCCGGCTTCTCCGCTCCGTTGTTCGATCTGACTCTGTGGCACCGCTGGCAGGCTGCGCGCGAGACCGTGCAAACCAGCACCGCCCAACAAACCTCGGCGCGCGACCTGAATGCCCAACTGGTGGTCTCGCAGTACCTGGGCAGCCTGCGCGCCGCCGCGGACGTGAACGCGGCGAAATCGCGGCTGGATCTGGCGAAGGCGCTCTTCGATCTGTCCGAGGATCTGCAGAGGAGCGGCGTTGGAACGGGCATCGACACGCTGCGCGCCAATGTTCAGTATCAAAACGAACGGCAAAAGTACATCGAGGCCGGTGTCCAACTGAAGATCTCTTTGTACAGCTTGAGCCGGCTGCTTAATTTGGACCCGCAGCAGCCCGTCGAACTCGCCGATGAGCCGAGTTTCTTCGAGACCCCGGCATTTGCCTCCGACGAAAGCCTGACGCGCGCTTACGCCGAGCGGCCGGAGATGAAAGCCGTTCTCTCGCAAATCCGGACGGCGCAATTCCAGCAGCGGGCCGCGAAAGACCAGCGGCTTCCGCGCCTCTCCGTTGTCGGCGGCTGGAGCTTGCAAGGTGTGACGCCGAATACGATGATCCCGGCCTATGAATACGGAGCGTCGCTGGATGTCCCTATATTTACAAGGGGCCGCATCCAGGCGGAAACCGCGATCGCCGGGATCGAGATCAAGAAGCTGGCGCAAGGTGAGCGGGACTTGCGCAATCAGATCGCGCTCGAAGTGAAGACGGCGATCGCGCAGCTCGAATCCGCGCGCACGGAAGTGGAAGCCGCCAACCTGGGCGTGAGTCTGGCCCAGGAAGGCGTGACCGAAGCGCAGGACCGTTTTAAAGCCGGAGTGGCCAACAACATCGAAGTGATCACGGCGCAGGACGAACTGGCCCGCGCCAACGACAACCAGATCACGGCTCTGTATCGCTATAACCAAGCCCGCGCCGATCTGGCCCGGGCCACCGGGCAGATGGAAGCAATGTACGCGAAGTGAACGACAGGAGAAAAGATCATGGACACCTTGATTCAGGAATTGGAACAAAGCGCGAAATCCGAGCTGACCGCAGCTGAGGCCAAGAACACACGCCCGGCCAGGAAAACCGGCGTGCGTTTGCTGATCGCGGGCGCTTTGTCGATCGCGGTTGCCGCGGGGACGCTTACGTATTTCCACTTCCGCGACCGTGTCTCGACCGACGACGCGCAGGTGGATGCGCACATCGCGCCGATCGCGCCCAAGATCTCCGGCAATGTGTCCGAGATCCTGGTGGACGACAACCAAGCCGTGAAAGCCGGTCAGGTGTTGCTGCGGATCGATCCTCGCGACTATCAAGCGAAAGTCGCGCAGGCGCGCGCGGCGGTCGCCGCCGCCGAAAGTCAGGCAGTCGGCGCGGACGCCGGCGTGCCCTTGACCAACGCCACCACGGCCAGCGGCGCCTCCGCGGCCGAAGCGCAACTCGCCGCGGCCTCGGCCGACTACGACCGCGCGAGCGCCGACTACGACCGGGCTTCCTCTTCGGAACTCGCGTTCGCACGCGCCGACATCGAATCCAAACGGGCGGTCTCGGATCGCGCTCGCGCGGATCTGGCCCGCATGGAACCGCTGGCGTCCAAGGGCGAGATTTCGAAGCTCCAGTTCGATTCTTACCGCGCGGCGGCGCAGGTTGCCGACAGCGACCTGACGGCGGCCCAGGAGAAACTCGCTAATGCCGAGAAGCAGGCGCAGAGCAGCAAGGCGTCGATGCAGGCTGCGCTGGCTCGGGTCAGTTCCGCGCGAGCGTCGTTCGAACAAGCGCAGGCCAACCGGCAGCAGGTCAACATCAGTTCGGCGCAGGCGGTCACCGCATCGGCGGCGATCCTGCAGGCGCGCGCCAATCTGGAAGCGGCCGAGCTGGAACTGAGCTACACCAGCCTGGTTGCGCCCATCGACGGCGTCGTCACCAAGAAGATGGTTCAGCTCGGGCAAATTGTGCAGCCCGGGCAGTCCTTGCTCACCATCGTTCCGCTGAAGGACGTGTGGGTCACCGCCAACCTCAAGGAGACGCAGTTGTCGAATGCGCGGCCGGGCCAGCGCGCGGAAGTCTACGTGGACATGTATGGCCGGTCGTTTGAGGGCCGGGTGAACTCCATCGCCGGCGCGACCGGCACCAAGCTGAGCCTGCTGCCGCCGGAAAATGCCACCGGGAATTTCGTAAAGGTGGTGCAGCGGATTCCCGTGAAGATCGCGCTGGAGGATGTGCCGCCGGGGTTCACGTTCCGGCCGGGCATGAACGTCGACGTGACCATCTTCACGAAGTAATCATCGGCGACAGAGGAGCGAGCCATGAGTACCGCACAACTCACGATTCCAGCGAAACCGGCGATTAACCCGTGGGCGATCGCCGGCACGGTCATGCTGGCGACCTTCATGGAAGTGCTCGACACCAGCGTGGCGAATGTGGCCTTACCGCATATCGCCGGCAATCTGTCCGCGAGCGTGGATGAGTCCACCTGGGTGCTCACGGCCTACCTGGTCGCCAACGCGATTGTGCTTCCGCTGAGCGGCTGGTTCTCGACGCTGTTTGGCCGCAAGCGCTTCTACATGGCTTGCGTGGTGCTGTTCACTGTCAGCTCGTTTTTGTGTGGCGTGGCTCCCTCGCTGGGTTTTCTAATCTTGTTTCGCATCCTTCAAGGGCTGGGCGGCGGGGCGCTCCAGCCCATCTCGCAGGCGATCCTGGTCGAGAGTTTCCCCAAGGAAAAGCAGGGCGTGGCGATGGCGTTTTATGGAATGGGCGTGGTGGTTGCGCCCGTCGTGGGACCAACGCTGGGCGGCTGGATCACCGACAACTACACCTGGCGCTGGATTTTCCTGATCAACATCCCCGTGGGCGTGCTCTCGGTCCTCTTCACCACGCTGCTGATCTTCGATCCGCCGCACCTGGTGCGCAAGACGTTCGCCAACGGTCTGAAGCTCGATTACATCGGCCTGGGCCTGCTGGCCACTGGTCTGGCGTTCCTGGAAATTTTGCTCGACGAAGGGCAGCGCGACGACTGGTTCGGTTCGAATCTGATCATCACCGCCGCGGTGCTGGCCGTGGTTGCGCTGGCGGGGGTTGTGATTTGGGAGTTGCGCCAATCCCAACCGGTGATCGATTTTCGGATTTTGAAGGATCGCAACTTCGCGCTCTCCGCGGTGACCATGTACGCGGTGGGCTTCACGCTGTACGGCAGCACCGCCATCCTGCCGATTTTCCTGCAGACGGTCCTCGGCTATACGGCGCTCCTCAGCGGATTGGTGCTTTCGCCGGGAGGAATCGCCATGATGCTGGGGATGGCGATTGTCGGCAAATTGCTGGGCAAGTTCGAAGCGCGCTGGTTGATCGTATTCGGACTGGTAGTCGCGGCCGGAGGGCTGTTTGAAATGGCAGGGTTCAACCTGGATGTCGATTCCCGGACGGCGATGTGGGCGCGCACGATTCAGGCGCTGGGCATGGCGTTCCTGTTCGTGCCGATTAATACGACCGCGTTCAGTTCCGTCGCCCGGGAGAAGCTGGGCTACGCGACGGGTCTCATGAATCTGTTCCGCAACATCGGTGGCAGCGGTGGCATCGCCATGGTCAATACGATTCTGGCCCGGCGGGAGCAGTTCCATCAGCAAGCGCTGGTGAGCCATCTGACCCAGATGGATGGGAGTTTGACCGACTCGCTGCGGAGCACCGCGTCCGCGATTGTGGCTCAAGGGGCGAGCCGCGCGGACGCGGCTGGGCAGGCGCAGGGCGTGCTCTATGGGATGGTTCAGCGCAACGCGGCCATGCTGGCCGTGAACGACACGTTCTGGATTCTGGCGCTGATCTTTCTGGGCATGATTCCGGCGGTCTTGCTGCTGAAAAAGACCACGCCGCGGGCCGGCGTCGCGATGATGGATTGATCGGACTCCATTAGAATGGCTCTCAATGAGCAAAATTATCCCGATCACGACGTTGTTTGTGGATATCGGCGGCGTGTTGCTGACCAACGGGTGGGATCATAATTCCCGCAAGCAGGCGGCGGCGAATTTCAGGCTGGATCCGGCCGAGATGGAATCCCGGCATCACCTGACCTTCGACACCTACGAGGTGGGAAAGATCACGCTGGAAGTATATCTGGACCGGGTGGTCTTCTACAAAAAGCGGCCGTTCACTCCGGCTCAGTTTCGGCGGTTTATGTTCGCACAATCGAAAGCTTACCCCGAGATGATCGAGTTGCTCGCGCAGCTCAAGGCCCGTCATGGGCTGAAGATCGCCGTGGTGAGCAACGAAGGCCGTGAGCTAAACGCGTATCGGATTCGAAAGTTCAAGCTTGGCGAAGTTGTGGATTTCTTTATCTCGTCTTGCTTTGTGCATCTCCGCAAGCCCGACGAGGAGCTCTTTCGGCTGGTGCTGGACATTGCCCAGACGCCGGCGCGGCAGGTGGTCTATATCGAGAACACGCCCATGTTCGCCCAGGTCGCGGAGCGCATGGGGATTCGGAGCGTTCTTCACACGGATTACGCATCTACCCGGGCGAAACTGGCTTCGTATGGATTGGAGACCAAGCGGTGACGGTCTTTCGCAGGGCGCGGCCCTGCGCCACTTGCTCCGGGCAAGCGCTAGTCGGGCTTGTCGTCAGGCTTATTAGGAGTCCGCGGGCGGGCGGCCCCGTCAGTGGCCGGCGTCGGTGGCGCCTCGGCCTTCGTCTCGTTAACCCGCGAAAACGCTTTGAGATTGAGCGCCGCGCGCCCGTGGCCCTGGGCGTCCATCGAAAGCTGCTCGATCACCGCCCCGCCCAGCCCCGCTCCGCTCGATGAGATGGCGTAGTAGGTTCCCGGATCAAACACCGACCAGTTGATGAACTTGTCCCCGCGGTCCTCAAACAGCTTGACAGTTCCCTGGCCCGAGGTCACTAGAAATACACCGCCCAGCGAAAGTGTCCGATAGACATTGGAAGTCACGGACACTTTGGCCATACTCGCCGAGTCATTGACATTGACGTAAATAGCGGCAGCATCTCCGGCGTACGTATCCGCGATGTCGCTGATCTCGTTGTGGTTGATATCGACCAACGGGAGCTCGGTAGTCCCGTAGAGGTACACCGCGATGGCCATCGCTGCGTTGCTGATGCGGTTGTTTTCAATCGTCCAACCCGCATAGTCTTGTCCGGTGTCGGGCGGACAGCCCGGCGAGCGCCCGCAAAAGCCTCCGTTCAGTATCTTGACCGCGGAGTTTTGAATCCTGGCGATCGTATTATTCCGGATGACCACCATTCGCGCCGCGATCAGATAGATCGCGTGGTCATTATTCGCGTCTCCCGTTAACGTGTTGTTCTCGACCAGAACCGATCGGGCCGTGCGAACGTTGACCGGCTGCGATACGGCTCCCCACGCCGTTCCCACCGATATATCGCAATCCTGTACCGTGACGGCATCCAATTGATCGGCGGTGCTGGTCCCCGCCACGTCGAGTCCGAAATTAAAGCCAGCACTGTTATAGCGAATAAACGCAAACGTCTGACCGCTCGCGGGGGACGCGGTATCGCTTCGAAACACCGCCGCCATGCCGTAGTCTTGGCGCAACGGCGCGGTGTTAATGCCGATGTCCTGAAGCGTCAGGGAGTGACTCGAAATGATTCCGTGGTTTGCGCTGCGCTGGACCGTCTGCCGGATGATGCTGAGCGTCGCGCCATCCCCGAAGATGAACATCGCGCAGCCCGTAGTCAGCGGGGAACTGATATTGTAGGTACCCGCAGGCACGTACAGTTTGCCGGAGCCCGCACACGCGGCAGCGAAAGCGTCCTGAAGAGCGGCAGTATCGTTTGCCACCCCATCGCCCGCGGCGCCGAAATCACGGGCAGTCACGACGTCTGGGCGCGCGGCGTCGCTCGCAAGCACGCCGGCCCCGCTCCGAACGATGGGCTGATCCGCGGGGGTGCGTTCCTGTCCCTCTGCGCGCATGGCCCCGGCCAGGAGAGCGCACAGCCAGACAACGGATTTAACAATGCGGTCGATGGAGCCTTGCAAGCGTCGTCCCTCTATGCGTCCCGCTATGAGAGTGGCGGTTACAGGCTGGTTTTCTCTCCCTCGCCGCCAAATTCTAAGGAAGGTGGAAGGCCACCAAAGAGTCGTTGGCGTTGATCACCACGTACTGCTTTCCGTCCTTGCCGAGAAACGTGATCGGGTTGGACTGCGCCGCGTCCGGCAGCTTGGCTTCCCACAGCAACTTCCCCGTCTTAGACTCATACGCGTGAAAGCGCGCGTCGCTGCTGGCGCCGATGAACACCAGTCCCCCGGCGGTTGCGACCGAGCCGCCGATGTTGAACGACCCGGTATTCATGACGCCCTTGGCTTCGAGCGCATCGACACGCCCGAACGGAATTCGCCAGGCAATCTCGCCGGTGTTCACGTTAATCGCCGTGAACTCGCCCCACGGCGGCGACTGGCACGGCCAGCCCGTGGCCGGATTGGTGATGGCGCCGGTGGCCCTGCGGACATACGGCATCTGGCTGGTATCGCCGGCTTTGTTGATGCGCGGCGGAGGCTCTTTGGCGGGTGTTTGCGCCACCATCGTCGCGATGGTGCCGTCGTCATGAGAGTTGACGAAAAAGTAGCCTAGCTTCGGATCGAACGACCCGCCGCCCCAGTTGGGGCCGCCATTCGGGCCTGGAAAATTTACGGTCTTGGTCAAGCCGTTGGGTGTATACGGACCCGCGTTGTGGGCGTCCTTGAACAGGTCCTCGCAATACTTCGCGTGTTCCGGCGTGACCCGGGCGATCTCATCCGGCTTCCAACTGTTGCGCGCCACCGGCGGAGGCTTCAGCGGGAACGGCTGGGTCGGCGAATACCACTCTCCCGGTACTTCGCCTTTGGGTACCGGACGCTCTTCCACGCCGTAGATAGGTTTGCCGTCGCGCCGGTCCAGGATGAAGATCAGTCCGGTTTTGGCGCTTTGCACCAGCGCCGGGATCTTCTTGCCATCGTGAACCACGTCGATCAGCGTCGGCTGCGGCGGCAGATCGTAATCCCACAAGTCGTGATGCACGGTCTGGAAATACCACTTGAGCTTGCCGGTCATCGCATCCACCGCGACCAGCGAGTTGCCGAACAAATTGGCGCCCGGGCGATCCCAACCGTAGAGATCGTTGCTGGGCGAGCCGATGGGCAGAAACAGCGTCCCAGTCTGAGCGTCGAACGAAAACGAGTTCCACACGTTCGCGCCAGAACGATCCTTCCAACCGTCATTCAGCCAGGTTTCATGGCCGGTCTCGCCGGGCTGCGGCACGGTGTGGAAGGTCCACACCAGTTTGCCGGTGCGCGTGTCCCAGGCCCGCACGTCGCCTTTGCCGCCGAGGGAGCCGCCGTCCCGGACATGCGAGCCGGTGATCACCAGATTCTTGTAGACCATCGGCGCACCGTTCAGGCCGTATGGAGCGTAAGGAAAACCATCCTTCATGCCCGGTGTAAGATCCAGCTCGCCCTCGCGGGCAAAACCTGGGACCAGCTTGCCGGTTTTGGCGTTCACGGCGAGCAGCAAACCATCTTCGTTCCCGAAAAAGATCGTTGGCGGGCTGGTCTTGTCACCAGGCCAATAGGCCAGTCCGCGGGCCGCGCGCGCATCGTGATTGTGATCGAAGCTCCAGAGAATCTTTCCGGTCTCGGGCTCTATCGCCACCAGCCTTTTATACGGGGTGTCGTAATACAGCACGCCGTTCACCACCAGCGGCGAACTCTTGGAAGACTGGGTGGGCTTCGAGTCGGGCTTGAGCTTCGAGTCGTAGATCCATGCCTGCGCCAGCTTGGAGACGTTGGCGGGAGTGATCTGTGTGAGCGGAGAATAGCGCGTGCTTGCGGGATCGTGAGCAAACATGGGCCAGTCGGTTTGCCCGCGCGCGGACACCGCGATCAGCGTCACCCCGGCAAACATCAGCGTTCGAGTGTGCATGAGCTTCTCCTTAGAGACCCAACCGGACCACCGTCCAGCCTACCTCATCGGGAAGGCTCCGGTGGCGATACCGTAATCCCTCCGCGGTAGAACCGCTGCGTTAGCCGGAACTTTCCTAAACTAGGCTCATGAAGGCCTGCTCCGCGACTGCACTCACTTTGGCACTTTCACTCCCGCTGGTATCCGCACCGCGATTCTTGGTTTCCTTTCCGAAGTCGCAAAGCACAGCGGCGATCGATGGCCGTCTGCTGCTGGTGGTCTCGACCGACCCCACGGCCGAGCCCCGGATGCAAGTGGACGACACGCCGAAATCCCAGATGGTCTTTGGTGTCGATGTCGAGGGGCTCGCACCGGATCAGCCGGCGACCATCGACTACCACGCTTTCGGCTATCCCGTCCGGAGTCTGTCTCTTTTGAAACCGGGCGACTACACCATACAGATCGTGCTGCACCGATACGAAACGTTCCATCGCTCGGATGGCTTTACCGTGAAGTTACCCATGGATCGCGGCGAAGGGCAGCACTGGAATCTCGCCCCAGGGAATCTCTACAGCAAGCCTCAGAAGATCGCGGTGCGCGGAGGGACGGAGGCTCCAGTGCGCGTCGTGCTGGATCAGATGATTCCCCCGATACCGGAGCTTAAGGACACTAAGTACATTCGCCACGTCAGGATTCAAAGTCCGCTGTTGACCAAGTTCTGGGGGCGTCCGATGTTCCTAGGCGCACACATTCTGGTGCCCGAGGGTTTCGACGCGCATCCCGAAGCGCACTATCCTCTGGCTGTGTTTCACGGACATTTCCCCGAGGATTTCGACGGATTCCGGACCGAACCTCCGGATCCGAATTTGAAGCCCGACTACAGCGAGCGATTTCATCTGGCGGGCTACAACCGCATCCAGGAGGAAGAAGCCTACAAGTTTTACCAGCAGTGGACTACGCCGAATTTCCCGCGCTTTCTGGTGATCCAGATTCAGCACGCGAATCCGTACTACGACGATTCCTACGCGGTGAACTCGGCGAATTTGGGGCCTTACGGGGACGCGATCGAGCATGAGCTGATTCCGTATATCGAAAAACAATTCCGCGCGATCGGCCAGGGATGGGCCAGATTCACCTACGGAGGCTCCACGGGCGGATGGGAAGCGCTGGCGGTTCAGACCTTCTATCCGGATGACTACAACGGAGCGTTTGTCGCTTGTCCCGATCCGGTGGACTTTCGGGCGTACACGGTGGTGGATCTCTACAAGGACAAGAACGCCTACTATCTGGAGGGCGCGCACAAGAGAATCGCGCAGCCGGGAATGCGCGACTACCTCGGTCACGTGACCGCGACGCTGGAGGACGCGAATTACATGGAACTGGCGCTGGGGAGCAAGGGCCGCTCCGGAGAGCAGTTCGACATCTGGCAGGCGGTGTACTCGCCGGTGGGGAGCGACGGCTATCCCGCGCCGATTTTCGACAAAGTCACTGGGGAGATTCATCCTCAGATCGCGGCGTACTGGAAAGAGCACTACGACCTGCGCAACATCCTGGAGCGCGACTGGACGGAGCTAGGGCCGAAGCTTCGCGGGAAGCTCCACATTTACGTTGGGAGCGCGGATACGTATTTCTTGAACGACGCGGTTTACTACCTGGAAGATTTCCTCAAGAAGACCACCAATCCGCCGTACGAGGGCGAGGTCAAGTATGGGGATCGCGCGGAGCACTGCTGGAACGGCGACCCGAATCTTCCGAATGCTTACTCGCGCCTGCACTACAACACCATGTACGTGCCGATGATGCTGGAGCGCATGGAGAAGAGCGCGCCTCCGGGGGCGGATCTGAAGAGCTGGCGGTATTAAGCGCGGCCTGCCGCTTACCGGGCGGCACCTTCCAATTTGGCAGCGTCTCTTAGTTATGAATGCAGCGCTATGAACATCAGCGTCCTCGATCAATCGCCGATCCCGGAGGGTTCCAGCGGCGCGGACGCCTTGCGTAACACGCTGGATTTGGCGGGCCTGGCGGACGAACTCGGTTACGCCCGTTACTGGCTGGCGGAACATCACGGCACCCCCATGTTGGCCTGCAGTAGTCCCGAGGTGATGATCGCCGCGATTGGTTCGATCACACGCCGCATACGGATCGGCAGCGGCGGCGTCATGCTGCCGCACTACAGTCCGCTCAAGGTCGCCGAGACCTTCAGCATCCTGAGCGCGCTCTTTCCTGAGCGGGTCGATCTCGGTATCGGCCGCGCACCCGGCACGGATCACGCCACGGCGTACGCCCTGCAGCGCGATCGGCGCCAGCCCGCGCCTGACGACTTCCCGCAGCAACTCGCCGAGTTGCTCGGTTATCTTGAGAACCGCATGCCGGCCGGGCATCCCTTCGCACGGCTGGCGGCTTTGCCCGGGCGTCCCCATGTCCCCGACGTGTGGCTTCTAGGCTCCTCCGCTCAAAGCGCCCTGTGGGCCGCCGAGAACGGATTGCCCTACTGCTTTGCCGACTTTATCAATCCTGACGGGGCAACCTACGCCCAGATTTACCGCGATCGGTTCTGCCCTTCCGAGACTCTGGCTGAGCCGCGCGTGATGGTCGCCGGCTTTGCCGTCTGTGCGGAGACCGATGAAGACGCTCAGCGGATCGCCTCCAGCGCTCGTATGACGCGGGCATTGTTGAATCAGGGCCAATCGATCCCGGTGCCGCCAATCGACAAAGCACTTCGCTTCCTGGCCGAGCACGGCCCGAGTCCCGACACTGTCGCCCGGCCACGCCGCGCGATCGTTGGGAGTTCATCCGCGGTGAAAAAAGGAATCGAGGAATTGGCCGATCTTTATGGCGCGGAAGAAATGATGATCGTCACAATTGCCTACGACCACGCCGACCGTCGCCGATCTTATGAACTGATCGCGGCAGCGTTCGGACTCCGCTAAAACATGCTTGTCCCTCGGGACGGTCTCACTCCGAGCACTTCCCCGCGAAGCAAGAAAAGCGGCAAATCAAGATAGTGGCTTCGCATTATCGGCCAGAACGACGGTCAGCCAAGGCGCGCCGCTGAGGCCGGGCGTTCCGGATCATTTCGGCAACCGATTGAGGCCGGTCGCCGTAAGCGTTTAACCTGCAACGGCTTCCTGCCCTGGAGGAAACCGGAAGCGGCGTTGGAAGGATCGGCAGGGTGGGGCGTCACTACCGGCGATTTATCAGAGCTCCGACGGATCTTCTTCTACTTCTCCCAGGTCCGGCTTGCCGCCTTGGATCTCGCGATCTTCTTTGGCCCATTCGGAGGGAAGATCTTCGATCGGCTTGGGGATCTTCCCCTCTTTTTCTTGCTTCTCGATTTTTTTGTCGATTGGACTCATAACTTTAGTCTCCCACCTTTGCACTCCCCCTCGCGATGCCGTAGCTACGCTCATGGGCGGTGTGGTTCGCGGATTTCGAGACCAAACGCAGCTTCCGTCTAGCCGAGAACCGTCTACGATCCGGCCCTCCACTTCTAAACGTAGTTCGTTGCAATGCTTTCATGTCCGGATTGCGCTCTCTAATCTCCCTTTATCCGCGGCGAGCAGCCTACGTCCCGGCGGCTGAGATTGGGACTATAGAACTTGTCGTTACGAATCATCTCAGACCACCTTCTCGAAAACTCCTGCATCTCCGTCGGGTGTGCTATGCGGTCCACAACACCCTTGGACTGGGACTCGTCGTGGTACAACTCGGCATAGGGCGTATACAGCACGCGGTAGCCTTTCGCGCCGATCCGCAGGCAGAGGTCTATATCATTGCTGTCGACCGGAAAATGATCCGCGTCGAACGCGCCGATGTCCCAAAAGAGTTCTGCCCTCACCAGCAGGCAGGCGCCGGTAACTGCGCTCACATTGCGGATTACCCGGTCCAGCCCGAAGTAGTGACTCCCGACGCTATCCAACCCCTTGAACAGGTGCCCCGCACGGCTATACAACCCAAGAAAGACGCCGGCATGCTGGATGCTCCCGTCGGGAAACAGCAGTCTCGCGCCCACCGCTCCCACCTCCGGGCGCGCCCCGAGTTCCACCATCGCCCGCAGCCAGCCGGGTGTGATCACTCGCGTGTCATCGTTCAGAAACAGCAAGAACGGCGAATCGCAGGTGCGCGCGGCCTGATTACACATCGTGGCGTAGTTGAACGGTTTGTGCCGCCAGTCGATGTAGCGGATGGGCTGAGCACCGGCGTACGCTTCGCGTGTCAAATTCCGTACGGCGTCACCGCCGGAATTGTCGATCACCACGACTTCATACTGCGGGTAGTCGGTTCCAGCAGCCACGCTTTGCAGGTTCCCTTCCAGGTCGGCCTTGCCTCCCGTCGGTATGATGATGCTGACACGCCCATCCAGAGGCAGCGGATACCGGACTCTCCACCGGCCGTTGCGCGGATCAGTCTCCGTCCATGCGCCGGTGTGAGCGGACCTCAGGTGATCGTTCACCGCTTGGCGATCCGCCGGATGGTCGCGCCCGGGCTCCTCCGCTGTAGCGTGGTACAGAACGCGCGGAATGTGTTGGACGCGCGAGGTCCGTTCGATCACACGTAAGAGCAGGTCGTAAGCGTGGCTAGACTGACCCACTTCGAGAACTGGTCCGCGCCGCAACACTAGCAGCCGGCCCGCGTAATTCATGCTCAGGATGAGATCCGGAGACCACTCCGGCTTGAAAAACGGCCGGGCCCGGCGTCCCGCCTCATCCATGCAATCCTCGTCGGAATAGATCACGTCAGTGGCCGGTTCCCGGTTCAAGAGATCGACGATGTGAAAGAGCGCATCGGCCGCCAGAGCGCCCCCCGGCTCCAGCACCGCCACGTAATCTCCGAAGGCCAATTGCAGCGCCGCCTGCCAAGGATCCTTCACCTGCCAGCGCGTCTTTATGCGCGTGTCCTGCCGCACTGGATGTCCGGCGCCACGCCCGGTCAGACAGAGCTCCCACTTCCCATAGCTCTGAGCAGCAACGCTCTGCATGGTCCGCTCCAAAACAGCTGGGCTCGCATCCCCGAACGGAGCGATCAGGCTGATCCGCGGCTGAATCGTAAATTCAGAAAGCTCCTTCCGGATTAAGGCATCATCACGCTCCTCGAACTCAGCGATCCAGCGCTCATATGCCGTAGAATCGACACCGCTCGGCGCAAGCTCTTCTAACTCAGCGGTCCCACGCTCATCCGCTGCAGAGCCGTCACCGCTTGGCGCCAGCGCCGGAACCTCCGGACGATTTCCCGATCGCGACAAGCGCAGGAGTATTTTCCCAATCGCAGCCAGCGTTCGCCAAATGCGGCTCTGTGCGATGTCCGTCGTGCTCCGCGACGTGGCCTCTAGCCATGCCCCCAGCCTCCGGGTCTCCTCCCTGCAAGCGGCTATCTCCTTCCTGCAAGCGGATATTTCCTTCCTGCAAGCGGATATTTCGTAGTCTAGGGCCTCGTTTAGGGCGTCCCCCGCCAGCCGAGTCCGTTCCAGCGCGATCTGCAGATCCCGGACATCCCGCTCAAGGTGTTTCAGCCGCGCTTCGTTCGGATCGACAGGCGCCATGCCTTCTAGTCTGAAGTCCCGCCTCGGATTTGACAACCGTTGTCCCGCAAAAACCCCGGCCCAAACTCAGGGCTGCCGCGCAAGGGGCCATGCACGAGGGCAATAAAAAGACGCATCCCTTAAATGAACCTCGGCGAACATTGGGCCAGCCGGCCGCTGCACTTCGGAGCGCTATTTCCCGTAGAGCCATCCCGGAAACCGGGTCCTAGCGAGAGACTCCTTGCGCCCCACGGCGAAAATACAATCGTCGCGAAGCGCCGTGGGCAGCTTCAGCCCTTGTAGAACAGGCACTACCCACTGCGTATCCTTCGGGTCCATTTCGCCGTAGGGGCCAGTTTCCACCGATAGCACTACGAATCCGGAATCCGCAAGCAAGAGCCGGACCTCATCGGGTGTGTATTCGCGAGAGTGGGCGGGTTCCGGATCGCCGCCCAGTCTGGTGCGGCTGTACCGATAGAACGACGCGGGATGGGCCCCCTTCAGCACCTGGGCAATCGAGCGCAAAGAAGCAATATTTGGCGTGGTCAAAACCAGGATGCCTCCGGGTTGGAGGACACGGTGGACCTCACTCATCATGTGCATCGGATCGTTTTCCAAGTGCTCCAGCAGCTCACAACAGAGGATCGTGGAAAAGTAGTCATCCGGATAGGGGAAGGGATCGGCGTCAGGGCCAAAGAGATCGATAGAACAGTCAAAGAGTTCGCCGTCGGTGGCAATCGCGGAGGCTTTGAATATTTCACCGGGTGGTCCCCAATAGCAGCCGCGGACTTCCCCGTAACCCAGTAACTGGCGCAATGCTGGAGTGATCTGGAGCGAACAACCCAGTTCCAGAATCCGATCCTGCGTGGTGCCAAGTGGAATACACTGCACGGTTCGCACAAGGCGATGCGAATGCGCACGGAAATGGCCGGTCGCTTCCGAAGCGGGATCGATCCAGCGGCGCAGGTACGCACCCACGGTCTGTGGGCTCAGTTGTTCAAAGACCGCGGGTGTGTCCGCGGGTGTGTCCGCGGGAGTTGGCCGCACCCTGCCGTTGCGGGCTGGAGCGGTACGGTCGGCCGCCGTCCGGGCGAATGCGGCGTACATCTGGGCGACTCTGGGCCAGGAGCATGCGTCCGCAACCCACTGCTGCGCGCGGCACCCGATCTCCGCCACTCGCGACGGAGTTTCCAGCAGCCACTTCATGCATTCCACCAGGACAGCGGCTTCGTAGTCGTCGGGGGGGATGCGAAGGCAAACGTCCTCGGGGAGTTCGCAGTTCGCCCCGGAATCCGAAACGATCACCGCTTTGCCCAGTCCAAAAGCCCGCATCATCGTGCCGGAGGTTTCGCCGAAGGTCGGATGACGAAGATTCAAGATGATATCGCAAGCGGCCATATTGCTGTCGTAGTCCTGGATGGTTTGGTAGCCCAGGATGTGGACGCAGCTTTCCAGGCGCGACTGCGCAATCCACTGCCGTAGCGGAACATCCGGATGAGGCTCGCCCACCACCAGCAGTTGCGCCAAAGGATACGACGACAGGAGCGTTTCGAATGCGCGGAAACACTCCAGCACTCTCTTGTCAGGCCGCTGGAATCCAAAAAGACCGATCAAGGGAGCTCCGGGCCCGGCACGGACCGCCTGCCGGTTCGCCGAGGCGTTTAAATTCTTGACGGAGGAGCCATGTGGAATCACGGCAATGGGACGGGAGAAGCCCTTCTGCCGCAATTCGCGCGCGGCATATTTACTATGGACGATGCAGCGCTCGCTGCGATCCAGGAGGCGGCGCAGCATGCTGAACGCACGCGGCTGCGGAACCTGGAACGACTCCGCGCGCACAGGGTCTTTCAGGTCCTGGCCGTACACCTCGTACATCAATTCGCGGAGGTAGGCCCGCTCGTTCGCACGATTCAGCGTCTGGTCCTTGATCAAATCGTGAAGGTTGACCTCATGCAGCACGGAGATACCAGGCTGTTCTATCGCCAGATTGTAGAAACCCGCGTGATAGGGATTGTTGGCGATTTGATAAATCACGGCGTCAAAGGATTTCCAGCTGACGCCGCGCGCGTTTTCGAACACCTGGAGGGTCACTATTTTATGAAGTTCGGCTACCAGCTGGCCGGCGTAATCCGCGGTTCCGGTCCTGGCCGGGGGAAGCGGTGTGAACATGGCGACGCGGAGTGACGCGCTCATCCCGGCTAACCTAGGCGGTGGGCGCCGCGCGACTCCGCGGTTGCGGCGGGGCGGCGGGCGACCAGAGCGTACACGCGCGGACGGTACAGGTGGAAATTCAGCGGGCGGAGAAACTCCAGCTCGGTGAGGGGCGTGCGTCGTTCCTCGGGATCGGAACGCAGAGCACGGTGTAGCACTACGTCCAATCCAAAGTAATCCAGCAAAAATTCAGCGGTGAGAAGGGGTAACGGCCGCATGGCGGCCGGGTCGTGCCACACCTGTTCGGACCCAGCGAGGAGGCTCGCCGGGTCGATGGACTCCAGGATAAACACTCCGTAGGGCCTCAGCGCGCGTGTTGCTTCCTGGACCAGTCGCCAGCAATCGCGGGCCGTACAACGATTAAGTGTATGGAAGGCGCTGATCAGCGAATAGGTCGAATCCGCGGTGTCACGTAGAAAGGCAAGGGGATCGGAATCGACCACGTCAAGGCCTTGCGCCTGGCAGTGCGAAACCGCGGCTGAGTTGTTTTCCACGCCGAGGCACTCCCGTCCGGTGCTTTGGACGGCATGGAGCCAATCGCCGCGACCGCAGGCCAGGTCCAGCCACGGGCCCTCCGGAACGGCCGGAGTCAGACTTAGAATGGAGGACAGGTGCTTCCGCATCTCCAGCGCCCGCTCCTCGGCAGTGCCGAGCAGACTGTTCCGAATCGCGAACAGAAAATCATCGAATCCAGGATCGCGGTCCGTCAAGGCGGAAATGGAATCCGGCCCGGGGGCCAGGGGCGCGCCTCGCATCCTCATCTCCGACCGGATAGCGGCGACCTCCGCATCGAGCTGCCTCAGCACCGCCAATTGCTTTTTCATGACGGAGCAGGTGTTTTCTACCGCAGCGATGGTCTGATTCTGAAAGCGGTGAATCTGGGGTGTATACCAGAACAACATCCGCTGCACCATGCGCACGGCCAGGCCGCCGGCCCAGGCGCGGAACGACTTGGGACTTGGCGGCATGCGGCCCACCGAATTGCGCATTGAGTAAAGCTGCTCAGAGGAGTGAACCAGCTTACCTACTTCATCGTGAAGAGGCGCAAGCACATCACTGGCGCCACTAGAGACTCTGTAGCGGACGGTTTCGCGGGTGACGCGATCGCGAATCTCGTTCACGGTTCTCCGTAAGTCCATGGATGATATCGGGATCGTAAGTATAGCACAAGGCAGAATCCGCAGCGCTTTGTGGTGCGCATTCGTGTCGCGCCAAAGTGAAAAGTTCCTAATTGACCAAAGTAGAAAGTTCCTCTTGACGGCCGAAGGCTGGAAGGATGGAACGAATCGCGATGAGCCAAGAGGAACGAGACAGGCTGGAGTGGTTGAAGCGGGCTAAGGACCGA
>DATNJC010000209.1:0-10962 GCA_035604115.1 Bryobacteraceae bacterium | reverse complement strand
GTTGCGAGCTTGGAAGATCCGCTAACTGGAATTGCTGGAGCATGCCGTGGCCGCGGCCCTTACTGCGGTGAATTCAGAACACGCAACAGCCCATTTTCGCCACTGCGGCTATGGTCTATAAATACTCAGAAAATGGTCTAGATGGGAAACGAACACTGCCGGTAGGAGACTGTCCGGTTCGGACGAGAATTGAGAATTGGTCAGATCTGGGTTTCTAATCTGATCACTTCTCACTTCCCGACTCTCAAGTCTCATCCGCAAGGAGACGCACAAATGCAACGACTGCTCCCATTACTGATCAGCACGGTTCTTCTCGGCGCGCAGACGCCGCCGGATAGTACCGCCTATTCTGTCGCCTACGTCGATATCGCACCCGCATCCAGAACCGCGGCGATCACTGCTATCAAGCAGCACAGAGATGCAAGCCGCAAAGACGACGGATTCCAGCGGATCGAGTTCTTCGAGCAGGCAGGACGGCCCGCACACTTCTGCATCATCGAAACGTGGGCCAACAACAAAGACCTTGATACCCATGCCGCATCGGCGAATGCCAAGGGCTTCCGAACCAAGATCGACTCGATCAGGCTGAGCGATTACGACCAGCGGCCTTACAAGACCCTGTCGTTGGGCACCGCTCACAATGACGGAAGCAGCCGCAGCACATTCGTGATCACACATGTCGACATCGGCGGCCAGGGCACAAGTGCCGAGGACCTCCTTCGCAAGCTGTCCGAAGCCAGCCGGAAAGAAGAAGGCAATCTCCGGTTCGATGTCTTACAGCACGCGATGCGGGCGAATCATTTCACGGTTATCGAAGAATGGCAGACCGCGAAACCAATCGAGACGCATGCGGCTGCGACTCACACGAAGGAATACCGGAACAGCCTTGGGCCGATCGCCGGCAGCCCTCTGGACGAACGTCTTTATAAAGCCGTGGAGTAAACTCGGAACTGCCCGACGAACGTCGCAGTCTGGTTTTGTGGAAGAATTTATCGGAGGAGTCAAAATGAAAACCGCACTGTTGGTGCTCTTCTGCACGGCAGCTTTCGGCCAGAACTCTTACAATTCACCGCGCACACCGGATGGCCAGCCGGATCTGCAAGGAGTCTGGGACTTTCGCACAATCACGCCACTGGAGCGATCCGAGGAGCTAGGAACGAAAGCATTCTTTACCGCCGAGGAAGCGGCGAAGTATGAGCAGGAAGAAAACCGGCGTCAGAATCGCGATTTGATCGATCCCAAACAGGGCGGCTCACAATACCCGCCGGGCGGCGTCGTGCCGTACAACGAGTTTTGGTACGACCGGGGGAACAAGGTCGCGGGCACAAAGCGAACGTCGCTGATCGTGGACCCGGCCGACGGCCGGCTTCCACCACGGACGCCGGAGGGCCAGAAGAGAGCGGAAGCGCGCGCGGTCGCCTCACGCAACGACCAACTTGGACACCCACTGGCCGACTCGTGGGAAGACAGGCCCCTACAGGAACGCTGCCTTATGGGCTTTAACGCCGGACCGCCAATGATTCCGGGCGCCTATAACAATAATGTGCAACTGCTTCAGACTCCTGGATATGTTGTGATTCTCAACGAAATGATCCACAGCGCTCGCGTCATCCCCTTGGACGCGCGTCCGCATGGGAGCATTCGTCAATGGAGTGGAGACTCGCGCGGACATTGGGAGGGGGACACGCTGGTGGTCGACACCGTCAATTTCAAGCGCGAGACGAGTCTGGAAGGCTCCAGTGCGAACACACACCTGATCGAGCGTTTCACGCGCGCCGGCGAGAACACGCTCCTGTACGAATTCACGGTCGACGATCCATCCACTTGGACGAGACCTTGGTCAGCAGCGATTGAGATGCCGAAGAGTGAGGGTCCTATCTACGAATACGCCTGTCATGAAGCCAATTACGCGATGGAAGGTATCCTGACCGGCGCGCGGAAGCGTGAGGCGCAGACGGCAAAGTAACTCGCGAGCCCTCATCCATTCCGGATTCACCAGCATCATTGCCGCCCAAGAGCTTCCCACAAGCCGACAATCCATCCGCTGTCTCGCCAAAACGTTTCCTAATGGGAATGTTACGGGAAATCATCGCCGCTCCGGCGCTGGTGGTAAGAACGAAGGGCGGCGTGATCAACCCCATCGCCCGGTGCCGGATTCCAGCGCCCACGGTCAAGGAGCACCTCAAGAAGATGGCGGCGTCATGGAAGTGAAGCCAGGATACAAGCTGACGGAATCCTCACTAAGCAGCGCATTTGCCTCGTCCATGTCGCGTCCAGCCGATTGGTCAACGCTTTGGGAGACTTCGAGGATAAGGCTGCGGGCTTCGCTGATGCGCACGCAGCGCCAAGAGCATCGCGCCCTGGCGTCGGGCATGCTCGATCGCCTTGCGGAACGTTCGCTCCGCCTCGCCTGTAGCACACTGCGGGTCTTGCAGGATCTGAAGCTCGCCTCTGAGCCGCAACAGTTCCGGTTCCCAGAAGCGCTCGCCCGTGCGCGCCGCTACTCGAAGACCGTCCGCAACACTTTCGAGTCCATCCGCGGCATTCCCACTCATCAGGTATGCCTCCGCTGCAACGCCTGCCAGGTGCGGTAGGAACTGGTCCGATCCCATGGTCCGCGCTTCTACAATGCCATTTGCGATCCGGGTCAGGCCCCGTTCGTGATCTCCCGCCGCCACGGCGGCCCAGCCTTCAAACGCCGAAGACCACGCAAGCAAAAGCCGAAAATCCTGATCACGCGCGAGCACCGCCGCGGCTTCAGCGTGGACCCGCACTCGATCGGGTTCGCGGCACGCCTGGGCAACGGCCGAAGCAAATAGATGCGCGAGCGCCAGCGAGAACGGATGCTCCAATGCTTGAGCCAGCGCAATGGCATCGTCGGTCGCGCGAACGGCATCTCCAATCCGGCCAAGTAGAACCGAGGCACGCGCCAGGAACAGGCGAGCGCACACACCGGCATCGTGGTTGCCATACGTCGCCGCAATGGGGGCGTGCCGGTGTTCCTCGTAGAGCCGGATTCCCTCACCGGCGTGGAAGCACGCGGCGCGCAGATCCCCGGTCGAAAACGCGGTCGCCCAGGCGGCATGGTGCGCCTGTAACAGCGGCGCGTCTTCGCCACGGGCGCGCGCCAACGCCAGTAGGTCTTGCGCGAGTTCGCGCGCGGTGGCTAGTGGTCCTCGCCCCCAATAGAACAGCCAAAGCCCCCACAGCGCCGGGAACAGCACGGGGCTCTCGCCGAGTTCGATACATAGCTTCCGTGCCCGTGAGTACGCTGTTTCAGCCTCCGGTGTACCCCATCCCCGCACCGCCATGGCGGCAGCTCCCAAGCCGATCCACAGCTTGATTTCACGCTCGGTCCGCTCGCGGCCGGCTGGTTCGTTTTCGAGAAGCGCCAGCGCCCTTTGGAAGTGCGTTCGTGCTTCCGAAAAAGCACTACGGCTCCGCGCATTTTCGGCCGCCTGCTGCAGATACACCCCGGCCCGCCGGTTGTCACCACTCCGTTCGAAGTGCATCGCCAGTTCGGCCGCGATCTCGCACGCGCGTTCGCCATGGCTCGCTTCCTCTCTTTCGGCGACCTCCCGGTGCAAAATGGCTCGACGGCTGCAGGAGACCCGTTCGTACAACACGTCGCGGTACAGAACGTGGTCGAACTCGAACCGCCCCCCGGAATGCCGCACGAACCGCTGCTGCCGGGCGAGTCCGGTCAACGTTGTTTCGACATCGTCCGCTGCGAGCCCGGCAGCCCCGGCGACGGTCGTGGCCGAAAACGTGCTGCCGGTAACGCTCGCAACCTCGAGCACGGTGCATTCGGTTGGCGGAAGGCGTTCGAGTTGTGCTGCGATGATCCGCCGAACATCATCCGGTGTGCCCGGGTTGATCTCGTTCAGGTCGCTGTTCAATGCCCACCGACCATCCTGCTCGAAAATCAGACTGCGTGCGACAAGGTCGTCCAGCACATTCACAACAAAGAGCGGATTGCCCCCGGTATGCCGATGGACCCGGAGCGCCAGTCGCCGCAGATCGTGTGCTTGACCTGACGGAGGTGCTTGACCCGAAGCAGGCGGAAGCCGGAGAGCGATGAAATCGGCGACGTCGCTCTCACTCATCCCGCTCAAGGCGATCTCGCGGCAGCAGCGCTTTATGTGCAATTCGTCGACAACCCTCGACAGCGGATTGCCGCCGCTCGCGTCCGTCTGCGTTCGAAAGGTTCCAATCACCAGAATTCGTGTGGGCTCGGGCCTTTGCGCGAACGCGGCGATCCAGTCAAGCGTCGAGGCGTCGCTCCAATGGAGGTCTTCGAGGCAAAGAACCACCGGAATCCGCGTGGCTGCCGCTTCGAGCGCATCTGTGAGTTCCCGCAGCATGCGTGGCTGCGTTGTCCCGGCGACGGTACGCTGCAGCGTCGCGTGGCGCTCCGGTGGCAGCAGCGCCGGCAACTGCGCCAACCACGTCGGGGCATATCGTTCGAGCACGGGGACGAGCTCAGCGCCATCGGGCTGGCTGCACAATCGCATGATCGCCTCGAGCAGCGGCTGATATGGCTCCCCAATACCGTAGTGCTGTATACACTGCCCCCAGGTCGCTCTCGCCGTGCCTGCCGCCTTGACCCTCGCTAGCACCTGTTGAACGACCGTGGTCTTGCCAATCCCGGCTTCCCCACTCAGGAAGAGCACTTGACGGGCGCCTCGCTCTCCGCCTGACCAGACGTCGAGGATGTCGCTGATAATGTGATGCCGTCCGAAAACCTGCGGGCGACTCGCGATTGATCGCGAGGTCTCCGCTATAAAGCGGTATCCCCGGCGAGGAAGCGTCTCGATATAACGCGGCTCGTTCGCGGAGTCACGCAGAGCCCGCCGCAATTCCTTCACCGACGAGTTCAGCCCGTGCTCGAAATCCACGAAGGTTCCAGCCGGCCAGAGCATCTGGCGAAGCTCTTCGCGCGTCACCACGTCCCCGGCGTGTTCGACCAGGACCTGCAAGACCTGAAACGCTTGCGGGCGCAACTTCAGTTTTATGCCTTGATTGTAGAGCTCCCGCGTCCGCGTGTGGACTTCGTAGGGACCGAACTTGTAGGTGGCAGTCCGCTCCGACATTGCACAAGCCTAGCGAAATGAGTCGATTGGGCGTCCACCTCAATTACACCATATGTCTACCTCCCATGTATCGACTCCAAGGATAGGAATCTGCGATTGTTGCGGGAAGAGTGACCATCAGGGTGCAGTAAGTTTTGGGAGATGAGAAATGACGATGAGGCTCGCTCTACTGTTTTTCGTGGTCGGGGTAGCCGCTACGCGCAGTTCCCAGGCACATTCACGGCAACCGGCCGCACGACCACCCGGCGGTCTGGGCAACGCCTCTTCATGGAAAAGCGATCGATAAGGAGGAGATGTGAAATCAGCCATTATCGGTATCCTCGCTTCGCGATTGCTGGTGATTGCCCAGCAGAATGGCGTCGCTTGGACCAACGTTGGGCCCAGCCCTGCCGCTGTCGAGGCCTTCGCCGTTGACCTACAAGGGTCCGGAACTGTTTTTATTGGAACGATTTCAGGCGGTGTTCGGAAATCGACTGATGGCGGCAGTACCTGGTCTGTTGTAAACAGCGGCCTGACAACCACCGGAATCCAGACGCTGGCGATGGACTCTTCCGGACCGCAGACGGTTTATGCGGGAACGGGGGGTGGTCTGTTCAAGACCGGCGATAGAGGAGCTACGTGGCAGAATATCCCAGCGATTTCCGGGGCGATAGCCTCGGTCGCGACCGACCCGAACCACTCCGGCGTTGTTTACGCCGGGGTCTTCAACAACTTGGCGAATGGCTCGATCAGGAAGAGCGCCGACGGGGGTGTTACCTGGACGACTATCTTTCCTACCACTGCTGCGATTTTCAACATAACGATCGATCCGGGAAACTCGAATGCGCTCTACGCCCCGACCGTCGGACACGGCGCGTTCAAGAGCACGGATGGCGGCCAACACTGGACCGCGATGTCCGCCCTCACGCCGCAGGCAATATGGACCGTGGCGTTGGACCCCGCCAACAGCCAAGTGGTGTATGCCGGCACCAACCAGGGTGGAATCTGGAAGAGCACCGATGCTGGAAGTACTTGGCAGCAAATAGGATCACTTGGGCCTTTCCCGGTGTATGCGATCGCTGTCGACGCCGCAGCGCATGTCGTCTACGCCGGCACGAACGGCGGAGGCGTCTTGACAAGTACCGATGGCGGCGTAACCTGGAAATCAACCGGGCTCGCCAATGGCATGGTGTTGTCGCTCGCCCTCGATTCTTCAGGAGCGCTATACGCAGGCACGACCTCCGCCGGCGCGCAGGTTTCGCATGATCACGGCTCAACGTGGACGGTTCTTGATACCGGTGTGGACCGGGTCAACAAGTTTGGTTACGGCCTCTGGATCGATCCCAGGAATAACCAGAAGATCCTCCTTGGCGACGAGGACATGTACGGGTTGATTTGGTCGCAGGACGGAGGCTCGACCTGGTCTGCCGCCGGACAGGGCTTCACGGGTCGTGGATCCAGGGGGGTGGCATTCGATCCCACGGATTCCCAGCGAGTCTATGCGGGTGCGCTGAGTGGCACCGGATTCTTCAAGAGCACAGACGGCGGTCTCACCTGGTCATCCCGCGACTTCGGTTCCTCCGCCGTGTACGTCATCGCTGTGGCGGTGGATCCGTCGACCCCTAACGTCGTTTACGTTGGAACTCAAAACGAAGGGTTTTTCAAGAGTACGGACTACGGGGAAACGTGGGCGTCCGTCGGAACCGGGCTGTCAGGCGCCATTACCTATTTGACCGTCGATCCAACCGAGGGTGGAAGATTGTTCGCCTCCACCGCAACCGCATTCTATCTGTCCGAGGATGGCGGAGTCACCTGGACCAACGTTTTGAATTCTCCGGCATGGACCGTCACCATAGACCCTGCCAACCCATCGAGAGTCTACGCAACCGCGCGAACGCAAGGCGTCTTCCGCAGTTCCGATGGCGGGCACACTTGGCAGAGTGTCAATAGCGGGCTCACCAGTCTCACAATGGGCCGTAGCGTTCCGGTCATTATCGATCCGACGAATCAGCAAGCGCTCTATGTGGGAAGCGAAGTAGGCGGCGTCTTCAAGAGCCTGGATGGCGGCGACCATTGGTTCGCGGTGAACTCGGGGCTGAGCGATCTATCTGTCTTGGGGCTTGCCATGGACCCGGCCAAGCCTTCCGTTCTGTACGCTTGCGGCCCGAGTGGCGTCTTCAAAACGCTGACCGGAGCTGAGGAGCAGGCCGCTTCAATCGCCATCAGTACGATCCTAAACGGCGCCAGTAACTTCCAGGCCCCGGTCTCGCCCGGTGAGATCGTGGTGATTACCGGCTCCGGGCTCGGTCCCGCCGAACTGATCGGCGCAACTCTGGGGGCCAACGGCCTCTACAACGCCCAACTCTCCGGGACCACGGCTACGTTCAACGGAACCCCCGCGCCATTGGTCTACACCTGGGCGGGACAGGTCGCTGTCCAAGTCCCGGATTCAGTTTCCACCGGGACGACCCAGGTCACGGTCACGTACGAAGGGCGCTCGTCGGCCCCATTTCCGATTCAAGTTGCCGGGTCGTCGCCTGGAATCTTCACGCTCGATGCCTCAGGGAAAGGACAAGCAGTGGCGCTGAATCAGGACGGCTCACTCAATACCGCCTCTAATCCGGCTAAGGTTGGCGATGTTATCTCGCTCTTTGCGACAGGGCTGCGCCAGGGTGACGGACCATCGACAGTCATGATAGGCGGGGCGGCCATCGTGCCCTTGACCAAGAACCTGTCGTCTGGCGTTTTGCAGATCGATGCCAAGATACCCGTCGGCATCCAAACGGGCGGCGCGGCGCCGGTGGCCGTAGCCGTGGGGAACACGTCCAGCCAGGCGGGCGTGACCATCGGCGTCCAGTAATTCTGCAGAGGTAGAAACGACGATGAGGCTAACTGTACTGCTGTGCGTGGTGGCGGTATCCGGCTGCGCGCAATCCCCAAGCACGTTCACGGGCACGGCCTGGGCAGACGTCCACGGTGCTTGCCAATGGCAAAGTCTTGATTGGCGGGGGAGAGAACTGGCCACAGACCGTTGATTCCCACGCCCTGGCCGGCGCGGAACTCTATGATCTTTCTGCTGGGGTCTTCACCCCTACGGGCGACATGATTACGGCCCGCTCTGGCCACTCGGCTACGCTGCTCCCGGATGGCAGGGTTCTGATACCCGGCTATTTCACCGCGCCCGAACCTAACGCCACGGACTGGTCATGGACATTGCAGGTTTGCACTGACGCTTAGAAGGCAGATTGTGAAATCCCGTTCAATCCTTCGGCTGCTCATCCTCGGGGCGGCGGGCGGCATGAAGTAACTCAGACAGGAGAAAACATGATTCGAAAAGCAGAAACATTAATGATGACCGTGGTGTTGATAGCGATGTATTGCCGTCCGGCCCTCGCGCAAGCGCCGGCCTCGACGCTGAAGGTCGAGCTCCGAAATGTCGTCGAGTACCAAATGGACACCTCTGATCTTTCGAAATACGGAACCAATCCCAGTATCACCAAGGGGGGCATCAATACTTCTGGCGCTGCGCCCTGCTTTGGTGTCCCGGCCGTCGCCCTCGGGGACATCGTGTCGGTTAATGGCCAGCCCGCCACGGGCACATACGTTAGCCGGGCAGTCAATATTTGCGTGACCCCAACTCCGATTGCCGGACAGCCGCTCGCCGATACGACGCACAATTCGATGCGATACGAAACATACGAGATTTTGCAGAGCGATGGCACGCCCGTTGGCACTATCATGACCCAGGGACTGAACGCCGGTGGGCCATCTCCCCCCGGGCCGCCATCTGGCAGCCAGAATTTCGCGATTGTGGGCGGCACTGGCGCGTTCCTCGGCGCGCGCGGTCAAACCGGCAACGCGGCTCAAGGGCTAGGCAGCTCCGCGATTCCCATTCGTCTGGCATCCATTACAGAGGACCCCGCCAGCCGGCGGTTGAACGGAGGAGGGCACGTTGTGTTCACCCTGTACATGATCCCGATCGAGCAGCCGCAGATTGTACTTACCGCCGGTGGACCGGCCATCACCCATTCCAACGACTTCTCGCTGGTCAGTGCATCCAAGCCAGCCGCGGCGGGTGAGGTCCTGTCCCTGTTTGCCACCGGCCTCGGACCGACGATTCCGGGCGCCGCCCCTGGCCAACCGTTCCCATCGAGTCCCCTGGCCGTGGTCAATTCGCCCGTTGCCGTGACGGTGAATGGAAAGGTTGCGCAGGTAATGAGCGCTGTCGGTTATCCCGGCGCAACGGACGGCTATCAGGTGAACTTCCAGATGCCTCCGGACACAGCGAAAGGAACGGCCACCATCCAGATAAGTGCCGCCTGGATTGCCGGCGCTTCCATCGGCATTCCGGTGCAATGACGAGAGCAGAAACAGGTTCCCCGAGGAGTGCAGCCGGGCGGCTATATTCCCGTTGTGCTTCGGGGGGGGAGACGCATCCACCGCCCCCCGGCGGAGTGTAGATCGCCGTGGCGGCAAACTTAGCGGAGGTGTCATGAAAATTTCGTGCTTGGTAATGAGTCTCCTACTGCTGTCAGCCGCTCTGCCGGCCCAGCAGTACATCATTTCAACCTTCGCGGGGGGCGCGCCGCCACCCACGCCCGCCCGCGGCGTGGATCTGAAGATCAGCTACCCGTTCGGCGTCGCCATGGATGCCGTGGGCACTGTTTACTTCGCAAGCGACGACGCAGTGTTCAAGCTGGATCAATATGGCATGGTCACGCGAGTCGCTGGAAACGGGCATTCCGGTTACGCGGGGGACGGCGGCCCCGCCACCGATGCGCAATTTTACGGCGCTAACGGAATAGCGGTGGACGGCGCGGGCAACCTGTTCATCGCCGATACCGTCAACCACCGTGTCCGCAGGGTCTCGCAAAACGGGATCATCGCCACCGTCGCGGGCGACGGCACCACAACCCGCTCACCTCTCCCCGTTGATGGCAGCCCGGCTGCCATCACCCCGATGAACACCCCCTCCAACGTGGCCGTGGATTCCGCGGGCAATCTGTATGTGATCGATTCGCCCTTTATCCGCAAGATCTCCACCGCCGGCATCGTCACGACGGTGGCCGGCTGTGCCGCGTCCTGCTCTTCCGGTTTCGGCGACGGCGGACCTGCCGTGAAGGCGCTGCTAAGCCCGACGGCGGTGATTCTGGATGGCGCCGGGAACCTGTACATCGCGGAGAACACTGGCGACCGGGCCGACGTTCGCAAGGTCTCCCCCAACGGAATCATAGCCAAATTGCTGGCGGAATCGGGTATTGCCCCACGTGCGTGGGTGACAATGGACCCGCCACCAAGGCGTCCTTGGCCCCAGGGGGCTTGGCTTTAGACGGATCGGGCAATCTGTTCATCGCGGATGATGCCTATCAGCGCATCCGCAAGGTCTCCCCCAACGGAATCATTACCAGCGTGGCGGGCACCGCCACAAATGGCTTTCCCAGCGGCTTCTCCGGAGATGGCGGTCCGGCCACGGCCGCCGGTCTGTCTTTTCCAAGCGGCGTAGTCGTGGACAGCGCGGGCAACTTGTTCTTCGCGGACTCGGGCAATGGCCGTATTCGCGAGATAACCGCTGATGGAATCATCAATACGGTCGCAGGCGCAGGTCCAGGCCTGTGCTGTTTTTCCGGGGACGGGGGACCCGCCACTGCCTCGCAACTGAATTCACCGTGGGACTTGGCCGTGGACGGCTTCGGTAACGTATTCATCGCGGACCTGTCCAACCGCCGCGTCCGTAAGGTTGCGGCGGACGGGTATCCATCACATGAACACCAGCAGGGGCGACCAAGGAACTGGAAGCCGCAGAGCCATCAGCTAGGCGCGGGCCGCGGCCCAGCGGTGGGGCAGCAAGTCATCAAGCTGCCGAATCGAGCACTCTCCGATGCGCGTGAGC
>DATNJC010000208.1:0-17495 GCA_035604115.1 Bryobacteraceae bacterium | reverse complement strand
AAAGGCGGACTTTTGTCCCGAGGCTTCGACCTAGCCAGTTACCCGACCAAGCCGCTCGGTAGCTACCATGTCTTACCGACAACTACATGGATGGATCCTCCTTCCACTGGCGATCTGCGCCGTTGGGGCGCACTGTTAACCAGATGTGATCGTTTCATTGACCCTCGCCGAGCTTCGGCGTCTTGTTTGACGGGGTGCATCACGGCCATTCAACGTTACCCAGAAGCGGCTAAATAGGAGTCCAGGGTTGCGGCGGAAGAAGCGACCTCCTACAAACTGATGGCCCGCAGTACGGCCTGGTAATTGCTGGGGGAACATTCCAAAGTGCATGGAATGCAAGCGGGCTTGCATTTTTTAATGGAGCCACCCGCCGGGATCGAACCGGCGACCTGCTGATTACGAATCAGCCGCTCTACCAACTGAGCTAGGGTGGCCCGCAAGCGCCGGCGTCCGGTCCGCGCAGGGCACGGTGCGGCTTTAGGAAGACCTGATTCCCAACATAGCACAGGCGGCTCCAAGGCTGCCCTTCTGTATGAGAGCCATTCACGACTCCTGGTGTATACTGGCACTCGCACGCACACCCGCACCACCGAAGGCGCCGGTCCCACGCAGTTCGACACCGTGCATGGCATCCGCATTTCCAACGACAACCTAGTCTACGTCGCCGACCGGGTCGACAATCGCATTCAGGTGTTCGCGCTAGAGGGGAAATTCGTCAAGGAAGCTTACATCGAGCGCAAAACCACCTCGACCGAAGGCACGGCCTTCGGCATCGCCTTCTCCCCCGACAAGCAGCAATTCCTCTACGTGCCGGATGGCAGCGATAAGAAGGCCTAGATCCTCAACCCGCGACACGCTCGAAGTGGTGGGCTCCTTCAGTGGACATGGCGCGCACGGCGTGGGGCAGTTCTACCACCTCCATAACATCGCCGTGGATTCCAAGGGCAACATTTACCTGGGCGAGTCCTTCGGCCAGCGCGTGGTCCGCTGGAACTACAGAAGGATGGGTCCCGCGCCGAACTGACCGCGCTACAGGAGCGCCGCCGTCCGGTCGATAGATTGGCGTGAAGTGCACGACGGCGAACACGGCGGAGGCGTGCCTGGGTGTCATCTTCACGGGGACGAAGCTCTTAAAAGGAGGGGATCCCGCAAAGGCCGAGCGGGCTTTTGTTGCGGCCTTGATGATGACGCACACTGCAGGCCCACCCGAGAGCGCAGCGGAGAACCTGGCTCTGCGCTCCCTGGCCTTATACAACGTGACCCGTCTGCACCTCCGGCGGGGCGATCGGGATGCCGGCGTCTTCCGCGAACAGGCCGCGGTCTTCCTGGCTGAGAGCGCCGGACGGGAGCGCTTAACGCCGGAACTGATGCCGCTATTCCAGGTGCTCATGGCCGACGTCCTGGTCGAGCTCGGCGAATATCGCCGCGCGATTCCGTATTGCGAGGCCAACATCCAATTCATGGTGGATGAGAACGACGCTCCCGCCATGGCAGATTCGATGTGGCAGGCTGGAAGATGTTACGCGAGGACCGGGCTGCGCGATCACGCTGCCATTCCCTTGCGGGCCGCGGTGAAGATTTTCCGGACTCTCGCGGGCGACCCCAGACTTCCAGCGGTCCTGTTGGACTTGGGAAACGCCCTCCGGAAAAGCTCCCCGGCCGAGGCCGAGCGTTGTTATCAAGAAGTGGCGGACTTGCACGTCTCCCGTGCCCAGTTGGAATCCGCAACGCCGGCTTGGGTCAATCTGGGAGTGATGTGCAACGAGCAGGGGCGCCACGCCGAAGCGCTACAGTATTACGAGAAAGCTCTGCGCGTGCGGAAGCAGTCGCCCCGAACGCCGCCCGAGAAGATTGGCTCGCTGCTGAACAACATCGCCGGGGTTCATCGGCGTCTGCGGCAATTCCGGGAGGCGCTGGGCTTTACGGATCGGGCCATCCAACTCCTGGAGTCTGGCGGAGGCCACTATCTAGCCTGCGCGTATGGGACCCGGGGGATGATTCTCCGGGATGCAGCCAGGGACGAGGAAGCGGTGGAGTGGTTTCGGAAGTCGGCCGCGGAGCACCAGAAACAGCCCAGTCCAAACCTGGAGACACTCTCGGAGGAACTGGAAAATGAGGCCGCAGCTTTGGAACGGCTCGGCCGCCTGGAAGAAGCCGGCGGCGCGCGACGGCGGCTCAACTCCGTCCGCGCGGCCATTGCCGGAGTCAAGACGTCCGCGGTCGATACTGTAGATTCAGTTGCAAACGGTCCGAAGCCGGAGGCCGAAGGTGCGGTTCTCGTCGAACTTGATTTCGGTACCCGCGCGGGGGGAGTCTACGAAAAGAGCGATTCCACAAAATTCGGGCGCAAGCTTTCCGAGGCCCTGAAAACCTGCGGGAGCGGCTACTACGGCGGAAGTGTGGTGATTCCGGAGACCACGACACTCCTGTGCTACGGGGCAGACGCCGAAGCGCTCTTTTCAACAGTGGAGCCCCTGCTACGCGCCGAACCCATGTGCGGCGGCGCGAGAATCACCGTGCGTCAGGGCGGCCGTCACCGCGAAGTGCTCCTGCCGGGACGGGTGATGTAGTCGCTCCGCTATTTCCCCGCTGGCTGCCCCCTGGGCGGCTCCATCCCCTTGGGCGCGAGCATCGCCGTGGCCTCCGGCGACGCCAGGAAATGGATCAACGCCTTGCCCGCATCGGCGCGCTTGGCCTTCACGCCGATGCCTGCCGCGAAATCTACATAATATTGATACTCCGCCGGCAGCGGCCCGACCAGCGCAACGCCCTCAGCGGGCAGGATCTCGCTGATCAGCGTCAGAATCATGTCCGCGTGGCCTGCCGCCACCTGCGCGGCCGCTCGCGTGGAGCCCTGCTCCAGCCGTGTCTTCGCCGCCATCTCCTGGGTGATGCCGAGGCGGCCGAACATCATCTCGACATGAACGCGGCTAGCGCCGTCCTGCGCATACGTAACCGTCTTGGCGGCCAGCAGCGCCTTCTTGATGGCCTCGCCCGAACTGATATCCGGCTTGGCCGCGCCCTTGCGGACGCCCACGCCGATCCCGGCCCGGGCTAAAAGAGTCCGCGTTCCGGAGACGATCTTGCCTTTATTAATCAGATCGTCGATGGTATCTGAGGTCAGCACCGCGACGTCGAAATCCGCGCCCTTCTCGATCCGGTCCACCTGAGCGTTGGAGGAATTGTATTCGATCGCCAGCGGTTTCCCCACGGCGGTCTCGGCTTTCGGGCGCGTTTCGTTGAGCACTTCCCGAATGCCATTGGACGCGATGACACGCAGCGCGTTGGGATTCGCCGCCTGTTGTGCCGAGAGGCACCCAAGGGCCGCGCTAAACCCCAGTAATAACGCGACGGAACGAGACTTCATGCTCGACCTCCTTTGGAAATACTCCCCACCGGTCCCCTCGTTCACACTAGCAGATTTTGTCAGTCTCCGGGTAGATTCTTACAGTAGCAGTTCAGCCAAGCCGTCTCTGCAGTGGGCGAATGGGCGGCACCCGTACGCACGACTGCCTTAGGCGGCCAGGTGAGTCAAAACGCTTTAAGCGTTTCGTCCTCGTTCCGATCTATTCGTGTCCATCCGTGGCCAAGAAAAGCCTCGCCAACGTCGCTCGGCGGCCGTGGTATTAACGGCCCCCAAAAACCCTCATTTCCCCTAAGAATCAACCAGCTACCTCCCATGCGCCTGCACCACAATCCCATGCCATATCTCTATCGAGGTAAATCGCGTGTTACCCACCAAGACCGCGCCGCATTCGAACAACTCCGCGACTCCTACATGGACGATTTCCAACCCGTTAACCAATCCCGACCTGGTAGAAACCATGGCCGCCGCCCGCTGGCGCCTCAACCACCTCCAGGAAATCGAGGCCACGCCGTTCGACAAGGAAATGGTCGTCCGGGTAAAAGAAACGAACAAGCAACTCGCCGACCTGACCGAGGTGGAAAAGCTAACCTGGGTCTTCGACCGCGTGGCCAACCACAGCAAATCCCTGGCGATGTTGATCCGCTACGAAGGCAGCCTAAACCGCTCGTATGAGCGCGCATTCAAGCAGTTACAGCAACTCCAGAGGCAGGTGGCACAGGCTTCAGCTTGTGAATCGGCAGAAATTCAAAACGAACCCGAGCCACTAGCTCCAACCGTGCCGTCGGCCACGGTCCAGCCCCTCGTTGGCCCGTCGGAACCGCCAGCTACTCCAAAAACCAGCCCCAGCGAGCCCCCAATCGCAGTGGAACTCAGATCCACGTAGCTTGAAAAACAGAATGTCTTAGCGGCGTTCATCTGCGTTCATCTGCAGCTGAATATGTTTTTTCAATTACAAGCCCACCATGCGCCTGCCCCCGCTATGAACTATAGTTAGGTTTGACGATGAAACCACAGCTAGCAACCTCGCTCCCCGAGGTGCACTCATCGGTCCCCACGCACGCGCCCACGCTGTTGCGGCGCATGCTAGCCTTCGCCGGCCCGGCTTACTTGGTCAGCGTAGGCTACATGGACCCCGGCAACTGGGCCACCGACCTAGCCGGTGGCTCCGCCTTCGGCTACCGCCTGCTGTGGGTCCTGGTGCTCTCAAACGCGATGGCCGTGCTGCTGCAAACGCTCTCCGCCCGCCTGGGAATCGTCTCCGGCCGCGACCTGGCGCAAGCCTCCAAGGAAGCCTACCCCGACGCAGTCTCCTACGCTCTGTGGATCTTATGCGAAATCGCCATAGCCGCCTGCGATCTCGCCGAAGTGTTAGGAGCAGCCATCGGCCTGCACCTGCTCTTCGGCCTGCCGCTAGTGTGGGGCGTGTGCCTCACCGCGCTCGACACGGTGGCCGTGCTCTGGCTAACGCGCTACGGCATCCGCCTGGTCGAAGCCATCACGATCGGCTTGATCCTGGTGATGACCGGCTGCTTCATCGTTGAGATGGGCTTCGCCCGCCCCGTAGCGTCCGAGATGTTCTCAGGCCTCCTGCCGCGCCTCGACTCCCGCAGCCTCTACATAGCCGTCGGCATCATCGGCGCAACCGTGATGCCCCACAATCTCTACCTGCACTCCGCGTTAGTCCAAACCCGCCGCTTCGGCAAATCCGCCGCGAACCAACTGGAAGCCTGCCGCTTCAACCTGGCCGACTCCGTGATCGCGCTCAACGGAGCCCTGATCGTCAACGCGGCCATTCTGATCCTGGCCGCCGCCGTGTTCTTCAAGCACCACACCGAGGTCACCGAAATCGAGCAAGCCCACCAGCTGTTGGCGCCCCTGGTAGGCTCGACGCTAGCGGGCGGCCTGTTCGCCGTGGCCCTGCTCGCGAGCGGCCAGGCATCCACGTTGACCGGCACCTTCGCCGGACAAATCGTGATGGAAGGTTTCCTCAACCTGCGCATGCGCCCCTGGCTGCGCCGCCTCTTCACGCGCTCGCTGGCCATCATTCCCGCGGTGATCGTGGTGTCGATATCGGGCGCGCAAGGCACCTATCAACTGCTGATCCTGAGCCAGGTGATCATCAACATGCAGTTGCCCTTCGCGGTGATCCCGCTGATCCGTTTTACCAGCGACAAGGCGCGCATGGGCGCGTTCGCCAACCGTGGCTGGGTGAAAGCGCTGTCCTGGATCACGGCGGCCGTCATCGTAGGATTGAATTTCTGGCTCATCGCCGACGTGGCCGGGCCTTGGATTGTGGCCTCGCTGTGGCACGCGGCTCTGGCGATCCCAATAGTGCTAGCGATCACGGCGTTGCTGGCCTGGATCACGTTCGCGGCTCCCCGAAGGCCCGAGCCGGTTCCGCAATACGCCGCCGCCGCCGCTGCGGCCCATTTGCCCTCGCCGGTGTACCGGCGCATTTTGGTCCCGCTCGATCACACCTCGCGCGACCGGGCCGCCATCGCCCACGCCACCGCCATGGCACGCCTGCACGGAGCATCCATTCACCTATTGCATGTCGAAGAAGGCGCCACCAGCCTGTTGTTCGGAGCCGACTCCTCCACCGCCGAGGTGCACGCTGGGGAAGCCTACTTGGAGGAGATCGTGCAATCCCTGGCCGCCGAAGGCATCCACGCCGAGCTGACCGTAGTGCACGGCCGCAGTCCCAAGGACGAAATCGTGCGCGCGGCCCGCCAAATTCAACCCGACCTGGTAGTGATGGGCGCGCACGGCCACCGCGGCGTCAAGGACCTGATCCTAGGCAACACCATCAACGGTGTGCGTCACGAAGTGTCCGCGCCGGTTCTAGTAGTGGGCGACCCGCCCCCGCCCTAAACTCCCCCGTGGAGCGGGCTTTAGCCTGCAACGGGTGCTTCAGCACCCGTGTAGAAGCGGAGGCTGCAATCCGCCACTGTGTTCACGCTTCCTTCCGCAGCCAGGGCTCGATGTAAGCCGGGCAGTTGACCAACTCGACGCCAGCGCCATTCATCGTAGCCAGAAACTCCAGCGCCGGCCGGTCGATCAATGTGACCTCGCTGAGATCGATCACCACGCTGCCGCGCTGCCGCCGGGCGCGGTCGATGCGCCGCCGCAAGGCTCCCAGCGAAGCCGAGCAAACCTTGCCCGCCAACGTCACCGTGACTGCTGAAGATGGATTCGCAAGCGTTCCAGATACCATGGCGCCCTCGCGCAAAGACAACGCCAACAACTTAGTTCGACTATGCCCCAGGACGCGGTACTGCTGCGACTGCATCAAGGAGTGCAACCCACTATGCCTTATTGCATAGTTGGCCTGATTGCATGTCGGCGTCGCGCTTCAACCGGTACAGCACGTGACGCCGCAGCGGGTGCCCTTCCGGAATCAGCGGGTGCTCGAAATCCTGAGCGTAGCTCATGCCGAGCTTCTCCATGACACGTCTTGAGCGCACATTCCCCGGCACCGTGAAAGCCACGATTTCATCCAGCCCCAGGTGGTCGAAGCCAAAAGCCAGAGCCGCATGAGCGCCCTCGGTCGCCAGTCCGCGCCCCCACGATGGCCGCGCCAAGCGCCATGCGATCTCGACGCACGGCGTGAACGAGGTCTCAAATCGCGGCACGGCCAACCCGACGAAACCGATGAAGACGCCCGAGTGCTCGGCGACCCAGGGTCCAAATCCGTGGTTCTCGAAGTGCGCCTCGATGCGATCGACGAGCGCGTCGCTTTCCGCGAGCGACAGCACGGACGGGAAATGCTCCATCACTTCCGGGTCGGCATTCAGCGCCGCGAAGGGTTCGCGATCTTCGGGCCGCCAGCGGCGCAACCGCAGCCGCGGAGTCGTCAGGTCTGCCGCCACACCCATGGCGCGTTAGCTTCCTGCCGGTGCTTGCACCGGCACCCAGATCTCCAGGCCGCCGAGGCCCGTGCGAGGGTCGAAGCGTTCGTCGTAGCGCTCGAACGCCGGTCCATCCACGGCCTTGCATGCCGAGGCAGCCAGCCCTTGCTCCCAGATCGCCTTCCACGTACCCGCGATGGCCGCGACGTGGTCGCGATGCTCGAACACCGCGTAGTGCTGGGGAGGAATCCGCAGGCGTGTGAACTCCGGCGGCCGAGAGGGAAACTGGTCCACCGCCACTCCGCAAATGTAGTCGTAGTTGCCGGAATCGTCGGAGTTGTAAATCACGCCGTAAGCTACGCTGCCGATCTGCCGATCGATGTGCCCAAGATGCGGAACGAAGCTGTTCCATTGTGAGGGAATCGCGGCGTCGCCCACGCGTGGACAACGCTGCGCGAGCCCGAAGATCAGCATCGCGTCGCCCCTGATGAGGCGCAGTGAAGTGTCGAGGCGCGGCGAAGCGAGAGAGGTAGTTGCTGCTTGGTTCATTCTGATTGGCTCCTGAAGTGGGATGTTGTCTGTGTGCGCCTGTGCCCGAAGCTGCTCCGGAGTCAGGCCAAAGTGCTGCCGAAACGCGCGCGTGAACGCTTCATGCGAGCCGTAACCCGCATCCAGCGCCACCGCCAGTATGTCCGGCGCGCCTTGGACCAGCGCCTTGGCCGCTTCGCTGAGCCGCCGCCCACGCATGTATCCGGCCACTGAAGTGCCCGTGGATTCAGCAAACGCGCGCGACAGATGAAACCGGGAAACCCCGGCGGCTTCCGCGACCGCATCGAGAGACAACTCGGAATCGAGGTGGCTCTCAATGTACCAGAGGGCTTTGGCGGTGACGCTCACGGGACTAGAATAGACGGAGTCTCCGCGGCCCGCTTGATAGTTATTGCGGTCGGATAGCGGCCGCTGATCAACTCACGGCTCTAGCGTCATTCCACTACGCAGTAGCAGTACAGGAACTGCTGAGTGGTTCCCAACGGCGTGCGGTGCAATTCCGTGGAACTCTCCACCAGCCGGAACCGCCCGCCGAATTCCCCATGCAGCGTCGGAGCGTCATACCGCAGGACATCCAGCCCACTGCATTTGGCGGGCCCGTCTGGCCCGAAAGCGGCGATGATCACGTGGCCGCCCGGTTTGACCGCGGAAGCCACTTGCCGAACATAGGCGAGACGCTGGGACGGCTCGGTCAGAAAGTGAAATACCGCGCGATCATGCCAGACGTCGTAAGCCTGCACCGGCAGGTCAGCTTCGGTGATGTCGGCCACCAGCCAATGAATCTGGTGCGATGCAGGGCCGAGTCGTTTCCTCGAGTGTTCCAGGGCCGTCCGCGAGATGTCCGCCACCGTGATGTTGCCGTATCCCTTGCCGATCAAGTCGTCGACCAGAGTGGATTCGCCGCCGCCCACATCGATGATCGACGCGGAACGGTCGCCCGCGACCCGTTCAATCAGAGCTAAGGAAGTCTCGAGATGGGGACGGAACCAACTGACCTGATCGGCCGCTCTCGTGCTGTAGACCTTTTCCCAGTGCTGCTGCTGCCCGCCCATCGCAGTTCGTCACAGGTGCAGGATGCCGCGCTCGATGGCGATGGTCACTGCGTGGGTGCGGTCGGAGGCGCCCAGCTTCGCCAGGATGTTCTGGATGTGCATCTTCACGGTGCCGCTGGCGGTGCCGAGCTTGCCGGCGATCTCTTTGTTCGCCAGACCCTTTGCCACGAGGCCCAGCACCTCGACTTCGCGCGGCGTCAAAGCTACCTGCGGGAAGTATTCGCTCAGACGCTCGGCCACTTCCTGGGGCATCAGGCGCTTGCCCGAATACACCGTGCGGATGGCACGTAGCACGTCGGTGTGCACCATCTCCTTGAGCAGGTAGCCGCGCACGCCGGCTTCGAGCGCGCGATAAATATCCTGATCGCCGTCGTAGCTGGTCAGGGCCACAATGCGCGCCTCGGGATCTTCCTGGCGGATGATCCGCGCGGCTTCGATGCCGGTCATCTCCGGCATGCGCAGGTCCATCAGGATCACGTCGGGCCGCAGCTTGCGGAACATCTCCACCGCTTCCCGGCCGTTGCCCGCTTCGCCCACCAGTTGCATGTCGGCTTCGTTGGCCAGAATCGACGCGATGCCTTTGCGCACCAGCGGGTGATCGTCCACGCACAAGACGCGAATCGGCGTGCCGGGCCTCTCGGGATTGGCGGTCGAGCTTTCCATATTGGCCTCATTTGGCTGCATCTGCCAGCACCCTTTCCTTTCGTCTAACTGCGCACAACCGAGCGCCGCGGCGTCACCGGCTCCGTCGCGGGGGCCGCGCTGCTATGTGCGCCCACCGGAAGGCGCACGGTCACCGTGGTCCCGCTTCCGGGCTGACTGCTCAATTCGATTTCCGCGCCGATCTGCGCCGCCCGCTCCTTCATTCCGATCAGACCGTAGTGACCCAATGTGCCGCCCGGTCCGCCCGCCGATCCGCCATTCCCGTCCCGCGTGAATCCCAAGCCGTCGTCCTTCACGCGAAGATTCAGCGCGTCGGGATAGGACTCCAGCACGATCTCAATGGAGCGGGCGCCGGAATGCTTCACCGAGTTGGTCATGGCCTCGCGGGCGATGCGCAACAGGTTGTACTCCACTTCGGCGGGCAGTTTGCGCAGTTGCCGGTCCAGATGAAACCGCAAGCGCACGTCCTTGGCTCCGGCAATTTCCTTGGCTGCGTCCTCGAGTGCGCTGGCCAAGCTCGACGGGGCCCCGCCGCCGGAACGCAGACCCGCCACCGACTGGCGCGTCTCGCGCAGACAGCGCGCCGCATCCGAGATGATGTCGGCCAGCGTCGCGCGCTCCTCGTCCGACTTGACTCTTCCGGCCAGCGCCTGTAAGGCCATGGTGATGCCGGAGAAGCCCTGGATCAGCGTGTCGTGCAGCTCCCGCGCGATGCGGCTGCGCTCCGCCAGGATCACGTCGTACTTCTCGCGAAGCTGCCGGATGCGGACCTGGTAGCCCAGCCACACCATCAAAGCCAGCGCGGCCGCAACCAGGACCCAGAACCACGAACGCTGATAGTAGTGCGAGGCCAGCGTGAACTCGATGGAGCTGCCGGTCTCGTTGCACAAGCCGTCCACGGTGCACGCAGTCACGCGGAAGGTGTAACTGCCGGGCGGGAGGTTGGTATAAAACGCGGCGCGGCGCACGCCGGCGTCGATCCAATCCTTGTCGAAGCCTTCCAGCTGGTAGCGGAAGGTGGTGCGATTGGCCGCGTAGAAGCTCAGGGCGCTGTAATAGATTTCGAGATTCTTTTGGCCCGGGGCGTCGCGCGAGATCTGCGCGGGCGTCTCGCGCTTGCCGTTCACCAGCGGGTCTTCAATGACCACGGGAAGAGGCGCCACGCTTTTCTGGCGATTGGGCTCCAGCACGATCAACCCGTGCGTGGTGGAGAACCACATGATTCCGTCCCGCATCCGCCACAGCGCAGGCTGCACGCCGGAGCGGCCTTCGATCACGCGTTGGCTCCCGTCGGTGGGGGAGTAGGGCGAACTGTTGACCCGGTGGATCTCGCCCGCGGCGAAGCGCAATAATTCAGGGCGCGACACCGAAAACAGACCCCGGCTACAGGCCATCCAGAAGTGATCCTGGGCGTCGCGGAGAATGCCGAAAATCTCGCCGTCGAACAGGCCGTCCGCAACCGAGATCGTGGTCAGCTTGCCGGTCTTACCCATCAGGCGCAATCCGCTTCCGGTGGAACCCATCCACAGCAAGCCGTCGGAATCGAGGTAGAACGTGTCGACGTCGCGGAGGGGCGCTCCGTCCTGCTGCACTTCGCGGAACCCGGCCTTGGCGGCGCGCACGAAAACGCCGCGCTCGGTCGCGACCATCATGTTCCCGCCGGAGTCTTCGCCCATGGCCCGCACCGCGCCGGGCGGAGCGCTGACCATGGAGACCATCCGGCCTTGTTCGTAAGACGCCAAACCGGCCTCGGTGCCGATCCAGAGTCCGCCGTCGGAGGCGCGATGGATGGCGCGAACGGCATTCGCCGGCAAGCCTTGCGCGGTGGTAAAGGTGGCCGCGACGCGGCCGTCATCCAGGCGGTTCAAGCCGCGGTCGGTGCCGACCCAGATGGCTCCGGCGACGTCTTCTCCCAACGCCAGCACGGAGTCGGAAGCCAGCCCGTTGCCGGAGTTCAACACGGTGAACTTGTGCCCGTCGTAACGCGCCAGGCCCTTGTCGAGCGATCCGACCCAAACGGTTCCGCGGCGGTCCGCCAGCAAGGGGCCGGCGTTGTTGCTGGGAAGTCCCTCACGCTGGGTGAAGGGAAGCGCGCGCCCGTCGACGAATTGATTCAAGCCCTGCTTGGTGCCGACCCACAACCAGCCTTCGCGATCCTCATACACCGAGTACGCCGTGCTTTGCGAAAGCCCGTCCTCGGGCCGGAAATTGTCGAAGTCGCCGGCGCGGAAGCGGCTGAAGCCGTTGCGGGTTCCAATCCACAACGTACCCTCGCGGCCCGGCGCCAGGGCGAACACCAGGTTGTCGACCAGGCCGTCTTTGACGGTGTACAGGCGCTCGGTTGGCTTTCCGCCGCCAGGAGATCCAGCGGCGGATTCGATGCGGATCAGCCCCGCGCTGGTGCCGGCCCAAACGGTGTCGCCCGAACACTGCAGCGCAAAGACGCTCACGTCGGCGGGCGCGGAGGTCAGCTTGTAGGTCTCAAAGGCGCTCCCGTTCCAGCGGCTGAGCTTGGGGCTGTCGCCGCCGGACCACACCGAGCCGTCCGGCGCCAGACACGCGGCGCGGACGTTAGTAGCTCCCAGAGTGGTATACGGACCGAATGTCTGGATCTCGGCATTGGTGTGTGGGCCGCTGCCGCGCGGGAGGTCGACCCGCGCCAGGCCCCGATCCGTGCACACCCACATCTGCCCCTCGCGGCCGGCTACGACGCACTGCGTCAGATTCGAGGGCAGACCCTGCTTCACGCCGTATTGCGACACGCCCAGCGGCGAAACGCGCAATACGCCCTGATCGTTGGTGGGGACCCACTGCGCACCCTGATCGTCCTGGTAGCCGGGGCCGCGGACCCAAATGTTCTGGGGCAGATTGGGATAGAGAGATTGGCCCGTGCGGAACTCGACGCCGTCGAAGCGGATCAATCCGGTTTGCGTGCCCAGCCACAGATAACCGTCGCGGGTCTGCCACACGCCTTGGATGGATCCGAAGGGAGTGCCCTGCTGGTTTTGCCAGATGCGGTGCACGTACTGGGTGAGCGCGTGGTTGGGGTCGAGCGCCGCGGCCGGGCGCAGACATATCAGCGACGCCGCCAGCGCCAACTGCATCACGCGAACTGTGTTTGTTCTCGCGGCCACCGTATCTATTGTGCACCCAATATGGAGTGTTCGGGGGCGCACAGTTTTCTGGGGATCCACGGATCATGCGTCCCCCACGGGAGACTCACGCGATAAGCGATAGAAACGGATGGGGACGAAAATCGGAATTCTCTCCCGAAGGCGCAAAGACGCAAAGAAACCCTAAGATCTTTGCGCCTTGGCGGCTTGGCGAGAGAATTAGAACTCGACGCCGAAGCCGGCTGAGATTTCGGTCATGCGCAGCCAGCCGCTCGCCAGAGGCAGGCTGAAGGGCTTGGGCGAGATGTATTGGCGCACGTCGCCGCGGATCGCAAACAGGTTGGTTATTTTGACCTTCACTCCGCCGCCGTAGTTGAATCCGAACTTGGTGCTGCCGCCGCCGGAAACGGCGGATGAGCCGGGCGGAACAAAGTTGAAGAATCCCAGGCCGCCCGTCCCGAAGGGCCGGATGCGGGAGCCTTCCTTGGTGGCATAGACCAGGAAGTTGTAACCGCCGGAATGCACCGCCATCCCTTGTTCCGCACCGCCCTGATCGTTGAACTTGAGTTGCGTGCGTTGGTAGGCGTACTGAACTTCGTGGCCGAAGATGGTCTCCGAGTTAAAGCCGACGCGGAAGGCGAAGCGGAAGCCATCGGTGAGCTGCACGTCGTTGGGGGTTCCGCCAAAGGGCTGATCCGTACCCAGTCCGCTATTGGATAGCAGTCCTTGGCCGCCGCTGAACCAGCCTTCAAAGGATTGGGCGAACGCCGGCGCACCCACGGCGAGCAAGACAATGGGAAGAAACTTTCTCATAGCTTCTATGATGCACCCGCGGGCGCGCCCGTTGCCAGGTCGTCGATCGAATCGCGTTTTCGGGTTGATCTGAGGGTGGATTCGGACCAGTTCGCGGTATCATTCTGATTGATGCAGCCTGTACTGTTACCGGAATTTGAGCCATCTTACCATCCGCTACCTTCCGTCTGGGACGGAGAGGATGCCGAGTTGATCGAGCGAATGTTGACCTTCTATCCGCACAAACGGCCGAAGCGAATCCTGGATGCGACGTTGAACGGTGGCCGATTCTGGCACGGCAGTAAGCGCAAGATCGTTGGTTTGGACATCGCTAGCAGTCATCGACCGTCAGTAGTTGGGGACAATACCCAGATGCCGTTCGCGGATCATCGCTTTGACGTGGTTGTATATGACCCGCCTCATGTTCCGAACCAGGGCAAGGACGATCAAAAGGACTTCACGGTCCGCTTCGGGTTAGGCGGGCGCTCCCCCAAAGAGCACGGGTACAACTTCTCCCACCTTTATCCGGCCTTTGTCCGGGAGGCCTATCGCGTCTTAAGGGTTGACGGCATTCTGCTCTGTAAGATCACAGACTACATCCACAACCATCGGTATCAGTGGGCGCACGTCGATCTAGTGCAAGCCGCGGTAGCTGTTGGATTCTGCGCTTGCGATTGCATCATCAAAGTCCGGAAGGGACCGATTATCGATCCGAAGTGGAAGACAGCCCACCACAGCAGGCGGCAACACTGCTACTGGCTGGTCTTCCGCAAGTCCGACAAGTGCGAATAGTTCTCATCCGCTGCGAATCATAGTCTCCCACGAAAGTAGAAGGGCGCAATTGGAAACGGAAAGATTGCGTATCGAGCACTTGCCGTCGGATGCGTCAAAATGTACGTGAAACAGTCTTTCTTTCCCGCGGAGTACGTCTGCTCCGATGCTCCGTTTGCCTTTACGCGTACCAACCGGCTGAAAGGCCGCTGTGCCGATCAGTTTAAGAGTGGATACGGGTATCTCCAAGAGGTCATAGCGAATCAATGGCGGCTTCCAGATTGCCCGCAACATCAGAATGATGTCGTACCGTTCCAAGTGCTCAAGTACACGCTGCACGAGAACCTCTGCGGTCCACGGTTCCCGTTCGGTAGTACAGAGCTTCGTGATCGTGATTCGGTCGGGGTGGGTACCGGTCCCCTTTCGGTTTTCAGCGAGAGTCGCTTGTTCTCAACCAGGAGGTCGTGAGTCGGCTGATTCCTCGATGTTCCCTCAATGACGGAGTAAGGTTTCTTGACTGTCCTGAAGGCATTTTCCACGAGAGCTTCGAAGTAAATCCCCTGCGGCGGTACTCTGGCATAAATCGAGTGGTGGACGCCGATGTGGGCGCGGAGAGCCTTTAGAAAATCGGCCTCAAATACACCGCTGGGTTTGGGCAATCGACAAATTCTATCACGGCGACGCGAACGGAATGGTTACGAAAGAGTCTATTTGACGGACGTTGCCGGGATCGATATTTCGCCGGTCAAATACTGCACGGCGCGCCCGCCGATCTTCACGCGGCTGCCGAGATCCTCGCACCACAGTTCCCCGCCTCGTTGCGAGATCTGGCGCGCGAATAGCTTCGATTTGCTCAGCCGCCGGGACCAGTACGGAATCAGAGTGGTGTGCGCGGAGCCGGTGACCGGATCTTCGGGAATCCCTTTGGCTGGAGCGAAGAAGCGCGAGACGAAGTCCTCCTGATTGCCCGGCGCGGTGACGATGATGCCGCGGCGATCGATTTGCCCAAGCTTGCCCATGTCCGGAGCAAGACGCCGCACCTGGTCCGGGTTCTGGTACACGCACAGGTAATCGCGGGCTCCGAGTATCGATTCCGGCGTCGTGCCGAGAGCTTCCTTAAGCAGCGGCGGCGCAGAACATGGCTGCGGCGGATTGGCGGGGAAGTCGAGGACGTAGAGGTCGCCCTCGCGGTCGACCGTAAGCTCGCCACCGAGGGTTTCGAAGATCAGGTGGGAGCCGGTCACTTCGCGGCGCACCTCTTGAATCACGCTGGCGGTGGCGACAGTGGCGTGGCCGCACAACTCGACTTCGACGGCGGGAGTGAACCAGCGCAGGCCGTAGCGGCCGGCCGCGCCTTGAGGCACGTAGAACGCGGTTTCCGAGAGATTGTTTTCGAGCGCGATGGCCTGTAGCGTTTCGGTAGGCAGCCAGGCGTCGAGCGGGCAGACTGCGGCGGGATTGCCCTGGAACAATCCGGCGGCAAAGGCGTCCACTTGGTAGATGGGAAGTTTCATTTTTTATCCTCTATGAATACGCGGCCACGTAATGATGGTGACGGTTGGGAGGGTGTATCGGGCGCGCCGAAGACCCCACAGCATCAGCACCGCGAAAGCTACGATGGCCACGCCGACGCTGAGTAAGCCGATCGTCACGACCGCCTCCTGCCAGGGCTGGGCGCTCTGGGATGCTCCCGTGATGGGCGACAGGGTGGACGTCGCGAAAATGGCGGCGAGCGCGGTCATGGCCCAGTTCGCATAGGTGCCGTAGAGCGCCGTCCAATATGCAACCGCTTTCGCCGTACGTGCGAGTCTGACCTCGGTCCATACCGCCCCTACTGCGACCAAAAACGTTCCATTCATCACACCTTCCAGGTGGGCGGCGAGTCCCATGCGGACATTGGCGAAACGCTGCTCAACGAAACCTGTTAACAGCCCGAGCAGGAATAGGAACATACCATGCCACATCAGACTGCGGTTGGCGCCTTCCATGACGGTCATCCTCTCACCAGCCCAGGAAAGTGTCAAGAACCAATGCCGCACCAACACGCTTCCCCCTCAGTTTTCCGTTAACGCTACCGATATTGACGGAACCGATATTGACGGAACTGGGGCCGGATTGGTCACGTAGAATGGAGCATGAGGATGTTTATGAAAGCCGCTTTTGCCGGTATGTTGCTTACGGTGGTGGGCGCTTACGGCGCCACCGATCCCCAATTGGTGGGACTGATGATGCCCGACGCCAAGGTGATGACGGGTCTCCAGGTGGCCGATTGCCAAGCGACGGCGTTCGGCCAGTTTCTGCTGAAGCAGATTCCGGCGAATGCCGGGCTGGACAATTTTGTCGCGGCCACGGGCTTCGATCCGCGCCAGGATCTGAGCGCGATCATCGCGGCCTCGGCGGGCGATAATCGCTGGCTGATCGCGGGACGGGGCACGTTCCAAGCTGTACGCACCGCGGGATTGGCGGAGATGGCGGGCGCAACGGTCACGCGGTACAAGGGTGTCGACTTGATCACCGGGAATCCCAACAACGGCGGTCCCAACCGGCCCAATCGCGCCAATCCCAATCGCGCGGGAGGCCGGCCGAATGGCGCCGCGGCGGCCAGTGCGGCGCCGGTGAACGCAGTGGCGTTTCTCGATTCGTCCACGGTGCTGATCGGTGAGGTGCAATTGATCAAGTCCGCCGTAGACCGGCACGCCGCGGGCACGGTGTTCAACGGACCTTTGGCGGTGAAGGCGCAGGACATCTCCGCACAGAATCAGGCGTGGGCGGCTACGCTGACCGGGGCGGCGGATCTGCTGTCCGGGCTGAATGGATCGCCAACCGCCACGGGTCCGATGGCGAACGTGCTGCAGGCGATCACGGGATTGTCCCTGGGCGTGCAACTGGGGGGGGCGAATGTCACGCTGAGCGGCGAGGCCGCGACTCGCTCGAACCAGGACGCGCAGGCGCTGGTGGATGTGGTGCACTTCCTGATGGGCATGGCGCAGGCCAACCGCAAGGATCCGCAGGGCGGCAACGTGGCGGCGATGGTGGACGCGACGTCGGTCAGCGCCTCGGGAGCTTCCGTGCGGTTGACAGTCACCGTGCCGGAGCAGCAGTTGGAGCAGTTGTTCCCAACCAAACCGGGACTGAAGAAGATTTCGCTGCCCGCACGGTAGGTGGCATGGCCTTCATCCTGTGCTGTGGGGCAGGTTGCTAACCACACCTGTCCAAATTACAGAGGGGCGGAAGACCGATACTTTGATTGGGTTCCCTGGAAAGAACCAATCAGAAAAAGTAGAGGTCTCCGCTTGAATCGAGTATGCAGCATTTTCTCGCAGCTGTTGAGGTTGTTTCC
>DATNJC010000207.1:0-69362 GCA_035604115.1 Bryobacteraceae bacterium | reverse complement strand
TGCGAGCTTGGAAGATCCGCCAACTGGAATTGCTGGAGCATGCCGTGGCCGCGGCCCTTACTGCGGTGAATTCAGAACACGCAACAGCCCATTTTCGCCACTGCGGCTATGGTCTATAAATACTCAGAAAATGGTCTAAAGCCCCCGTTGCAGGCTGAAGCCCGCTCACCAACTACCCCAGATGCAACCTATCCAGCACCCGGAACAACGGAACCGCGACCACAGCGTTCAGAACCGCCAGCACGATGGTCTGCCCCGGCGCGAAGCTAAGCGTCTCCCCCAACAGCGCCCGGTCCAGCACCCAGTAGAAAAACTGGTGGAAAAAGAAAAAGAAGCAGCTCAGGATCAACCGCACGGCCGAATTTTCCAGGTCGAATCGCTGGCTGAAGGAAGCGGCGAAAAATCCCACCAGCGTCTTGACGATCCCGAACATGCCCAGCGGCTGGTGCGGCGTCAACGCGTCCTGCATCAGGCCGATCGAAGCCCCCAGCAGGATGCCGGTGACGGGCGAGCGCCGCATCAGCGAGAAGTACACCGTGACCAACAAGGGCAACTCCAGGTAAGCCAGAAAGGTGAGGAAGCGCGGCACATACACCTGGAACAGAATCGCGGCCAGCGAAATTCCCGCGAGCGCAGCAACCTGAGATCGCGTGATCCGCTCGGCTTTCGGAATGCGGGATTGGCGCGAGGGGTCGACAAAGCCGGTCGGCAAGCCGCGGCTCGAAAAGTCGCTCATGGCCGAACATTACTCATGGCCCCGCTCATGGCCCGTGTCCGGACTTGCCATCAGATGGTTGATCTTTTGGCGAGATCACGTCGGGCACCGGAGCGTTGAAGTTAGGCGCGCCCGCTCCGCGTTCCCCGAACACATGCTTTTGTGCTTCGCCCAGCCGGCGGTACTGATCGATCATGCGGTCGGCATCGGTAGTCAGGGGTCCGGAGGCGTTGGAGGACGTGTCGATAGGTCCATCCGGTTCGCCGGAAGCCGGCGGCTGCAGGTGCACGGATTGCCCGGAAGGAGCCACCGGGGGAATGTCCTGGTGGACGCCGTCCACGACGATCAGAACCACTTCGAGCCCGTTCACCAGGCCGCTCGGGGTCAACGCCACTTCCTTGCGCGCCTTCCCATTCCGCACTGCGCTGACGGTTCCTACCGGCAACCCTTTGGGAAAGATCAGATCGTCGCCCGAAGTGTAGAACCACTCGCCCGGGTCGACGGGATCTTCGTTCTGGATGTACTCGACGCTCGGCGTGCTGGAACCCTGGCCGCGCAGCGTGCCGTGCACATGGTGCTGTTGCGAGACCACTCCAGCGGCGAAGGACGGATCAGTTATCAGGCGCACATAGGAAGCCGTGGGATACACGTCGATCACCTTCCCAGCGATGCCGTTGGGAGTAATCACAGCCATTCCGTTCTGCAGCCCGCTCGCAGCGCCGCGGTCGATGATCACGACATTATTGCCGACGCCGTTGGTGTTGCCGATGATGCGCGCGGCCACCGTTTTGGAGGGCGATCCAGCCTGGAAAATGGCCAGTTCACGGCCCCGGTCGGCAGTATCCAGCTGCGCCCGCAGGTACTGATTCTCCATCTTGATGCGATCCAGATCGGATTGCAGTTGGCGGTTCTGCTGGCGCACGCCCAGCAGCCAAAAATAATCTTCAAAGAAGTGCACGGTGCTGCCGCGACCGCCTTCGAGCAGGCGCGCCACCGGAGTAATGGCGGTGACGGCCCACACCCGGATCAAGCGCACTTCGTGGTTGCTTTTGATTTGGTAGGAGAGCAGGGCCAGTTGGGCGAGAATCGCCAGCAGCAGTGCGGTAAGGCTGCGGTAACGATTGAGGAAGAAATCCATAAAAGAACGCCCGCTTCTTACTGGCCCCAGGCCCCTGGCGCCTGTTCTTATTCTATGGCGATTCGCCGCAGCAGCTTGAACTCGGTAAGCATCTTCCCCGTCCCCAGTACCACCGACGCCAACGGATCCTCGGCGATCGACACCGGCAGCCCAGTCTCGTGGCGGATGCGCTTGTCCAGGTTCTTGATCATTGCACCGCCGCCGGTCAGCACGATGCCGCGATCGCTGATATCGGCGGAAAGCTCGGGCGGCGTCCGCTCCAGCGCCACGCGGATGGCGTTCATGATGGTGGCCACGCATTCCGAAAGCGCCTCGCGGATCTCTGAATCGTCGACGGTGATGGTCTTGGGCACGCCCTCAATCAGGTTGCGCCCCTTGATCTCCATGGTGAGCGGCTTGTCCAGCGGGAAGGCGGAGCCGATCTGGATCTTGACCTTTTCCGCGGTAGTTTCGCCGATCAGCAGGTTGTACTTGCGCTTCATGTACTGCATGATGGCGTCGTCCATCTCGTTTCCCGCGACGCGCACCGAGCGCGAGTACACAATTCCGGACAGCGAAATCACCGCGACGTCGGTAGTGCCGCCGCCGATGTCCACCACCATGTTGCCGGAAGGCTCGGTAATCGGCAGCCCGGCGCCTATCGCCGCCACCATGGCCTGTTCCACCAGGAACACCTCGCTGGCTTTGGCGTGATAGGCGGAATCGATAACCGCGCGCTTTTCCACCTGCGTGATCTCGCTGGGCACGCCGATGATAATGCGCGGATGCACCAGCATCTTGCGTCCGTGCGCTTTCTGAATGAAGTAATTCAGCATGCGCTCGGTGACTTTGAAGTCCGCAATGACGCCGTCCTTCATGGGCCGGATGGCCACGATGTTGCCGGGCGTGCGCCCCAGCATCTCCTTGGCTTCCCGGCCGACGGCTTCCACTTCATTGGTGTTCTTGTTGATAGCGACGATGGACGGCTCGTTCACCACTATACCTTTGCCTTTGGCAAAGACCAGCGTATTGGCGGTACCGAGATCGATGGCCAGATCGGACGAAAAAAGACTGAATAACGGCCGGAGGTTCAGCAGGTTCATGTGGAACGGTACAACTTATATGAATACCCAAGGATGAGAGCGGTGCCGGTGATCTTTCTTTCCACCGTGCAAAAACGGAATTGCACCTATACGTTCCCCGTTCGCTCCATCTGAAGGTACCATAGCCGTCCCAGGCGGGCAAGTTGTCCTTTATTTTCAGCGAAGTAGGAGGCGGTAGCGCGCGACTCTACGGTTTTCCGGGCGACCACGACACAATTGGGCACAAAGCTCGCGGAGCGATGGAACGCTTTACGTCACGTCCCTGGACAGCTACCGCGACCGTCAGATCTCGTTCGGGTACCTCGGCTCCAACACGGACATCATGGGTCAGCAGGAGGCTGCCGTTCCAGGACCCCGACTATAATGAATCGTGTGGGGAGGAAGTGAAAGATGACGACATACGTGCTGGGAGCGGGTGCGTCGTGCGATGCTGGATACCCGCTGGCAAAGACAATGGCGTCGGAGTTGCTGGAGTGGATGAAGCGCCCGACGCACGATCCGGACTCCTATGCGGCGCGCTATCCAGCAACAGCTCACTTCCTTGAAGAGTCCTTTGCTCCAGTTGAAAACGTTGAGGATCTGGTAACAGCGATACACAAGCGGATTGGTGAGTATGAGAATGGGACAAGAGAGCAGCGAGCGAGGCGGACCCTTACAGCGAACGAATACGGCGTGTTTAAGAACGCTTTGCGTGACTGGTTTGCCGAGATCCAGAGAGGCAAGGCTCTCGCTTCTTCGGCTTATCAAGACTTCGCTAAGAACATAGTTGCTAAAGGCGATTGTGTGATCACATTCAATTACGACGTTTCACTTGAGCGTGAGCTCAGGTTGGCCAAGAGGTTTGAAGTGGGTGATGGGTACGGCTTCCCGATTGAAGGCCTACCTGGAAACTCGGGCACGAAGGTATTTAAATTGCATGGCAGCACAAACTGGCTTGCGCTTCTCTTCGGTGGGATCACGTCAGGATTCTCTGCCTTCCAGCCCGGTAACACCTTGAGCGCGCGTCCCGTGATCGCGAAGAATGAACTTTCCTTCTTGGGGTACACCGACGCGGCTGACCCAGGGTTTGGAAGGGGCGGGGCGGCATTGCCGGTAATGATATTTCCAGCGCGGTCAAAGGATTTTTACTTCGCAGCCAATACCGGAAATGAATATGCGGAGTTTTGGGATAAGCTATGGCGGCAAGCCGCGGAGGCGTTGCAGTCGGCGGCTCGAGTAGTGATATGCGGCTACAGCCTGCTATCGGTTGATGAACGCGCCCGCAAACATCTGCTCAACGATCCAAAGAAAGATGCTGAGATTATCGTAGCGAGCGGGGGGGATACAGAGCGGATCGTAAACGATTATCGGGAAGCGGGCTACGCTAGAGTGGTGGCAGCTGATGAGGTGTTCTTTAATAAGTGGGTGGCGAGCTTTGCCAATAGTGTAGCGGGGGTTCGGTAACCAGTGCATCCATGGATTGGCCAACGGTCGTCGTAAGCCTCATTGGGTCAGCGATAGCCGGACCGGCTGCCGTGGGGCTGTCAAAATTTCTCAGTGACCGATCGATTGAACGACAGAAGGCGCAGCAGAGCAGAGACCTGCTCGAAACGCAGAACGCCTTTTCTGTGGGCGCCACCTCCCACATGGCAACCGTTGCATTCGACAAGCACATCGGGTTCTGTGAGGAATACGTCAACGAAATGTCCGAGGCACTCCACGCATTAATCCAGGATGGTAGGGCGGAAGAACCGTTGGATGCAAGAAGGTTCTCTCGGATCCGACAGAAGTGGGCCTTATGGCTAACTCATGAGATGGAAAATGAGCTGGACCAGTTCGAACGCAAAATTACACTGATGGGCGGCGAGGCCCAAGTGTTCGAGGCCGATGGCGCCCCTGCGTCAAATGAGAGCAGCATCAAAACGTTGATTGCGTTCTTGAGGGAGGTTCTGCGCACAGAAGAGCTCACCGCGCTCAGAAACGAACTGGTGATACGTTCATCGAAAGGGGGAGCCGCGGGGGTTTCGCGGCGCACGGGGAAACCGAGGCGCGGGGCCTGAAGCCGTGGCTACTCGATTGTGTTCCGCTGATTGCGCGATCATGAGAAGGTGATCTCCCGCCGGGCGTTACTCGCGTTTCCCGCACTCGCCGCTTGTTCCCGCCGTAGCGCCGCGTTCGAGGGCTACGCCTTCATCGCCAACCAAGAGGGCCAGGCGGTAGCGGCCGTGGATCTGGGCGCGCTCGCGGTGGCCAAACACATTCCGCTCGATGCGGCCCCCACCGAAGTCGCCGCCGCCGTCACGCGGCCCGCGGTCTATGCGCTCACTCCCGCGACCGGCATGATCCATGAGATTGAGACCGGCCATCTGCGCCTGGGGCGGAACGTCGCGGTTGGGGCGCAGGCCTCTTCTCTGCAAGTCGCTTCCGATGAAAAGACGTTGTACGTTCTGACGCGCGAACCCCGCAGCCTCTGCGCGATCTCCGCCGACACGATGCGGCTGGATTGGCGCCTCCCGCTCCCGGAAGATCCGGTGGAATTCGAACTGAACCCCGATGCAACTGCAGCAGCCGTGTCCTCGGCCTCGAGCGTCCGCCTGGTGGATCTACGGTCGCGGGCCTTAGGCAATCCGCTGGCAGGCGATCCCGCGGGAACCGGCGATTTCGGAGCCATGCGTTTTCTTTCCGACGGCAAGACGCTGATCGCTGCTCGCCGCGCCGATCAAATGTTGTCGCTATACGATGTAGCGGCCTCGCTCAAAGACCCCAGCGGAGGCCTGATCACTCACTTGCGGGTCGGCGTGCGTCCCCAGCATCTCTGCTTCAATCGCGACGGCGGCCAGTTGTTCGTCACCGGCGAGGGCATGGATGCGGTGGTGATCGTGTATCCCTACCACACGCCGGAGGTGGGCGTAACCGTGCTTGCGGGCCACGCCCCGGGCGCCATGGCCGCTTCGGCATCGCTGCTGTTCATCGCCAGCCCGGAATCGGGCCAGGTCACGGTGTTCCACATCCGGTCGCAGCGCGTGATCGGCGTGGTGCAGGTGGGCAGCGATCCCGGATTCGTGGCCGTGACTCCCGGCGATCAATATGCGCTGGTGTTGAACCGCGCCTCCGGAGACATGGCGGTGTTGAGCGTGCGCACGATCGAGGCTAACGCGAACCGCTACAAATCGGCCGCGCTCCTGACGGTAATTCCGGTAGGCTCGCGCCCCGTCAGCGCGGTCGTGCGCGCGGTGTAGCGTCTCTACGGTTCGGGATCTAGCAGCGCCGCCTGGAGAGAAGCCGCATCGGACCCGCTCCCGCCGGCGTGAAGCGGCGATTCGGACGGATAAGGCTCCGCCTCGGAGCTGACCGGGACTGAGTAGTCGCGGGTATTGCGCTTGATTTCGATGAGCACGTCCTTGATCTCGTTCAGGGATGTCGCGATCTGAAACAACTTGGCGATTCCAGCAATGATGGCCATTACCGCCATCAGGCTGATCATGTCGCCGAGCACGGCTTGCAGGAGAGGGATCACGAAAACACCTCCAACGCTTCGAATCGGCGGTAAACGACGGGACCTTTAGGAATTCCTTATAGTGAGAGTAGCGATGCGCCTCCGTCCCGGCTTGCTGGCGTTGGGTATTCTAGCGGTCCCGTGGGCCCTGTGGCCGGCCGGCACTCCCGATGTACCCCAACTCCTGGCCGGTATTGAGAACCGTTACAACCACATCCAAACCCTCCAAGTAGCCTTCACCGAAACCTGGACGCTCAATGGTCGTAAGCGCATCGGCAGCGGCACCCTAGTACTGCGCAAGCCCGGGAAGATGCGCTGGGAGTATGCCATGCCCGCGGGGCGCTTGTTCATTTCCGACGGCGAGTTCATCTACTCCTATAGTCCCGACGAAAATCGCGCCGAGAAGATCAAGATGAAGTCCGTGGAAGATATGCGCGCGCCGCTCGCGTTCCTGCTGGGCCGTCTGAACTTCCACGACGACTTCAGCAAATTCCGCGCCAGCCCGCAGGGCGAGCAGGTGTTCCTTACGGCGTTACCGAAGTCCGGCAAGATGCCCTACAGCGAAGTCTCGTTCCTCACCGGAGCCGACTTCGTGATTCACCGCCTGGTGGTGAAGGAGCAAGACAACTCCCTGCTCGACTACACCTTCGACGGCGAAAAGACCAACCTGCCCGTTCCTGACGCAATGTTCCGCTTCACTCCTCCGCCGGGAGTGGAATTCGTCGACTCCAGCCGGCAGTAGCCCGGCGGCAGCCCCCCCGTCAGGCCCCCCCTTGACACCCGCTCGCAGGGTTGATAATGTTCGCCTCCAGTTAGTCAAAAATTCTGGGGTGAACGACATGAGCGTTTTCTCGAGGGTCTTGCTCGCTTCCGTTTTTGCGTCTGCCGCGGTCTGGGCGCAGACGTCGCAATTGAATGGCATCGTCAAAGACGCCAGCGGCTCCGCCATTCCGGCCGCAGCCGTGAAAGTGACCCAAACCGCAACCGGCGCCACCCGCACCACCACCAGCGGAGCCGACGGCGGTTACGTGTTCACGAATCTTCCCACCGGCCCCTACCTGCTGGAGGTCACCAAGGAAGGTTTCACCAAGTACCAGCAAACCGGCATCGTCTTGGAGGTCGGCACCGCTCCCACCATCGACGTCTCCTTACAAATAGGTTCGGTGAGCGAACAGGTGACCGTCGAAGCTGGAGCTCTCACGGTGGAAACCCGCAACACCGGGATTGGCCAGGTTGTGGACACGCAGCGCGTCCTCGAAATGCCCCTGAACGGCCGCGAGGTTCACGAGCTCATCTTCCTGGCCGGCATGGCCAACTACCCCGGCGGAGCGTCCTTGAACACGGTGCGGAACTACCCCACAGTCGTCGTGTCGGTCGCCGGCGGGCTCCCGGATGCCGTGGGCTATCAGCTCGACGGCGTGATTCACCAGGACCCCTACAACAACCTGAGCCTCCCCTTGCCCTTCCCGGACGCCTTGCAGGAGTTCAACGTCCAGACCAGCGCGATCCCCGCGCAATACGGCTACCACTCCACTGCCATGGTCAACGCCATCACTAAGTCCGGCACGAACGCATTCCACGGAGATCTCTTCGAGTTTCTCCGCAATGGCGACTTGAACGCCCGCGACTTCTTCGCCGCCAAGCGCGACACCCTGAAGCGCAACCAGTTCGGGGGAACCGTCGGCGGCCCGATCAAGAAGGACAAACTGTTCTTCTTCGGCGGCTACCAGAGAACCTCGCTGCGCTCGGACGCATCCCAGTTCACGGCTTTCATCCCCACACCCGCGATGGCGCAGGGCGACTTCACCACCATCGCTTCGCCCTCCTGCAACGGCGGCAAGCAGATCAATCTGCCGTCGTCGCTGGGATTCACCGGCAACAAGATCTCGCCGACGCTGCTCAATCCCGTGGCCCTGAACATCCTGTCGACCTTCCCGCAGACGGCCGACCCGTGCGGCCGCACGCTTTACGGCGAGTTGGCCGATCAGGACGAGAATCTTTATGCTGCCAAAGTCGATTATCAGATCAACACCAAGCAGTCCATGTTTGGACGCTTTTACGGGGCCAAGCTGAGCGACTCGTCCTCGTTCGACGGAAAGGACCCGCTGTCGATCGCCAACTACGGCATCAACGATCTGGATTACGGCTTGGTCCTTGGACACACCTACCTGGTCAGTTCCAACATCGTCAACGCCCTCCGTGTCAGCGCCAGCCGGACTAACATCGTCAAGGTCCCCGACGATTACAAATCCTGGGCCACTTTGGGCGCCAACGTCAGTCCTCTGGCCGGCAACATCATCGCCGTCGCCGCGACGGGGGAGTTTAACATCGGTGGAGGCGCCGCTTCTCCGGGGCAATCTCACAACGGGCCCCTGTGGTCGATCTATGACGACATCAGCTGGATCAAGGGCAAACACCAGATCGGATTCGGCGGCAGCATCTATCAACAAAGGCTGAACTACTTTTCCGGAGTCAACGCCGTCGGCACGGCTACGTTCGACGGATCCTACACCGGCGCCGGCGGCGCCGCCAGCGTCCTGAGCGATTTTATGCTGGGACGCCCCGCGACCTTCGCCCAGGGGACGATCTACGGATTCTACAGCCGGCAGTTTTACGGCTCGCTGTACATTCAAGACTCCTGGAAGATCACCCCTCGCCTTACGCTCAACTACGGCGTTCGCTGGGAGCCCTACCTGTCGGTGTACCAAGAGTACAGCCATCAGGATGAGCATTATGATCCCGCCCTGTTTGCCGCGAACGTGCACAGCACCTACTACCAAAACGGCCCCGCCGGCATCGTGTTTGCGGGCGATCCGCAGTACCCCTGCGGCAACGGCTTCCAGTGCAACAAGTGGGACAAGTTCTTCCCGCGCGTAGGGATGGCCTGGGATCCCCAAGGCAATGGAAAGATGACCATCCGCGCGGCGTATGGCATGTTCCAAGACCGCCAGAGCATGCTCTCCATGAGCCAGGAACAGTTCGGCGCGCCCTTCGGCAACAATGTCAGCTCGTCTGGTTCGTCGCTCACCAATCCCTGGTCGACTTACCCGGGCCTGTCTGGGGGAATTTCGGTCGGCCAGAATCCAATGACCGTCCTCGCTGCGGCCCAAGGGCTTGGCGTCATCAGCGGGACGATTCCTTTCCCCGCCTTTGGAACCTACGTGACCGGGCCGTTGAGCGACTTCAAGCCCATGTACGTGAACCAGTGGAACTTCAGCGTCCAAAGGCAGGTGGGGAAGGACTGGCTGCTCCAGGCGAATTACCTGGGAACCACAACCATCCACGTGCCCAGCGGAGAAAGCGTGGATCCGGCTATCTTCCTGGGACTGGGTGCTTGCACCATCCAGGGCCCCAGCGGACCCGTGAACTATCCCACGTGCTCCACTACGGCCAACCAGAACCAGCGTCGTCTTCTCTATCTGCAAAACCCGAAACTGGGACAGGCCTTCGGCGGGATCGGGCAATATGACGACGGCGGAACGGCCAGCTATGAGGGCCTGAACCTCTCCGCGCAAAAACGCATGGCACGCGGCCTGAACGTGCTCGCCAACTACACCTGGTCACACTGCCTCAGCGATCCGTGGAACCAAAACCCGACCGCCGCCGGAGTTGCCATCCCTGGCGCGCGCCGCCAATGGCGATCCAACTGCGTGGGCACCGATCTGCGGCAGCTCTTCACCCTGAGCGCGGTGTACGCGACTCCTAAATACACCAACCGGGTCATGCGGATCTTAGCCAGCGACTGGGCATTCGCGCCTATCATGACCATCAAGTCCGCACAGTTCTTCTCCATCCTGGCGGGGCCGGACCGCGCCCTGACTGCAGTGCCGGGACAGCCCGCCGAATATCTGGGCGGCAGTCCGTACCCGGCCAACCAAAACGTCAACCAGTGGATCAATCCCGCCGCCTTCGCCCAGCCGGCCTTGGGCACCTACGGCAACCTGGGGATCAACAGCCTGAAGGGCCCCGGTGTATTCCAGTTGAACTTGGCTCTGTCGAGGAACTTCAAGATCCACGAGAGCCAGACGCTGCAGGTACGGGCGGAAGCCTTCAATCTGCCGAATCACCTGAACCCCTTCACACCCGGTATCGGGCCCATCAGCACGACGCTGTTCGGCGGCCAGATCAACCAGAACGCCTCGAACTTCAACTCCGGACAGATCACCAACGACATCAGCGGCAACAACGGGCTGCTCAACGGCGACTATCGCGTGGTTCAGCTCGCCATGAAGTTCATCTTCTGATACTCTGGCCGCATGCAAGTCAAAGGCCTCTATGTTTGGGCGGCCGCCAGTTGTCTGGCTGCCGCCCAGGTTCCAGCCCCGGTCCCTTTGGAACAGGAACCCCGGCATCATCTGCTGTTCGCCAACGAGGCTCTGCGCGTGATCTCGCCGCAGATCCCGCCCGGCGATACCACGCTCGAGCATCTCCACACCCATGACGAAGTGACCATCTGCATCCAGGGATCCTCCACCCGGGGAAAACCGCATGGCGGCGAATGGGGCAACCCGGGCATGGTCTGCGCTCCGGGGCGTGCCGGCGTCACCGAATACACCGGCAACCCTCGATCCCACACCGTACAGAACGTCGGACCGGGACTCTACCACTTGTTGCTGGTAGAGAACCTGCGGGACAGCGGGTGGACCAGCCACCCGGCCGTCGAGATCGCGGGCGCGAAGATGGTTCGGGAGAATCGCTCCTTCCGGATTTACGACGCGGAGCTATCCTCGTCCAGCCTCCCCGTGCATTCTCACGACGTGCCGACGGTGGTCGTTCTGGTGTCCGGCGAAGCGACGGTAGGCGCCAAACACCTGGATCATCCCGGCCAGTGGGTGCTGATTCCCGCCGGTGAAAACCACACCGTCGCCGCGCAGGCCGACACTCACATTATCGAAATCGAAGTGCGCTGAACGCCCGTGTAGCCGGTTGCCGGATGCCTAACGGACGGTTTTTCCCCCGGTGGCGACGCCCCTCACATACTTGTGGAGCACGCTCGCGATTAAGCTTTGATACGGAAGTCCCTCGTCTGCAGCGCGCCGCTTAAGCATTTCGAGGTCCGCTGTAGATAGGCGGATGTTGATTCGGGCATTCTTTCGCAGGTAGTTCTTGGCGGCGTCAACGGCATCTTGCCGTGCTCCTTTCTGATCCATGACTGGTCTGAACTCGCCGCGCTCATAGGCGGTGATTAGCCTGCGCTCTTCGTCATCGTGCAAGACGGGGTTCTTCGTTTGGGCTCTCCCTTCGTGCGTTTCCTGGTGGCCTTATGGCTCGGGTATATGGTCTTGAGGAACAGGGTCCGTCCTTGGTGGACGACGAGCACGACGTAAACATAGCCGTCCACATCGACTTCATACAAAAGCTGATTCGGGTATCTCGCCTGATCCGCGTGCTCCAGCACTTGAATCAGCTTTCCACTCTCAATCAAAGCGATGATCTGGTCGAAACTGATCCCACGCTCCCGGAGGAGCCGGGCGTTCTTCTCGGAATCGAAGGCGTAGTTCCATTCTAGCCAGTGCTGCGTGGCAGAGCCGCCCACGCTCCGAACTTTCCTGAGAATTTCCGTTCAGGATGTACACCTCTTTGGCGGAGAAACATCATGCAAGTCACCGAGCGAAACCGTCTGATCGCGCAGGCCGTCCTGCAAATCGAAAAGCAGTTCGGCAAAGGGGCCGTGCTGCAACTGGGGTCGCGCAACGCGCTGCCGGTGAGCGTGATCTCCAGCGGATCGATTTCCGTGGACGCGGCGTTGGGCGTGGGCGGATTCCCGCGCGGCCGGGTGACCGAAGTCTTCGGGCCGGAGGCGTCCGGCAAGACCACTCTAGCGCTCCAGATCATCGCCCAGGCGCAGGCGGAGGGCGGCGCCGCGGCCTTCGTCGACGCCGAGCACGCCCTCGATCCCACCTACGCGCGCAACCTCGGCGTGGACACCGACAATCTTCTGGTTGCGCAACCGGATTACGGCGAGCAGGCGCTGGAGATCACCAGCGCGCTGATTTCCTCGGGCGTGATCGACGTGGTGGTGGTGGACTCGGTGGCGGCGCTGGTTCCCAAGGCCGAACTTGAAGGCGAGATGGGCGACAGCTTCATGGGCCTGCATGCGCGGTTGATGTCGCAAGCCTTACGCAAACTCACCGGGGCGGTGTCCAAGGCCAACGCCTGCATGGTCTTCATCAACCAGGTGCGGGAGAAGATCGGCGTGATGTTCGGCAACCCGGAGACTACCACGGGCGGCCGGGCGCTGAAGTTTTACTCGTCGGTGCGCGTGGAGGTCCGGCGCATGACCGCGCTCAAGGACGGCGACGTCGTGATCGGGAACCGCACCAAGATCAAGATCGTCAAGAACAAGGTGGCCGCGCCGTTCCGCGAAGCCGAGGTCGACATTCTGTACGGCCAGGGGATCTCCCGCGAGAGCGACCTGATCGACCTTGGCTCGGAGCAGGGCATTGTGGAGAAGTCCGGAGCCTGGTTCAGTTTCGCCGGGGAACGTCTGGGCCAAGGCCGCGAGAACGCCCGCTTGTTCCTTAAGGAGCATGCGGAGGTAGCGCAAAAGATCGACGCCGCGGTGCGGGAAAAGTTGGGGCTCTCCAAGGCGTCGGCCAAAACTGAAGCCCCAGCCGAATCAAAGCCCCCGGCGAGCCAGCCCAGCCGGGTGGTAGCGCAAACCGCTTGAGGTCTTAATTAGTGAGTGGGGCAGGCAATCTTGCCCGCCGCCGGCTTTTCAGCGGCGTCTAGCAGGACAGGAACTCCATAAGCCTGAGGACCGCAAGCGGATTGTGTTAGTTCGGGATGAACCAAAGTGTTCTGTTCAAAGTGTGGGGCCCAAATCGTCCCAAGCGTCAACTTCTGTTCGAGATGTAGATACGCCAGGCCTACCACTGCTCCATTGGTCTCAAACGAATCGAAGGCTGGATCAAAGGGATGGATGTGGCCGTTGCTGTTCTTGATCGTGCCCGCAGGATTCATCATTCTTGGCTTCGTCCTGACTAGCTTTTCTGAGCAGTCCACCAAACCAGAGGTGGCGCCCGTTGAGCGCAGGGCCAGCACGGGTAACGTGGCACATGATGGTCTCATGGCGCACAGCGAGAGTGAGCAAGCGATGCTCCTCGGACAGATCGTTGAAGATAGCTGCACCGGCAATCGTGCATTCTACATGGGAACGGGCTCAGCGCATGACGCTATCTGGAGCGTCGGTTGCACCAATGGACGAAGCTATGAAATCCTAATCCACGCAGATGCGACCGGGAGCACAAAGGTTTTGGAATGCTCCGTCGTGAAGGCAGTCTTGAAGATCGATTGCTTCGTGAAGCTGGAAGGTCAGTAGACGGGGGTGCACCCGAATGCAGCTTGGGATTGTTTTCGCTCAGCCGAGCAACTCTATGAACTGGCGAGGAGTCACGATCCGGACGCCTTCAAACTCACCGAGCGATAGAAGGTCATTGTCGCCGGTAACCACAACAGCCACCTTTGCTTCAAGAGCACAGGCGAGCACATGATCATCATTTGGATCACGGCTCGCCGTTACAGTGCGCGTGGGTTCCACAATCTCCGCCAGGGCGAGGATTGAATCAAGCGCCTCCGCAAGATCCTCTTCCGACCATTCAAAGCCTTCGCGGAGCACGCGGTGAAGCTCATCGATGATGGATCGAGATAGGCAAAGGGTAGACTCGTCTGCTTCGCATCGGGTTAGGATCTCATTGGGAATGCCCCCAAAGTTCAAGGCTGATACGAACACGCTCGTGTCGAGAGTCGCCCTGATCATGACTTGGGCGACTTAGGGCTCCGCTCTCTAAGACGAGTCTCTTTGAGGATCCTCACCACGTCGGCTTCCGTGATGCCGCGTTCCGCGGCTTTCTTGCCGTACTTGCCGATCAACGTTTCCCGGCGTTCCTGCTGGTAATGCCGGAGAGCCTCTCGAAACAGTTCACTCATGGTGCGGTTTTCGGCCTTGGCCAGCCGTTCAGCTGCCTTAATCTGGGCCTCTGGCATGGAGATTGAGATGTTCTTGCTTGGCGGCATGGATAGTAACTCCTAATAGTATTTATTAAGACTACCACACTCCTAGGCGGGAAACTGCGGGGGATCGAGCTGCCGATTTCGTTTCGTCCACAAGTGCCTCGGCGTAGCGGCGAGTCGAGCGCGATGAGGTCCGCGGCGGATTCCAGTTCACGCCACGCTGAATAAGTCCAGGTTGCTTGGTGAGCCGACACTCCGTCCGGCATTCGGTTTCGTCCTGGCTGACGGTTTGCCCACACTGGCTTCGCGTAGCGCGCGTTCAATGCGCTCCCGCACATAGATGGCTTGCTGGAGACCATCCCGCGTCGCGCCGTCCGCGAGCGCGTCGACGAAGCGCCGCATCTCGTCCTTGGTGCTTGGCATCAAGACCAGTATAGAAACGCGCTAGCCCCGCAGCAACTCCGCGATTCTCGTGCGCGCTGTTTCGGTCAGCTTGCCGCGATCGTGCGAAAGCATTCCCTCGGTCGAAATCGGCTCACCCACGCGGATGCGGACCAGCCCGCGATGGAACGTCCCCGAGCCCATGGCCAGGATCTCGCGCACGCCAATCAGTGCGATCGGAACGATCGGAACCTGCGCCTTGATGGCCAAGTACGCGGCCCCGTCGATGAAGGGTTGCAACTCGCCGTCCATGGAGCGTCCGCCCTCCGGAAAGATCATGAGCGAAATCCCACGCCGGCGGATCATGGCGGCGGATTTTGCCAGCGTCTTGACGGAGGCCCGCGGATCCCCCAGGGGGACCGGGATGTGCCCAGCGCGGTGCAGATGCCAGCCCAGGAATGGGATCTGGAACAGGCCCTTCTTCGCCAGGAAGCGGAACTCCACCGGCAAGTTGCACAGCAACACCGGGGTATCCATGTAGCTCAAGTGGTTGGCGACCATGACATAGGGAACGCCCGGCTGGAGGCGCTCCAGACCTTCGGCCTCGACTTTCACGCCTACGATCCACAGGAGCGAACGGCTCCAGGCCCGCGCGACCTTGAGCTGCGTGCGACCGGTGCCATCGAAAACCGACAGGATGTTGCTGACCGCGCCGTGGAGCAAGGTCGAAAGGATGATCCCCGGGCTAACAAAGAACAGGCTCCACAGACGCGCGGCGCGCTCCGGCGCCGGGCCAACCCGTGAGTTGCTCGCGCCGGACTCCTTGGGCGAGTTCTTCAGTTGGGCCATTTAGTACATTTTAGGGACCGGGCGAAGGAAAAGGGCGCGAGCTTCTCCGATTAGAAACAGCGAACCGGTGATGACGATGACATCCTCGGCGGCGGCGCGCTCCAACGTCCAGTTCAAAGCCGCCTCGACGGTTGGTTCGGCGCGAACGGGGCCATCGGTAAACTGGCTGGCCAGTTCCTGCAGCGCTTCCGGACGCAGGGCGCGCGTGCCTTGGGACGCCGTGCAAATCAGTTGATGGGCTAGCGGGAACAGGGTCTCGGCGACTTCGTCCAGGGCTTTGTCGCGCATGGCGCCGAAGATCATCCAGATCCGGCGGTGCGCGTAGAAGCGTTCGAGATATCGCGCCAGCGCTCGGGCCCCGGCGGGATTGTGGGCGCCGTCTAGCAGGATGTCGGGATTGGGCGCGACGTGCTCAAGGCGTCCGGGCCAGCGCGCTTCCGCTATGCCGGAGGCTGAAACACCGAGTGCGCGCAGGGCTAGCGCGGCGGTGACGGCGTTGTCGACCTGGTGCTCGCCCGCCAGCGGGCAGACGATGGTTTCGTCCGACGCACCGAGCCGGAAGCGGCTGCCACGCGCGTCCACATGGAGATCGCGGATCTCGCATTCGGCGGCCCGAATCACCGGACAGCCGAGTTCCGCCGCGCACGCGTCGAGCACCGCTGCGGCTTCGGGCCGCTGCCCGAAGAACACTGCCGGGACTCCGGGTTTGAGAATTCCGGCTTTCTCGCCGGCGATAGCTTCGAGCGTATTGCCCAGGAAAGACTCGTGGTCGAAATCGATGGGAGTGATCACGGTGAGCGCGGGCTGGACTACGTTGGTCGAATCCAGGCGTCCGCCCAGGCCCACTTCGACCACGGCTGTGTCGACGCGCTTCTCGCGGAACAGCCAGAAGGCCATGGCAGTGACAGTTTCGAAGTACGTCGGGTGGCAATCTAGGTCCAGCTTTTCGGCGGTCTGGTGGATCACGTTGAAGGCGCGCTCGAAGGTCTGGGGCGAGACGGGGATGCCGTCGATTTGGATTCGCTCGGTGGGTTCCTGGAGGTGAGGTGAGGTGAATAAGCCGGTGTGGACACCGGCTCTACCACTACTACGCAGACCGGCCTCTATCATCGCGCACGTGGAGCCTTTGCCGTTGGTGCCCGCTACGTGGACCACTCGATACGCGCGCTCGGGATTGTCCAGCGCCGCGAGCACCGCTGTGATTCGCTCCAGACCTAGCTTCGCGGTCTTGATCTCGTTGCCTAGGGCGTAGAGAAACTGGACGGAATCGGTGTACGTCATGTGCGTTGGCTACGGCGGTACACCAGCCAGGCCGAGACGATAATCAGCGCTGTCACCAGGGCCAGCTTGAATTCGAACAGCCAGACGTTGGTGACCTCGGGCGTCGGCACCACGCTCGATACCAGCGTCAGCAGCGTCACGCCCATCCCCGCGGCGGCGGCGATGCGGCGCCCGCATTTCCAGGCGCTGCCGAAGATATAGATGTAAGGGATGAAGCCTGCCAGCACCATCAGCGAGACCAGGGACTGATACGCGGCGCGCATGGTGTCTCCCAGTTGGATCGTGACCAGCAGCACCGAGGCGACTCCGCCGAAGACCAGGATCGAAACATGGGGCACGTTCCAGCGAGGGTGAACGCGGGCGAAGATCTCTGGTAGCAGCGTGTCCACCCCGGCGGCGTAGGGCATGCGGGAGACCGATGCTCCGAAGGCTCCGAATCCGCCGATGCCGTTGATCATCACCAGCACTGCGATCAGCGGCGTCAACCACGGCAGGCCGAACAGGGTCGCGGCGACATTGGCGCCGTCGGCGAGGCCGTGCAGTTCGCTGATCGACGCCGGATCGAGCAGGACCAACAATGCCACGGTTGTGACGGCATAAAAGACGGTAGCAAACACGGTCCCGATCCAGGTTGCGGGGACGACGGTTCGCTCTGGGGAGCGGATCTCACCTCCCATCAGGCCCAGCACCTCCATGCCGCTGAGGGCGAAGGCGATGGCTCCGAAGAAGCCTAGCGTGTCCCAGTTCAGCCCGCTCCAATTCGACGCCTGCCACAGGTGCTGCGGTGTAGCGCTCCCGCGGTGCGACCAGACCAGCGCCGCGACGGCAACCAGCAGCGCGCCCAGCACCCACGACGTGATGCCACCGGCGTTCTCGGTCCACTTGCCGACCTTCATGCCGACCAGGTTGGTGCCGATGGCGATCCAGATCACGACCAGCGAGATGACCAGCACGTAGACGCGGCTATCGGCCAGGTGGGCGTAGGTGGGTCCGAGGGCGTAGGCGCTCATGCTGACCGCGAACATCACCGAGCCGGGCAGCGTCAGCGCGATCCCGAACCAGTAGATCCAGAACGCGAGAAAACCGTGCCAGGAGCCGAAGTCGTTGCGGGTCCAGAGGTACAGACCGCCTGCGCCGGGATACTTTTGGAGCAGGGCCGCTACTGCTACGCCTAGCGGCGCTGCGAACAGGACTGCCGCGATGACCCACAGCAAGATCGACCCCGGGCCGGCGTGCGCGGCGATGGCGATCCAGCGCGGTCCGACGATGAAGGCGATGGCGAACAGGGTGAGGTCGCGGAGGCCGAGTTCGGGCTTGAGTTGGACGGGCTGGGAGGCGGTCGGCGCGGGTTTGTTCACCTTGGGCTTACCATGGGCTTACCTTGGTCCACGCGCCGCCCGAAAGGGCGGCGGCAGGCCAGAAGGCCTGACCCCACATGGGTTCTCCATGGTTGCACGGGCGGCGGCTTGGCGCAACGGGATGTCGGTATGTGGTTGATGGATTGGCTGTTACGGTCCGGTGGGTTCGTTTTGCAAGTGGCGTGCGTGGTGTGATACGCTGTATTACATGAAGACTGAGGTTTGCTGTTGGAGGTTGTCCAAGGAGTTGAAGGCGGAGCTGGAGGCGGAGGCGCGGAGGCGGAAGGTGTCGTTCTCGGCGTTGGTCGAGAGCCTCGCGCGGGAGGGGTTGGCGGGGCGGAAGGCGGCGGGGGAGGAGGCGGCTCAGGCTCGGCTGCAGGCGGCGGCTGGGAAGTGGATCGGGGCGCTACCTGCGCGGCCTGGTGGTATGACATGACGGCGCATGGGGTGATTGACGCTGGGGCGATTCTGGCTCTGCTGGATCGTGAGAATCCGGGGCATGAGCGGTGTGCGGCGGCGTTCCGGGAGGCTCGGCTGCCGTTGCTGACGTCGGGCGCGGTTTTGGCGGAGGTCTTCCGGATCGTGGGGAGTGATCGGAGAAGAGTCGAGGCGGTTTGGGGATTCCTGCGGTCGGGGGCGGTGGTGCTGGGGGCGATCGCGGATGCGGAGTTGGTGGAGGTGCAGGGGTTGATGGCGCGGTATAGCGGGGTTCCGATGGATTTTGTGGACGCTACGTTGGTGTACCTGGCTCGGAGGGAGTCGCTGGGGACGGTGTTTACGATGGATGGGGGGGATTTTGAGAGTTACTTTATCTCGGGGAAGCGGAAGTTTATGGTGCTGCCGGGGCGTGGGTGAGGGGCGATGGAGACTTGTGTTTTGCGGGTGAGCGGAGTCGGACATAATGGATGGAGACACGGAAACTCGGCGAACTCTTCCGCGAACTCTTCCGCGAACAAAGGCGCAGGCGTCGCGAACGGCGAAGGCCGCCGCGTTTAGCCTGAAGGTCGAGTTTGACCGTGAGGTGGACGGGCGTTGGATTGCGGACATTCCGGCTCTGCCGGGTGTCACGGTCTACGGCCGTACCCGGAAACAGGCGTTGACTGCGGTTGAGGTGCTCGCACTGCGGGTGATCGCGGACCGGATCGAGCATGGGGAAGCGGTACCGTTATGAATCTGGAACGCCCTGAACCGCATCACTATCGAGGAAGGCAAATGTGGCGGCCGTCCCTGCATTCGCGGGCAGCGGATTCGCGTTAGCGACGTGCTGGAGCTTCTCGGGGCCGGGGCTTCTTTCGACGAGATCCTGAAGGATTACCCCTTCCTTGAGCGCGAGGACCTCCTTGCGGCCATCGACTACGCCGCGCGTCAAACCGATCACATCGTCATTCAGGCCTCGGGTTATCCAGGTTAGAATGAAAGCGGTGAAGACGATTCCGATTCCGGTTTCGAAGCCCCGGAAGCCGAAAGAAGACCCACATTATGCGGCGGCGGTCGAGCGCGCGAAAGAGACCGCGCGCCGACTCGTTGAAGCGGGAATCATCGATGCCCGAGGGCGGCGGATCCGTAAGGATGTACCCGCCGACATGCGACACGGCTCCGATCACGACTTCGGCGGCTGATGCCGCCCCGGATGATCGTGGTGGCCGCGCCGCCGGGAGGCGGCAAGTCTTCCATTTTTCCGGTGTCCGGATTCGGAGTTTCCTACTTCAACGCCGATGATCGTGCCGCGGAGTTGAATCACGGCTCCTATGCCGGGATTTCTAAGGATATTCGAGTCACGGTGAACCGCGAGTTCGAGGCATTTGTCCAGGGCTGCATCGAACGGCGAACGAGCTTTGCCATTGAAACTACGCTGCGTTCCAACGTCACGTTCGATCAGGCGGCGCGGGCGAAGGCAGCCGGATTCACAACGGAGATGCGTTACCTGGCTCTGCGCGATTTTGCGATGCACGTGGAGCGTGTCAAAGTCCGAGCCGACGCCGGGGGCCACAGCGCCTCCGAAGGCACGCTGCTGTCGATCTACCGGTCGAGTCTCGCCAACCTTGCGAGGGCCATCGCGGAGATGGATGATCTTTGGGTATACGACAACTCGCCCGTAGGAGGACCGCCGCGGCTGGTGCTGGAAGCCGAGAACGGTGAGATTCGTTTTCTTGTGGATGACCCTCCAGACTGTCTCAGGACGGCGCTCGACGTGGCCTGAACGGCCTCGGGTTCAGCGGTATAGTCGGGGAAGACGCGCCTTCGACTTTTTCCGGCCGACTCTTTCCGACCAACTTTTTCCGTCCGGGCGGCGTCTTTATGAACGGAGCCAGAAGTTGATCTTCCGCGAGGTTGAGGATCGCGACCTGATCGCCCACGCGCGAAAGGGGGACGTGGAGGCGTATAACCTCCTTGTGTCCCGGTGGGAGAAGCGTGTTTTCAATTATCTGCTGCGGCTGGTGAACCATCGGGAAGATGCACTCGATTTGAGCCAGGACGTGTTTTTGAAGGCCTACCAGAACCTGCCCAAACTCGAAGATCCGGCGAAGTTCGCGGGATGGCTGTTCCGGATCGCGCACAACGAGGCGTTTTCGCTGCTGCGGCGGCGGCGGCCGGATGTCGAGTTGACGGGCGAGCCTCGGCCGGCGGAAACCGGCGGGCGGCTGTTGCCGATGGAGTTGTCGCTGGCCGTGGATAGCGCTCTGCGGCGGTTAAATGAAGACCAGCGCGCGGCGGTGCTGCTGAAGGTTTACCAGGGATTCAAGTTCGAGGAGATGGCGGAGATCCTGGGGTGTCCGGTGTCGACGGTGAAGTCGCGGTTGTATACGGCGCTGGATGTGCTGAAGACGGTTTTGGCGCCGGCTGTGTTGTGAAACTAGCTTTTTTAGCCGTTAATGAACGTGAATGAACGCTAATTGAGTTCTGCGAGGTGACCTTATGATGTGCACTGCGCCTGACGCTACACCGGATTGGAAAGCTTACGCGCTGGGTGAGTTGGATGCGGCGGCTCGGTGGGAAGCCGAAGCGCACGCCGCGGTCTGCGCCGGATGCCGCGACGAGCTGGCGGCGTTGCGCGTGACTCTGGACGCTCTGTCGGTGCTGCGGGAGGAAGAGATTCCGCGCCGCATCGGGTTTGTCTCCGATAAAGTGTTTGAGCCGCACTGGTGGCAGCGGGCTTTCCGGTTGACCTTTGCCAACCCTACGTTTTCGGCCGCTTGTGTCGTAGCCGCGGCGATTCTGGTACATGCCTTCGTCCGGTCGGGAGATGCGGTGGTTCAGGCGCAGATCGACGCTGCCGTCACCAAAGCCGTGGCTCAGGTGGAAACCCGGCATGCCCAGGAACGGGCCGAGATGCTGGCTGCCTCCGAGTTAATGCAAAAGTACGCCACCCAGATGTATGTCGTATCGAACGGTATTGTTCGTCAATAGAAATCAGGAGACTCCCCCACACATGAAAAAGTTTGTTGCGTCTTTCCTCCTCCTTGCCGCGGCCGTTTGTATTAGTGCCGCGGACTCGCCGCGCGTGAGCCGGGCAGCGCTCAGCAGCGCAGAAAAGAGTCTGGATGACCGGATCAGGGCGCTGTGGGAAGACAATCCCCTGGCGCTGGTCGGCACCACGCGCGGCATTTATTTAGAAGGCTACGGAGCGGTGTTCACGGCCGAGGTGAATCCGATCTCGGCGCCGCTGGCGCTGTTTCACGGCACCGCGTACTCCAAGGCGGAAAAGGACGGCTACCACAAGAAGCGCAAGGATCGCTTGCCACAGTTGGTGAGCGCGATGAAGCAGACGCTGGTGGCGTCGGCGGCCTCGCTCGATCCGGTTCCCGCCGATGAGCAGATCATCATCGCCGTGGTGCTGGATCACAATATGTGGGAAGACGTGAGCGGCATGCCGGCGTCGGTGATGGTGCAGGCGACCAAGAGGAAATTGTTGGAGGCGCAGCGGGCCGGATCGGGCGGCGCGGCTATGCTCGATCAGGCTATTCGGGTTACGGAGTACTGAGTCGAGAAGACAGAATACAGAAGACAGAATACAGAAGACGCCGGAATGAAGCTGGGCGAAATCCTCATCGAGCGGCGGCTGATTACTCAGGAGGATCTCGACCGGGCGCTGGAATTACAGCGCGAACGGGGCGGCGATAAGCTGGGCAAGATCCTGGTGGATCTGGGCTACATTGCCATGCGCGATGTGCTGGCGGCGCTGTCGGATCAACTGCGGGTGCCGTTGCTGACGGTCGAGGGTCCGCCCGCGACTTCGCCGGAGCTTGAAACGCTTTCGCCCAAATTTCTGCGCCAGTTCCGGTTTATGCCTGTGGCTTTGCACGATCACACCGTAATGCTGGCTATGGCCGATCCATTGGATTTTGAGACGCGGTCGACCGTGGCGTCCTGCACTGGGCTGAGTGTCGACGCGGGGCTGGCGCCGGAGCAGGAGATCCTGGACGCGATCGACCGCTACTACGGCGAGAACAAGGACGAAACCGAAGTCACCACTACCACCGGCGACACCGACGACCTGGAGCATCTGCGCGACATGGCTAGCGAGGCTCCGGTGATCCGGCTGGTCAACGCCATGATCGCTATGGCTGTGGAGAAGCGCGCTAGCGACATCCACATCGAACCGTTTGAGAAAGAGTTCCGCGTGCGGTACCGGATTGATGGGGTTCTGGTGAGTCAGGACCCGCCGCCGCGTGAATTCAAGGCTGCCATTATTTCGCGCGTGAAGCTGATGGCCAAGCTGAATATCGCGGAACGGAGGCTGCCGCAGGACGGGCGCATCAAGATCAAGACGCTGGGGCACGAAGTGGATCTGCGCGTGTCGACGCTTCCGACACTGTACGGAGAGAGCGTCGTGATGCGCTTGCTGGATCGTTCGGCGGGCGATTTTTACGATCTGGAACGGCTGGGGTTCGATGGCTTCATGCTGGGGCGCATGACGTATTACACTTCGCTGCCGCACGGCATTTTTCTGGTGACTGGGCCGACTGGCAGCGGCAAGTCGACCACGCTTTATTCGGCATTGAAGCGCATTAACCAGACCGATAAAAAGATCATCACCATCGAAGATCCCGTGGAGTACCAGATGGACGGGATCAACCAGATTCATGTGAATACGCAGATCGGTCTGACGTTCGCGCAAGGGCTGCGGCACATTGTGCGCCAGGACCCGGACGTCATCATGATCGGCGAAATTCGCGACCGCGAGACGGCGGACATCGCCATCCGCGCGGCGCTCACCGGACACTTCGTGTATTCGACGCTGCACACCAACGATGCTCCCAGCGCGATCACGCGGTTGACGGATATGGGCGTCGAGAACTACTTGATGACTTCGTCGCTGGTGGCGGTGCTGGCGCAAAGATTGGTTCGCGTGATCTGCCCGCACTGCAAGCGGAGCGCGGGGACGGCCATCAATCCTCAAGGCGATTCGATCGAGGTATTCGCGGGCGCGGGCTGCGAGGAGTGTTTCGGGACCGGGTATCGCGGCCGCGTCGGGATCTTCGAATTGATGGAGCTGAACGAGGAACTGCGCGGCGCGGTGATGCGCAACGAGGACGCCAGCAAGATCACGCTTCAGGCGCGGCGCAACGGGATGCGAAATCTGCGAGAGGACGGGTGGATGAAGGTGCGGGACGGGACTACTACGGCGGAAGAGGTGATGCGGGTTACGCAGGAGTTTTGAGGAAGAATACAGAAGACAGAATACAGAAGACAGAATAAGAGCCGGGGCGCGGGAGTTTTGAGGGAGGGTACGATGCTTCGCTATTCCGATGTGACGCCTAAGCAGGTTTACTTGAACCGGCGGCGATTTCTCGCTACTGGCGCTACCGCGCTGGGCGCGCTTTCGTTGGGATCGTTGGATGCCCGGGCGGGAGTTAAGCTCGACGGCGTCAATCGGAGCCCTCTCAGCACGACCGAGAAGCCGACGCCTGCGACTGTGATTACTGGGTACACCAATTTCTACGAGTTCGGGACCGACAAGGGCGAGCCGGCTAAGAATGCGCGGAATTTCAAGACTTCGCCTTGGACCGTCGCGGTTGAGGGCGAAGTGGGCAAGCCGAAGGTCTGGGACCTGGATGCGGTGATGAAGCTCGCGCCGCTGGAGGAACGCATTTACCGGCACCGCTGCGTGGAGGGATGGTCCATCGTGGTGCCGTGGATCGGGTTCCCGCTCGGCGCTCTGCTTAAGCAGGCCGCGCCTACGTCGAAGGCGAAGTTTGTGGCTTTCCAGACGGCTTACGATCCCAAACAAATGCTCTCTTCGCGGCAGGCGCATATTCAGTTTCCTTACGTCGAGGGACTGCGGATGGACGAGGCCATGCATCCGCTGGCGCTGCTGTCGGTGGGCCTGTACGGGGAGACGCTGGCTCCGCAGAACGGCGCGCCGCTGCGGCTGGTGGTGCCGTGGAAGTATGGATTCAAGAGCATCAAATCGATTGTCAAGATTCGGCTGACGGAAAAACAGCCGCCGACCACGTGGAACCTGGAGTGGGCGCAGGCTTACGGCTTTTACGCTAACGTCAATCCCGCGGTGGACCATCCTACGCATAGCCAGGCGCAGGAAGAGCGGTTGGGCGTGGGCTTTCTCGGACAACGGATGAAGACGCAGGTGTTCAACGGCTACGGGGATCAGGTGGCGGGACTGTACCAAGGCATGGATCTGCGTAGGAATTATTGAGCGCGAATGGCCACTACCTTTTTCTTCAAAGCAGTCGCTTCCGACGGGAAGGTCCGCACCGGAACGCTCAGCGCCGATAACGACAAATCGGTGCTCGCGGAGCTGCGCCGGCAGGGGCTGATCCCGGTGCATGTCGGGCTGGAGGAGAAGAAGGCGGGGGTCAAGCTGCGTTTACCCAGCTTCAACGCCGGCAAGCGCAAGGACGTGTTGTTCTTCACTCAGGAAATGTCCACACTGCTGAACGCGGGCGTGCCGGTGGACCGGGCGCTGGGGATCGCGGCCGAGCTGACTACTAAGGCCACATTCAAGTCCGTGGTCACGGACGTGATGCGGCTGCTCAAGAGCGGCAAGACGCTGGCCGACAGCCTGGTGGCTTACCCGGCTTATTTTTCGGACTTGTACGGGAACATGGTGCGCGCGGGGGAGGCCTCGGGGTCGCTGGCCCCGATCTTCGAGCGGCTGGCCGAATTCGAACGCACTCGCGACGACCTGCGCGGCTACATCATCAGTTCGATGGTGTACCCGGGATTGCTGACGGCCACCGGCATCGCTTCGATATTCGTGCTGATGAATTTTGTGGTGCCGCGCTTCGCGTCGATCTTTTCGGATCCGCGGATGAAGATTCCTACGCCTACGTTTCTGATGCTGGAGGCCAGTAAGATCGTGCAGGCGTACTGGGTGCCTACGGCGGTGGCGCTGGCGCTGGCGTTCGGCGCGTTCCAGGGCTACATTCAAACCGTGGCGGGCCGGATGTGGTGGGACACTACCCGGCTGAAAATTCCGCTGTTGGGCGATGCTCTCCGCAAGGCCGAAACTGCGCGGTTCGCTCGCGCCATGGGGACGCTGGTGGCTTCCAGCGTTCCGCTGGTGCAGTCGATCGGCATCTCGCGCGGGATTCTGAACAACGTGCGGATCGCGGGATCGCTCGAGCAAGTCGCGCAAGGGGTCAAGCGGGGCGAGGGCATCGCTACTCCGCTGCAGCGCGCGGGGCAGTTTCCGCCGCTGGCCGCGCATTTATTGATGGTGGGCGAGGAGACCGGCAACCTGGACGCCATGTTCCACCGCATGGCCGATATTTACGAGAACGAGACGCGGACCTCAATCCGGCGGTTCACTTCGCTGTTCGAACCGCTGATTATTCTGGTAATGGGCATCCTGGTGGGGACCCTGATTCTAAGCTTGCTGCTGGCGATTACCAGCATCAACGATGTGGCGGTGTGAACATGAGAAGAGAAGACAGAAGACAGAATACAGAATACAGAAGGCGGCGCTCGCGAGTTGGAGAGCGCGGCGTTACGCTGATCGAGATGCTGGTTGTGGTCACCATCATTGCTTTGTTTGCGGCGCTGGTCGCGCCTCGGATGATGGGTAAGGCGGACGCGGCTCGGCGGGTGCAGGCGCATGCGCAGGTCAATTCCTTCATGACGGCGCTGGGCGCTTACAAGCTGGACACGGGAGTCTATCCGGCTACCGATCAGGGCTTACAGGCTTTGCGCGTGAAGCCCGAGGGCGTCGAGCAATGGTCGGGACCTTATCTGCCGCAGGACATCCCCATGGACCCTTGGGGGCACCCTTATCTGTACAAGTATCCGGGGGATCATGGCGATGAACCGGATGTGGTGTCGCTCGGCGCCGATGGGCAACCGAACGGCGAAGGGAATAATGCCGATATTGTCAGTTGGAATAACAAGTAGGCGGGGGTCGCGCGGCGTCACGTTGATCGAGTTGCTGATCGTGATGGCGCTGATCGGAATTATCGCGGGGCTCACATTTCCTGCTATCGCTTCGGGGTTGGACACGCTGCGGCTGCGCTCGGCTTCGGATTCTATCGTGGCTTTCCTGAACAAGGCTTTCGATCGCGCTGAGCGGCGGCAACGCGCAGTCGAGGTTTGGATTTCGCCGTCGGATAACGCGATTACGGCTGTGTCGGCCGATGCTGGGTACGAGCAGCGGCTGGATGTTCCCGAGCCGATCCGGATTGTCTCGGTGCAGCCTCCGCTGCCTTACTCAGATCCGGGGATTACGCGGCGGTTTCTGTTGTATCCGGGGGGTGCGCCTCCGCGTATCGCTATTGAGATCGCTAATCCGCAGGGTAAACGAAGGCTGATCAGCGTCGATCCTATCACTGGATTCCCGCGGTCGGAGCTGGTTACGCCGTGAACGCCCCGAAGCGGACACCGGCTAAAGCCGGCGCTACCACGGAGCGCGGGTTTACGCTGCTTGAGGTTTTGGTGGCTACTTTGATCATGGGGATCGCGGTGGCGGGGACGCTCAGCGGCATCGCGGCGGCGGCGCGGAATGCTTCGCGGCTTACGCAGTACGATCGGGCTACGCTGCTGGCGCGGCAGAAGATGGATGAGCTGTTGGTGGACTCGAGCGGGGCGGGCGGGACGCGGGAGGGTTTTTTCAACCCTGCGCAGACTGGGGGGGCTAGCGTGGGCTGGCACGCCAATGTGACTGCGTTTGAAGGCGGTCCCAGCCCCGGAGTGGTGGACCGGATTGAGTTGGAGATTTGGTGGATGGATGGCGACACTCGGCGGGTGTATGCGCTCGAAGGATATCGCCGCGCGCGGTTGCGTCCGGGCGAGGCGCCGCCGCGGGGGTTGTGATGCATCACGTGGCACCGCTGGGCGAGGCCGGTTGGCTATCTGGGGGCGATCATGAGTCGGACTGGGCTCCGATCCGAAGACCCGGAGGCGGGTTTGCAACCTGCCGCAGGATTTCATCCTGCCCCACATTCTGCTCTACAAGCTCTGGCGAACGGGGCGTTACGCTGGTGGAATTGCTGATTGCGATTACGCTGGTGGCCGCGCTGGCTGCGGGGATGTTGATGGCGCTTCGTTCCAGCCTCACTACTATGGATCGGATCAATGCGCGCCTGGAAGGGAACCGGCGCGTGATGGGGATCCAGCAGATTGTCAGCAGCCAGATCGGGGGCGTCATTCCGGTGGGTGGAGCTTGCCGTTTGAATGGCTCGCTGCAGTCGCTGCAACTGGTCACCACCTATTCGATCGGTGAGGGCGCGCGGGGATTTCCGCACGTGGTGATGTTCAAGGTGGAGCAGGACCCGGAGGGCGGGCTGCAACTGGAAGAGATCGAGTCTCCGTACACGGAGGGCGGGGGATGCGGCGGGGGCACGGCGGGGCCGAATTCGCAAACGCTGGTGCTGGCGCGGCGCTTGTTTTCGTGCAAGTTCTCCTATCACGCGCCGCCGCGGCCGGATGGGGGGATCGTCGCCAATTGGGTGGACTCCTGGAATGGCCCGCTGCTGCCGTCCGGGATCCGCATCGAAACGGTGCCGCTGGATGGTGTGACCTCCAACCTGCCGGCGCTGGCGGTGAACGCCCAGATTCATATTACGAAGTTGCAGATGGCATATGTGGACGACTACGAGTAACGCTCGCGCGGGGGGCCGGCGGCGTTCGCGCCAGCGGGGCAGCGCGCTGTTGATGGTGCTGTGGCTCTCGGCGGCGCTGGCGGCGATCGCTTTGTCGGTGTCGGCCACGGTGCGCGCGGAGACCGAACACGTCTCCACGGCCGCCGATGGGTTGCGCGCGTGGTATCTGGCCACGGGGTCGGTGGAGCGCGCCATCCAGTACATGGCATGGGGCGGTCTGGAGGGTCCCGACCGCTACTGGAACCGCCGTAAACCGCGCATCAACTTCAACTATCCGAGCGGGGAGGCCGCGGTGGAAATTATGGCGGAATCCGGCAAGCTCAACGTCTTGACGGCGTCTCCGGGGGATTTGATGCGGGTGATTTCGGCCGTGGCCAGCGATGCGGCGCAGGCCGGCAAAATCGCGGGTGGCTTGGGCGGAGGCGGGCGGGGGCGTTCGGCTCCCGGTCCGACTTTTCCGGGCGGGGGCGCGTCTTTTCAGGAGATTGAAGATTTGCTGACGCTGCCAGGGATGACGCCAGAAGTGTTTTACGGCAACTACATCGCGGATCAGAGCGGGCGGCTATACGCACGCGGAGGACTGCGGGACTGTCTTTCGGTGTGGGGATCGACGTCGGGTCCGTTCGATGTCAACGCCGCTAGTCCGGCGCTGCTGGTGGCCTTCGGGGCCAGCGAACAGGGCGCCCAGCAGTTGGTGGAGCGCCGCAAGCAGGCGCCGTTCCGCAATATGGGCGAGGTCGGCGGGCTCCTGGGCAGCAATTCCGGACGCTTCCGCGTAGGAGGGAACACCATCTACACGGTACGCGCGACGGCGCGTCTGCGGCTCCCGAACGGCCGGCCTTCGGAGGTGGTGCGCACGGCGTCGGCGGTGGTGAAGGTGTTGGACCCTTTGCTTTACTCCCCCAATCCGGTGCACGTGCTGCGTTTCTATGACGACGCTTGGTCCCAGGATGCGGCGGCGCCGCCCGGACCGGGTTCCGTTTCCGGAGTCACGCAGCCATGACTCCCACGGGGACGCCGGCAGAGACCGCCAACGGAACTGCCACGGGGACCGCCGCGGGAAGCCCCACGGGTCTGACGCCTGCCGGATGGAAGCGGTGGCTGGCGGTGGGCAGCGGCGTGGGAATTCACATCGAGGGGCCTCGGGGCGCGGAATCCGCGCGGGTCGCGGCGGTGCGGCTTCGTCCGAACGGCGCGCGGCTGCTGGGGAGCTTCACCATCGAAGATCTTCCGCGGCACCCGGCGGCGGAGTGGGGCGCTACGATCACCGCATTTCTGCGGAAGCTGGGATTGCAGAATGTCGCCGCGACCGTGCTGCTGCCGCGGCGCGATGTGATTGTGCGCGTGCTGGCTATGCCGGGAGTTTCGGCTTCGGATCTGCCGGCTGCGGTGCGGTTTCAGATGGACGGTTTGCATCCTTACAACGACGACGATGTGATATCGAGCTGGGCGCGGCTCCCGGAAACGAGTTCCGTGGTGGTGGCTATCGCGCGGCGGGATGTGATCGAACGCTACGCTACTTTGTTCGAGGAAGCCGGGGTACGGATGGGCGGCTTCAGTTGTTCGGCCGCGGCGGTGTATTCGGCGCTGCGCGTGTTTGGGCGGTCGCCTGGGCGCGACATTCTGGCCGCGGACGCTTCGTCGGAGGGGATCGACGTGTACGGCGAGAGCGGCTCGCGGCCGGTGTTTTCGGGGTTTTTTCCGCTGCCCGCGGCAGGGCATGGCCCTGCGCCACAGCAGGCTGAGGCACAGGATGAGGATCGGGGCTCTGAGTCGCAGGTCGAAGCCACTGAAGTGGACCTGACGCCGTCCACGACTCTGGCCGCCGCGGAACTGCGGATCGAGCCGCCCGCCGAGCCGTTGAAGCTGGGTGCGTTGCTGGGTTCCGAACCGGCGCTGGCTTTCGCGGCTGGGCTGGTGTCGGCGAGCCCCCGGCGCGGGCTGCGTTTGAATCTGCTTCCGGTGGAGCATCGCCGGTCCGGATCGAAACTGGTGTGGATCCCTGCGGCCACGTTCGGCGTGCTGGTTCTGGCGCTGGCCGGATACCTGGCGGCGTATCCGTCGGTCGAAAGCCGGCGCTACGGACAAACCCTGGTGGCCCAAATCGCGCGGGTGCAACCGGCCGCCTCGCGGACCACTGCGCTGGACCATGAAATCGAGGCGGTGCGCCGCCGGACGCTCTTGCTCGACGATCTCCGCCGCCGTTCGCGCGAGGATATGGACGCGCTCAACGAGCTGACGCGGCTGCTGCCGCCGCCGGCCTGGCTCAATCTCCTGGAAATGAATCCCGGCGTAATCACGATCGCGGGAGAGACGGATCAGGCGGCGGGGTTGCTGAAGACCATCGACGCATCGCCGCTGTTTAAATCCTCGGAATTCGTGGTGCCGCCTCTGCGGCTGCAAGGCAGCGAAGGCTTCCGGGTGCGCTTCCGCCGGGACGGAGTGCGGCCATGAACCTGAGCCAGCGCGATCGCCGCGCTTTGATGATCCTGGCCGCGGTGGTGGCCGTGGGATTGATTTATCAGTTCTGGCCGGACAGCGCTCCCGCGCCGGTGGCGGTGTCCGCGGGCGAATCGGTGGCGCAATCCGAGCAACGTTTGGCCCGCATGCGCGAACTGGCCGCCACTGTGCCCGCCAAAGAGGCGGTCCTCAAACAGGTGCAAGCGGAACTGGCCCAGCGCGAGCAGGGCCTGATTCAAGCCGATACCGCGCAGCAGGCGCAAGCGCAGATGATTCAACTGGTGCGGCGGCTGGCTTCGGCGGAAACGCCGCCGGTGGAGATCCGCTCCACCGAAATCGGCCCGGTATTTCAAATGGGCGATGTTTACGGTGCCGCCAATGTGTCGTTCCAATTCGATTGCGGCATTGAGCAGTTGGTGAATCTTTTGGCCGGCCTGGGATCGCAGCGCGAACTCGTGGCGCCCTCGGACTTGCGGGTGACCTCTGCTAATCCCAAGGACAAGATGGTCGGCGTGCGCTTGACCATCACCGGCGTGGTACCGGCGAAATTGCTCCCCGCCCGGCCGGGGAAGAAAGGAATCTGAACAGGACACACGGTTATGAATCGCAAGGTCATTCTATTGAATCTGGTTTTGATCGCGCTGGCGGGAGTGTGCTTCAACCAACTGCGCTTGAAGCGCCGCGAGTCTGCCGCGCATGAGCAAACGGTGTTGAGCCGCGCTCCGCACCCGCCCGCTGTCGTGGCGCCGCCTCTGGCCGTGCCGGTGCGTCCGCCGATGCCGGCCGAATACATGGAAGTCGCGCAGAAGACTTTGTTCGCGAAGGACCGCAATCCTAACGTGGTGGTGCAGGCTCCGCCGCCTCCGCCGCCTCCGCCGCCGATGCCGCAACTGCCCACCTATAGCGGCCAGATGGCGCTGGGGGAACCGGTGATCTTCCTGACGCTGGGGGGAGTAGAGCAGAAGGGCTACCGCGCGGGCGATGAGATCGGCCCCTTCACTCTGGTCAGCTTCAATCGCGACCGGGTCACGTTTGAGTGGGACGGAAAGACGGTGGAGCGCGAAGTGAGCGAACTGAAGCCCAAGGAGATTGCGCCGGGACCAGCGGTGCAGAATTCTGTTCCTACGGCGGGGGTTCCGGCGCCTGGGGCTGCGACTGGGGCTGGCGGGGGCGGAAGCACGATCACGTCGCTGGCCTCGGCGTCCGCCGCCAACGCAGGCTCGAATTCCGATAACAAAGGTCCTTCGCTGGGCAACGATATGGGCGGTGGATACCGCGGATGCGCCGCCGGGGACAGTTCGCCTGCCGGCACGGTTTTGAGCGGGTACAGAAAAGTAGTGTCGCAGGGGCTCATGGGAGCTTCCTGCCACTGGGAGCAAATCAAGTAATGACGACTTTCCGCCGTTTTCTTCTGGTTCTTCCGCTGGGGTGCGTGGGGATCGCTCCCGCGTGGGGGCAAGCCCCGCCAGCCCCGGCTCAACCGGCTCCAGCACAACCAGCTCAAGCACAACCAGCTCAAGCCCAGGCAGCGGGCCAACCGGCGCAAGCGGCGCCCGCGCCGGTACAGCCGGTGCCGGTTCAACCCGCTCCAGCGCAAGCGCCGACGCCGGCCGCGGCGCAACAACAAGCTCCGGCTCCCCAGGCTCCGGCTCCCCAGGCTCCTACGGCGGCCCAGGCACCGGCGCAGCCCGCAGCGGGACAGCCCGCGCCCGCACCGGCGGCGGGCCAGCTGCCCGTGGTTCCCGTCGGTCAGATGACGCTGCAGAACGCGTCGCTGACCGAAGTCATCGATTCTCTGGCCCGCCAGCTCGGCATGAATTACATCCTGGACCCGCGCATCAAGGGCGGCGTGTATCTGAACACTTACGGCGAAACTAAAGGCCTGGACGCGCGCAATCTGCTGGAGCTGATCCTGCGCATCAACGGCGCCGGCATGGTGCAGCAAGGCGACTTGTGGCGCATCGTGCCGCTGAAGGACATGCCCCACCAGCCCATCCGCCCCACCGTCAACGGCAAGGATTTCGCCGAAGACGAGCAGACCGTGCTCAACATGGTGTTTCTCAAGTATGTCACCGTCGATGAGCTCAGCAAGATCCTGGAGCAGTTCACGGGCGAGAACGCGGTGCTGTTTTCCTACCCGCCCGCCAACCTGCTGTTCATTCTCGACAGCCGCCGCAACATGCGCCGGACCATGGAGCTGATCTCGCTGTTCGACAGCGACATGTTCGCCAACGACCGCGTGCATCTGTTCGAGCTCAAGAACGCCAAACCGTCGGACGTGGTCAAGGACCTGGAAAGCGTTCTGAAGGCCATTTCGCTGGACGGGAAAACTTCGACCATTAAGTTCCTGCCCGTGGACCGGATCAGCATGCTGATCGCGGTGGCTCCGAATCCGGGCGTGTTCGACACGGTGGAAAGCTGGCTCAAGAAACTGGACGTGCCGGTCACCATCAGCAGCAGCACGGTGGACACTTACGTCTATCATGTGCGCTACCAGCAGGCGGCGTGCCTGGCATCGTCCATCAACCAGCTTTTCGGAACGCTCAACGGAATCGGCTATGGGGGCTATGGCATGGCTGGTGCGCCGGGTTATGGTGGCGCACCCTACGGCGGCGGCTACGGCGGGAGCCCGTATGGCGGCGGATATGGAGGCGGTCCGTACGGCGGCGGAGGTTACGGCGGGGGGTACGGCGGTTACCCCGGCGGTGGTGGCGGCGGTGGGGGTTACGGAAACGGCGGCTATGGAAGCCCGAACAACTTTCAGAGCGGATTCGGCGGCACCGGTACCTGCGGAAGCGGGATGGGCGGCGGCGCCGGCATGGGCGGCGCGGCGGGCGGCTATGGTTATCCCTCTTTCGGCGGGTTCTCCGCCCAGGCTCCGCTGATGGGCGGCGCACCCGGCGCTCCGGGGGCCGCCCCGGGAGCTGCTGGAGCACCCGGTGCAGTCGGCGCCAACGGAGCGCCGCCGGTACCCCCGGGCCCGCGGATCGTTCCCAACCCGCTCGACAATTCCCTGCTGATTCAGGCCGACCCGCAGCAGTATCAAAGCGTCTTGAAACTTTTGAAGGAACTGGACGTGCCGCCGCGCCAGATTCTGCTCGAAGCCAAGATCTACTCGGTCGACATGAGCGGGGCGTTTTCGAGCGGCGTAACAGCCTACCTGCAAGCCAGGTCGGGCACCGACAAATCCCTCCTGGCGTCGCTGGTCGGCAACGCCACGAATCTCTCGGCTGGAGCGGTCGTCAGCCAGAGTAAGGAGCTGCTGGCTTACTTGAGTTTGCAGGAGAACTCCAGCAAGGCCCACGTGATCTCGGAGCCCAGCCTGATCGCCACCGATAGCATCCCGGCATCGATCAACGTCGGCAGCCAGGTGCCCGTCACCACCGGAACCACCACGCTGCCGTCGGCGGGCGGCGTCGCGACCCAGCAGAGTATTTCAGGCGTGAGCACCGGCGTCACCATGCAGGTGAACGCCCGCGTGAATCCCAGCGGCGTGGTCACGCTGATGATCAACCAGCAGATCAGTTCCCCGGGCGCCGGCGCGGGGAGCCTGACGCCTTCCTTCAATCAGCAGGTGGTGCAGACGCAGATCACGATGCAGGACGGCGACACCATCGCCATCGGCGGATTGATCTCGGAAAGCAACTCGTACAGCACCTCGGGCATTCCGCTCTTGAATCGCATCCCGATCGCGGGCGCGCTGTTCGGCACCCGTTCCTATTCGAAAGACCGGACCGAACTGGTCATTTTCATGACGCCGCACGTGATCTACGACACCAACGATTTGATGGAAGCCAGCGAGGAAGTTAAGGCTCGGGTGAAGAAGCTGTTGAAGATGGTTAATTACAAGGACTGAGGAGAGAAAAGAATACAGAATACAGAAGTCAGAATACAGAATTGAACGGAGCGAGCGCGCAGCAGCTTCTGTCTGCTGTATTCTGTCTTCTCTCAGTTAAAATATTTTCCCGCCAGCGCCGGCTCGGCTTCCACCGCTTTGCTCCACGCCTGGCGGGCTTCGTCGTCTTTGCCGAGGGCCTTCAGAGCGTGCCCCAGATTCAGCAGGGCTTCGGAAAAGTCGGGCTTGCCGGCTAGGGCCGCCCGGTAACACTCGGCGGCTGGTTCCTCTTGCCCCGCGGCTTGCAGCAGCAACCCTAGATTGTAGGAGAGTTCCAGCGGCGGCGCGCCTAAGCTGGCCAGTTTGCGATACCACTCCAACGCCTGCTGGTGATCCTTGCGCTCGATGGCGATCGCCAGCAGTGCGCGGAGGGCGTCCTTGTTGGGTGACGCGTTGGCCGGCTGGAGCGACAGGACCCGTTTGTAGGTGTCGGCGGCCGTATCCAGATCTTCGAACTTCCAGCACGCCAGGCCGAGGTTGAGCAGGGCCTCCAGCCAGTCCTTGCGCTTGTTCAGGCACAACTCGAAGCTGTCCACGGCGCCGGCGAATTCTCCGCGTTGCAATTGCAGGAAGCCCAGGCGAAAGGCCGCGTCCTCCCAATCGGGTTTGGCCGCCACCAGCTTGGCGAGGCACGCTTCGGCTTCCTGGCTCTGCCCTTCGCGCTCGGCCAGCAGCGCCAGATTCCACAGCGCCCCCGGAAGGTCGGGCGAGGCGGCCAGCGCCCGTTGGTAGGCTTGGCGCGCGCCGGCCAGATCGCCCCGCTCCTGCAGCGCCGCGCCCAGATTGGCATTGGCTTCGGGAGCCTCGGGGCGAACCCGGACGGCCTCGCGATAGGCGTTAGCGGCCTGTTCCAGGCGGCCCGTTCTTTGGAACGCCAAACCCAGGTTGAACCAGCCGGTGTAGGAGTCCGCGGCCACTTTCACCAATTGCGAGCATTGTTGGACCGCTGCGCTGTAGTCGCTGCGGGCCAGCGCCGCCGCCGCCAGCGCTTCCAAGGCCGCCCGCGACTGTGGCCGCACTTTGAGCAACCGTTCGCCGTATTCCTTGATCTTGGCGTCGTCCTTGCGCGCGGCAGACAGCGCCACCAGATTGGACAGGAGCTCGGGGGAACTGGAGTTGGCCGGGAGCAGCTTGGCGTAGGCCTGACCAGCCTCGTCCAGCTTGCCCAGCCGATGCAGCGCCACCGCTTTCCCGAACTGCGCCCGGTCCTGATCCGCGCCGCCTTCGAGCGACGCTTCCAGGCTCGGCAGCGCTTCTTCCGGGCGGCCCAACTGCAGCAGGCACAATCCCCGCCCCAGGTGCGCCTGCCACCTCTTCCGGTCGATGCCCGCGGCGGATTCAAATTCTTTCGAAGCTTCCTCGAAGCGCCCCTGGCGTTCCAGACACAGGCCCAGGTTGTAGTGCGCCGTGAGGTGCCCGGCATCCGCGCCGATGACCGTCTGATAGGCGCGCGCGGCCTGGTCCCATTTCTGCTTTTCAAAATACAGGTGACCCAGCGCCGACTGGACTTCGGCTGGGTTTTCGCCCCGTCCCGCCGCCGCTTCGAGTTCCCGGATCGCGTCATCCTGCCGGCCCGACGAGGCCAACTTTACGGCGTTCGCCAAGGCCCCGGCCACCGCCGGCCGGGGTTTCTTGTCCCCTTGCGCAGCGGGTGCCGGGGCGTCCCCCCGCATAAGCCTCTCGACCAACTCGTCGTCGATGAACAGGATGTTTTCGCTGCCCGCGGGCGTGTCTTGCGGCATGCTGGTTTACTTCCTCCCGGCGCTTGCTGCCTGCGCTTCTATTTCTTTTTCGCGATCAGGGTCATGCGGACCGTGCCTTTGAGCAGAGCGCTTTCGCCGCGTTCCCGATACATGCCCACGCCGCCCCGGCCAATGCGGTTATCCGTCCACTCATCCACTTTCTGGCCCTCCACATAGGTTGTGAAGCGGTCGCCCAGGGCTTCGAAGCGGACTTTGTAGGAGGTGTCCACCCGCACCTTGACGGTCAGGGGCGTGTGGGAGCGCGTCTGCTCTTCCCCGTCGATCATCGCGAAATGCGCGACCTCCACGGTTGGTTCGATGCCCGGCTTCACGATCTCCAGCTTGGTGACGTAATAGTTCTTGGGGTTGAGCGCGCGGTACACCCAGCCCAGCGCTTTGGATTCGATCTGCGCCTCGAATTCCATGCGGTAGTCGCTCAGCGGCAGCGACCCGCGCAGGATGGAGAGCACGCGCAACACTTTCGGGTTGGGTGGCTGGGGCGCCCAATCTTCGATCCATCCCGCTTCTCCTACAGAGAGCGTTCCGGCTTCCACCACGTCGCTGACCGGAGCACCGGAAACCACCGGTGCTGGTTTCGTGCTCTTGCCGCCCATCAGGTAGACGCCCGCGCCGATCGCTCCAGCCACTGCCAGCACCGCCACCAACACCGCCGGCGCCGGCATGCGCGATTTCGAGCCTCCGTCGACCTGGAGACTCGGCAGGCCCAAATCGAAGCTGTCTGCGGGTTGAGCTGGAGCCGGAGGCGCGACCCCGCGCTTGGGCTCTGGTTTGGGCGCGGACTTCACTTCGGATTTCGGTTCGGGCTTGGATTCCGGTTTGATCTCGGTCTTGGATTCGGGCTTGCGGTCGGTCTTCGCCGCCAGCTTGGGATCGGCCGCTTCGACTTTGGCGAGTTTCGCCGCCGGCGACGGGATGGGCTTGCCCGCGGAGACGTCGGCAGCCGCGGAAGGTTCGATGCGGCGCAATTTGGCGGCGTCCGGCTTGGCGGCATCGGGCTTGACGGCTTCGCTAACCCGCTCGCCCGGCCTTAGCGGTTTGCGCAGCGTGGGCCGCGAGTCGATTCGGGCTTTCGCGGTTTCCTCCGCAGCCGCTCCCGGAGCCGGCGTTCGGGCGGATTTGATCTTGTCGTCACCGGCCGGAGCCGGTGTTCCCGGAGAGGAAGGCGCGGGGGACGCTACGGCCGAGGCGGCCGGCGCAGCCAGCGCCGGGCCGAACACCATGACGGGACGCAAGGGGAGCGCGCCCGTGGACGGGATTTGAATCTCCGGAACTGCGCGCAACGCGGCGCTGTAGATCTGGGCTGCCTTTCCGCGTCCGGGCGGAAAGCCGTGCAGCGTGAGCGGCAGCGGCCGTGTCACCCGCTCCGGTACCGGGAACTCGGGCGCGGCCGAAGCAGGCGGCGTGATCTCGGCCGGTGCGCCGGCACGGGCGGCATCCTGCGGCACAGTCGGTTCTCCGGCGGGCGTTGGCAGCGCCGTCTGCGCGGGCGTGAGCTCCAGGCTGGTCAACGATTGGAGGAACGCCCGATCGATTTGCACTCCCGCCGCGCGTACCGGCTCAACCTCGGCCCGCACGGCCGACGAGGGCTCATGACGCTGCCGTTCGATCGACATCGGCGCGGAGGGCGCACGTTGCGGCTCGGACTCCTCCGTGTTTGAAGGGGCGAGGGCTGAAGGGGCGAGGGCTGAAAGGGCCGAGGTTGAAGGGGGGGCTGGTGTAGCGGCGGGCGCATGGGCCGGCAGCGGAGGCGGCAAGGGATCCCCGGCGATGGGAGTCTCGGTGAATCCCTCGGTCGAGAAGGCCAGGCGGGCCAGGTCTCCCAGCTCGATTGGCAGCGGATCAAACTCCTGCGCCGCCTCCATCCAAGGCGCGGTTATGGGACCGGGAGCCACGGGCGGAATGGAAAAACCCAGAGGGTGGTTGCGGCGCGCCCACTGCGGGTCCGCCCCGTCCGACACACTCGAGCCCGGCTGACCGCCGCCCGGCCCGCAGGTGTGCAACTCCATCACCGCGGCGGGCGTCGTAACCGGCGTCATGCGGGCGGACTCCCGCACTTCCACACCCGACGACCGGATGGCGGGGCCGAAATCGGAGCTATGCGCGGGAATCGCGAGGGCCACCGCTCCGGCCCAGACAGGCGCTTCGTCCGTCGCAGAAGAATGCTGTGAACCGGGCTCCGACCCGGGTTCTGACGCGCGCGGCGCCACCGCAGGCTCGTGCCGTGGCTGCTCCGGACGCACGACCACGCTGAAATACAGGCCGGGGATGATCAGAGCCGGCGTTTCCGCCTGCTGCGGCTGAGGTAGTTCCGCGACAAATCCGGCCATTGGCGCCGGGGCGTCGATCTCAGGGTGGATCTCCGGTTGCGAAGCTGTCTCAGCGTGTTCGGGCGCGTGAGCCGGCTCGAGCGGGCGATCCACAGTCGCGGTCGCGGGCGCCATCGGCGCTGATCGGACTGGCGCCGGCCGGACCTGCGACGGTGGGACCTGTGCAGGCGCACCGCTCGGCGCAGCGGGTGCGGAGACCGGGAGGAGATCGGAACCCTCCGTGTGGGCGTCCGAGCCGGTTCCGTTCAGGCCGTTCAAGCCCACGTGGTTCCGGACTTGGCCGTTCTGGGCTGCTTCACCCGCCGCGGCGGGCTCCTCGGGAGGCTGGGCCTGCAGCAGGCGGCTCAACGCCAGTTGGTTATACTCCTCCTGGTACTTGAGACGGTGCGCTTCTGAACAAAACTCCCCGCCGCCGCGAAGCCGTTTGAGGAGCGCAAGTCCCTTGCCGCAGTACAAGCACCGCATGTCATCTCAATCGGCCTTTTCTGCTCTAGGCTAAAGGGCTGCGTAGTGCTTTTTATGCGGTAAAGCACTTAAGTCGGGGTTTTCGGGCGAACACCTTAGCAAACCTTGGGAGATTCACCTCAGGGAGCCCGGCCGCGAACCGGGCGACCCACCGGCTGCGGGGACCGGCGGCAGAGGGTCCTGGCGTAGGAGAACCCCCTAATGGACACTAAGTGATTCACCTCGCGACCAGCCCTAAAGTTCTTTCCCTACGCGACGATCTTCTTGAGTGCTGACCCACAAAGGTGAATCAACAAGATCCGCGGGAGCCGCAACCAGGGACGCACAGGCGTGAGTCCCTTCTGCGCGATTGACAAGGGAGCGCACCGGCGCGAGGCCGTGGTGCGCCAAGCGAGAAGGAGCGCACAGGGCGTAAGCCTCTTGTGCGCGATTTATAGAAGGAGAATTGCATGGCAAAAGTCGAGGCATTGAAGAGCCAAATCGAATCCCTGCGCAACGCCATCCCGGAACTTAAGGGCGTTCTATTGGCATCCAATGAAGGGCTGCCCATTGCGCATTCGCTATCCAACGGAGCCGATCCGAACCGGGTGGCCGCGATGGCCGCCGCTGCATCCAGCTTGGGCCGCCGCATCAGTGAAAGCATGAGCGCCGGCACTCTGGGCGAGGTTTCCGTACAGGCCGACGACGGCGCGCTGTTCGTCTACTCGGCGGGAGCCAAGGCCGTGCTGGCCGTGGTCAGTCCCCAGGGCGGCAATGCTGGACTCATTCATCTGGAAGCGCGCGAGGCCGCCAAGCAGATCGGCGAGCTATTTTAGATCTGTCAACGGTCGCCAGTCAGAGATTAAGCCGTGGGCTTTGCGGCTTCCGACAGCTTGCGCGCCGCGGCCGGACCTGCAACCGCAGCCAGTTCTTCATGGGTAGCTTCGCGGATGCGCTCCAGGCTGCCGAAGTGGCGCAGTAGCTTGGCGGCGGTCTTCTCTCCGATCCCCGGCACTTGAAGCAACTCGCCGCGCATGCGGGCGGCGCCGCGGCGGGCGCGGTGGAAGGTTACCGCGAAGCGATGGGCTTCATCCCGCACGGTTTGAACCAGGTGCAGCACCGGGGAAAACTTGTCCAGCACTACCGGTTCGTCTTCCTGCCCGTACACGTAAATCCACTCTTCACGCTTGGCGATCGCCGCTAGAGGCTGATCGGTGATGCCCAACTCTTCGAGCGCCGCCGCGGCCGAATGGAGCTGGCCCAAGCCTCCATCCACAAGCACCAGCCCGGGGCGCGCCACGCCTTCTTCCTGCAGCCGACCGTAACGCCGCGTGATTACTTCCCGCATGGAGGCGAAGTCGTCGTTGCCTTCGACGGTGCGGATGATGAACTTGCGGTAGTCGGATTTTTTCATGCGCCCGTCTTCCCACACCACCATGCTGGCTACTTTGTCGGTGCCCTGAATGTGGGAAATGTCGAAGCATTCGATGCGGCGGGGAGGATGTTCGAGACTCAGCGCGTCGCGCAGGGCTTCCTGAATCGCCTTGGAGGACGGTTTCATCACCCGGAAGCGGCTCTCGAAGCTGTGCTGGGCGTTGGATTCGACCAGCGCCAGCATGGCTTTCTTCTGCCCGCGCTGGGGCGTGTGGATCTCCACTTTGCGGCCGCGCTGTTCGGAGAGAAACTCTTCCAATAATTCGCGGTCTTCAAATTCCAACGGCACGTGAATCAGCGCCGGCACGTAGGGATCGTTCAGATACACCTGCTTGAGCAACGACGAAAAAAACTCCGGCGGATCGAAGGCGTGCTGATCCTCCCAGAAATACTCGCGCCGGTCGACGATGTGGCCGTGGCGCAGGTGAAACAAGTTCACGGCCACCAGGGGCGGCTCGGCGTAATAGGCGAAGATGTCGGTGTCGCTGCCCTCGGCGGCGGCCATCTTCTGTTTTTCGGCCACTTCATCCACCGTACGCAGCAATTCGTGCAACGCGGAGGCCTCTTCGTAGCGTGTCGCGGCGCTGGCGTCCTCGACGCGTGCGCGCAGTTCGCGGGCCAGGTCCTTGTGGCGTCCTTCCAGGAACAGGCGGACGTCGCGCACCGCTTCGGCGTAGCGTTCGTCGGTGACCAGTCCCTCGACGCACGGCCCGTGGCAGCGGTGAATGTGATACTCCAGGCACGGATGCGTGTGCTTGCGCGTCAGATCCACATTGCAGGAAGGCACTTTGAAGTGGCGGTGAATGAAGTGCACCAGCCGGTGCGCCAGGTTGCCCGGGAAGTACGGCCCGAAATACGTGGACCCGTCCTTGCGCAGCCTCCGGGTAACGTACACCCGCGGGTACTTCTCGGCCGTGAGCTTGATGTACGGGTAGGTCTTGTCGTCGCGCAGCAGGATGTTGAAACGCGGCTTCCACTGCTTGATCAGATTGTTTTCGAGCGCCAGCGCTTCCTTGTTGTTGTCGACCTGGATGAAGTCGATGTCCCGCGCCTCGCCGATCAGCGTGCCGGTCTTCATCTCCGCCAGGCGGTCGACGTTAAAATAGCTGCGGACGCGGTTGCGCAGGTTCTTGGCCTTGCCCACGTAGAGTACGGTTCCGTGCGCGTCCTTGTACAGATACACGCCCGGCAAGGGCGGCAATTCCGCCGCTTTTTCGCGCAACTGGGAGAGGGGATCTATACTTTAATTGTGGCACGCGCACTCCTCATAGCTCTGCTGCTGAACGGTTTCTTGAGCGGTTTCCTGCGTGGCCAGCAGGCGCCGGCGCCGCCCGCGGCCGCCGAGCAGGAGCCGCCCGAAGAAGACGTTACGCTCAAGCCGAAGGAGTACGCGCTGAATCCGATCCAGGCGCAGAAGGAGATCACCACCGGCAACTTCTATTACAAGAAGGGCAATTATCGCGCGGCCCAGAAACGCTATCTGGAAGCCACGCTGTGGGACCCGGGCGCGGCCGAAGGCTTCCTGAAGCTCGGCGAAACCAGCGAAAAGCTCCGCGACTTCAGCACCGCGCTCGAAGCCTACACCAAGTATCTGGAGCTGGACAAGAACGCCAAGGACGCGGATGCGCTGCGGAAGCGCATCGCCAAGTGGCCCAGTCCGTCGAAAGCCGATCCCGCCCCGACCAATCCAGCGAAGGCCGACGCCCCCAAGAAATGACCGACAAAATCGTGGTGCTGTCCACCTGCGATTCCGAGGACGAGGCCGTGCAGGTGGCCCGCGGACTGGTGGAGAAACGCCTGGCCGCCTGCGTCAACATCATCGCCGGCGCGCGCAGCATCTACCGCTGGAAGGATTCCATCGAAGACTCGCCCGAGTGGCTCCTGGTGATCAAATCGCGGCGCGGGCTGTTCCCCTCCCTGCGCGCCGAAATCGCTCGATTGCACACCTACGAGGTCCCGGAAGTGATCGCCCTACAGGTAGTCGAAGGTTCGGAGACCTACATGGCGTGGCTCGATCGGGAGCTTGCAGCGGACCCGGATTAAACGGCCTACTGCGTCGCCCGCGCTCAGGGGCTCGTCGAAGTGGCGCCGCGAGCAGTGGGCGGCGTGACTGGCGGCGCGGGATTCGCGACACGAGGGGCTACTGTGAAGTCGGGAAGCGCGATCTTCTGCAGCTTACCGCCCATAGAAATAAACGCTTGGTTCAATTCGATCACGTGGGCGCGCGTCAGGTCGAGCGAATGCTCGTTGGGCTGATACGTGGCGCCCCGTGGAGGAAAACGATCTCGAACCCGTGACCGGCTTGCGTTAGCGGAAGGCTTCTTCGCGGATACGATCCAGATCGTCCGGCTCCATCGTCGTGCCTTGATCCAGAAGCTGCCGCCCGCTCAGAGCCGCCTTAGCGACGCCCGCCGCGCCGTGCACCGCGGATTTGGTGATCATGTGCATCAATTCGTGAGCCAGAACCTTCGCCAGCGCCCGTCCCATCTCCTGATCGGCGTTCCAAAGGTCCGCCCGGGTCATCGCGGCACGCGTGACCGAAGCGACCTGATCGCAGTACACGTCGGCGAACGGCAGAACCCGATCGTCGACGACGTGGACTGAGGCCAACGGCCCGGACACCGCGGTTCGCGGTGTCGCAGCGTCGATCGAACAGGTTCCACGGAAGGTGACCAGCACCAGCTCCGCGAACGTCTCCGAGCCGATCTCGGAACGCATCCTCCACGTGAGCTGCACACCGGAGCCTGACAGAAGCTCCTCGGTAGCCCGCTTCATTTCCTCGACGACAAGATTGGATTCAGCTTGCTTAAAGTCCAGGATGACGGTAAGGGGCGGGGTAATTGGCGTCTCCGCGCCGAGCGGAAGCGCGCCGACGAGGGCGGCCAATGCGCAAAACGTAGCGTAAAACATCGTCTCGACCCGGAGAGCAACCTCAGGTAGCATAGACGATCCGGCCTCCAAATTCAACCCTCCGCGGGGTCTGATCGAGCGGCGGGTTTCTGCCGATGGGTGTACAGAAAACCCATGTCAGCACCGCTTGCAGGAAAATTTCAAGACCACTACGCCCTTTTGGGGCTGGACCCCAAATCCGATTCCGATGCCATCCAGGCCGCCTACACCAAGGCCGCCGAGAAATATAATCCAGGCAATCCGGACACCGGCGATCAAGCCAAGTTCGATGCCGTGAACATGGCGTTCGAGGTGTTGGCGGACCCCGCCCTCCGTAAGGAGTTCGACAAGCTGAAGGGCGTGGACAAGGACGACGGCCTCCCCAAATTCAGCGGCTCGGCGTTCTTTGATGCTTTGGGGCGGGAGACCAATCTGCGCGTGGCGCTGCTGTGCCTTTTATACGACCGCCGGCGCACCAAGCCGTTCACGCCCAGCCTGTCCATGCGGCAGGTCGAAGGCAGCCTGCGTTCGACTGAGGCGGAGTTGAACTTCGCGCTCTGGTATCTGAAACAGCGGGGACTCGCCGGTCAGGACGACAAAAGCAGCCTGCTCATCACGGTGGAGGGGATGGACTACCTCGAGAATAATCGGCCCGCGCCGGAAGCGGTGATGCCTTTCATCAAGCCCGCGGCGCTCGCCGCGTCCAAGAATGACGCGTCCAAGAATGACGCGTCTAAGAATGACGGGTCTAAGAATGACACGTCTAAAAATGGGGCAGATACGCCAAATGGGGCGGACACGCCCCTGGCAACACTAGCGAATGCTTTGGCAGCGCCCCCTGAAGAGTCCGAGCCAACCGCCGTGGCGGCAACCGAACCGGAACAGCCGCACAAAGAGTCAGTCCGGAATTTCATGCGGCGGACGCACACACGGACGTAGGCCGAACACAATCTACGCTTCCGCAAAGCCAAGATGCCGGGATGGTCACTTGAGCCAGGTGATTTTCACCGGGGGCGCGTTCTCGCACGCGATCGAATCGGTCACGCCGGAGGCGATCTGCGCGCACGCATTGCTGGTAGCGGTCCGCAGAGCGAATTCCTCCGTGGAGCCCGAGGCAGTCCGGCAGGCGGTGGCCCCACGAAACGCCACGCACACTTCCACCCGCTTCCCGGACAGGTTCATGCTGGAGTAGACCAGTACCCCCAGCACCAGCAGAAAGAACAGGATTCCGAAGAGAACTGGCTTCTTCATGCTGGCTCTTTCCGTGCCGGTTCGGTCATGCCTACCGGTCCTGTCATACATGATCTCCGTTAGGGGCGTCCGTAAAAAACGATCCCATGCGGCGGAATTTGTCGTAGCGATCGTCGATCAATTCCTGCGGGCTCATCGAACCCAGGCATTGGAGCGCTTCGCGCAAGGTGCCGCGCAAGGCTTCGGCGGCGGCGTCCGGATCGTTGTGCGCGCCCCCCGGCGGCTCGGGCACGATGCCGTCGATGATGCCGAGTTCCAGCAGATCGGGCGCAGTCATCTTGAGCGCCGCGGCAGCCATAGGCGCCTTAGTCGAGTCGCGATAGATGATGGCGGCGCAGCTCTCCGGCGAAATCACGCTGTAGACGGCGTTTTCGAGCATATAAATGCGATTACCGACGCCCATGGCGAGAGCGCCTCCACTGCCGCCTTCGCCGATCACTACCACGATGACGGGCACGCCCAGCCGCGACATCTCGCGCAGGTTTTGGGCGATGGCTTCGGCCTGGCCGCGCTCTTCGGCGTCGATGCCGGGATAGGCTCCCGGGGTGTCGAGCAGCGTGATCACGGGCCGCGAAAACTTCGCCGCCAGTTCCATCAGCCGCAGGGCCTTGCGGTAGCCCTCGGGCTTAGGCATGCCGAAATTGCGGAACAACTTCTGCTTGGTGTCGCGCCCTTTTTGCTGGCCGATCAGCATGACAGGCTTCTGGTCCGACTTCTCCCCAGGCGTTGCCTGGAGCCAGCCCATCCCGGCCACGATGGAGTGGTCGTCGCCGTAAGCGCGGTCGCCGTGCAGTTCGGTGAAATCGGTGACCAGACGCTGGATGTAATCGAGCGCGTGCGGGCGCTTGGCGTGGCGCGCGAGCTGCACGCGCTCCCAACTGGGGTTCGAAACTATAGGGGCTTGAGAATCCGCCATTACGCTTGTGGGGCAGGATGGCATCCTGCGCGCCGGTTGGCAACCGGCGCTGGGCGGCATTGCGGCAGCTTCAGTGGGCGGGTTAGCAGCCCGCCGCAGGTTGCCAACCTGCCCCACAAGTTGGCGTCGATTGTAGGCATCGCTAGTTGGCCATCACTTCCATCGCTTCAGCCCCGCAGATGCGAGCCAGCTCAGCGCGGAATTCCTTGTCGGGCCGAACCTTGATCTCTATGTCCAGGATAACCGAGAAGTCGCGGCTCTTCTCCAGCCGCAACCGGACTTCGGTTTCTCCAGGCTTCCGGACGAACAGATCGTGCAAGGCGGAAGCGCGGTTATTCTCCGAGGATCCGTTTAACGGGACGCGAATGGAAATGAGCCGCGGAAGATCCAGGCGCGCGTTTTCGAGCGGAACAATGTCCTGAACGGAAATCTTAGGCGGAGCATTTTCCTCCGGCAGCACCAGCCCGCGGACCAGGACTGCGCGATCTTCCTCCAGCAGCGGCAGCAGGCGCTCATACTGCGTCGAGAACACCATGGCCTCGACCGCGCCCACCAGATCCTCAATCTGCATCGAGGCCCACACCTTGCCTTCCTTGCTGCGACGCCGCTGGACTCCAGTGAGGATTCCGCACAGAGCGACTTCGGCGTTCTTAGCGAGTCCTTCAAGCGCGGAACTGTCGTGCGACGCCAGCTCTTTGGCTTTGTCGGCGTATTGATCCAGAGGATGACCGGTGATGTAGAACCCGAGCGTTTCTTTCTCTCCGGCGAGCTTGTCCTTGGCCGGCCAGTCGGGGACCTTAGGCAAAGGATGCTCGGCCGGCGCCTGCTGCTGCAGCAGTTCCGCAAAAAGACCCGATTGTCCGCTGGCACGATCTCTCCACGCCCTGGCCCCGGTCTCCATCGCTGCGTCGAGCGCCGCGAATTGTTGCGCGCGCGAGCCGCCCAGCGCGTCCAACGCACCGGCACGAATGAAGCTCTCGATCATGCGCCGGTTGACCGCGCCCAAATCCACGCGCTCGCAAAAATCGTAGAGGGTGCGGAAGGGACCACCTTCGGCCCGCGCGGCCACGATGGAGTCGACGGCGGAAGAGCCAACGTTCTTGATGGCGCCGAGCCCGAACCGGATGCCCTGCTGTTCGCCGGTCGTGACGGGCGTAAACGTAAGCTCGGAGGTGTTCACATCCGGCGCCAACACGCGGATGCCCATTTCCCGGCACTCGTTGATGTACTTGACAACCTTGGCGGTGGTCCCGGATTCCGACGTCAGCAGCGCGGCCATGAACTCCAGCGGGTAGTGCGTTTTTAGATACGCGACCACGTACGCCAAGTACGCGTACGCCGCCGAGTGCGACTTGTTGAACCCGTAACCGGCAAACTTGGCCATCTGATCGAAGATCTTTTCGACCTTCCGGTGTGAATGTCCCTTGGCCTTGGCGCCTTCCAGGAACCGGGTCCGTTGCTTGGCCATCTCCTCGGCCTTCTTTTTTCCCATGGCGCGGCGCAACAGATCGGCCTCGCCCAGCGAGTATCCCGCCAGGCGGTTGGAGATCTGCATGACCTGCTCCTGATAGACGATGACGCCGAAAGATTCCTCCAGAATGTCCTTCAGCTCCGGGAAATCGTAGGTGACTTCCTTACGGCCGTGTTTGCGGTCGATGAAGTCGTCGATCATGTCCATCGGGCCGGGACGGTACAGCGCGTTGAGTGCGATCAGATCGTCCAGGCGGTCGGGCTGGTAGCGGCGCAAAATGTCGCGCATGCCCGCCGACTCGAACTGGAAGATGCCGCTGGTAAGAGCTTTGCTGAAAATGGACTGGTACGTCTGGGCGTCGTCGAGCGGCAGATCCTCCACGCGCAGTTTCACGCCGCGGTGCCGGTCGATCAATTTCAAGGTGTCTTCGATGATGGTGAGCGTTGTCAGCCCCAGAAAATCCATCTTGAGCAGGCCCAGCTTTTCCAGGCCCACCATGTCGTACTGGGTGACAATTTCGTCCTTGTTGGTTTTGTACAGCGGGACGAGTTCCTTAAGCGGCGCCGGAGAGATCACCACTCCCGCCGCGTGCACGCTGGCGTTGCGCGCCATGCCCTCCAGGCGATTGGCCACGTCCAGCACTTCTTTGAGACGCGGTTCCTTGGCCGCCAGCTCATCGATCTGCGGCTCCATCTTACGCGCCGCTTTGAGCGTGATATTGAGCGGCATGCCGGGGATCAGCTTAGTGATCCGGTCCACGTCGGCGTAGCTCATGTCCAGCACGCGCCCCACGTCTTTGATGGCCGCGCGCGCCCCCAGAGTTCCGAAAGTGATGATCTGCGCCACCTGCTCGCGGCCATACTTTTCGGTGACGTATTGAATCACTTCGCCGCGACCGCGGGTGCAGAAGTCGATGTCGATGTCGGGCATGGAAATGCGCTCGGGGTTCAGGAAGCGCTCGAAGATCAGGCCGTAAGCCAGCGGATCGATATCGGTGATCTCCATGGCCCAGCTCACCAGGCTGCCGGTGGCCGAGCCGCGGCCTGGCCCGACGGGAATTCCCTTTTTCTTGGCGAAGCTGATGAAGTCCCAGACGATCAGAAAGTACCCCGAGAATTTCATCTGCTGGATCATCTGGATCTCGCGATCCAGTCGTTCGGCGTACTCGGCCAAGTCGTGTTGGAGCTTGCCTTGCGCGGCCAGGCCTTCCAGGCGAGCGCGGCGCTTCTCGAACCCCTGACGCGCGACGATTTCAAAATAAGTGTCGGCGGAGTGGCCTTCGGGAATCGGAAACTTCGGGAACGGCTCCGCCACCGGATCGAGCTTGAGTTGGCAGCGCTGGGCGATGTCCCAGGTGCGGTCAAGCGCGTGCTCGACCTCACCGAACAGCGCCATCATCTCATCGCGCGACTTGATGTAGAAGGCCGGCTGCTCGAAGCGCATCCGGTTCAGGTCCGACATGGTCTTGCCGGTTTGGATGCACAGCATCACCTCATGCGCGCGGGCGTCATCCTGGTGCAGGTAGTGCGAATCGTTGGTGACCACCAGCGGAATGCCGGTGTCGGTCGAGAGCCGGTGAATCAGCGGCAGCACGCGCGAATCGGCGTCAAGCCCGTGGTTCTGCAGCTCCAAGAAGAAATTCTTGGGCCCGAACAGATCGCTGTACTGATAGGCCAGCGTACGGGCTTCTTCGTAACGGTCGGCGAGCAGCGTCTCGTTGATGTCTCCGCGCAGGCAAGCCGAGAGCGCAATCAAACCCTTGGAATGCCGAGACAACAGGTCTTTGTCGATGCGCGGTTTATAGTAGAACCCATCCAGGTAGCCGGTGGAGACCAGCTGGATCAGGTTGCGGTAGCCCTCCTGGTTTTCGCACAGCAACACCAGGTGGTTGTAGCGATTAGTGTCGCTCTTGACGGTGTGCCCCTGCTGCGCAACGTACACTTCGCAGCCGATGACGGGAAGAATATCGCGCTTGCGAGCTTCGTTATAAAACTCGACCGCGCCGAACAGGTTGCCGTGATCCGTCATCGCCACGGCGGGCATCTTCTGCTCGGACACCAGGTCCATCAACTGAGTGATTTCGCAAGCCCCGTCGAGAAGGGAGTAATCGGTGTGGCAATGCAGATGAACAAACGGTGCAGCCATTAGGGCTTGGTCCTCGACCTCGATCCAATCCCGGGGGAGATTACTAGTATAGCGTTTGGTGAGATTCAGGTCGATTCCAACGCAACCTCAAAATGAACCTGGACAAGAAAACGAAGTGCTGGTAGTATCGTGGGGCGTTATCGTCCAGGGCGAGAATTCGGGGCGGGAATTTGGCTGCTTGTGGACCCATCTCAAATTGCCCACTCGGGCGGAAGGAATTGCAAATCAATGACACTTAGGCGTAGTTTTGGATTTTCGCTGGCCCTGGCCGGTCTGATACTCGTCTCCGGTACGGCGCTGCGCGCGGACGACGACGGAAACAATGGCAACGGCAACGCGTGTAGCGCTCTGCCCTCCCAGTCGGCGTTGAAAGCGCAGTTGAAGCTGGCGCAAGCCCAGTCTAACGGCGGCTTTGGTCTGAACATGTGGGCCACCGTCGTGAATCGCGACGGCATCGTATGCGCGGTGGCCTTCACGGGCACGGACCGCGGGGATCAATGGCCCGGGAGCCGCGTGATTTCGGCGCAGAAGGCCAATACTGCGAATGCCTTCAGTTTACCCGCGTTGGCGCTCTCCACCGCGAATCTGTACACCGCCGTGCAGCCGGGCGGCAGCCTGTACGGTTTGCAGGCCAGCAACCCGGTGGACACCGAGGTCGCTTATGGCGGCAACTCGGCCAACTATGGTCAGCCTAACGACCCGATGGTGGGCGGCAAGATCGGCGGCGTGAACGTGTTCGGTGGAGGCCTGGCCCTGTACAATGCGCAGAAAGTGCTGATCGGGGCGATCGGGGTGAGCGGCGATTCTTCCTGCGCCGATCACAACATTGCCTGGAGAACGCGGCACGGACTTGTGCTCGACTACGTACCCGCGGGCGTGAGCGGCGACGCGACCCGGCCGGACAATATCGTGTACGACATCACTTCCCAGCCGGGCCAGATGCCGGGCGTCAGCCCGAGCGGATGGGGACACCCGGTGTGCAGCGCGTCGGCGACGACGATTGCAGGCACTCTGCCCGTGGTTAGCAAGTAGGCTTTCCGCATCTCCAGAACACCAAGAGACCTGCTCAATCCGGCGAATGTCGGGGCAGAGCGGGTCTTTTTTTCGGCCGTTAACGCACGTGAATGAACATCGAAAAGGTTGGAGGTTACACTAGGAGATACGGTCCATAGGAAATGTTGTCAAAGCCGATGCAGCGTGCGGGGTGTGCCTGGAGCGCGATGATGCTCGCGCTGGCGTTAGGTGGGTGCGCCAATGCGGACAAGCAGGACGATCTCGCCTTCACCGTCGTGACTCTGCCCAACGGCAAGCAAATCCGCGCGGAGACGGTGTACCGCGACCTGGACATAACACGCGGCTTGATGTTTCGCGAGAAACTGGCAGCCGACCGGGGCATGCTGTTCCTGCACACCAAGATGGACAAGTATCAGTATTGGACCTACAACCTGAAGTTCCCCGTGGACATCGTGTGGATGGACGAGCAGCACAAGGTGGTGGAGGTGTACCCGAGCGCTCCGCCGTGCACCTTGAAGAGCGCGCGAGAGTGCACGACGTACGGCGGCCGCCACTTGGCGCGGTTCGTGCTGGAGATGAACGCGAACACCGCGGTGCCTAATGGGATTCGCGAGGGCGTGTACCTGATGTTCTGACCGGGGTCAGTTTCCTTTGAAGAAGTGGGCTACTTTGTGGCCGGCTTCCTCCGTATAGTAGACCGTAACTTTGGCGGATTTTTCGGCGCCTTTCTCGATGCCTTTGCCGGCGTCCTTGGCGGCCTGGTCAGTCAGTCGGTAGGTTTCGACCGTGCCGTCGGCGGCTTTGACGGACAGGGTCTTGGCGCCGCGGTCGATCCCGGTGACCGTGGCTTCGGTGGCTTTCAGCCCGGTTTTGCCGACCCGGTCGAACTCATCGGCGGTTTCCACCGCGCCTTTGGCGGTGTAGTGGACCGCGACTTCACTCCCCACTTTCAGTCCATGGAACGTTTCCTTGGCGCCGGCAGCGATGTCTTCCCCGCCGTGAACGCTGGTTTTCTTGATGAAGTGCAGGGTGTGTTCGGTACCGTCGCCCACTTTGATGACTACGGTCTTAGTGCCTTCGTCCAACTTCTGAACCACGCCCTCGAAAAAGCCGTGGCGTTCTTCGATCGCGAGTAGCGAGCAGCAAGCTGCCATCAAGATTATCGGTACGGACAAGCGTTTGAGCATGGGGAACCTCACTACAATGATACGTCTTGCGTGCTGCCAGGTTACGGGATTCTTGCGGCTGCGTGGCGCTCCCGTGCGGCGAGGTATTCGCGGATCGCTTCGTCGAGCGGGGGCATGGGGTCGATCCCCAGCGTTTCCAGGCGCGCGTTAGCTAGCGCCGAGTACTTGGGGCGGCGTGCGGCGGCGCGGAATTCGCGCTCGTTGGTGGGTTTAAGCTGGGGCTTGACGCCGGCGGCCGCGAAGATCTTGCCCGCCCAGTCGAACCAGGAAATAGGGACGCCTCCGCCGGCGTGAACGATCCCATCGACGTTGTTGCGGACCAGATCGAGCGTCACGCGCGCCAGGGCGGGCGCGTAGGTGGGCGAGGCCACGTGATCCTCGACTACGCGGATGGGCTGGTTCTGCTTGGCCAGGCGCAGCATCAGCTCCACGAAATTGCCCCGCGCGGTGTGCATGCCGCCGGGACCGTATACGCCGGAGGTGCGGAGGATCAGCGGATGGTCGAGATAGGCGCTGGCGTAGAGCTCCCCGGCGAGTTTCGAGACGGCGTAGGCGCCCAGCGGATGGGTGCGATCTTCTTCGCGATAGGCGCGTCCGGCTTGGCCGTCGAAGACGTAATCGGTGGAGAAGTGCACCAGCTTCGCGTCGACCTGGCGGCAGGCGACTGCGAGATTGCGCACGGCGAGCGCATTGACCTGGAACGCGGCGCCGGGTTCCTGCTCGGCGAGATCCACTTGGTTGTAGGCGGCGGCGTTCAGGACTACCGCGGGATCGAATTGCGCTAGCGCTTGTTCGACGGCGGAGGCGTTAGTGATATCCAGCGTGTTGCGCTCGAAGCTGGTTACTTCATAGCCGGACTGGCGGAACAGCGCGCTCAATTCGACGCCCAGTTGACCGCCGCCGCCGAAAATCGCTACTTTCTGCACTTACCAATTATGGCGTAGGCACACGGACTACATGAAGTAGTCTTTCACCTTGTCCAAGATGCCTTTTTCCGCGGGTTCGTTCTCCACGGGAAGGACTTCGCGGAGCTGCTCAAACAGGCGGCGTTGGTCGCGGTTGAGCTTAGCCGGGACGATCACGTCCAGGTGCACGTAGAGGTCGCCTCGGCCACTCGCGCTTAGGCGGGGCACCCCTAGATTCTTTAGCCGCACGCGCGAACCGGGCTGGGCTCCTTCGGGCACCTTGACAGTCTGGAGACCGTCGAAGGTCAGGAGATCGACGGTAGTGCCCAGCGCCGCTTGCGCGATGTTGATGGGCACGGTGCAGTGCAGATCGAAATCGTGCCGCTCGAAGATAGGGTGCTCGGCGACTTTGATGACCACGAAGAGATCGCCGGGCGGGCCGGCGTTGTTGCCGGGTTGCCCTTCACCGGAGAGACGCAATTGCACTCCGGTGTCGACGCCGGCCGGGATGTTCACTTTCAGCTTGCGCTCGTGGCGCTGATAGCCTTCGCCGTGACACTCCTTGCAGGGGCGGCGGACAATCTGGCCGCGCCCGCCGCATTGCATACACGCCCGCCGGACCTGGAGGAAGGCCTGCTGATAGATCACTTCGCCACGGCCCTTGCAGGTGGGACAAGTGGTGAGGCCGTCGTCGGGCTCGGCGCCGCGGCCTTTGCAGCGGGCGCAAGCTTCCATGCGCGGAACCTGGATATCGGCGGACATACCGCGCATGGAATCCTCAAAGGAAATCTCCAGGTCGTAGCGCAGATCGTCGCCGCGCTGGGGCCGGGTCCGGCGCTGGCGGGCGTTCGAGCCGAACACGTCGCCGAAGCCGAACATGTCGTTGAGGATGTCGCCCAAGTCGGGGAAATTGGTCGCGTCGAAGCCTGCTCCGGCGGCGCTGGAGACGCCCTGATGGCCGAAGCGGTCGTAGGCGGCGCGCTTCTGCGAGTCGCTCAGGACACTATAGGCTTCGGCGGCTTCCTTGAATTTCTCTTCGGCATCGTGCGAGCCCGGGTTGCGGTCGGGATGGTGCTGGAGCGCCAGTTTCCGGTAGGCGCCCTTGATGGCCTGATCGTCGGCGTCACGGGCGACGCCTAGCACCTCATAGTAGTCGCGCTTGGTCACGGGGTTCACTTGGTCTGCGGCGTCACAGCCACTTTGACCATAGCGGGGCGGAGCAGCTTGCCTTTGAAATTGTAAGCGCGCTGGAACTCGTCGAGCACGGTGTGATCCGGGGCCTCGTCCGTCTCGACCGTGTCGATAGCGTGGTGCATGTGGGGATCGAAGGGCTTGCCTTTAGAATCAATCGGCTCCAGACCAAGCTTCTTTAGAGCGTCGAAGAAGCGCTGATAGATCAGCTCCATGCCCTTGGCGTATTCCATGTCGGCGCTTTCGGCTTTGAGCGCACGCTCGAAATCGTCCAGCACGACTAGCAGGGGCCGGACGGCCTCGGTGGAGGCGTACTCCAGGAGCTCGACTTTTTCTTTTTCCGCGCGGCGCCGGAAGTTCTGGAATTCGGCTTGAACGCGCAGGGCGCGGTCCTGCCACTCGGCTTTTTCAGCAGCTAGCTTGTCCACCTCGGAAGGCGGATCGGCGGGCGCAGCCTCGGGCGCGGCTCCGGACGCAGGATGGGCCTGATCGGGAGCGTCTTTTAGCTTTTCGGCACTCACAATTCTAGAGTAACATTAGCGTTCCGCCCCGAGCCGCGACTGTGCAGGAGCGGTTGCTCGACACTTCCCGATTCACAGCCGAATGCTGCGCCGTCTTGCACGCCCACCGCGAGATTTCCGTCAGCGTATGATAGGAGTCGAATGCAGTCCTTAAAGTGGCTTACCGGTTTGGCCCTGGCCGCGTCCGCCCCGGCCCAGACGCCCCAGCCGCAGACGCCGCCGACACCGGTCGTGCTGGAGTTGTTCACCTCCGAGGGATGCTCCAGTTGCGTATCCGCCGATACGCTGTTCGCGCAGATCGAACGCGGAGGCCGCGCGTGGTTTAACGCGACGGAGTTGATCACGCTGGGCGAGCACGTCGATTACTGGGATTCCGCGGAATGGCGCGACCGCTTCTCTTCGCCCCTGTTTTCGTCGCGGCAGCAGGATTACGGGCGGGCGTTTCACGCCCAGGACGTATTTACTCCGCAGGTGGTGGTGAACGGTCAGATGCAATGCATTGGATCGGACCTACCGTGCATCCAGCGCGCTGTCCAGGAAGCTTCGCGCGCGCCCCGGGCCGCCGTTGGGATTCGCGCGGGGGCCGGAGCCGACGTCGTATCCGTGAGCGTCCAGCATCTTCCGCCGGACGCAAACCCATCCGAGGTCCTGCTGGGGATCACGGAAAGCGGCGTGGGATCCAATATCCTGGGTGGCGAAAACCGAGGCCGCCGTGCGGTCCACACCGCCGTGGTGCGGAGCCTGACCCAATTGAGCCGCCTGGATGTGAAGAAGAGCGGCGCCTACAACGCCGATGTGAAGTTGAACCTGAATCCGCACTGGGACCGGCGCAACTTGAAGCTGGTCGTGCTGGTCCAGGACCGCACCACGCGGCGGATTGTAGGGGCCGCTGCGTCCCCGGTCTGCGCTGTTGGGCCTGCAGCGTGTTAACACCCGGGGCGTGTTAACATAACCCTGAGCCTGTGACTACTCTCGCCGTCCGATAACCCGCCCTTCGCGGCCCACTGTCCGGTCCGCCCGCAGCCATTACCACAACCTTAGCCTCGTGCGGACGTGTGTTTGGTCACAGGAGAATCCAAGTGCAATCTGAATGGTTTGAGACATTTTTCCAAGGCGCAGCCGTCGATTTCTGGACCCGCGCGACCCCTCCCGCAGTCACCCTCGCCGACTGCGATTTTCTGGAAACAGCGCTGGCTCTGGAGCCGCGTGCCAAGGTGCTAGACGTGCCCTGCGGTAACGGCCGGCACTCCGTCGAACTGGCGCGGCGCGGGTATCGCGTGACCGGCGTCGATATCTCGCCCGAGTTTCTAACCGCGGCGAAGCGTTCTGCGCGGGAGGCGGGTGTCGAGGCAGCGTTTGTCCACGGCGACATGCGGGCATTGGATCAAGCGCTGGACCCGGCGCCAGGCCAAGCGCCAGACCAAGCGCCAGACCAAGCGATCGCCCGGTCCCCCCAGTTCGACGCCGCCTTCTGCTTCGGCAACAGCTTCGGTTATCTGGACCACGCCAACGCGGGTACCGTTCTGCGGTCGCTAGCGGCGCTGCTCCGCCCGGGAGGCCGCTTATCGATCGCCACCGGGACCGCAGCCGAGTCGATTCTCCCGGCACTCCGTCCGCAACGCTGGCTCCGGCTTGGCGATTTGCTGGTGCTCAGCGAAGCTCACTATGCGGCCGCCGAAAGCCGTCTGGACATCTCCTACACCTTCGTCCAGAACGGGCGCGTCGAGACCTACCCGACATCCAGCTATGTGTTCACCGCAGCGGAATACGGACGCATGCTCGAGTCCGCCGGCTTTGAGGTCCTGGCCAAAAACGGTGGAATGGCGGGCGAGCACTACGAGCTCGGTCCGCACTGGCTGGTGCTAACGGCCCGCCGGCGCTAGTCGCGACCAGCCCGTGCTACCGGCGATTGACCTGGATCACGCCCATCATCCCGCCGTCCTCATGCTCCAGGATGTGGCAATGATAAACGAACGTGCCCACGATAGCCGGGTTGCGGAAATCCATGCGCAACTTCACGCTCGGATAGCGTTGGCTTTTGCCATCCCAGTACGGCAGGTCGATGGTGTCGCGCAACGCCGGTTCGTTCACCTTCTCGCCGTCGCGTTCGAGCAGCTGAAAATGCAGTTGATGGATATGGAATGCGTGGGCTTCCTTCGCGCGATTCTCGATCACCCAATCTTCGACGGTTCCCTGGCGCACCTGGATATCCGGTTGCACGAAATTCATGTCGAACACCTTGGGCGTGGCTCCCTCGGCGGTGATGAAGTATTTGGTTGCCTTGGGATCTTGGGGGTCCACGGTTTCGGAGAAGTACAGCCGTCTGGTGCGGACCGGCTTAGCCGCGGTCAGTCCGGTGAAGGACCGCGTGGCTACGGCTGGGGCTGCCGGCATCGCGGGAATGGGAGGCGCGCTGTTACTAGCATCGATGTTCGCAATCACCCGGTAGGGACTCGCCGCGCCGTCGGGACCGGTGTCGTAACTCAACGTCACTAACTGGGCGAACGTACCCAGCGGCGGAGTGCTCAAGATGAATTCGGCGCGCGCGCCAGGAGCCAGCAGGACGTGTGTGCGCCGGTCCGCGGCGGGGCCGCCAATGGGCACGCCATCGAGCGCCACCAGGTCCAGGAGCTGCGGGTCCTGGATATCTTGAATGATCGGTCCAAACCGGACTTGAACATCGAAATAGGTATCGGCGGCGGCGTTGAGCACACGCCAGAACTCGCGTTGCGCGGGCCGGACGCTTAGGCCCGCCGGCCGATACAACGGGTACATCACGGGAACATAGTTGATCGAAATGTTCTTGCCCGGGCCGGAGTCCTCGGCGTCTTCGGCGAGTCCCGGAACGGCTTCGTCGCGCAGGATCAGGACGCGTTCCGCCAGACCGGCGACGCGCGGATCGGACCGTTCGATCCCCCCGACGATCAGCGCTCCCGAGGCGCCGCCCAGCACCTGCCGCTCGCTGAACCCGTGCGGATGCGGATGATACCAGTACAGGCCCGGCGGCTGATCGGCGGGAATCTTGACCCGATATTCAAAACCGGGATCGCCCGGCTGAATCAAGGTGTGAAGCGTCTCGTCCTGATGGCACGCCGGTGGAATCTCCAATCCATGGAAATGCAAGTTAGTGGACGCGGCCGTCATTGGTCCGCCACCGCAAACCGGCTGACTGTGGTTCCCGTGCATGTGCGCGGAGCCGCCGGACGGCAATTCGTTCTTAAGCGTTAACGCCAATTCGTCCCCGGCGTGTACGCGCAGCGTGGGAGACTGCGCGCCGTCGGCGGAAAGATAACAATACAACTCCGCTCCGAATCTTCCCGTGGAGCTTCGAAAAGCGAAGCTCACATGCAGCATTCCGCCGGAGCTCCGCACATCGGCGGGTTCCTCGACCGCACTGCCGATGGCAGGGCGCGGACAATCCTGCGCCGCCAACTCCGGCCGCGCCATAAGCGCACCGGCGCAAATAAACACAATCCTGTTACAGCGCAGGAGAGACATTTTGATACTCAAGTGTCCATGGCCAAATCGGCATTCGTCAAGGGCTGTAATCAAAAATTCGCACTGGCGAAAGCGCGTTGAAACTCTCGAATGCGAGTCTTATGTCCATGACAAAAAAGCTTGCACTACGTCTGTGTCTCGCAGCGGCGTTTGGAAGCCCGGCGCTGCTCCACGCCCAAGCCAGCACGACGACGCCCATCAAGCACGTGGTCGTGATCTTTCAGGAGAATGTTTCCTTCGATCATTACTTCGCCACCTATCCGCAGGCGGCGAACCTGCCGACCGAACCGTTCTGGTCTCCCGCGCCCAACACCCCTTCGGTGAATGGCCTGAGCGGCCCGTTGATGACCGATAATCCCAACTCCGCCACGCCGTTCCGGTTCACCCGCGCGCAAGCTGTCATGTGCGATCAGGACCACAACTATAACGATGAGCAGAAGGCGTTCAACGGCGGACTGATGAATAAGTTTCCCGAGTCGGTCGGCGTCGGGTCCACGACCGCCTCCCCTTGCCCGGACTTTGGGAATGGCAAGAACCTCACCATGGGTTATTACGATGGCAACACGGTCACGGCCATCTGGAATTACGCGCAGCATTACGCCATGAACGACAACTCCTTCGGCACGACCTTCGGACCGTCCACTCCCGGCGCGCTGAATCTGATTTCGGGCCAAACCAACGGCGCCACGGTGACCTCCGGCAGCCCCACCGGCGTCGTATCCGGCGGGTCGGTGTCCGGCGATGGGCGGCCGTCACTGGTGCTGGACGATTGCACCATTCAAACCAAGACGTTGATCACCATGTCGGGGAAGAACGTGGGCGACTTGCTCAACGCCAAGAACGTCGCCTGGGGCTGGTTCCAAGGCGGATTCCGGCCCAGCTCGGTCGCCGCCGGCGCGGCGGTATGCGCCACGACCCACAACAACATCTCCGGCGCATCGGCCGGCACAGATTACATCCCGCACCATGAGCCGTTCCAGTATTATCCCCAGACCGCCAACCCGCACCACCTGACGGCGCTCTCAACGGGGAACATTGGACTGAACGACCAAGCCAATCACCAGTACGACCTGGCCGATTTCTTCACCGCGCTGGCCGCGGGCAACCTGCCGGCCGTGAGCTATCTGAAAGCCGCCGCGTATCAGGACGGGCACGCCGGATACTCCGATCCGCTGGACGAACAAACCTTCGCGGTGAACACCATCAACACTCTGATGCAATCGCCGTTCTGGAGTTCGACCGCGATTTTCATCGCCTATGACGATTCTGATGGATTTTACGATCACGTCATCGGGCCCATCCTGAACCAATCCAGCACCTCGGACGACTTCCTGAACGGAGCCGGATCGTGCGGCAATGGAGCCGGCGCGATGTTTCAGGGCCGCTGCGGCTACGGCCCGCGGTTGCCGCTCCTGGTGATCTCGCCTTACGCCAAGATCAACTACGTGGACCACACGGTGACCGATCAGTCCTCGATTTTGCGCTTCATCGAGGACAATTGGAACCTGGGCCGCATCGGCAATGGTTCGGCCGACGCATACGCCGGACCCGTGCTGGGGATGTTCAATTTCAGTGCGACCGCCCCGGCGGTGTTGCTCGATCCCACCACCGGCCTGGTGTCGAGCGGAACGGGACCTGGTGGAGGCGGAGGAGGCGGCGGTGCCACAGCGGTGACCAAGGCGGTCGCTAATCCCAAGAACACAACGGTGACCGCGCGCGAGATCGCGCTGGACGGGACCGCGTCCACCAGCTTCGACGGCAAACCTCTGACGTACTTCTGGAGCATTGCCATGGGCAGCTTGCCCGCTGCAATATCCGGAGGCAACACCGCAACGCCCATCGTCAGCTTCGGCGCGGGCGACGGACCTTACACCTTCGTTCTGACGGTGACCGACTCGGCGGGGAAAACCGCCACGGATACACTGACAGTCAACTTTTCGGGCGTGTAGCGCGGGTCGCGACTACATCCATCCCAATGAGTCTTAGCCGGAGGGATCCAGAGTCGAAAGCCCCTCGGCTTTAGCTGCTTCCAGCAGCTTGCGATCGGCGGACACAAAGGTCGCAAATCCACCGGTGTCCGGCAACGCCTGAGTTAGACAAGCGGCAAGCTGGATGGCGTCATAGGCGCGGAGTTGCTGGGCGTCGATGACCGCCACTGCTCTTTCTAGGAGCGGCTCCGTGACTGGTTGAACCACGAAAACGGAGCTCAGATGCTGGTTGAACGACGCGAGAGCAGTCTGAAGGTTCTCTGTCGACAGCTCACCTGAGCGAAACCGGCGCAGAATCGCGGCGTGCAACTCGACCCTGGAGAGCGAGAGAATGATCAGTCGCGGCTCGTCGGAGCGAGTAGCCAGGCGCACCATTTTCCCGGTTCCAACTTCACGGATGTATAACTTAACTAGCGCGCTGGTGTCCAGGAAATAAGCAGCCAAGATGGTATTAAGATTTTAGCGGCGCTCGCGGATAATGGTCGCAGACAGGGGCTCGCCCGCGATCTCGACGGGACGGAAACTCCGGGCGGTGGCCGCCGCCGCAGTTCCCAGAACCTTCTGGACCTCTAGCATTTGCCGGTTCAGGCGAATCGCAGTCGTGGGAAATGCGGGTGCCTTCGGATTCTGGACCTTATTGGTCAAAAACAGGCCGCGCTGAATGGCGTCACCGACGACCTCCTGTCCGGCGTATGGCGCCGCCGCCCACGACAGGCCGCAACTGGGTAAAAATTGATCGCGAAACCACTTAAGCGCCACGAACGAAACTCTATGCTCGGCGGCGTCGAGAGCCCGGATGGCCTCACTGAGAGGCCGCGAAAGGACCTTGGCGGCTTCACCTGCTTGGGGTTGTAGATTCTCCGGGGCCTTCGTGGAAGGGGGCGCGGACAGATCCTCCTTTGCGAACGTAACGCACACGGATCCGTGCAGCGGATCCCAGTTGTGCGCCGCGGCGTCTCGCCTCTTCTTTCTGCCGGCATGATCCAGGAGTGACACAACTGGAGAACAGCCCGGCGGAACCAGAGGTCTCAAAGTCCGGGCGTACTCGTTCTGAACGTCCTCAATCGTCTTCGACATCCCTGATTTCCAAATAGCCTAAATAGGCCAAGCCTCAGTGGGTAGGCTCCTGCGATTTATATATATAACACAGATTTAAGACGCTGTCAATACTTTTGTGTCCCGGAAGGGTTTACGGGCGGCGTCCGCGCGACGTCATCAACTCTTCGATGTTGATGAGATCGGTGGGATAGTTGCCGGTGTAGCAGGCGTAGCAGTAGTCGTGATTTTCGTCGGCGACCGCGCGGCGCAATGCGCCTAACGACAGGTAGCCCAGCGTGTCCGCCTCGACAAAGCGCCGGATCTCCTCGATGGGCTGATTCGCGGCGATCAGTTCCGCCTGGCTGGGCGTGTCGACGCCGTAAAAGCACGGAGAAATCGTCGGCGGGCAGGAGATGCGCAGATGCACTTCCCGCGCCCCCGCGCTGCGCACCATGCGCACGATCTTGCGTGATGTGGTGCCGCGCACGATCGAATCGTCCACCAGCACCACGCGTTTGCCTTCCAGCAGGTGCCGCACCGGGTTGAGCTTCAGCTTCACGCCGAAATCGCGAATGGCTTGCGAGGGCTCGATGAAGGTCCGCCCCACGTAGTGATTGCGGATCAGCGCCTGGCGATACGGCAGCCCCGCTTCGGCGGCATAGCCAATGGCCGCGGCGACGCCCGAGTCCGGCACTGGCACCACCACATCGGCGTTCGCGGGATGTTCAATCGCCAACAAGCGTCCTAGCATTTCGCGCGATTCTTCCACGGGGCGGCCGAAGACGATCGAATCGGGCCGCGAGAAATACACGTGCTCGAACACGCAATGGGCCTTGTCGCGCACCGGAGCATAACGCTCGCGCAGCATGCCGTCGGCGCTCACCGTGACCATCTCGCCGGGCTCGACATCGCCCATGTAAGTCGCGCCGATCAAATCGAACGCGCAGGTTTCGGAAGCGAACACGTAACCGATCTTGTGGCCCGGCAGTTCCATCTGGCCGAACGCCAGCGGGCGGAAGCCGTGCGGATCGCGCGCGATCAGGATGCGATCCTCGGCCAAAAACACCAAGGAAAATGCGCCTTCCAGTTCAAGCAGCGCTTCGCGCAAGGCTCCGGCCAGCGTGCGTTCTCTTGACCGAGCCACCAGATGCAGAATGACTTCAGTATCGCTCGACGCCTGAAAAATCGAGCCTTCGCGCTCCAGTTCCCGGCGCAGTTCGGCGGCATTGGTGATGTTGCCGTTATGCGCCACCGCGACTTTGCCCTTGTTGCAGGCCACCGAAAACGGCTGCGCGTTCAGCAGAGCGGTGTCGCCGGCGGTCGAATAGCGCGTGTGGCCGATCGCCATCTCACCCGGGAGTCCGCCCAGAACCTCGGGCGTGAACAAGTCCGCGACATGGCCCATGTTCTTGTAGCAGTGGATGCCGCGGCCGTCGCTCGATGCAATCCCGGCGCTTTCCTGCCCGCGATGCTGCAGCGCGTACAGTCCCAGATAGGTGACGTTCGCCGCCTCCGGATGCCCGTATATGGCGAAAACGCCGCATTCTTCCCGCAGTTTGTCAAACATGAGTCGGCGCCAAAAGATGCTCCAGGGCGTTGTCCCAAGTCTCGCGCAGCCGGTCCACGCGTGCATCGATCCACGTCGCGGAACCGCCATCGATGCGTAACCGCTCTTTCATTGTAACGCCGATGCACGCGCATTCGACGTTATGTTCTTTCGCGATTTTTTCCACAGCTTGCGCGTCCGCGGTGGACACCACGATTCGCGAGGGAGCTTCGTGAAACAGCGCGAACTCGGGCCGCAATCTGTTGGACAATTCGATGTGAGCGCCGAAACCGCCCGAGCAACACTCCGCCAGGGCCACTGCTAACCCACCCTCGCCCACGTCGTGCGACGACTCAGCCAGACCCGCCTGCACGATCTCGCGAATCGCCGCCTGCACGCGTTTCTCGTAATCCATGTCGAGAGCCGGCGGCAGTCCCCACATCTTCTTCAAAACAACTTTGGCGAATTGCGTGCCTCCGAAGCGCGTGGCATCGCAGGAGCCTTCGCCGCCCAACAGCACCACCGTCCGAGCTTCGTTCTTAAACGGGATAGTCACGGGAGGCCCAGTCTTCATCACACCGACGATGCCCATGACAGGCGTGGGCCAAATAGCCTCGCCCAAGGTTTCGTTGTACAAGCTCACGTTGCCGCCCGTGATAGGCGTCTCGAAGTGGCGGCAGGCCTCCGCCATGCCCTCGATCGCTTCGACCAGCTGCGCCATGATTTCCGGCCGCTCCGGATTACCGAAGTTCAGGTTGTTGGTAGCCGCGATGGGCCGCGCGCCGACCGTGGAGAGATTGCGGCAACACTCGGCCACCAGCAGCCGCGCGCCCTCCCGGGGCGAGAGCGCACAGTAGCGCCCGTTGCCGTCCACCGCCATCGCAATGCTGGTTCCCGTCTCTTTAATGCGTACGATCGCCGCGTCGCCACCCGGCCCGGCGAGCGTATTGGTGCGCACTGTGTAATCGTATTGCTGCCAGATCCAGCGTTTGGAGCACAGGTCGCCCGAGCCCAGCAGCTTGAGCAGATCCCCGTTGAGATCGGCGCTCGATGGAATCTCCGGCGCGTCCATCGGCGCGCTGCGGTAAGGCGCGACGCCATGCGGCCGATCGTAAAGCGGAGCTTCGTCGGCCAGTTCCCGATTGGGAATTTCGGCCACCACCACGCCGTGATCCTTCACGCGCAGTTTCCCGTCGCCGGTCACCCGGCCGATCATGACCGCATCCAGACCCCACTTCTTGAAGACAGCAAAGACCTCATGTTCGCGGCCGGCCTCGGCCACCAGCAGCATGCGCTCCTGCGATTCCGAAAGCATGATCTCGTACGGCGTCATACCCGTTTCGCGCTGCGGCACCAGTTCGAGGTCGAAATCGATTCCGGTTCCGGCGCGGCTGCCCATCTCGCACGTCGAGCAGGTCAAGCCGGCAGCGCCCATGTCCTGAATGCCGACGATAGCTCCGGTATGCATTGCTTCCAGGCAAGCTTCCAGCAACAGCTTTTCCATGAAAGGATCTCCGACCTGCACGTTGGGGCGCTTCTGCTTCGACTCTTCCGTGAACTCCGACGAAGCCATGGATGCGCCGTGGATCCCGTCGCGCCCGGTCTTGGCGCCCACGTAGATCACCGGGTTTCCCACGCCGGAAGCGCGCCCAAAGAAAATCTCATCGTTGCGGAACACGCCCAGCGCGAACACATTCACCAGCGGATTGCCGTTGTAGCACGGCTCGAACACGCACTCGCCGCCGACGGTAGGCACCCCGAAACAGTTCCCGTAGTGCGCAATGCCCTCGACCACGCCGCTCAGAATGCGCCGGTTGCGATCGCCCGATTCGGGATCGTCCAGCGGTCCGAACCGGATCGCGTCCAGCACCGCAATAGGCCGAGCGCCCATAGTAAAAATGTCGCGCAAAATGCCGCCGACCCCCGTGGCCGCGCCTTGAAACGGCTCGATGAAGCTGGGATGGTTGTGCGACTCGATCTTGAACGCGATCGCATAGCCGCCGCCGATGTCAATGATCCCCGCGTTCTCGCCCGGCCCCACCAGCACGCCGGGTCCCTTCGTCGGCAGCTTCTTCAGATGCAGGCGCGAGCTCTTGTAAGAGCAGTGCTCGCTCCACATGACGGTGAAGATGCCGGTTTCTGTTTCGGTAGGTTCGCGCTTGAGGATCGCGCGGACTTTGTCCAGTTCCGGCGCGGTCAGGTCGCTCATGCCGCCGCGCTCACCAGCGAGCGCACCATCGATTCGAGAATCACGCGCCCGTCGGTCGAGCCGAGCAGCGCATCGGAAGCGCGCTCCGGATGCGGCATCATGCCCATGACATTGCGCCCCTCGCTGCAGATCCCCGCGATGTTGCGCAGACTGCCGTTAGGATTGTCCACATAGCGGACCACCACCCGGTCTTCCGCTTCGAGCGTGTCCAGCATCCGCTCATCCGCGAAGTAGCAGCCCTCGCCGTGAGCCACCGGCAGGCGCATGAGCAGGCCGCGTTGTGCTGCGCAGGTGAAGGGCGTGTTCACAGTCTCGACGCGCACGGTGACTTCGCGGCAGACAAACCGCAACCCCCGATTCCGCAACAGCGCGCCGGGCAGCAGCCCGCTCTCGACCAGAATCTGAAACCCGTTGCAGATGCCCAGCACCAGCCCGCCGTCGGAAGCGAATTTGCGCACCGCGGTCATGACCGGAGAAAACTTGGCGATGGCCCCGCAGCGCAGATAATCGCCGTAAGAAAATCCGCCCGGAAGAATCACCGCATCCACGTTGCCGAGCGAAGCCGAATCGTGCCAGATCAATTCCGCCTGCTGCCCTAAGTTGTGTGTGAGAGCGTACCAAGCGTCGTGATCGCAATTGCTGCCAGGAAACACGACAACGCCGAATCGCATGGGAGGAGACACCAGTGTAGCAGAATCAGCGGCTGGGCTCTCAGCGCGTCTCCGTGGGGCTCAAGCCTTCCCGCACAACGCCAGCGCCGCATCACACACCGACTTCTCGGTCGGCACCGTCGAGTCCTCCAGCGGCGGCGAAAACGGAATCGGCACCTGCATCGCCCCGATGCGCTTCACGGGAGCTTCCAGGTCGAAGAACGCCTTCTCCTGAATCACCGCGGCGAGTTCGGCAGTGACGCCGTAGCGCTGGTACCCCTCATCCACGACGATCACGCGCGAAGTCTTGCGCGCCGACTCCACCAGCGTGTCTTCATCCAGCGGCCACAACGTGCGCGGATCCACCACCTCGGCGCTGACGCCATGCTCTTCGAGCATCTTCGCCGCCCCCAGCGCCACCTGCACCATGCTACTAGTGGCGATGATCGTCACATCGTCGCCCTCGCGCTTAACGTCCGCCACGCCCAGAGGAATGGTGTAATCTTCCTGCGGCACCGGCCCTTTGAGCTTGTACATCATCTTGTCTTCGTAAAAAATCACCGGGTTGTCGTCGCGGATGGCGGATTTGAGCAAGCCCTTAGCGTCGTAAGGCGTCGAAGGCATGACAACCTTCAGCCCCGGGATGTGGCAGAACCACGCGTGCAGCGACTGCGAATGCTGCGCAGCCGAGCGCCGCGTCGCGCCCAGCGTAGTCCGCAGCACCATCGGCACCTTCCACTTCCCCCCCGACATGTAATGGACTTTCGCAGCCTGGTTCATCATCTGGTCCATGATGAGGCCGACGAAATCGCCGAACATAATGTCGACCACCGGACGCAGGCCCGTCATCGCCGCGCCCACGCCGATTCCAGTGAAGCCGGCTTCCGAGATCGGCGTGTCCAGCACGCGCTCGGGTCCGAATTCCGTCACCAGCCCGCTCAGCACCTTGAATGCGGTGCCCGCTTCAGCCACGTCCTCGCCCATCACCAACACCGTCGGATCGCGGCGCAGTTCTTCCGCCAGCGCCTCGCGGACGGCTTCTCCCAGCGTCAATTCTCGAACGGCGGCACTTGTTAAAACGGCGGCTTCAGGCATACACGTCCTCGGTCACTCTCTCGACAGCCGGATAAGGAGCCGCCAGCGCGAATTGCACGGCCTTGTCCATCTCGGCCTTCACCTCGGTCTGGATCTGATCCAACTGCGCCGGCGTAGCCAGATTCTCCGCAATCAAGCGCGCGGCCTCCAGCTTAAGAGGATCGCGCTCGGCCTTCCAAGTCTGCTCTTCTTGCTTGGAGCGATAGTAGTCGCGGCTGATGTCGCCGACGTGATGCCCGGTGTAGCGATACGTATTAGCCAGCAGGAACCCCGGACCCTCGCCGCGTCGCGCGCGCCCGACCAAGCGATTCGCCGCAGCATGCACCACACGCACATTCTGCCCATCGACAGTCTCCGCCGGAATCCCGAACGCCGCGGGCCGAGCCGCGATGTCTCCGGCCGTAGCTTCCGAAAAGTGAGTGTACTCGTTGTACAGATTGTTCTCGCAGACGTAGATCACCGGCAGCTTCCACAACGAAGCCATGTTCATCACTTCATACAGCACGCCCTGCCCGAGCGCCCCCTCGCCGATGAAGCACACCGCCACCCGTCCATTGCCCAAGCGCTTCGACGAAAACGCCGCCCCCGTAGCGATACCTGCGCTTCCGCACACGATCGCGTTGGCCCCCAGGTTCCCAGTGTCCGGATCGGCAATGTGCATCGACCCGCCCTTGCCCTTGCAGTACCCCGCCTCCTTGCCGAGCAGTTCGGCGAACATGCGGTCCGGCGCAGCGCCCTTGGCCACGCAATGTCCGTGACCGCGGTGCGTGCTGGTGATGTAATCATCTCGGTGGAGCGCCTCGCACACGCCCACCGCGACCGCCTCCTCGCCGATATACAAGTGAGCGAGCCCAGGCATCAACGCCCGCGTGTACAGATCGTTGACGTGTTCCTCAAAGATGCGGATCATCATCATGCGTCGATACGCCCGGAGCCACAGCCCAGCGTCCTGCGTAGTTTCAGACTTAACGGGGTCGGAAGCAATCATTTGGAAACTCCTGACATGCGAGCCAGCACCTGAAAGATGACCGCGAAATCCTCTTCCGCGAATCCCATGCCGCGCGCGGCAGTGAGAAACTCGTTGGCGACAGCGGTAGTGGGCAGAGGCACGTTCACCTGGCGGCCCAGTTCCTGAGCCAGCAGCATGTCCTTCTGCATCATGTTTACATTGAACCACGCCTCGTCCGGCAACTTCAGGGCCATGGGTCCGCGATACTGCACCATGGGCGAGGCCACCGCGCTGTGCGTGATCACATCCACCGCCACCTCGCGCGGAATGCCGCTTTTTTCGGCCAGCAGCACGCCTTCGGAAAACGCGAGCATCTGCACCGCCAGGCTGAGATTGGTCGCGATCTTCATCACCAGCGCCAGCCCGTTATCGCCCACGTGCGTGACCTTCGGCCCCAGATCGAGCAGCAGCGGCTGCAGGTAGTCGAAGGTGTCCTTGCGCCCGCCGACCATCACCGAAAGCTTGCCCTGCTGCAAGGTGAGGACGCTGCCCGAGACCGGAGCATCCACCATGTCCCCGCCCATTTCCCGCACCTGCGCGACGATGGCGCGGCTGACGGCCGGGCTGACGGTGCTCATATCGACGACGTATTTGCCCGTACTCAGTCCGCTGAGGAACCCCTGCGGCCCGTTAGCCACCAACTCCAGCGCAGCCGAGTTGGTGACCATGACGAACGTCACATCGGCCGTAACGCTAACCGCCGCCGGCGAGTCAGCCCACCGCATGCCCTTGTCGATCAGCCACTGCGCCTTAGCCCGCGTGCGGTTGTACCCGGTAACCGTGTGCCCCTTGGCGAGCAGCCGGTTGACCATCTCGCCGCCCATCACGCCCAGGCCGATGAATCCCAGATTTGCCATTACTACAGTCTAAGCCAACCTTTGGGGGGGTGATTTCTGAGATCTGAGAAGGCGTTGCGAATCTTTGGAGCTAGACTTTCCTTATGGCACTTCGCGAAGACTTCTTGGAAAACCTTGTTGGTGACCTGGAATACCATCCGAGGCGCGCGGCGCTTTATTTGAGTATTGGCGTTGCCACCCTTTGCTTTTGGATGTTCGCACCGTTCGACACTAAATTCACCGCCATTCCTCTTGTAGTTGGCGCTGGCAGCCTTACACTCATCTTAAAGGGCGTATTCCTTCTCCGGAAGACGTCAGACGGACTCGGCAATTCCCAGCAGGGACTTGGCCTTTCGGAGCAGGAATTCGTTCAATCTTCCCGCTCTTTTGCCCCTAAGCCGCTCCCGTCGATCCCAGCCCTCGCGGCTCAGATGGTTCAGGATTTCGGTACGGGAGCCTTCCTTCTCGGTCCCGTTCTTGAAATTGGCACGCGTATCAACGATTCCTGGAACAATCTACCGAGTTTTCCGGTCTTTCTTGCCGGCGCAGCCATCTTCTTCATCGGCTGGCTCATCCGCCGCGTCACGTCGTCCGCGTCAGATCGGAGCTAATTCCTCGGCCAATCAGTCTATTCCACCTCCTCCCCGTGCGCAGCCTGACCCTTCAAAAGGAACGTCTTCGGGAACTCGCCTTCTCCGCACAACTTGAAAGATCCGAAGTCCTTGTACCAGGGCCCCTCCGGAACATCGGGAGAGTGCCTGCGCCACTCCTCCAGCGCAAACAAATCTTCTATGGTGATTTTGCGTTCTCTGGCCCGATCAAAGAGGTGCCGACGAAGCTGAGGCGGCAGTTCCCGCCATTGGATCTTCGGCATCAGTGGCCGAACGTCATGCGCGCGAGTTTCTCGCGGAGCCGTTTTGTTTCCGCCGGATTCGTGGATTTTTGGAAACGATCGGCGAGTTCCAGGAACGCCGTGCGCCGCTGTTCGTACGCCGCAATCGCGTCCGCCAGCAGATCGACGATGGCGCGATTCCCGGTAACGTGGCGGCTCACCGCGATGGCATCGATCTTCTCGGCCATATCCGCCGGAAGCGAAATGCTCCGCCGGATGGCTTCCTCACGCGTAAGAACCGACATATCACCACGATACACCAAAACGCACCAACCGACTGAGCTTGCGCCGCGTCCGTAATCCGCCTGTAGGGAACCGCTGTCATCACCTGCGCCCGTCGATAGAACGATTTTCCGGTGATGGCTGGCAAAGCGAGGGGTGGGAATGCGAGGGGAAGGCAAGTTTGCGCCTGCGAGTCGTAGGGTGGGCCGAGCACGGGCATGGCTTCGCCAACAGAGCAGGCGGTGAAGGCCGATTCTGGAAGGTTCTGGAAGATTAAGC
>DATNJC010000206.1:0-17674 GCA_035604115.1 Bryobacteraceae bacterium | reverse complement strand
TGGAACGCCTGATTCCCTTGGACAGCATGAATCCCAACCTGTTTTTCCTCCTACAACGTTACCTTGGTCTTTGCTGGGCTTGGCGGCGTCTAAGCCGTCGATCCTGGCTAATTTGGACAGCTGTGGTTGGTAACCTGCGGCCGATTGTCAATCGGCCTGTGCGTGTGTCTGCGCCCGGCCAGCGGGTTGACAACCCGCTGCAGGATGCCATCCTGCCCCACATCCTATCAACAGCTATTTGAGCGAGACTTCGCCCTCGTAGTGTTCCATCCAAGAATTGGATTGCGAGTCGGCGAAGCTGGCGTCGATATCGAATTTGACCAGCTTCCCGGTGCTCTTTTCGAGCCACACTGTGCCCTTGGAGGATTGCATATTTGTGATCATGGCGCGGGCGATATCCATCCCGGTTTTGGTCGTGCCTGTGGCGGAGTTGGTGTCGAAGTCGTACCTTTCGGCATCGACGCCGCCCGCGGTGCCGGTACCCGCCGGCTGGGCCACCATTTGCCCGAACGCGAGCATCATGCCGGTGCTGGTTACCGGACCGATCAGTTCGAGATTGGCCATCCCCCAGCCGAGTTGATCCGTCTTGCCGGCCTTGTGGTCGGTCTTCTCCTTGCCGCGCACGGATGCCAGGTTGAGTTGATCCGGAGAGATATCCGCCTCGATTTCGACCGGGCCTACTTCAGGCTTGGCGGTCTTGTTCATCGGAAACTTGGGATTGATGTTCTCCTGCGCTTTGTATGAAAAGTGGTACGCCGCGGTTGGTTTTTGGAACGACTCCATCAGCAGCGAGGTGCAGCGCCCGAGTTTTTGTTTGACATCGTTGGCGGGGGCGGCCGCGCGTTGCACACCGACCGCAGTGGACGGGGTGGACCCTGTGCCCCCGGAGCTTGTGCTGGCGCTTTTGCATCCTCCCAGCAGGACGATCATGGCGCTGCAGCCAAGCACCGAGAGAGCTCTCACAGAAATCATTTCGCAGGAATTCATGGATCCTCCTTCCGCAACCCTCGCGATCGGCGGCAACTCCGCCGACGAAGACAGTATACAGCCGGATGCCCGGATTTTCGGAGTCTGAGACGGGTCTTTTTTCAGCGGTTACTTCTGGCCCAGGCGGGTTTGGAGGATGCGGACGGTGCGCTCGAGTTGCTGAATGCGGGTGTTCTGCTGGGCGTTCTGCTGACGCAGGCGGTCGACTTCCTGCTGCAGTTGGTCGCGGCGCTGCTCCAGGGCCTGAGTATCTTCGGTCTTGGCCTGAGGCGGGGCGGTACCGAGGTATCGAGACCCCTCTTGTACCTTCGTTCCGCCGGATGACTCCACGCTCAGGCGGACTTCGATATCGCCGGTGGCGCGCTGATAGGCGAAGCTGCCGCTGGCCAGGTCGGCCGCGGAGAGGGGAATGGTACGCGCCTGGTGACCATCCGTGATCTGGAGACTCCCGCGGGTGGCCGCCATCACGGGTCTCGCGGAATGGTTCCACTGCACCTGCAGGACGCCGTCCTTCTCCGCCAGAGTCAGCCCGATCGGTTCGACTTGGGGGCTGGGGACGAAGTAGCGCCACGCCGCCATCGACAGCCCCGCCAGAACCAGCGCCCACACCACCAGCCAGACCCAGTTCTTTTTAGGAGCGGCGGAGGCGGCGAAGAGCGGCGGACTCTCATACCGCGGGCTGTGCGCCGGGGCAGGTTCCGGTTCCAATTCCGGTCCCGCTCCCGGGGCTGCGTACGCTTCGAGAGCCGGAACGGCCGAGGCTGCGGTGTCGATCCGAATGTCCGTACCAGGGCGAGTGTCCATCGCGCGAGTGGGCGGCGGGACGCTACGGCGGTCCGGAGCGGGCGGATCGGTTCGCGGAGCCCGCTCGAACAGCGCCCCCAAGCGGTCCGGGAAGCTGAACTCGAGGTAGCTGCTTTCGGTGCGGAGCGCACCGTCGAACTCGCGCACGAAGAAACCGGCGCGCATGTTCATGCCGCGTCCCGGGCGGACCACCAGGGTCACCTGCCACGGCTCGGGGAAAAACGAGTTGTAAATCTCCAGATCGGATTCCGCTAGCTGGATCCCGGTACGGGTGTGCGAAACGAACCAGCCCACACATGTGAAGCCCGCCAGATGCGGATCGTCGGCGCTCTGCTGGAGTTGAGTCGCCAGAGCCGCGCGATCGTTTTCGGAAAACTGGAACGCCGGGCCGCGGGCGTGCTCGCAGACGATGGGGCGCGTGGCCAACAGACATACCGTTTCAGCCTCGCGGATACCGTACAGGATTCCGCCGACTTCGATACCGCCGCGGGAGAGCTTCTGCACACCCTCGGTGACGGCGCGTCGGATTTCGTCCACCACTACCAGAGAGTATTCGACGTTGATCGGACACTCCGGAACCGCCCACCTGCCCGGTTTCACGTCGCTCATACTCGTATTTCCAAACCGGCGGGTGTTTCCAAACCGGCGCGCGATTTCCCGCTGGCGCAAACATCCACACCAGCGTTACAAACAACGGGATGGAGCGGCCCGGCTATACCCTTGGTGTCCTCGTTATTATCTTCGTCGTTTTCGTGTAGGTGGTAATAGTACGTGGCGATGCCCATAGCGCACGCGATCAGGAGTCCAAGAATCACGAAGGCGATGGTTTTGGCGTTCCAACCATCCGGGTGCGAAACCGCGGCGGCGGTCCCCATTACAGTGATTAAGGCCAAGCCGCAGGTGAGTACCATTTTGAGATACCAGGGCATCAGGTCGAGGTGCCCTTGGCCGCCGACCTGGCTCCACAGACTCAGAATGGCCATGACGGCGATCAGGAACTCACCTATGTACACCAGTCTTAAGATATGGTTTGGCACAGGCTTGCGAGTTCTATTGTAACCGGAGCGGGAGTGGGGGAGGATGAGGAAATAAAAAAGCCGGTGAGTACTCGGAGGAAGATACTCACCGGCCGGCTCACCACTCCCGCGAGGTTGTAGCGTGCCGAACTTTCGGGGGCCTCACCGGGCAGTCGGTAGGGGCTTCCCCTAGAGAAAGAGACGTTGAAACCTTAGATAAGGTTCCACAACTGGACGACTCAATTGTAACCCTGCCGAAGCACAGTGTACAAGTCCATTTTGACTGTTGGACGCCAAAAATTACCGCCTGATCCGAATGGGGTGCCTTCCGATGCGTAAATCTTCCAACCCACCTGAACGTGGTGGAGACCCTAGTCTTGCTACAACCGGAGACTCAGAAATGCAGCCAGCCGGGAGGCCGCTTTCGCCACCTGGGCCTCGGCTACCTTTTTGGCGTTGGCGCGGTAGCCGGCGGGCAGGGACACCGGGCGCTGGTGCGAGCCGTTCTCTGGTCCGAATCTATAAATCTCTATTTTTGCTGTACTTAAGCTCTCTTGCGCCCACGCCTGCGGACTGAATTGCTGGGGTTCGTTGGAGGGCTCTCCGGAGGGGTGCGAACGCAGAATCTCCGTGGAAGTCCGGTTGACCCAGCCCGGTGATGTGTCGGTGCCGACCGCGTCGTCCCAGTACTTGTGTAACGTGATGCCTTCGGCGGAGTTGCCAACTGATACAAACACTAGATTACCGCCCTGGTCGCCTTTAGGCTCGGACACCGAGAAGCGGCTCACGCAGTGGAGGGGCGCGTGGACATCGCCGATCAGGTGGATCAGCCAGACCAGATCGTACGCCCGCTGGGACGGATCATTGGCGCCGCCGGGACGGGCGAGCTCTGTCATCAGCCGATCCAATTCGGTGACTAAATTGGGAGCGGCGGCGGACTCCAGCGCGGTTCCGTCCTGGGAAAACGGGAGGTCGATAAAGTGCCAGCCACCATGCCTTTGCATGTCCGGGAATCCGGGGAGCAGCGGGGTGGGCTCGGCATCCGGCCGGGTTTCGTCGTAGAAGCGCGGATCGGTGCGGATCTGGTCGGCCCACACTGCGGCCTCGATGAAGGCGGCACGGGCGCGGGCGGGTTCGTTTGCAGAGGCGTTCTTAACGAAAAGGGTTGCGTAATCCGGGTGCTGCTTGATGAGGGCGTCCACACGGGCGCGGGTTGAGGATTTCAATTGGTCGTAGGCCATCGCGGCGATTACGCGATGGGTGACAAAATTCCAGGCTGGAGCGGGTGGAGCGAATAGGAGTGCCGCCAGACCGAGCGCGGCGACGCGAAGCCGGGACATTTAGAACGAGCGTAGCATGCTGGGGGCTGGGTCTCCTGCGGTAGTGTAGCCATGGCGCTGTGACCGCACTACCGCCTTGCGCCGGCACGAGTGCCGGCGTGGCACGCACGAGTGCGTGCGCCACAGGGACAGAGACAGAGACAGGAACAAGGACAGAGACAGAGACAGGAACAGGGACAGGGACAGGGACTACTCGGCGGCCATCTTGATCAATTGTTCGGCATGGCGTAGGGCTTCCGGAGTCACGCGCTCGCCGGAGAGCATGCGTCCGATTTCGCGCGTGCGCTCGGGGGCGGTCAGCTCCACGATGGTCGCGATGGTGCGGCCTTTCGCGGCGGTCTTCTCGATGAAGTAGTGATGATCGGCGAAGCCTGCGATTTGCGCCAGGTGGGTAACGCAGATCACCTGGTGCGAGGCCGAGAGGCGCTTCAGTTTTCGCCCCACGGCTTCGGCGGCGCTGCCGCCTACGCCCGCGTCTACTTCGTCGAAGACCAGCGTGCGCGGGGATTCGGCGGGCGGGTTCGCAACCCGCCGCAGGCTGCCAGCCTGCCCCACAGTCTTGAGCGCCAGCGCTATGCGCGAGAGTTCGCCGCCGGACGCGATCTTGTCCAAGGGCTTCAGTTCCTCGCCTATGTTGGGCGCGACGAGGTACTCCACGCTGTCGGCGCCGCGATCGGACCACTCTGCAGAAGATAGCCGGATCTCGAGGCGGGTCTTTTCCATGGCCAGCGCGCCCAGTTCGCTTTCGACGCGTTTGGCCAGTTGACGCGCGGCTTCGCGGCGTAGAGCGGTGAGTTTCTTGGCCGAGGCTTCGTACTCGTGCGACAGCGTGGCGATTTCTTTTTCCAGCGACTCGCGCCGGCTGCTGGAGTTCTCCACAGCGGACAGGTCGCGCCGGACATTCTCCAGGCATTCGAGGACTTGTTCGAGCGTCGGGCCGTACTTGCGCTTCAGCTTTTCTAGCGCCGCTAGCCGCGATTCGACGTCATCCAGACGGCCGGGGTCGGCTTCGAGACCGCCCAGGTAGTTTCGCAGCGCGTGGGCGGCTTCGTCGGCGGCGATTGACGCCGGCTCCAAAGCCGCCAGCGCCTCGCGAGCGTTCTCGTCGATACGCGCCGCTTCTTCGACGCGTTTGACAATGCCGCGCAGGCGGGTGGTTACGCTGTCGGGATCCTCGTACAGAGCCTGGAATGCGGCGGCCGCGGTCTCCTGCAGCTTGACCAGATTGCGGAGCACGCGGCGCTCGTTTTCGAGATCGGCGTCTTCGCCCGGCTGGGGCGCTACGGATTCGATTTCGTTCTTCTGGAAAGCCCACAGACTGCCTAGGCGTAATCGCTCTTGCGTGGCGCGGTCCAACTCCGCCCGTTCCACCGTGGCGCGTTTCCAGCGGGTGAAGAGCCCGCCGATCTCCGCGACCTGAGCCGGCGCTCCGGCGAACGTGTCAAGCATCTCCAACTGGGCTTGGGGAGAAAACAACTGCTGCTGATCGTGCTGGCCGTGGATGTCGCCCAGGTGCGGCGCGAGTTCCTTGAGTAACGCCGTGGTCGCGGGACGGTTGGCGACCAGCGCGCGGGATTTGCCGCCGGCTTGGATCTCGCGTTCGATCAGCAGCTCGCCATCTTCCGGCCAGATGGCTACGCGCTCCAGGATGGCGGTCAGCGCGGGCGTGGGGGCGATTTCGAAGACGCCGGCGACGTGGGCGCGGGCGGCCCCGGTACGGATCATCTCGGCCGAGGCGCGCCCGCCAAACAGGAGCGCCAGCGCGTCCACCACCAAGGACTTGCCGCTGCCGGTCTCGCCCGTGAGCAGGTTCAGTCCGCGGTGAAACTTCACCCGGGCGGATTCGATCACGGCGAAATTCTCTACGGCCAACTCGGCGAGCATCCTTGCCCGATTATAAGAGAGCGGCCGGTGGCGCCGCGCAGGCAGCGCGATGGGCGGGGATTAGTACGATTTCGGGGCGATTATAGCCCAAAACTGCGGGAAAAGCCTATTTACGCATACGTTTTGGGGTGTTATATTTGGCGTTCCGCATGCGCCCCCTCTCGCAGCCCGTACATGCAATCTTCACATGCGCCCTCATGGGGATCGCTACGGCGGTTGCGTGGGGCCAGGCCGCCGAGCCCTTAAGAAAGACCCGGGCCGTTCCCGACTTTGATGCGCGCAGTGTGGCGATGACAGAGACCTCGGGTGGCCAGCGGACAACCGCCACGGCGGCTCGGCGGCGGAGCAACATCGAGGCCTTTCTGGCGTCGGAGAACGGCGGGGCGAACGGAGGCGGTGCCGCTGCTCCTGGCGGCACCCGAATCGTCGTCAACCGGCACGGTCTGCCCAAATTGTTGTTGCGCGATGGCGCTTCTTTAAGCCCTGCCTCCGGGCAGGAACCGGAGGAAATCGCGAAGAATTTTCTGCGGTCGCACGCCGCGATTTTTCCATTCACTGCGGCGGAAATCGACGGGCTGCGCCTGGTTCGAAAGGATGTCACGCCCCAGGCGACGTTCGTGGCGTTCAACCAAACGCTGAACGGCATCGACGTCTTCGAGGGGCAGATCAAATTCACGCTGAACCCGGCGGGCGAAGTGGTGCAGGCCGCGACCGGAGACGTGACGCCGGAACTCAGCTTGCGGACCGTGCCGCAACTGAACGCTGAGACGGCCGTACGGGCAGCGTTCCGCCCGATCGGAGCCGCTGCACCGGCTACCCTCACATGGGTTGCCGATCCTAATGGCCGCGTCGCGTTCGCTAATCCGCGGGGCAGCCGCTACAGCCCGATTTCCACGGAGCTTTCTATCTTCATACTGGACACCGCAACGCAGCGCCTGGCCTATCGGGTCTTTCTCGAGGCCGATTCGGAACGCTGGTACGAGATCCTGATCGACGCCGAAAATGGACGCCTTTTGTATCGCCACAACCTGTACGTCAAAGCCGCTCAGGCCCGAGTGTGGCTCCAGAGTCCGATGCAGGGTACCCGTCAATTGGTGACCTTCCCGGATGGATGGCTTCCGTCCGACGCCACGGTGACCACGGGCAACAACGGCGACTCTTACCTGGACGCCGACGGCGACGACAAACCCGACACCACGGCGGTCCCAGGTTTGGTGAACGGACGGCCCTTCAGCACCAGCCAGGTCTTCGATTTCCCTTTCGGCGACGGCCTCTCCGGGATGGACCCCAGAAACTTCCAGCCGGCGGCCGTGACCAATCTCTTTTACCTGATCAACACGGCTCACGACTACTACTACAGCCTGGGTTTCAATGAAGCGGCGGGCAACTTCCAAACCGACAACTTCGGCCGGGGAGGCGTGGGCCACGATGCGGTGGTGGGCGAGGCCCAGCAAGGGAACACGCTGAACGACGCGGAATTCAGCCCCACGCCGGAAGGCATCCCGCCGAAAGTTCGCATGGGGCTGTTCGATCGCGTCAGTCCAGTCAAGACCAACGATCTGGATTCCGACTACGACGGGCAGGTCCTGATCCACGAATACGGGCACGGAGTCAGCAACCGCCTGGTGGGCGCGGGGACCAGCACCAGTTGTCTGACGCAGATCCAGTCCGGCGCACTGGGCGAAGGATGGTCGGACTATTTTTCGATCAGCTTCTACAACAACCCGGTGGAAGGGGCGTATCTGACGCAGAACCTAACGACGGGCGCGCGGCGTCAGAGCTACGAAGGCTACACGTTAACTTACCAGGACATTGGCAACGGCCCGACTGGTTATGAGGTCCACGACGACGGCGAAATCTGGACCGGGATGCTGTGGGATTTGCGCAAGTCGTTGGGACAAGCGGTAACCGACCAGCTGGTCATGAACGGACTGAAGTCCACGCCGTGCAACCCCAGCATGACGGATGCTCGCGACGCCATCCTTTCCGCCGATCAGGCCACTAATAAAGGCGCGAACCGGGCGATTCTGTGGCAGATCTTTGCCAAGCACGGACTGGGGTACTCGGCCGCCGGCACGGATGGCAACCTGTTGACGGGCACGGTCTACAATGCCGCGTACGATCAGCCTCCCGATCTGCAGAGTGCCAAGAATCCGAAGATCACGAGTAGTCCGCTACAGATGCCACTGGGCCTCGGAGACCAGTTTGTCTACACAGTGACCGCATCCAGTCCCAACGGCGGGACCTTGAATTACGCTTTGGCGACCGGGCCGGACGGCATGACCGTTAGCGCCACCGGGATCACCAACTGGACGGCGTCGTTCACCGGCCAGCGCGTGAAAATCGTCGTCAGCGACGGGACCAGCGCGAAAGTCGTGCATGGTTTTCTGATTCCGGTGCAGACGACGCTGACCGCCGGTACCGCGGTGCGCATCAGCGGGGCCACGGGCTCCACCGGCTTCGCCGCCATTACAGTTCCGGCCAACCTTCCGGTGTTGCAGATCACTCTGCGCAGTGGGGGCGGGGACGCGGACTTGGTGGCGGTCGATCCGACGGGCGCCCTTGCGGGCGTCTCGGCGACAGATGGCAACACCGAGACCCTCTCGTTCGACAATCCCATCTCTGGCAAGTGGCAGATCATCGTCGCGGGATACAAGGCGTACTCTGGGGTGTTTCTGAACGCGGCGCTGATCACCCCAACACTGATCGGCGGCAACACGACGCTGACATTGAACGGCCTCAGCACCGACGAGACGTTTTACCGCGTGAAGATCCCGCCGGGGGCCACCGCGTTTTCGGTCACCACCAGCGGCGGAACGGGCGACGTGGATCTCTTCCTGAGGAAGGCCCAGCCGGCCGTGTGTTCCGAGCAGGCGGACTACAGCCCCTGCGACTACGATTTCGATTCTGTGAACCCAGGCAACAACGAGCTCATCTCGGTCCTCAACCCCGCTGCCGCCGACTGGTACATCGACGTCGCCGGATTTCTGGATTACTCCGGCGTCAGCTTTACAACGCTGCTCACCGTTCCCCCGACGCTGGTAACCGATCCGGCGGCGTTGACCTTCAATGGGGTGGAATCCGGCAGTCCGCCGGCGGCGCAGAGTCTCGCGCTTTTCGACCCCTCTGGTTCCACTTATAGCTGGACGGCGACGGTGGTGACCACTTCGGGCGGCAACTGGCTTCAGGTGAGCCTCACCGCCGGATCAGGCGACGCTACAGTGAAGGTCTCGGCGAATCAGGTGGGACTGAAGGCCGGGACCTATCAGGGCACCATCACGCTGCAAGCTCAGGGTTCGGGTGGTCAACTTCTGAATGGGTCGCCCCTTACTGTCGCGGTGGTTCTCAACGTTACCGCCAAGGCGGTACTCTCCGTCAGCACTACTCCGCTCTCGTTCGCGTCTGTTCCGGGGAAGGACCCGGCTCCACAGAATCTGTCGATCGCGAACACCGGCGGCGGCGTCCTGAACTGGACGGCGGCCACAACCACCGCGTCGGGGGGGAACTGGCTGCAGGTCAGTCCCGCTAGTGGATCGGGAAACGGAGCGGTGCAGGTCAGCGTCATCGCAGCCTCGCTCGCCGACGGCAGCTACAGCGGCACGATCGCGATTGCGGCCGGCGATGCTGGATCCGCGAGCGTCTCCGTGTCGCTGACGGTGGCTCCGGCCGCGCCGCGGGTGGTCAACGCCGCTAGCGGATTGCAAGGCTCGGTGGCCCCGGGGGAGACTGTGGTTCTGTACACCTCGGCGGACGTTGGTCCTGCGGCGCTGGCGGGAAGCGTGTTGAACTCCTCGGGGGCGGTCGACACCAAGACCGGCAACACGCGGGTGCTGTTTAACGGGACTGCCGGGCCGATGATCTACGCGGTGGCGGGGCAGATCAGCGCGGTGGTCCCGTATGCGGTGTCGGGCCCCGTGAACGTGCAGGTGGAGTACCAGGGCCAGCTCACCAGCCCGGCGGTGCTGAACGTTGCCAAGGCGGTCCCGGCGATCTTCACCAGCGACTCGAGCGGCAAGGGGCAGGCTGCGGCTCTGAACGAAGACGGTACTCCGAACTCGGCGGCTAATCCAGCGGCTCGGGGATCTGTGATCGTGGTCTTTGCTACCGGCGAGGGTCAGACGGACCCGGCGGGCGTGGATGGGAAGCTGGCTGCCGCGCCGCTGCCTAGTCCGATTGGGGGTGTGGTCACGGGCGTCGGCGATGAGGGTGCGGAGGTGCTCTACGCGGGCGGCGCGCCGGGATTGGTAGCTGGGCTGATGCAGGTGAATGCTCGGATTCCGGCGGATGCTGCGGTGGGGGACAAGGTGCCGTTAACGATTCTGACAGGCGGCGCGTTTAGTCCAGCGGGTGTGACGATCGCGGTCAAGTAGGCCTTGTGGGGCGGGCAACTTTGCCCGCATGCGGCTTTCAGGCGGCCATTTTCTTAGAAAGACCCGCTGGAAAGCGAGTCTGCAGGCTGAAAGCCTGCCCCACCTACGAACTGCCGATCAGCACTCCGGTTAGGAACACCAGGGCTCCGCCTAATCCTACTTGCAGCGCCGCTGAAATGGCCGAGGTTTCCATGTACTTCTTGCGAATCCAGGTGATGGCTCCTAGTTCGGCCACCACGACCGCCGCCGCGGCCACCATTGCGGTGTTGAAACCGGGGATCAGGAACGGGAGCGTGTGGCCGATCCCGCCCACGGAGGTCATCAGGCCGCAAATGAAACCGCGCGCCCAAGGAAGTCCGCGCCCGGTGAGGCTGCCGTCGTCCGACAGGGCCTCGGCGAAGCCCATGCTGATGCCGGCGCCGATAGAAGCGGCCAGACCCACCGCGAACGCATCGTGACTGCTGCGCGTCGCCAGCGCGGCGGCGAACACCGGGGCTAGCGTCGACACGGAGCCATCCATGAGTCCGGCCAGCCCCGGCTGGACGATCTGCAGCACGAACAAGCGGCGGTTGGTTTCTTCCTCGGCCTCGCGGGCATCGGTTCCGAGCTTGGTCTTGCCGAGATCCTCGGCCTTGTCCTGATGGGTGCGCTCCTCTTGCGCCAGGTCGTCCAGCAACTGGCGGATACCGGCGTCCTGGGCGCGGGCGGCGGCGTGCTCATAGAAGCGGCGGGATTCCACCTCAAAGGCGCTGGCCTGCGCGCGCACCTTATCCAGATTCAGCGGACGTATCAGCCAGATGGGCTTGCGCACGAGGAAGCCGCGTATGTCGTGGCGGCGGACCAGGGGGATGTGCTCGCCGAACTTTGCGCGGAACAGCTCGATCAAGCGGCGGCGGTGCCCGGATTCCTCCTGCTGCATGCCTTCGAAGACGGCGGCGGTCGAGGGGAACTCCTGGCGGAGGCCGTCGGCGAAGTCGGCGTAGATGCGCTCGTCTTCCTCCTCCAGAGATATCGCCAGCGCCAGGATTTCGCGTTCGGTGAGGCTGTTGAAATCGCGCATACCTGATCATGTCAGACGCCGCTCGGAGGCAGCAAATCACGCACCGCCGTGAGTCAGGCATGCGGCCATCCACGGCGGTTGTTAATCCGCATGCTGACGCATGGCAGCTCAGTCCACTCAAAAGACGTTTTTTATCGTTTCTGTTTTAGGCGTGCTGATTTATAGTAGGAGAGGGCGCGCTGTCGAAATCGCGACGCGGCCGGTCGCGCGGAAGCAAATCGGCGCGCCATTCCGAACACAGGAACGCTTGGCGTTCTCAAAGCCACCGCTGTGCTTCGATTCCCGGATCTCCCGGTGGCGCTCACCCGACTGGCAGCAACGAACTTTCGGGTTTCTAAGTCTCTCCTAGCGGATCTTCCAGCGGAAGACTCAGAACGCAGGCAGCAAATAGATAAATAGGGGACAGACGGCGACCGAAGCCGTCGGTGTCATCCAGGGCCGGTTGCAGCTTGTGTTTCAAACGCGAAGTTGACGCGACCGGTCAGCGGCACTGAGCGCCGCGGCGATCGCAGACGCCATAACTTCTACGTTCGGTGCCACGAAAATATCCCGGTGATTGCCCGGCACGTCCACTACGTGCAAATCGCCCGCCAGCCCGCGCCAGCCGTACGCGGCATCCGCATGCGTGCCTGCAGGACGCGATTCCGCGCGCACTACCATCGCACACCCTTGGTACGGTACCGGCAAATATTGGCTGACCGACAGGGTCAAGATCTGTTCGGGTAGCCGGAGCGCGAGACTGATGCGGCGCTCGGTACGCAAGTGAACCCGGTAGAGCGCGCGCCAGAGTAGCTGCCGCGTTCGTTTTCGTAAAGTTTGAAACCGCTCGCGGCTGTACGCGATCGCGGCTTTGGCGCCCAAGTTCGAGAAGTTCGCGTAGTGAAATCGGAATCGGTCCCGGCGCCAGCTCCAGCGGCTCTCATAGCTCCAGCGCGCCGGATTGAAGGCGTCAATCATCGCTACCAGCGAAACTTCCTGTCCTTGTGCGCGAAGCTGGCGCGCCATTTCGTAGGCCAGCACGCCGTCCGCGCACCATCCCATCAGCGCGTAAGGCCCTTCGGGCTGAAATCGGCGCAGCGCTTCCACCTGAACAGCCGCGATATCCTCCAATCGGAACGGAGTCGGAAGGCTCGCCCCATCGGGAAAGCTCAGGCCAAACACCGGCAGGTTTTCCGGCAACTTCAGAATCAGCGGCCGGAACAGCGGTTGAGGCCCCAGAATGAACAGCGGGGGTAGCGAACCGGAGGCACGGATCGCAATGATCTTGGAGGACCCGAAGGCATACCCTTCTGAAGGCGACTCGCTCAATAGCGATGCCATGCGCTCGACCGTGGGCACTTCGAACAGGCTGGCCAGCCCCAGGTTCTTCCCGAAGGTCGCTTCGACGCGCGCCAATAATCGCACACCGAGCAAGGAATCGCCTCCCAGATCGAAGAAGTCGTCACGGACAGAGATCGGGCGCCGGCCGAGCTCTTCTTCCCAGATGTGGAGCAGCACCATTTCGACAATGCCGCGCGGAGAGCGGCCGTCCTGGCAGCCAACCGGTGCGTCCAGATCCGCCGCCGGCGAATCCATCTTTAATTCTGGCTTTGACGCCGGCTTCGCCGCGGGCTTCGACGCCGTAGCCGCAAGCCCCAGCCTCTCGGCCATGCCGATCCGCAGCGTCTTGCCCGTAGCCGACCTCGGCATGTCGGCGAGGAACACGATCCGGCGGGGCACTTTGAAGGACGACAGGCGAGCGGCGCAAAATTCGCGCAATTCCGCCTCGAGCTGCTCGGAGCCTGCCCAGCCGTCGCTCAAAACGATCGCGGCCCCGACTTCTTCACCCAACACTTCATGCGGAACGGCGAATGCGGTGGCTTCCGCCACGGCCGGATGAGCGTTCAGAATCTCGTCGATCTCCGCCGGAGAGATTTTTACACCGCCCCGGTTGATGATCTCCTTACTGCGGCCGGTCAGAAACAGAAATCCATCCGCATCCAGGACGCCCAGATCGCCAGTGCGCAACCAGCCATTCCTAAAGGACGCCTGGTTGATCTCGGGGGCGCAGTCATAGCCGCTGATGACGCTGGGTCCGCGAACCACGACTTCTCCCACTTCGCCCGGCGCCAGCCACGCGCCGTGCTCGTCCATAATCGCGATCTCGCATCCCACCGCGACGCCCACCGAACCTCGTTTGCGTGAGGCCGGCGGCAGGCGTTCGCCCACAATGGTGGAACTCGTCTCGGTCAGGCCGTAAGAGTCCAGCATGGGTGCGCGGAACAGTTCTTCCATCTTCGCGATGAAATCTGGACTGGCGGACGACGACGAACAGCGGATCACCCGGAGGCGGGCTCGGGCGACGGACTCGGGATGCCGGGCGGCGTGCGCCAGGATGGATCGTTGCAAAGTGGTCGGGGCGGAATACCAGGTCGGATGAAACTCGTCGAGCCATTCAAAGAAGCTCGCCGGATCGTAGCCCGGCGTGCACACCACGCTGCCGCCGGCGGCCAGCGAGGAGAACACGGAGACCAGGATGGCCTGTGTGAAGAACATATTGGTAATACACAGGCACCGGTCTTGCGCCGTCAGCCCGAGCTGCACGACGTTGTTCATCGCTCCCGAGCACACGTTTCGATGCGACAACGGCGCCATTTTGGGCCGCGATGTCGATCCCGATGTGTGGACCATCAGCGCCACATCGTCGGGCTCCGCAAATCCGGGTCTAGCCGTCTGTTGCTTGACCCCTCCCTGCAAGCAGAAGCTTCCCGCCGGTCCTTGCGGATCTGGAATATGCCAAATGACAGGCATTCGCAATTCTTGCGCGACCGCTACACAAGCTGATTTGCTGTTTTCTTCGATAAGGACAGCTTTCGGTTTCAAATCGCCTAAATAGGACTCAAATTCCGCGGCGGTGTATGCCGGATTCAACAGCGCACTGACCGCTCCTGAGGCGACCGACAAGCAGCAAGCCGCCGCATCCGGCCCGTTGCGGAGTACGACGGCAACCTTGTCGCCGCGGCCGATTGCGATGCTGTTCAAAAACTCGACAGTTCGTTCCACCTGCTGAAGCAAGCCATGATACGTCATCGGCTTGCGGCCTATCCCCAACAGGGCCGTTGCGGAGGAATCCTGGGACGCGGCACGCAGACGAGAGTAAACGGTCTGAGACGAGTTGTCCCGGCCTTCACCAGCCACCATCGTAAAAACCGGTCTTTCCTCAATAGTCGCGGAGTTAATGTTAGGAAGCATCCGATGGACGGGTTTCCGCTTAAGCCTTTCCGGGGGGAGGAAGCTATTTGACGCCATCTAAGTTGGTCTGGTTACGGGAAGACCAGATTCGCCACGGGGCGAAAGAATGGCTGACGGCTGGTTCGTCTCCGTGCTGCACCAGGCCACTGCGAGAAGTTTAGCATCTTATCGCCCGGCACAGCGGGAAATGATGCACTACCCCACAGCAGCTCCAGAGCGGTATAACAACATCATGTCCTCCCTTACCCCCTCTGTACTTGTCTCCATACTGTCCCTCGGCCCGCTGCTAGCCCAGCCGAAAGGTTTTACCAACCCCACACCCCCACCAGAGGTGACCGCCACTGAGATCCCCGGAGTGATCGCGGCCGGCGCGAAATGGACGCTAGTGTGGCAGGGCAATGCAAACGCCGATGGCATCGTAGGCACGGACGATGGCGGCCTGCTGTTCGCCCAGGAGCAGCTCGATCAAGTCAGCAAGCTCGATAAGAACGGCAAGTATTCCGCCTATCTCAAGAACGCGCACGGCCCCGGCGCGGTCTCCATCGGCCCTAAGAATCGTATCGTTGTAGTGGAGCGGACTTGCACCGATCCGGGTGGTCACAAGGGCGGCAAGCCCGCTGATTGCACCGATCCCACCGGCATCGCGGCTCTGACGCCTGAGCGAAGGGTCTTGGCGAACAGCTACAACGGCAAAGGACTCGGCCGCGTCAACGACCTGATCGCCGACAAGAAAGGCGGTGTGTACTTCACCAGCGGCGGGGCTTACTACATCAGCCCTTCCGGCCAGGTGAGCACCGTCGGCGAGAATCTACGCACCAACGGCATCACACTGAGCCCCGATGAGAAGACGCTCTACATCACCAACGGCCCGGTGATCGCGGCCTTCGATGTGCAACCGGACGGTTCGGTCAAAAACCAGCGTGAGTTTGGAAAGCTGGAAGGTAACGGAAACGGCGACGGCATGGCCATCGACGCGACCGGACGCTTGTACGTCAGCACACCGAACGTGGGGGTTGAGGTGTTCAGCCCTGAGGGGAAAAACCTGGGCACCATTCCGACGCCCCGTAGTTGCATCACCGCGGCGTTTTCCGGCCCGGGAAAGAAGACGCTGTATGTCGCCATGATGGGCGCGGTCGGTCCGGACGGTCAGGAAATCAAAACCTCGCCCGATGTGCGCAATACCGCCATGAGCCTTTACGCGATTCCCATGCTCGCGCAGGGCTTCAAGGGTCGCGCGAAGTAATGATCAAATCGATCGGCGCCGCCGCGGTCCTGGCGTTGTCACTTTCCGCCCAGCCCGCCGCGCCGGACGCAAAAACAGTCATCGCCGCCGCGTCCAAAGCCATGGGCGCGGACAACCTGAGTTCGATTACGTATTCCGGAGCCGCCGTCGACGTGAATTTTCTGCAGACGCGCAACATCGACGGCCCCTGGCCCACGCGCCCCATCACCGACTACACCCGTGCCATCGATTTCACCCAGCCCTCCTCGCGCGCCACCGGAGCCACCAATAATCCCGGCATTCAGGGCGGCCCCGGAGTCCCGGGAGTTTACAACCAGCTCATCACGCCGGCGAACTCCGCCTGGGCCCAGCAGTTGGAAATCTACTTGACGCCGTGGGGCTTCCTCAAAGGCGCCGCGGCCAATAACGCCACGGTGCATGAGCAAAAGGTGGACACGAAGACCTATCAGGTGGTGTCCTGGTCTCCGCCACAGAAAGCTCCGTCGGGCGCCGCCTACCGCGTCAACGGCTATATCGACGATCAAAACATGGTCGAGCGCGTCGAAACCTGGCTCGAGCACCCCACGCTAGGCGACATGCACATCGAATCCGTTTTTCGCGACTACAAGGACTTCGCAGGCGTTGAGGTCCCCGCCCTGATCACCCAAAAGCGGGCCGAATGGCCGGTCTTTGAAGCGCAGATTTCCCGAGCCATTCCGAATCCGCCGAACATCGAAGGGCTGGTGACACCGCCGCCACCGCCGCAGGGCCAAGGCAAGCAGGACGGCAAAGGCGCTGCGCCCACGCCGGGGGCTACACCGCCGCCGGGAGCCACACCAGCGGTGCAATCGGAAAAGCTCGCCGACGGCGTCTACCGCATCACCGGCAGCTACGTCTCCATGGCCGTCGAGTTCAAGAACTACGTTCTGGTTCTTGAAGGAGGCGAATCTGAAGCTCGCGGCCTGGCCGTGATCGACGAGACCAAGCGCCTGTTCCCGAACAAACCCGTCCGCTACGTCTTTAATTCGCACCCGCACTCCGACCACACCGCCGGACTGGCTCCTTTCGTGGCCGCGGGCGCGACCATCATCACGCAGGAGAACAACAAGAAGTATCTCGAAGCCGCTCTGGGCGCGCCCCGCACGCTGTTGGGCGACACGCTGGCCAAGTCCAACAAGAAGCCCAAGATCGAGACAGTCGCCGAGAAGCGCGTGCTCAAGGACTCGACGCGCACCGTCGAGTTCTATCACATCACCAAGATGAACCACTCCGATGGCATGCTCATCGCGTACTTGCCTAAGGAGAAGGTGCTGTTTCAGGCCGACTTCACGCTGCCCGCCCCCGGCCAACCCGCGAACGAATTCGTGGTGGCGCTGGCGGCCAATCTGGATCGGCTGAATCTCTGGGATTTCGACCGCTACATCCCGGTCCACGCGCCCAACCCGGACGTTCCATGGACCAAGGCGGATCTGCGGAAAGCTGTGGGCAAGGCGGACTAGGCCATTTTCGAGATTTTTGTAGACCGCCATCTTGATCCCCGCCCTTACGGGACGGGGCTGGAATGTTTAGCGCTAACAGCCCCACTCGTGAGAGTGGGGACTACAATAATTCCGAAACCGGTCTAGACCATTTTCTGAGATAATATAGACCAGCTCTGGCGATCCGGCTGCAAGCAAGAGATGGCGAAGGCCTATTCTGACGATCTACGACGGAAGTTGTTGGAGGCGCATCAGCAGGGGGAAGAGAGCCTGGAAGAGTTA
>DATNJC010000205.1:0-38475 GCA_035604115.1 Bryobacteraceae bacterium | reverse complement strand
CTCTTCCAGGCTCTCTTCCCCCTGCTGATGCGCCTCCAACAACTTCCGTCGTAGATCGTCAGAATAGGCCTTCGCCATCTCTTGCTTGCAGCCGGATCGCCAGAGCTGGTCTATATTATCTCAGAAAATGGTCTAGTGCCGGCGGTTATCATCGGGCCGGGATGGCTGTACCCATGTCGTGGGAGATATTGGGGAAACGGAGGCTCCAGATGGACGTGACCGGCCGGTCTAATGAACAACCTTGGGGTCAGGACGCAGACTCAGGAACGGCCGGAAGGAACTCGTAAACGCCCGCTTGGGCCGCAAGTGAGCTGCCTTGGAACGGTCCGAATTCTCCCAGGGCGAATAATTCGTGCAAGCGATCCCCGGTCTTGTTGAGATTGGTGTAGTGCCGCAGACGGCTCTTGAACGGGGCGCTGACGCGGGGCTGCTCCGGATCGACCTCCCACGGATGGACGTAGCTGATGACCGGCAGACCCTCCCGCCAAGCGCGGTGGACGCCCCAGCGCGTGTACCAGGCGGGCAGCAGGCGCAGGTAGCCGCCTCCCCCCACCGGCAGATTCGGTCCGACGACATTCCGTCCAAAAGCGATGCGGAACGTGGTCATGGGGTACTCGATGATGGGTCCGGATGCGGTGGTTACAACAAACGGACCGCGCGGGGCATCGGGGACTCCGTACACGTCGTGCGAAACGGGGAAGACGCTCGAGTCGTACTGGAATCCGGACTCCACCAGGATTTCCAAGGCCCAGCGGGACTGGTGGGTGATCGAGAAGCTGGGCGCGCGGTAGCCTGTGACCGGTCGACCGCAGGCGTCCTCGATGGCGCTCTTGGCGCGTGCCGTATCCTGCCGAAACTCCTCGGGCGTTAGAGTGTAGATCAGGCGGTGCCAATAGGAATGGCACGCGGGTTCATGTCCGCGCGCCACGATTTCGCGGACTAAGCCGGGGAAGCGCTCGGCCACCCAGCCTAGAACGAAGAACGTCCCATGCACGTGGGATTCGTCGAATAGATCCAGAAGGCGGCGGGTGTTGGCTTCGACGCGCGGCGTGTATTCGGACCATTGCGCGCGATCGATGACTCGCGCAAATGCCTCCACGTGGAAGTAATCTTCCACGTCGACGGAGGCTATGTTGGGGCCGCGCATTCTATAGTCGATATTAACAGCCGTGTCTTTCTATGGCGGCCGTGTAGATTTCAGCCATCCTTTCAGCCGCGGTTTGGCGGGATAAGTGCTCGCGGACGAAGCGCTCTCCGGCGGCGGCCAGGGTCTGGCGAAGCTGAGGGTTCTCGATGAGGCGGCGTAATGCGGCGGCCAACGCGGCGGGGCTTCCCGGGCCGAACAAGAGGCCGGTCGCGCCAGCTTGGACCAGTTCGGGAACGCCGCCGACGTCGGACGCCACCACAGCGCACTGGCAAGCCATGGCTTCCATCACGGAATTCGGGAACGCCTCGCTGCGAGAGGGCAAGACGAATATGTCGAAGTTGCGCAGCCAGCCGGCGATATCCGCGGTCGCTGGTTGCCAGACGCAATCTTCGGCGACGCCGGCCTCTCGCGCGCGTTGCTGGAGCCGCTCGCGCTCCGGCCCACTGCCGACGATCACCAGCTTCATCCGGGCAAGCCGACCGCGCACGAGAGCAAACGCCTGAATCAGAGTAGCCAGATCTTTTTCCGGACGCAACATGGACACGGTGCCGATGACGAACGCGCCGGGGGGAAGGCTGTCTGGACGGACCGCCGGCGCGGGATGGAATCGTTCGAGATCGATCCCGTTGCGGCATACCTGCACCAGCGATTCGCGGACGCCTTCGTCTTCGATCAGGTGCCGCTTGAGATACTCGCAGTTCACCACGATGCCGTCCACCCGGCGATCGGTCCATCGCAGCAACCTGCGGTATTCCGGAGTCAAGGCGCGGTCGCCTCGCTGGCTGGTTAACATCGCGGCGCGCGTTAGGTAGCGTGTGACGGGCGTGGAGAACACCGCGAGAGGCGCGTCGAAGGCATGCACCAGCCGGATGCCGTGGCCGCGGATAAAGCGCGCCAGATTCCAGGCTCCCGTCAAGGCCCCGCGGGACCGGAAGGACTTCACGGGGAAATGAATTACCGGGACTCCCTCGGCACGAAGCTGATCGGCGCGCAGCCCGGTGGGGCGGAAGGTGCCGGCGTAGGGCTCGAAGCGCGAACGGTCCAGGCCGAGCGCGATCTCGGCTAGCTGGCGCTCGCTCCCGCCGCCGTGGAGTTCGCGCGCCAGCAGCAGGACCGGATGAGGCGACTTCATGGAACCGGGGCCGGGCAGAAACAAATCACACTATAGAACATTTTTGCGGCGACACCGCGAGTTCGGGCCGGATCGCGTCTCACCGGCAGGGCGCGGTGTACCATGAGGGATTGCGTCAGTCCACAAATGCGGAAGCAGCGGGCGCGAAAGTAACGGGACCATGAACAGCCGAGCGATGGACGGCGAGCCAGCCAGCCGCGGGCGGAGATTTGTCACCAACGTCGTGTGGAACTGGATTGGCACCGCGGCCAGCCTGTTCACCGGGTTGATCCTGTCTCCGATCCTGATCCGCAAGTTGGGGCCGGACGGCTATGGCGTGTGGGCGCTATCGTTCGCCATGGCCGACTACTACTGGTTCTTCGACTTCGGATTTCGTTCCGCCACGGTGAAATATGTTGCGCACTACACGGCCACCGGGGAACCCGGCAAGGTTGGAGAAGTGATCAGCACGTCCTTGATCTATGCCGGGCTGGTGGGTGGAGCGACGCTGGCGGCGGTGGGGCTGTCGGCGCGAACCATCGTCAAGTTTTTTCAAGTCGCTCCGGAATACCAGGAGACATTCGCCGTGGTGATCGTTATGGTGGCCGCGAGCTGGTGTCTGGGTCTGATCCTGGGTCTTTCCGCGATGGCGTTAGAGGCCGTCCAGCGGTTCGACATCACCAACCGCGCGGCGGTGATGGCAACGGCATCGCGCGCGGTGAGCCAGGGGCTTTTGCTGTACCTCGGGTTCGGCTTGATCCCGCTGGCTGCGGTCACCGTGGGAAGCCAGATTCTGGGTTATGTGCTCAATTACGCGGGTTTCCGGCGGGTTTTCCGGGGCGTACCGATTGGTTTCCGTCAGGGAAGCCGGTCGGCGTTCCGGCAGTTAGGGAGCTTTGGAATTCACAGTTTCTTGATTACCATCTCCACGCAGTTTCAGAATCAGGCGGCTCCGGTGCTCATTGGGCATTTCCTGCCGGCTGCGTTTGCCGGATTCTACAACCTTCCGATGCGCCTGATTCAATACACCGCGGAGTTCATCGGCCGGATTGGAATCGTCACCAATTCGACGGCGGCGGAATTGTCCGCGAAGGGTGACTCCCGAGGGTTGGCACAACTGCCGATTTTCACGAATCGATACTGTTTGGTGGTTTTCATGCCGCTCGCGGTATTGTTCTGGGGTTACGGCCGGCAGTTTTTCGAGTTCTGGGTGGGCCCACAAACTGCGCCCTATTGCGCGGCGGTGCTGCCGATTCTTTTGGCGGGAAACCTGATTGGCGTCGTGGGTCAGTTCAGCTCGAGCATGTTGCTGTTGGGGATGGGGCGGCATCAGAGATACGCCCAAAGCATGGTGGTCGAGATGCTGCTGGGGCTGGGATTGCTGGTAGTTACCATCCCGCGTTATGGAATCGTTGGAGCGGCATGGGTCACTGCGGCATTGATGGCCGCGAATCGGGGGCTGTATCTCTCGTATCTCGTCAGCCGGAACATCGACATGAGCCTGGCGCGATATTTGTACGAAGTGTATGCGGGGCCCGTGCTCAGCGCGATTCCTGCGCTTGCGCTTATGGGCGTGCTGCGGGCGACGATTCTGCCGGGAAGCAGCTGGCTTCAACTCGCCATCGCTGGAGCCACGGGTGCGCTGGCGGTGTATCTGGTCGGGTTTTTCACCTGCGTGGAGCCACAGCATCGCCGTTTGATTTACAGCGCGGTCTCCGCGCAGTGGTCCCGGATCACAAAGTGAACCCGGCGCGCTGACTGTCGGCCAGCGGGTCAGTCACAGATCAAGCTGCTTGTCCGTATCCGGATGTTCTCCTCGTGTTGTCCACCACTTAGCGGGGGGCGGCAGCGAGCACGACACACGCCAGTGAAGCGGCGTGCGCTTAGGCTCGGGGCAGGAGAGGGGTTCACGAGAACATGCATAGGCAGTGGCTTCTGGGGATTACTGTCGCGGCAGGATTCGCTGGCGCGCAAACACAGGTAGATCTGGGCAAGCAGTCCAACGACGTGGATTTTTCGCAAGCGGCTTCGACCCGACCGTTGAAATCGGGGGCCACGCTACCGTCGACTTGCGCGGTGGGTCAGATGTTCTACCTGACCAGTGCGGTGGCTGGGACGAATCTTTACGGGTGTACGGCCGCGAATACTTGGATGCCCGAAGGGAGCGGCGGCGGCAGCGTGCAGAGCGCCAGTCAACTAACCGACCTGCAGCCGGTGCGCACCAGCAGTACGGTGTTGACCATCGGTCAGAATTGCTCGGCATCGGCGCCCTGCAACGTGGCGCTGAATGGCACGACCTACAAATTCGCGAGCCCGATGACGATCACGAATGCGGCCATTTCACCGCTGACGGCGCTCGGCTACGTCTCGGATGGAAGCGACGGGCAGAGCGCGGGGACCTTCGTGGTCGCAAACAACGCCGCGTCCGGCTTGACCTGCTCAGGAGGGTGCGTCGTACTAAACAACGTATCATCCTTCCCAGTATCCGCGGGGGTGGTCACCGAGTTTGCGTGGACCGCGACCGGCACGAACGGGCAGTGGGATGTAACCGGATATACGGATTGGAGACCGTTCGAAGGAGGCGGGAACCGGCTCTATTCCACCAACGGAAACTGCGCCGTATCGCAGTCTTCGGCTGGGACCGGGCTCGCGTGTTCCGGCGGCGCGTGGTCGGACCTGCATAGCCCCACCAGCACGACGTCGCTGAACATGGGTCCTTACGCTACTTCGTTCACGTGGAACGATCCGAGTCTGGGCGACCCGAACTTCCACTATGGGATGCAGTTCACAGACACGGTAGACGCCAACTCGACACTCAATAACAACTTTTCGGCTGAGGCGATGTTCAGCCACAACTACCTCTTCAACTGGGGTCAAGCGCTGTACGGAAGCGGCACCAATGCGAAGCGGACGGCCTCCATCAACAACGATTCCATGACTTCCGTTGGATCGGGTCAGAATATCATGAATAACGCCGTGCTTAATTGCTGGGGCATGAGCGATTGCGCTCGGGATAGCACGACGATTACTTACGCGGGTGGAAATGTCGCCGGAGATGAGGCGCGCGGATTTACTGTGGTGAGCCGGCTCCAGCAGCTCGGCAATTTGGTAAAGACCACGTTAAGCAGCGGGCCCACGCGTTCGGGATGCCCCGCTAACATGACGCTCACGCAGAGCGTCACAGCCAATGTCACGCCGCAAGCGGTAACGGTTTCCTCCAACGCCGGTTGTCAGATCGGGGATTGGCTGGTGGCGGACTGGAACGGCGCTACGGGCTACCCTAACTGGGACGCGATCCAGATCACCAGTGTCGGGAGCGGGACCATCACTGGCCGCTTTACGGCCAATCATGCCAGCGGAGCGACGGTGAAGGCCGGCGTCGTATTGACGGTATCCAGCACATTTGAACTCGGCCAGGATCGCGTCCTGGTCGATCTGAGTGGATCTTCTTACGCCACCGGGACGGCGACCGCTTCGAATACTGCCATCACAGGCAGCGGAACGGCATGGTCGAACTCGATGGTGGGCGGAGAAACGATCAGTCCTGGATGCTTTGCCTTTACCGGCGACGATCAGACTTATTCCCCGTTCGGTACCGGCGCGAATGCGCTGCGCTCCTGGTGGGAGATCAACGCCAGCTCGGTCACCGGCGCGACCACGCTGTCGATTTTTAGCTTCAGCGTGCCGGGGGCTGGGTTCTACAACGGCGTGGGATCGGGCGCTTATGTAATTCGTCCCTGTGCTCGCATTGTATTTATGAGCGGCAATACGGTGGTTTTGTCTCCGAACAGCTTCACTTGGACTAACGGGGATGCCATCGAGCAGGCCCTGACTCCCTATCCGGATGTACAAGGATTCAATTATTTTGTGTCGGGGTACACGCCGGGAGGGATTTACCGGGGTTTCATGAATATCGCCAATAATGGCGGCCAGCAGCATGGGAACGTGTTCACGGTCCAGAACATTATGGTGGGGAACACCAGCAGCTCGAGCCCCTCGGCATTTCACGCGTTCCTGGCCGATGCCGGAGGTAACGGCTCCAATCCGATGCTGGATTACATTCTGGACTTTGGGAACACGACGCTGAAGTCCGGGTCTATGCGCCTTCCGAGTCCGTTCAATCCCGCGACTAACGGCGACATCACATGGAATCAGACTGCCGCTACCGTGGGCACGGCGCGGGATGGGAGTTCGGCTACGGGCCTGGAGTTGTGCGGACTGGGCGGGGGCGGGGGCGCCAGGCCAGATGGATGTTTTTACGGCGATCTCCGGAACACCCATCCCATGGCTCGCATGCAGTCCCATGGCTTGGAAATCGACGGCGGCAGCGACGACGTCCTGTTCGCCATGAACAAGACCAATGACGATCTGTTCATTCATACCACCACGGGCGGCCATATTTTAAGCGGCGGGCAGTACATTAATCATGGCTTCCTGGCGGAAATCGGTATTAACGGGACTGAGTTGCCGTACTATGTGTTGGGCACCAATACATCGGGAACGCCGGGGTTCTTTGCGCTTCCGGAAGCCGCGGCTATTAGCGGAACAAATCATCGCTCCATACGTCTGGGCGTCGGCGCGTCGGTTTGGAATGGCTCCGCGGAGAGTCCGGTTTGGGCGTTCTGGGATCTGGAACCTGATAGCAACGCCACTAACGCAACAACCCACGCTTACCTCTATGGACCGTGCGCTTCTCCGATCACAAACAACTGTCAATATTTGGCGGCCGGCCTGGACGGCTTAACGGTCACCGGACCGGCGGCGGCGGACTACTGGGCGTCTACCCTGGGTACGGCCATTGCCGCGGCAGCCACAATTGCGCCGGCGAAATACATCACGCACGTGACCGGCACGACGGCGATTACGACCATCACGCCTCCCGCGGCGTGTAGCGCTAGTGGGAAGTCGTGCCTGCTGGTGCTGGTCCCGGACGCAGCCAACGTTTACAACACCGGTGGGAATATCGCCAATGCCTTAACCGCAACCGTCAACGTTCCGGTTCTCGCGGTTTATGACAATTCGGCTGGAAAGTGGTACTTGAAATGAAAGCCATCATGAAAGTGTTGTCGGCGATTTCGCTAGCGGCGCTATTAGGTGCGGCCGCTCCCAATGCGGATGTCAAGCGCGAGGAGCAATACTCCGACCGATTGCGAAAGGCCCAGCGGGAGTACATCCGGATCATGGAAGAATTCGATCATTGGTGCTCGTCGCATGGTCAGCGGGTCGGCGCCAAGGGAGCGCAAGGCGACTTGGGATGCGTGGCTCCCCCGACGCAAGCGGCCACGCCCGCGCCGGCTCCGGGGAAGCCCGAAGAGCGACGGTAGATTCGGAGTCGAAAAGGAGGGCCATGCTACCGTAATGGTCATGGCGCTCCGGTTGGGTAGTTTGGGGCTGTTTGCGCTGATCGGGTCAGTCTCGCTGCCGGTTTTTGCAGCGGTGGGTGGTGTTGCGGTCACAACAACCTCGACGCAGGCAGTTCTTTCGTTCACCGTCACCGATCCGGCACAGTGTAGCGTGCAGATTTTCGGTTACTCGTTGCAGGGCGCGCTCGCGGACGACACCAATCCGGACCTGTTTCCGGGTGCGCAACTGTGCAATCGTGCTGGGGCGACGTTCGTTGGAACCACGGTCACTTTCGTGGCTGGTTTGAGGACGTCGGCTCAGGCTAGCGACGGCAAGATGCACTCGCGGGCGTTGACGGCGCAAACGCCATATTTCTATCGGATCACCGACATGGTGGACAACGGGACTGCGCAGGGGTCTTTCACCACGGACAGTCCCCCTGCCGGGAACTTGTACCCGGAGCAACCTCCGTTTGACCCGGATGCCTGGGACAAACGGGCATATCCGCAATTTGACTGGACCCCGGCCCAGAGGAATCAAATGCTGACAGATCCGAGTACGGGTCTCCTCGTGAAGCGCGTGACATTTGCCTCCGACGCTTTCGCGGATACACAAAACAGCACCTACGGTGGGGCTCCGCAACTGGCCGCTGGAGTGGTCGCCGGTGGGAGTTGTTCCAACGGAGGCAACCTCAAGACGGCCGGCGCCAGTTACGCGACTTGCACCGGAGCGGCGACTGTATTCATGCCTCTGCCTGTTTTTCAAATGCCGGGTGGCGGCGTATTCACTAACTGGTATCCGCGGTTCAACGTGGACGATCTCCTGCTGTACCTTTTTGCAACTGCCGATACCGCCGCGGCTCGAGCCAGAGACGGCAGCGATTCGGTCACAGTATGCCTGGCGCAGGGCGCCAATCTGCCGTGCTTGTCTACACAATTCAGGGTCACGTTGAAAAAAAGCACCGGACTCACGGGTGCCGTCAAGATTCCCGGCAGCGCTCCAGCGCCGGTCTTCGCGAACTGGGGATACACGCCCCTGCATGGCGACGTGGTGCCAACCCAAGGCACGGTCGGCGTGAATGGAAACACCGTCGCGATCACGAATCCGGGCCAAGCGACTACGTTCCAAAACGCGTTTAACGTCGATTGGCCGGCGGGGAGCCAGATTTACATTGCGGGTTCGTCGGCGTGGGGTTGTGCGAACAACTACTGCACGATTGCCTCGATTCAATCCGCGGTGCAGTTGACGATGGTGGAGACTTGCAGCGCCGGTTGCCCCACCTCGACGGCCTACGAAGGCCGCGCCTTCGGATTTAAGATTGTGCGCCAAGGCGGGAGCGGGTCGGTCAATCTCAGCTTCGGATTTGAGGCGGCGATGTCCACGTCCTGGTCGGTTGAAGAGGACGGCGTCACCCAGCACTGCAATTCGAATCCGGTGACGGTGTTTAACGACGCGAGCGGGAATCCGTATCCGGGATACACGATGCAGGGGTACCTGTGCACGTTCCAGCACGAATGGGCAGGACCGGCTTTTTGGCTATTCATTTCGAAAGATCAGAACGGCGCGCCGCTCGGGGAAACCCGCCCGCTGGGGCCCTTGGGGTTCTCGTACTTGGTTTCCTGGAATTCGAACGGCGCCCAATTTCCGCACGGCGCCGTTATTACCTTCGCGGGCTGGGACCCTTCGAACGGGTCCAGGTTCTTGGGAACCGCGTCTTACAACTCTGGCGCGACCGAGTTGCTGGTGGCCGGAACCTACGATGTCACTAAGCCCGGCTGCAACCCCGCCTACATGAACTGGGTCGGATATTTGCATTACGTTCCTACGTTCCAGTTTCCTCCCGACACCTGTTTCACCTACACCAACCTGACGAATCCTTCCGCGAATCCGGCCATGGACCTGCGATCGCAGATCGTGCGCGCCTATGCTAACTACAACCCGGGCATGGACCTCGGCGGCTTTATCGTTGGAGAAGTAGTGGTCACGGGAGGGTTCGCCCGGACCTGCCTCAGCGCGGCCGGCGCAGGCGATCGCCAGCTGCGAGTGTGCGCGACCTTCGACGCCGCCACCGGAAATCTGATTCAAGTGTTTGACAGTTTTTCAAAATATCCAGGACGCTGGGGTTACGTCCATGGCCCGGTCCACGCGCTGGGGAAGTTTCACTCGCTGACCTTGGATCAACCCTATCCGGCATCGGCCAGCGCTAACAGCGTTTTGTACGGTCCCTTCGAAATGGCCGTGACTGCGGTGAATCGGGCTGGGTTTGGACAAACGCCGAATTGGACCCAAGCCGGGGTCGGCACGGGCACAGCGATTGCCGCCAAGGAAGCTTACGCTTGTCCCACAGGGATCGTGCAGTTTCTGATCGATCAGGGGGCTGCCGGGAACCACTGCATTCAAGTGCGGGTTACTTCAGAGCCGTGCAGTCACACACCGGGGACTCAGCCGATCTACCCGGGCGGGAAGACCGAAGCGCAGCAGTTTCCTTGTACCAGCACGGACGGGACTGCCGCGACGAATCCGGCCTGGTCCAAGTTGCAGAACCTGGCCGTGGGCGATTGGGTTCGGCAAAACGAAACCTACAACGACTACGGTGAAGATTTCATCGTTTCCACCAAAGATGCGATCGCGCCGGATCAAATCGAGATGTGGCTCATCCGGGGAAGCGGCGTATGGCCGAACAATGCGCAACCGCCTTATCTCACCATGGGCGCCACCCATCCGGATGGTTTCGCGCTGGCGATGACGGCAAACTGGATCGACGGCGCGGCCAATTGGGTGATGGATGCGACCGTCGCGAGCGCGAGTTGGGTGCCGGACAACCCGGCGTGGTCTTTGATCCACGGGACAAACTCCGTGGGGTCCAATCCGAACAATAAGACCTCCGTCGCGATCGATCTTCAGGACCAAGGTAAGCTGGCGGGCTTCTATGATGCGCCGATCAGTCAACAAGTGATGCGGCCGCTCCCGGATTTGACGGTGCACAATCCGGCGTGGGCCGGCTCCACTGCAGGGTACGCCGGGCCCCTTCAGGACTACATGAACAACGACCAGGTGGCCGGCGATCCAGCGAGCCGCGCCTGGGTTGTGGACTACCGGCATATCAATCCGTCCGGTGGCGTTGGACCCGAATACCGCACCAGCGTGGCCGCTAACGGTAGTCCGGCGCTGACCTTGGTTCCTAGCACGGCTCAGGTGTACAAGATCGCCGATCCATATTCCGGGGGACCCGCGGATCCGAAGAGCGTCCCTTTCACGCTGTTTGCCGGGCGATTTTTGTTGCGGGACATCAGCGGCCCCGCGACGTCTCAGAGCACGATCAACGATCAGACCAACTTCGCGGCCTGCTATGCGCTTCACGCCGGGGAATGCCGCACCGACTCCAACGCTGGAGACAGATATGTGAGCGTGCCCTTCGCCGCCGGCGAGAGCCAATGCCTGGTCAACCAGTATGAAGAAGTCGCCCCGTGCTTCTTTAACGCGATCCCGGTCGCGGGCAAGATCCAGCAGATGGATGTCTCCGGACCTTTCGATGCGACGGGGGCGCGCCAACGAATGTTGCCGGCGGCGTTCACGGGCATCGGCGGCCAATATCAGTTCTCCGCTCCGAAGATGAGTCCCGATGGCGCGTGGGTGTTCCTGCCGTGCTGGTGGCTGAATGGAGTTCGTTCGGAGGTCTGCGCGGAATACCTGCCGCCCTTGCCGCCTTCGGATGGCATGGTGAGATCCACTTTCGTGCCATACGCGGTGAACGTCGCCGGGCAAACTGGAGACATGGTCCGGGTGTGCTGGGGATATGCGGAGAACGGGCCTGTCGATGGGTCGGCGAATAGTTTGTTCCCGATGCCGCGGCGCGAGCGTGGGTGTTCGGGGGGCGCCCCATTCGCGTGGGCCAGCGAGCCGGCGCAGTACGTTGCGTGCGACAACGGTTGCTCGGTTCAGATCAATTTGATTCCGGGCCGCGTCGCTTACTATGTCGTCGAGCGTGTGAACAGCGGGCTGGTCACAACGTCTCCAGTCGCGGTGGCTGTTCAGAAGTAGTAAGCGGAGCGTACGCGCTCAGAAATACACTAAAAGAGCATGTGTGGAATTGCCGGCTTCGTGACCATCGTTCCAGATGCGGCGCCAGGAGCGGGCGGTGAAGCGGTTTTGCGGCGCATGACCGGCCGCCTCCGCCATCGCGGCCCCGACGATTCCGGTTTCTACTCCGATGGGCGCGCCTTTCTGGGCCATCGGCGCTTGAGCATTATCGATGTCGCCGGAGGGCACCAGCCGGTCTCCAACGAAAACGGCTCCGTGTGGATCACTTATAACGGCGAGATTTTCAATCACGCCGCGATTCGGCCCCGGCTCGAGCGCGCCGGTCATCGTTACGTTTCAAAGAGCGACACGGAAACGGTCGTGCATGCGTACGAAGAATTTGGACCCGCGTGTCTGGATCAGTTCCGGGGGATGTTCGCATTCGCTATCTGGGACGGGAACGCGAGGTCGCTGTTTTGCGCTCGCGACCGGCTGGGCATCAAGCCGTTTTACTACTATTGGGACGGCCGGTTGTTCGCCTTCGCTTCCGAGATCAAGGCGCTTCTGGAACATCCTTCGATCCCCGCGGAGTTTGAGGAGACCCTGCTCGGCGAGTATTTGGGTTTTGGTTATGTGAGCGGAGACCGGACCCTGTTTCGTAACATCCGTAAGCTGATGCCCGGCCATCATCTGCGCCTTTCCTGCAGCAGCGAAAAGCCGCAGATTGCGATCGCGCAGTATTGGGACGTTCCGCGGGCATCAGAGCGGCGGCAGTATGTGACGTGCCAGTCCGAGCAGGATTGGATCGGCGAAACACGCCGCAGACTGGAAGAAACGGTGCGGATGCGCCTGATGAGCGACGTGCCGCTAGGAATGTTTCTGAGCGGAGGAGTCGATTCGAGCGCCATCGCGGCACTGATCAAGCGGAACACGGACGGTCCGGTGAAGACGTTCGCAGTCGGTTACTGCGAAGCCGACTTCAGCGAACTGGGTTACGCTGCCGAGGTTGCGCGCGCGATCGGGACGGACCACCACGAGATCGTTATCGGCCAGGACGAATTCTTCGGCGCGCTCCCGGAGCTGATCTGGCACGAGGACGAGCCCATCGCTTGGCCCTCCAGCGTGTCTCTGTATTTCGTGTCCAAGCTGGCGGCCGAGCAAGTGAAGGTGGTGCTCACAGGCGAGGGCAGCGACGAATTGTTCGGAGGCTATGAGCGCTATCGCTGGAATCTGCTGAATCAGAGATACGCCCCGCTGTACGGCTTGGTCCCGAAGACGATCCGCGGCGGGATCCGGAACGGCGTCGCTACAAGCAAGCTCTTGCGCGCGTCCGTGCGGCGAAAGATCGAGCATACGTTCGTCGGACGGGGCTCCACGCTCGAATCGCTGTACCTGGACAATTTCTATTGCGCGTTTTCCGCCGAGCAACAGGCCCGATTGCTGCGCAAGAGCGCGGGGGCGATCTATTCGAGCTATCGCGAGTATTGGGACGCGCGCGCGGGCGAACCAGTGCTCGCGCGGATGCTCTACGCCGACCAGAAGACCTACCTGGTTGAGCTGCTGATGAAACAGGATCAAATGAGCATGGCGTGTTCCATCGAGAGCCGCGTGCCGTTTCTCGATCACCACTTCGTCGAGTTCGCGATGCAAATGCCCGATGATTTGAAGATCCGTGGCACGACTCAAAAATACGCACTAAAGAAGGCCGTTGAGGATCTGCTGCCGCACGAAATCGTGTATCGCAAGAAAATGGGATTCCCCACGCCCCTGCGCCAGTGGTTGCTGGAGGCGCAAGCCCAACCGAAGCTCGCGGCGCTCCAAGACCCGGACAACTGGCTGGCGGCGTACATCGATTTGGATGAAGTGAACAGACTGCTTGATCTGCATCGAACCGGGCAAGTGGACGCGACGGACCGCATTTGGCGTCTGCTGAATCTCCAGATCTGGGGAGATGTGTTCTTCACCGGCAAGCGTGAACGCTGGCATGCGGCCGTGGGAGAAGCCGCACCCCATCCCGCATGAAGCTGCTCTGGGTGAAAGCTGATTTTTTACATCCGACGACGCGCGGGGGTGAGATCCGAACGCTCGAAACTCTCAAGCGGCTGCACCTGCGGCATGAGATTCACTACGTCGGGCTCAATGACTCCAATCCCGAAGGCGTCGAGCGAAGCTGCGAATACTGTACCCGAGCCTACGCGATTCCCCATCATGTGCCCGACAAGAGCAGTCTTGGATTTGGGTTGCAATTGGCGAGAGGTGTTGTTTCCCCGATTCCCGTCGCGGTGAGCCGTTACCGCTCTCGCGCGATGCAGCAGAAGATCGAGGAACTCCTCCGCCGCGAGGCTTTCGATCGCATCGTGTGCGACTTTCTGTTCCCGGCGCAGAACATTCCGGATTTGTCCCGCTGCGTCCTGTTCCAACACAACGTCGAGGCCGTGATCTGGAAGCGGCGAGCCGCCAATGCGCGAAGTATGATCGAGCGGTTCTATTTCCGATCGCAAGCCCGCCGGATGGAGGAGTTCGAAGGCGAAACCTGCCGCAGGGTGAAGCACATCATCGCCGTGTCGGAAACCGACGCCGCGATCATGCGCCGCGAGTACGGGGCTCAGCGGGTCCACGCCACGCCTACAGGCGTGGACTTGGAGTACTTCTCGGCCCCCGCAGCCGCGGCGCGAACCACGGACCTGGTCTTCGTTGGCTCCATGGACTGGGCGCCTAACATCGAAGGCGCGGAATGGTTCGTGCGCGATGTTCTTCCGTTGATCCGCCAGTGGAAGCCGGAGTGTTCCGTGTCCTTCGCCGGACGCAAGCCGGTTCGCGCGATTCTGGATCTGGCCGCGCGCGACCCCGGCTTGGTGGTCACCGGAACCGTGCCCGACATCCGCCCGCATCTGTGGGGCGCGACCGTCTCAATCGTGCCTCTGCTGACGGGCGGCGGCACGCGGCTTAAGATATTCGAAGCCATGGCCGCTCGCATCCCGGTTGTGTCCACCACCATCGGCGCGGAAGGATTGCCCGTCGAGCACGGCACGCACCTGTATCTCGCAGACGATCCGCAGTCCTTGGCCACGCGCTGTTTGGAACTGATGGAACGTCCGGACATTCGTTCGCGGCTGTCCGGCGCGGCGTATGAGTTGGTTTCTTCGCGCTTCTCGTGGGACGCGGCGGCTAAGGAGTTTGAGCGGCTCCTGTCATGTTGAAGCACCTGATCATTCTGGGCGGCGCGTTTGCGGGCTTCTTCCTGTTGGCTCGCGGGGTCGCGTGGTATGGCCCTTACACTTACGATCAGGCCGACTACATGTACGCGGTTTCGCTGGGGTGGAAAGCGAATGCGTTCGACACGCCGTCGATGCCGCTGGCCGATTTTATGAAGACCGGCATGGGCCGGGGCCGCGACCCCGGCAGCCGCGCCGACTTGTCAGCGGAGATCCGCGGCAGCAATGACGTGCTGTTCTATCGCCACTGGCACGGGCCGTTGTACGGATACTGGCTGTCTCTCACCCAGCGGATTACTGCGGACGCCCGCGCGAAACGCAAGCTCAACTACATATTTTCCGGGGCGGCGGCGATCCTGCTGTACTTCGGCGCGTTGTGGGTGCTCGAAGGGACGGCCGGTCAAATCGCGGCTATTCTCGCTTTGATTTTGTATTTATGGAGTTACGCTGTGGTGAAGAGCTCCGAACTGGCGCCGCACCAGTTGTTTGCTGTGTTAGTCGTCGCGGATTTGTTGCTGTTGGCAAAAATGTTCGACGCCGGCGAGAGGGCGCGGCGTTACTGGTATGCGGCGGTCGTTGTTTCCGCGCTGGCGTTCTGCGTTCTTGAAGTCGCCTTCGCCCTGATTCTCACGGTGCTGTTGTGCGGATGGGCCGCGCGAGAGACTCTGAAGCCAGACTGGGGACTGGCGATGCGGTCGCTCGGCGCCTTCCTCGGAACAGTCCTGATTTGTTGGCCAGCGGCAGTGCTGAAATTATCGCCCGTGAAATCGTATTTGTTCATGGCGTACCTCGCGATCTTTCGGAAAGCTGCGTGGGGCGATGAACTCAGCTTGGGCGCTACGTGGCGGCTGCGGCTTTTGAATTCACCCGTGCCGTGGCTTTTGCTGGCTGTGGGCGCGGTTTATTTCCTCAAGAGACGCAGGACGGTTTCCCGGCTGACTCCCTTCGCAGTGTTCAGCGTACTGATGTTCCTGGCCACATTCCGCGTGACCACGAACGTGGCCCGCTACGAGCTGCCGCTGCTGCCGGGAGTTGTGCTGCTTGGTTCATTCGCGACTGCGCTGGTCCTGGCCGACTGGACTCCAACGCGCCGGAATACTGCGGTGGCGATTCTTGGCGCGGCCATGCTGGTCACCTCCTGGCCCGCGATCCGGTCCCAGCTTTCGGACCCGGTCCAGCAAACCGATACCATACTGGCGCTGCTTCGCGAACACCAAGCTGACGTTGGACGGCGCGCCCTGCTGGTCCCGCACGAACACTTGCCCATGCTGCATTATTACTTCCCCGAAATGCAGTTTCTCACGTATTACGACGAGAGCGAGATCGCCGGTCAAGTGCGTGCCGGGAACATTGTTGGTGTGCTCACGCGGAGTAACCCGCCGCGCCTGGTTCAAAGCTTCATTCAGGGTTTCGGTCAAATCCAACCCCGCGCCCAGTAATAAGCGATCTTAGCGCTTTCGGCGACCAGTCCTAGAAACGCGTCCCACCGGGTGGACCAGTTGGACGCTGCCTTCAGCAAATCCGGAACCGGCCGCGGCGTCGCGGACAACCCCGCTTTGCGGGCGGCGCGAATGGCTCGGAAGGTGTGATAGTCGCTGGTCAGCAACACGACCTTTGCACCGTCGCCCACCAGACGGCGGGCCATCAGGGCGTTCTCGCGCGTGGAGGTCGACTCGCGGTCGACCAACACACGGCTGGGATCGACGCCTTGGCTGACGACGAACTGGCGCATTGCCTCCGCGACTGGATGATCGGCTGGACCGCCGCACAGAATCATGCGCTGAAACGTCCCTTCACGCCAGGCTCGCACGGCATACACGGTGCGCCAATAAGAGACCGGGCCGATGATTCCGTCGGGCTGCATCTCGTTGCCGAACACGACCAGCGTGTCTCCGGAGGCTCCGGTCCAGTTTTCCGAAAGGGCCATGGTCCACCAGCCGACCAATGGAGTCACGGTGACGACTAGCACCAGCAGCCCGAGAGAGAAGATCGCCCACAGGAGGAGCCGGCCCAGAAGCCGCAGCATCGTCCTGCCCTTACCGTTCCGCGGCGGCTACAACAGCGCGCGGCGCCGGCCCCGCCGCCAGATCAAGCACCGGAACTCCGCTGGCGGAAAGCGCGGCGGCGGCATCGGGCGACAGTTTCTGCGTGACCACTACGTGGTCCGCCCAGTGGAGCAACGCGTCCAACGATTCTTCCATGCGCTGGCCGATATGCGGCAGTTTGTCCAGCAGGTAGCGTAGATTGCTGCCGTAAATTCCGGCCAGACGGATGTGCGGGTCCCACACGCGCACGTCGCGCCCTTTCCCGATCAGTTGTTCGATCAGCGGAATCACGGGGCTTTCGCGCAAATCGTCGGTGTTCTCCTTGAACGACAATCCAGCGATGGCCAGGCCCTGCGAAGGGAGCGCCAACACGGCCTCAATCGCGCGATCCAGATACGCCTGGTTGCTCTCGAGCACCGACTCTAACAAGGGAAGCTTCAAATCCCTGCGGCGAGCCTGGAATTCAAGGGCTCGCAGATCCTTGGGCAGGCACGAACCACCGAACGCGAAACCCGGCTTGAGATACGCCGCCGAGGTATTCAATTTACGGTCGCGGCACAGCGTCTCCATGACTTGATGCGGGTCCACGCCCAGCGCTACGCTCAGCGATCCGATTTCATTGGCGAACGAAACTTTGAGGGCGTGGAAGGCGTTGCAGGCGTACTTGATCATCTCCGCCGTCCGCAGCGAGACCAAGCAGATCTCGGAACCGATTGCGGCCCCGCCCAGCCCGGCATAAATACGTCCGACGCGGCTCACGGCTTCTGCGTCATTTCCGCCGACCACGATGAGCGACGGCTCCCGGAAGTCGCGCACGGCAGCGCCCTCGCGGAGGAATTCGGGGTTGGACACGACTTGGAGGTGCGGGAACTCGGCGAACGCCGGCATCACCACTTGTTCGCAAGTCCCCGGGGGAACGGTGCTGCGGACCGCGACGATTAGCGGCTTGTTGAAGCGCGGCGCGCACGCGGCGATATCCGTCGTCACGCGACGCAATTGCTCCAGGCTGGGACTCCCGTTCAGCTCCGAAGGCGTGCCCACGCACAGCATCGCGATATCGGCGGCGTCCAGGGCCTGAGCGGCATCCGCAACCGCGCGGAGACGACTCGCGGAGACGTTGGCTGCTACTAATTCCGCCAAGCCAGGCTCGGAAAACGGCGCCCGACCTTCATTGACGCTCCGCACTTTGTGCGCGTCGGTATCGACGCCGGTGACATCATGGCCCAGGTCCGCCAGACAAACGGCCGTGACGCAACCCACGTATCCGAGGCCGAAGATGGCGATTTTCGCGGGCTCAGCGGTGCTCAAGTTTTCAGTGTACTGCACAGCCCTCGCCGGCGATTTTAGAAAACCGCGGCGGTTGTGTTGTGCGGACTGCCCGTCTGCCGCGGGCGCAGCCACAAAGCCAGCATTACCAGCATCCATAGGATGCCGTAATTATTACGGCGGCCGGAGTCGTGTTCCTCGATCACGTTTCGCATCCGGTCCGCCGAAATCATGCCTCGCGAAAGAAACGCTGGACTGAGCAAGTGATCGTGCAAGAAGTCGCGTAGCGGCCCGCGCATCCACAGTTCCAGAGGCACGCCGAAGCCCTGCTTGGGGCGGTTCAGAAGCTCCAGCGGGAGGCGGTCGCCCAGCGCGCGAATCAGGATGTCCTTGCCTCGTCCGTTGCGCATTTTCCAGGTGTAGGGGATGCGCATGGCCAGTTCCGCCAGCTCTTGGTCCAATAGCGGACAGCGTACTTCCAGCGAATTTGCCATGGACATGCGGTCCACTTTCACCAGCATATCTCCCGATAATTTGGCTGTGGCTTCGAAGTAGATGGCCGCCGACAGGATGTCGGCGCTACTTAGATCGCCCGCGAAGGTCTGACTCCAAAACGCGGTGTCGGCGGGGAACATCCACTCCGGGGCCAGCAATGCGCGGCGCAAATAGTAGGACGCAATGCTGTGTTCGAAATAGCGCGCCAAGGCGGTCTGTCTGCTGACCAGCCGCAGATAGTTTTTGCCATAGGCCGAATAGGGCAGAGCGTCGGCGATCGTTCCTACGCCGCGGCGCACCCACCTGGGAATGCGATCCAGCCAGCGCTGGCGCTGCGTTGCAAAGAAGCTGTCGTAACCCGCGAACAATTCATCGCCGCCATCTCCGGTCAAGGCGACTTTAACGTGGCGCGCCGCGAGTTCGGAAACCAGGAACGTGGGGATGGCCGAGGAGTCCGCGAAAGGCTCGTCAAAGTGATCCACCAGACGCTCGGTGAGCTCGACCGCGTCGGGGCGGACCACCAGCTCATGATGCTCGGTGCCATAGCGCTGGGCCACGCGCCGGGCCCACTCCAATTCGTTGAACGCGGCCTCTTCGAAGCCGATGGAAAATGTTTTGACGGGCGCTCCGGTTTGGAGGGCCATGCTGGCCACGACGGAGCTGGAATCGATGCCGCCGCTCAGGAACGCGCCTAGTGGAACGTCGCTGATCAACCGGAGCCGTACGGACTCGTCGAAGGTCTCGCGCAACCGGCGCACAGTGTCGGCTTCGTTCATGCCCGCGGGGACTTCGGCGCCGGCGGGCTCCGGGAGTTTCCAATAACGGCCTTCGCTGAGATTGCCATTGCGGTAACGCAGCCAGCCGCCCGGAGGCAGCTTGCGCACGCCAGAGTAGGCGCACCAGGGATCGGGCACGTAGCCGAATTGAAAGTACAAACGCAGAGCCTGTTGGTCCATCTCCAGCGGAATGTTGGTTTCGAGCAGGCACTTCAACTCGCTCGCGAAATACAGGCCCTCCGGGCGTTCCGCGTAATACAGGGGCTTTTTTCCGAACCGGTCGCGCACCAGGATCAGTTCGCGGCGGGCCGTGTCCCACAGCGCGTACGCGAACATACCGCGGAGCCGCGTGAATCCCGCGAGGGCTTCTTGCTCCCATAAGTGGAGCAGAGTTTCGGTGTCGCTATTGGTCTGGAAGCGATGGCCGCGCCCGATCAAATCCTGCCGCAGACTTTGATAATTGTAGATTTCACCGTTGAAGACGGTCCACAGCGTGGCGTCTTCGTTGGACATGGGCTGATGGCCCGTGACCAGATCGATGATCGCCAGCCGCCGCATGCCGATCGTCCCGCCTGCGCCGGAGTACAACCCTTCGTCGTCGGGTCCGCGGTGGCGGATGCGATCGCACATGGCGCGGACCAGCGTCCGGTCGCCATCCACAATCTGATGGGGGGCCTCACTCCCGTCAGCGGGATCGCGCCGGATGAAACCGGCTATACCGCACATGCCATCGCCCTACACACTCTTCGATTATTGCAGAGCGTTCGGCAGGGTCCGTTTGCGCCCGGGCCGGATCGGATTGGTATTGGTTCGTCGTCTTTATTTTTCGGCTTGGCCGGGTGTACACTGCTTCTCAGCGGTGGCCAAAGCGATTGCGGCCCTGGCCAGACACCGTCCGCAGTTCCAGCAGGAGGAGCCAGAGATGCATTCCGTTCGCAGAATCCGTGTTATTTGCCTTATGGTGGGAATGGCTTCCGCGGCCGCATTGGCCCAGAGAGCGGATGTAGAAGGAAGCAAAGACCATCCGCTCATCTCTCGCTACCCCGGCTCCGTCATCACGATCTACTCGTCGACGGAGTTTGACGAATATACGTTGCCGTTGGGAAAGTTGCAGGACGGGCAGTGGGCCAAGAGCCAACATTTGGAAGGCAAGCTGACGCGCATCCACTACGAGGTCCCGCCCCAACGGTCAGAGCTGGAAATCTTTCGCAACTACACGCAGGCTCTGGAGCGCGCCGGCTTCCAGACATTGTTTTCCTGCTCCGGCGGAGACCAGTGCGGCGGTGGATCGGTTGGCGCCGTGGGCTGGTGTGGAGGCTGCTCGCCGCGTGAGCTGGCGGCGAAGCTTGCGCGTCCAGCAGGCGATGCGTACGTGAGCCTCTACATGGAGCAGGACAATTCCGGCACCCCGGTCAATATTCAGTTGGACGTCATCGAGATGAAACCCTTGGAGTCGGGACTGGTGGTAGTGAATGCGGAGAGCCTCGCCGGCGATATTACGCGGACGGGCCACGCGTCGGTCTACGGAATCTACTTCGATACCGGGAAGGCCGACGTGAAGCCGGAGTCGGAAGCCGCTCTCACGGAGATTGCCAAGCTCCTCCAGCAGAATCCCCAGCTCAAATTGCATGTGGTGGGCCACACCGACAATGTTGGAAATCTGGCGTCCAACATGGACTTGTCGCAGCGGCGCGCGGACGCGGTGGCGGGCGCACTCACCAGCAAGCACGGTGTCGCCGCCGCCCGGCTTCACGCTGTTGGCGACGGCCCTACGGCTCCGGTGGCATCGAACGACTCGGAGGAGGGACGGGCGAAGAACCGGCGCGTCGAATTGGTGAAGCAGTGATTAGGGAAACAGGGAGTGGCCGGGAGCCAGGCTGTGATCATCGAGTCGAGCCGAGCCCTGTTTACTCTGGGACAGCGACGGAGCGTGCACTATGATGAGAGCTGTGATCGTATGCAAACTGGAGGATCAGGGAAATGAGTAGACTGCCTACCTATCGATTTCTGGTTTGCGTTCTGAGCTTGGGCGCTGCCCATTTTCTGATTCAAGATCTGGTGGCGCAAGATCTGGCGATCACCAACGCTCGCGTGTTTGCCGGCAACGGCACGGTGATTAACTCGGGCACGCTGATCGTCCGGGGCGGCAAAATCGTATCGGTTTCCGCGGGTGCCGCGAATACGCAGGGGCTGAAGACCATCGACGCCAAAGGCATGAGCGCGATCGCGGGGTACATCGACGCGCACCGGCACATCAACACAGGCCCCAATGAAAAAGTGCAGATGCAGCAATTGCTCGAGGCGGGATACACCACCATCTTGTCCGGCGGCGGCCCTGCGGAAGGCAACCTGACGCTCCGAGATCATATCGAAAAGGGCGTCATTAACGGACCGCGCATTATCCCATCTGGGTCGGTGAGACTGACCGGCACTCCTGACGAGGCTCGCGCTGAGGTGCGGAAGATGGCCGCGATGGGGATCAAGTTCACCGGCGAGATCGCGCTCACTCCCAAGCCGGGTCCGACTGCTAAGGAATTGGAAACTCTTCGGGCTATCGTGGATGAGTCGAAGAAAGTTGGCGTCCTGGTTCAGGTTCATGCCGTGAGCCCACAGGCGATGATGGCGGCCGTCGACGCGGGCGTACCCTTGCTGGTTCATACGCCGCATTTCGGGTGGCTGAGTTTTGAGGACGCGAAGAAAGTGGCGGCCGCGGGTGTCAAGCAGCTGTCGACCATTGGCTTCGGAGTGCCGGTGTTCGGTGTGTTTGCGGAGGACAACAAGCCTCGGTTCCGGGACGGGAAAGCGTGGCCTGAGTCGATTCTCGACGGGGACGGGCGGGGGCAGGAAGCCGGTTATAAGGCGGTGAATGCGCGGACTTCGTGGGATGCCGGCGTCATCTACGGTTATGGCACGGATACGAACTACGACCCGAAGGCCGGGCTGGAACATGAGCTGAAGTCCTTGAACCTGATGTTCTCGATGCGCGACATCATCAAGCTGATGGGGCCGAACACGGCTTCCTACATCCAGATGGGGGACCAGCTCGGGACGCTGGAGCCGGGGAAGTTGGCCGACCTGATTCTGCTGGATGGGAATCCACTGGATGGGTATTGGAATATGCTGAACACGAAAGTCGTGCTCAAGGGCGGCGTGATCGTGGTCGACAAACGCTAGGTTAGAGCTACTGTGGAGCACGCACTCCTGCGTGCCACGTCGGCACTTATGCCGACGCTTGGTTTTCTCGCGTGCGGACAGGTGTCGAGACGAGTCTCGACATGGCACGCAGGAGTGCGTGCTCCACGTTCAGCGCGGCGTCGATCCGGTTGGGGCGGCGCGCAGATATTGCACCGGCCAGGACGCCGTCTGGCCCAGCTCTTGGGCGGCGTGCACGCCGAAGTAGGGGTCGCGAAGGAAGTGGCGGGCCGCCAAGACCAGGTCGGCTTGGCCAGTGCGGATGATGTGGTCGGCTTGCGCCGCAGAGGTGATCAGGCCCACGGCGCCAGTGGCTAGTCCGGATTCGCGCCTCACTTGCGCCGCAAAAGCGGTCTGATAACCGGCACCGGCGAAGACTATGGCCTTGGGATGATTGCCGCCGGAGGAGCAGTCCAGCAAATCTACACCCAAGCGGCGCAGGCGCGTCGCCAGTTCTACGGTGTCTTCGATGACCCAGCCGCCTTCCACCCAGTCGATCGCGGAGACGCGCACGAACAGCGGCAGGCGCTCGGGCCACACGCCACGGATCGCCTCCACGATCTCGCACAGCAGGCGCACGCGGTTGTCGAAACTGCCGCCGTAACGGTCGGTGCGATGGTTGCTGAGTGGCGACAGGAATTCGTGCAGCAGGTATCCGTGCGCCGAGTGAATCTCGATCACGTGAAATCCAGCGTCCAGGCTGTTCTTGGCGGCGGTGCGCCAGGCGGCGATGAGCTGGGTGATCTCCGGTTCAGAGAGTTCGTGCGGCACGGGATAGCCTTCGGCGAACGCCGCCGGACTAGGCGCGACCGGTATCCAACCGCGCTGCCCCGGAGCGACCGGCTTACCGCCATCCTGGGGCGCAGCTACCGACGCTTTGCGTCCCGCGTGCGCCAACTGAATGCCGGCGACGCTGCCGTGGGCTTCGATAAACCGGGTGATGCGCGCCCATGCGTCGAGTTGCGCGTCGTTCCAGATGCCGGTGTCTTCGGGCGAGATCCGGCCCTCCGGCGTAACGGCCGTGGCTTCGGTGAACACCAGTGCCGCGCCGCCTACGGCACGGCTGCCCAGATGAACCAGATGCCAGTCGTTGGGGACGCCGTCCTCGGCCGAGTACATGCACATGGGCGAGACTGCGATCCGGTTGGGCAGGGTAAGGTCGCGCAGGCGGAGCGCCTCAAAAAGATGAGCCATAGAGTTAGGAAAAACTACTTGCGTCCGGGCACGGTCTGTTCGCCATCGATGTAGGCGATGTATTCGGTCCCTTGCACGGCGGCGATATCCTTGGGCTTTTTTACGCCCGTGTCCACTGGGCGCGTGGACACCCCATCGCGGCTGGCGGCGGAGGTGGCGCGGACGCGAATCTTGTTTCCGCCGACGCCGGTGGCCTCGATCAGCCGCAGCGTCATTTTGGTATTGACGATGAATTTCTTCCTGGCGCCTTCGGCGATCGCGCCGGTGACGGCCGCACCTTTGGCGATGATCACGTCGTCGCCGATCTTAAAGTCGCGCGCCGCGGTGAAGTGCACGGCCTGTCCCTCTTCGGCGGTTCCGGAAATGTCTTCGGCCAGCACGATGGGGAACGGCAGTCCGTTCGCCGCCGTCACCGGGTGGATCGCGGGGCGGGCGGGGGGAGGCGGCGCCGGGGCGGGAGCCGGTTGGGTTTCCACTACCACAGGCGCGGGGGTTGGAGTCGGCGGCGCGGGGGCCGTCTGCACCGGCGGCGCAGGCGTTGGTGCCGACTGAACCGGCGCGGGCGCGGTCTTCGGCTGTGGTTTGGTATTGGTGGCAACCGTGGGCGGAGCCATTGCAGTCCCCGGGATCTTCGTGGGATCGCGCATGGCGTCGATCACGACCGCGGGCACTCCGGCTTTAGTGAGCCGGATCACTTCCGATGCGGACAAATTGAAATTCGTTTTGGAGTTTCGGATCTGAGTGAGGATCAGATACAGCGGCACCTTGGCCTGCACCATCTCGACCACGGTGTCGTTGGTCATCTCCTGATCGGCGGGAGGCAGCGGCGGCGTGTCGGCGGGCGCGGGAGGGATCTCCGGCGCAGTGGCCACGATCGGCGCGGGCGTGGCAGCGGCTTGCTGCTTGTGCTTGATCCAGTACCACGAACCTATGCCGGCCACCAGCATGAAGAGCAGTCCACCCGCCATGCTCGCGGCCACGGGAGCCGAGAATACCGCTTTCGGAGGGGCTACCGACGATGTCGGCGGCGCGGGGGCGGTCGAGGACGGGGCTACGGTGGGGGCGCCGGCAGTCATTGAAGCCGGAGCGGAGGGGACCGCGGACGCCGACCCGAGTACGGACGCTGCAGGAGCGGGCGCGGGTGTGGCCGCCACCACTGGGCGCAATCCATACAAGCTGCCGGAATCCGACTCGCGCTTCAGCCCCATCAGCGCGCCCTGGATTTCCTTCGTCGTTTGCCAGCGATCGTCGGGACTCTTGCGCAGGCAGCGATGGACCACCTGTTCCAGCCCGGGTGGAACGTCGGGCGCGATCTCCAGCATGGGCCGGGCCTCGTCGCGCAGAATCGCGGACAGCGTGGACAACGCCGATTCTCCGGCAAACGCGCGGACGCCGGTGGCCATCTCGTACAGCACCACGCCGAACGAGAAAATATCGGAGCGCGTATCGACCTTGCGTCCCTGCGCCTGCTCCGGCGACATGTAGCTTACGGTCCCGATGATGGAGCCTTCGACGGTGAGAGGAGCCTCCTGGATGGTTTGCGTCGCATCGCCCATCTGGCTCATCGGAGTGCGGTCGGTCAGCTTGGCCAGGCCGAAGTCGAGAATCTTGACCAAGCCGGATTCGGTCACCATGACGTTGCCCGGTTTCAGGTCGCGATGCACGATGCCGGCGTTGTGCGCCACCTGCAGCGCGTCGGCCATTTGCACCGCGTACTTGAGCACTTGCGGCACGCGCAAGCCGCCCTTGGGAATCAAGTCCGCGAGCGTCTTGCCCTGCACCCACTCCATGACCATTAAGGAATTCGGGCCGTCGTTGAGAATGTCGTGGATGATGACGATATTGGGATGATTCAGCGCGGACGCGGCCTGGGCTTCCTGCAGGAAACGCCGCCGGCGCTCGGGATCGGAGGCGCGGTCTCCGCTTAAGACCTTGACGGCGACGAAGCGGTTCAGCCGGGTGTCCTGGGCCTTGAATATATCGCCCATACCCCCGGAGCCCAGTTTTTCGAGGAATTGGTAATGCTGAACGGTTCTGCCGACCATGGGACCTCTACTGCTTTTCAGTTCAGGAATTCTATTAGTGTGTCACAAAGGGGAGCGCGGCGGAGGATTCGCCAGGAGGCGCACGCCCGCCAATGGCTCCGTCATGCGCACGGGGATCTTACGCGGGCGGTTCCGTCCGAGCGCCGCGATGCCCGTTTGTGCGGCCCAAAGCGCCAAGCCGATCAGGGCAGCGGCGCTCAAGTACCGGCACAGCCGGATTTCCCAGCCGCCATCGTAGTCGAGTTGCACCTCGCATGGCCCGTTGCAGGACGGCCGGAACCACATCAGTCCGAGACCGTCACGCTGCAAGCGGACTCCGCGGCCGTTCGCGGTGGCGTGCCAGCCGCGATGAAAGGAGACTTGGACAGAAATCACCTGATCGGTCGTGGCCCGGGTGCGGATGCGAATGCGGTTACGGCCCTCCCAGGTAAACTCGGCGGACGGAAGCGTGCTATCGCCAAGCGCACGGTTGTACGCATCGAGCGGAGCGATGTCGCTGGGACCGGAAGGCGTGCCATGCACAATCGCATCTTCCGTCAGCACGTGAGCCAGCGAAGGCGTCGAGTATGGAACGCGATAAAGGGTGACTCCGTCGCCGCGCCACAGCACAGGCAAACGTCCTTCGAACTTCTCGGGATAAAGAAACCCTTTCCAATACTCGGCGCTCTGAGGAGAGGAGACGGCCACTGCGCCCACGCCAAAGGCTTGGAGCCATGCCAGCGAGACACGAGCAGCGTCTGCGGAATTCGCGCCGGCGAAATACTGAGCCATCAGACTTCGTTGCTGCACCGGATTGTACGCGATACTCCAGGAACTTCCGGAAAACTGGGGGATTTCCACGAACGCGTTGGCCCACTGGGAGATCGATACCGGCAGCATGACGCGAACTCCGGGCAGGTTTTGTTGCGCCCAGGTTGCCGCGCGGAATTCGACCGTCTGGCTTACGTCGCGCGGAGGCCGCAGTTCGCGGGCCACCCTGGCGATCTGAAGGAATTGAGCCTGGGCACCCAGGAACGCCGCGGACAGCAGCATCGCGCGAATGCTCAGCGGCAGCCGTTCGAACCACCGCCGCAGGCTGAAGACCAGCGCCAGCGTCAAGGCCAGATCCATTTCCAGTTTGTAGCGTCCCGGCTGGGGAAGGATCTTGACATGAAAATACAAATCGCTCAGCGGGGCGAGACTTACTGCGTACGCGAGAATCCAAAACAACCGGAGAGTTTCGTCGGCCGTCCAGCGCTTGACATAGTGCCACAGAAGCATCCCTCCGGCGACTCCCGCGGCGATGGTGGCGGGAGTCGCGGAACTCCATCCGGTCTCCCGGAACGCTGACGCCGCGCGCATCGCTCTGAGCAGGGAGGGCGGCAAGAACGGGCTCGCGAGAACGTAGCCAAATGCGCCCACGAAGAGCAGGAGCGCGGCCGCCCGAAGCCGCCCGCGAGCCTTGCCTTCCGGTGAAACCTGTGCGTCGAACGGGCCAAGCGGGCTCGGTTGTGCCGCGCGCTGGCCAGGATCTGCGCCCCCCTGGTCAGCGATCAAAACGCAAATCGCCGCGATCGCCGCCAGGGCGGCGCCGAACGCGCTGGCCAGCGTCATTGCCGCAATCAAGATAACGGAGGCGATCAGATAAGGGGCGCGCCGCCGCTGCAGCGAGAGACGCAGAAAGAGAACCAGCGGCAGGAGGAGCGTGAGCGCTGCATAGTGCGGCGTGTCATCCCATACAGCCGTCACAAATAGCCGCCGCGCGGACCAAATGCTGTTCAGCGAAGAATCGGCGTCCGGGGCCAGAAGCTGCGAGGGAGAAGTCAACGAATACATCAGCGCGGCCAGGAAGCTGAATCCGGGTGCGCGCGTTAGCGCCCAGACGCACAAGAACAGGGTTAGAGGCGCCAGGCAGTAGATTAATCCGGTGATGATGTAGAAAGCCGCCTCCGGAGAAACGCCGAGCATCCTTGTCAAAGCCGCGATGGCTGCTGGAACCGCGGGTGCGTAAGTAAATTCGAAGGGAATCCCGTTGTCCCAGTACGGCCACCAGGAGGGATGAAACCATGCGCCTTGGCTGCTCCGGGCCAGAGCGATCCAGAATCCGTGCATGGAATTCATGAAGTTCGCGGACACCACGGGCACCTCGTGGAACATCCGGTAATTCAGCCACGCAAGCACAGCGGCATAAGCGCACAGGGCTGGCGCCGGTCTCCAAAATCCGCCAGCCAGGTCCTTCGTGCGAAGGGAATCAATCGCGCTCGAAAACATCAGCTTGAGATTCCGTATTGCTCCACTTTCGCCGCCTGCCTTCCCTACACTAGCAGAGCGTCCACGCGTCGCACGGGGCTCGGCCGTGGCGCCCGCTCAGCACTTGAAGCGTTCGTCGATCTCGACCTGATATCCCGCCACCAGGCGATTGTTGGAATTGGCGAAGCCGGTGACGGCGACCAGTTCCTTTAGTTGCTCGTCGGTCATTCCCAGCCTCCGCGCGCCGGCGGTGTGCGAGGCGATGCAGTAGTCACATTGGTTGCTGATGCTGACGGCGAGATAGATCATCTCTTTGGTCAGCGGGTCCAGCGCGCCGTCGGCCATCACTTGCTTGGCGGTTTCCCAGGTCCGGCGCAGCGCTGCGGGATCGTGCGCCAGCGCCTTCCAGAAATTGTTGATCCAGTCGGTTTTGCGCGCGGCCATGATTTCGTCGTATACCGCGCGTACTTCCGGCCCGGCGTCCTGATACTCGATCAGTCCGAAGGTGGCCATAGAATCGACTCCTGTGACTTAGTTGCGGTTGGCCGGCGGTTCGGTGCGGCCCGCCAGGGGCTTCACCACCGATCCGCCACACACGCCGACTCCAGTATTGAGCAGCGCGTTCAAGAAGTTGTACAGCACCGCGTACACCGTCTGCTCGGTGAGCGGCGCTCGATTGGGCAGATGGAAGGTGACGGGAAGTTCCTTGCTGATTTGCAGGCGCACGGCGTTGGGCAGCGCGCGGCCGCCGCGGTCGCGCTGGTTGGCGAGCTGAATCGGCGTTTGCAACACCGCGCCGCTGGAGCCATCCACGTAAAACTGGCACCGCGAAAACCACCCCAGGTTACCCGGATCGGCGGCGTCGAACAGCAGCAAAGGAGCCTGGCGCCCTTCCGCGTTGAGGTCCAGGATCACGCGGCGATCCTGATCGGTCAACTTGAACTCGAAGCCCGCCTGGCGCGCCACGTTTTCGATGGACTCGGTTTCCAGTTCCAACAGGATAAGTTTGTGCCGGCCGGCCTGTAGTATCTGCATTCGCTCTATTCTAGCAGCCGCTATGATGGACGTAGCGTGAGGTCTCCTACAACATCCGATGGCGCCTTGGTTCTGTTCGACATCGACGGGACTTTGCTCCGCCGCGCAGGACCGCATCACCGGCAGGCCCTGGTGGAAGCGGTGCGCCGCGCTACCGGGCTCGACAGCACCACGGAAGGCATCCCCGTGCAAGGTATGCTCGACCGCGACATTCTGGCCGTGATGCTCGCCAATGCGGGGGCCTCTCCCGCGATGATCCGCCGCACGATGCCCGAGATTGTCCGCCGTGCGCAGGCCATCTACCGGCGCACGTGTCCCGATTTGCGGCGCAGGGTGTGCCCCGGCGCGCGGATGCTGCTGTATCGCCTCTCGCTGCGCGGCATCCTGACTGGATTGGTTACGGGCAACCTTACCGGCATCGGCTGGAAGAAGATGGAACGCGCAGGGCTCAAGCACTATCTGCGTTTCGGCGCGTTTGCGGAACTGGCGCGCGATCGCGCCGGCCTGGTGCGCGTCGCGTTGCAACACGCCCGGCGCCACGGTTGGATTCACCGCTCCAGCCCCGTGGTCCTGATCGGCGATCATCCCAACGATATTCGCGCGGCGCAGGCTAACGGAGTGCGCTCGGTGGCCGTCGCCACCGGTTTGGTGAGCTTCGATGAATTAGCCGCGCACCGGCCCGACGTGCTGGTACACGATTTGCGTTGCCTGCCGCTGGAGTTGTTGCTGGGATGATCCGGCGGCTACCGCTGGCCGGCGTCGCGGTGTTCGCGGCGGCGTTGTGCGCGTGCACGAAACCACAGGAGTCCGGCGTCAAGGTGATTGTCGGCGCGCGCTTTGAACCTGGGGCGGGACGGCCGGCGATCGAGTACTCGGTAATCGTGGTCGCCGACGGCAAGTTTCGCGCCGTGGGGGCACAGTCGGCGACGCCGGTACCTAAGGGCTCGGAGATCACCGGAGGCCTGGGAATGACCGTCCGCGCGGTTTCCGACGACACGCCGATCGAGGTGGGTCGCGACGCCAATCTGGTGCTCCAAGGCGGCGGCCAGCGGCGAGAGATGCGCAACGGAGAGTGGGTTCACTAGGGTGGTGTTCGAGAGGCATCAACAACAGACCTCGAGTGGGGCCAGGCTTTCAGCCTGCTGCCGCCTTTTGAGGCGGCGCGCGTGGCTGCACAAAATTCAAGACGCCGCGCAGAAGCGCGGCGGCAGCCCGGAAGGGCTGGCCCCACTTCGATCCACTAGGAGTTTGTGAATCATAGCTCAACACCGATCGCTAACTCAGGGGCATCCAAGGAAGCACAACCGTTCAGCGTCAAGCGCGCTCAGGTGGAATTCCACAACTTCGCTTCGCTCGGCGAACCGGAGCGCAATCTGCGCATCTACGCCGACGAGAACATGCGGCGCGGCGCTGTGATCCGCAATCATCGGGCCTTCATCGGCGAAATGACGCCGTTTCTCGAAATGGGCGCCAACGCCGGGCACTCCAGCTACATGTTGTGCAACGAATTCGGCGCTCAGGGATTCGCCCTGGATCTCTCCGCCGACTCGCTGCGCCACGGCCGCGCGCTGATGGACGCCTGGAGCCTGGAGCGCGCGCCGGTGCGGATTGCGGGCGATGCCGCCAATCTTCCTTTCACCGACGGCTCGCTCCGGTTTGTCTGCGCGTTCCAGATGCTGAGCCAGTTCATGGATGTCGAAAGCGTCTTCCGCGAAGTCGCGCGCGTGCTGGCCCCGGGCGGCGTGTTTCTGTTCGCCGAAGAGCCGCTGCGGCGCAAGCTGTCCCTGCGCCTGTATCGCTGCCCGTACTACGACACGATGAAGCCTTGGGAACGCCGCCTGCACGATTGGGGCCTGCTCGGTTACCTGGTGCGGGATGTGATCGGCGCGCATCAGGAAGAAAGCTTTGGCATTCGCCAGAACCATAGCATGGGTCTCAAGGAGTGGCATGCTTTGGTCACAAAATATTTCACTTCGCATGAATATGAAGCCTTCGTGCCGCAGCGCGGCTGGGGCGAGCGTGTGGTGAAACGGCTGGCAGTACGTCTGGACCCGCACGGTTCCGAATGGCAAGCCGCGCGATGGCTGGGTGGCACACTGGCTGCCGTGTGCAAGAAGGCGGGCGATGCCCCGGTGCGGGAGTTCGACGATTTTGCCAGCCTTCTGCGCTGCCCGGATTGCCATGGCTCGTTAATCGTGGATTCGGATGACGCGTTGATGTGCGCCGCTTGCGGGTATCGTGCGGCTAATGAAGGTCAGGTCTACAACCTGCTCCCCTCGGCCGAGCGCAAGGAGCTGTATCCCGGCGAACGGGCCGACATCATCGATTTCTCCTTGCCGGGCCATGAGCGGCACTTGACCGAAGGCTGGTACGACCTCGAGGGCATTCACGGCAACAAGTACCGCTGGATTGGCGGCCGCGCACTGGCACAATTGTCAAGAGTCGCGCCTGGCCCGCAGCGCCTGCGCATCCGCGGTCATGCGTCGGCACCGGGCATCCCGGGGGAAGTGCGCGCCATCGTCAACGGCGCGCCTGTGGGAACCTGGAAACTCGACCGCCAGGGCTTGTTCGTACTGGAAGCCGATCTGCCTGAGGCCGAACAATACACGCTGGAGATCCTGGCTTCGCCGGTGTGGCAAGTCCCCACCGACGACCGTGCGTTCACCGTAAATCTCAGCATGATCCGCCTTGTGCCGGCGGTTTAAAATGTCAATATGCGCTGGTGGGTACCCCTGCTTTCCATCGCTGCGCTGGCACAGACTCCGGCCAGGCAGATCGACATTTCCGCTGACCAGGACTGGACCGATACCGGCGTGGACGTCCGCGCGGGAGATAGCGTCGCCATCTCAGTCACTGGCGCGCTGGCGCTGCCTCAAGGCAACACGGTTACGGCGGCGGGCGCGCAACGCGGGTTCCGCGACCTGATCAAGGCTTACCCGGTAAACGAAGCCGGCCTGGGGGCGCTGATCGGACGCATCGGTTCCAGCGACGCCGCGACGCCGTTTCTGACCGGAGCCAGTAAGCTCCTGCAGGTTCCGCGAGCCGGCCGCCTGTTTCTGGGCGTCAACAAAACCTCGAACGACTCGCTCAGCGGCAGCTTTCACGCCTCTATCGTGTTCGTCGCGCGCGGACCCGAAACGCCCAAGACCCCCGCGGAGCTGAAGCTCCCGGAGATCACGCAGAGGGTCATCGATGCCATCCCGCGCCGTGTGGTGGACGCCGAAGGCAATCCCGGCGACAACACCAATTTCGTGATCATAGGCCCGGAACAGAAAGTGCTCGCCACGTTTGAAGCCGCCGGATGGGTAAAAGTGGACCGCGACAAAAAGGGTGCAATTCTCACGGGATTGCTGGCGACTCTGCAGAAGGAAGCCTACCTCACACTACCCATGAGCGAGTTGACGCTGTTTGGCCGGGTGCAGGACTATGGACTGGCCCACGCGGTGCCGCTGTCGGTGGCCGCTCAGCGGCATCATCTGCGGCTGTGGAAAGCGCCGCGGGAGGTTACGGCGCAAGCACGCGTTCCAGAACTATGGGTGGGCGCGGCCACCCACGACATCGGCTTCGACCGAGACAAGCGCAACAACGGCATTACCCACAAGATCGATCCCAATATCGACGATGAGCGGGATTTCGTCAGCCGGAGCTTGGATGAAACCGGTTTGGTGGCCAAGCTGTCTTACATCACGCCCGCCGAGCCTTCCAAGGAAGCGCGCACCGCCACCGGCGCGACGTTTCACTCCGACGGCCGCGTCCTGGTGATCCACCTGATCCCGGACGACGCCAGCGCGCGGTGACGCCATCCGCTTGGCGACTTAGCGTCTTGGCGAGAAAACAAATGCTCTCGCAAAGGCGCCGAGTCGCTAAGAGCTGCCTTTAAATTTTTCGCCGAACTTCGCGCGAACATGCGATTGCGAGATCCTGCTAATATAGAAACTCCCCGATGCGAAGGGGACCAAGAAGTCACGATTCCAGATTCGACTGTGATCGACGCGGCGAGGGGAAGCTTCGGCTTCCCCTCTCGCATTTACCGGCCGTCGCGCAGCCCAAACATTTCCGCCGGTCTATGTGAAACTGGTACACGGCACAAGCACACAACAATGCACACGCGGCGAGTCGCGACGTTTCTCCTGGGGGTCTGGATTGGGTGCAGCCTGTTCATGGACTTCATGACGCTCGAAAACCTGCGCGCCTCCGACTGGGTGATCGCCGGCGCCACCGCGCCCGCGGGCAAACGCCTCAAGATGCTCAGCCAGGAAGACGCCAATCTGCTGCTGCGCTATCAAGCCGCCGAAATGAACCGGCATTACACCTATGACTGGGAAACGCTCGAGATCGCGCTGGGGCTGGCGCTGGGCTTGTGCGCGTTCCTGGGCACGCAGAAACGCTGGTTCCCACTGGCGCTGTGCGGCGTGATGCTGATTATCGTGGTCTTCCAGCATCTTGCGATCACGCCCGAATTGGCCTACCGCGGGCGCGAGACGGATTTCCCTCCTGGCAACACGGCGTTCGGGCCGCAGTCCCGGGTATGGACCATGCAAGAGATTTTCGGCGTCGTGGAAGCGCTGAAACTGGTGACTGGAGGCCTGCTGGCTAGCTACCTATTCGTGTTCCGTAGCGGAAGGCGCATCCGCCAAAAGATCGATGCGATCGATCACCCCGACCACAGCCATGTCGATGGGTGATTCGGGGCGGCCGACCGACGTCATCGCGCTGAAGCCCTCCATGACCAAAAGCACGCGGTCGCCTACGCCCGCATCCACGGCGTCCAGAGCCACCACGGCTTCGCCGCGGCTGGAACCGTCCAGATGGACCGGTTGCACCAGCAGCGCTTTGCGCCCCGCGTGACTCGCGTGTTTCTGGGTGGCCACCACATGGCCGATCACGCGACCGATCACCATGGCATCAGCCGACCTTCACTTGATCGACGATGCCCGTCACGGTGGCTTCGACGGGAATCTCGGCGGGCAGAAAGGGAAAACTGGCTTCTTTGCCGCGGCACCAATAGATCAGTTCGTCCGCTCCCGCGCCCACGGCATCCGCGCAGATCAGCCGCTTTCCGGTGTCGCGGAGATCGGCTGTAACGGGCTGCACGATCAGCAAACGCTGGCCCTCCAGCCCAGGGTCCTTGCGCGTGGCCCACACTCGCCCGACGATGCGTCCCAGTTGCACGGCGGAAACCTCAACCTTGATTCAAGCTCAGTTGATCGACGATGCCCACGATGGCGGCGTCCACCGGCTTGTCCTTGCAGCCCTCGGCCATACGCGCGCTCGAGCCGGAGACCACGATCACCGTTTCCCGCGATCCGGCGGACACTGTATCCACCGCGATGATGTAACCGGATTCGTCCTGGCCTTCGGGCGACACCGGTTTCACGATCAGCAGTTTGAAGCCCTCCAGGCGCGGGTCCTTGCGGGTGGCGACGATGGTGCCGGCGACGCGGGCGAGGATCATTATTTATTGGCTTTACTTGCTGGCTTTGCCGATGGGCAACACGTCTTCCAGGCTCGCATGAGGGCGTGGAATCACGTGCACCGCGATCAGTTCACCCACGCGCCGGGCAGCGGCGGCGCCCGCGTCGGTCGCGGCGCGCACGGAGGCCACGTCGCCTCGCACCAGCGCGGTCACGTAACCCGAGCCGATCTTCTCCCAGCCCACCAGTTGCACGTTGGCGGCTTTCACCATGGCGTCGGAGGCCTCGATCATGGCCACTAATCCCCGCGTCTCGATCATTCCCAGCGCTTCGCCCATCGAACCTCCCAGCGGTCACAAAGACTCATGATACACAAAGCGCACTCGTGATATTCAAAGAGCTGTGGCGAAGGCGCAAAATAGCGCCTGCTGCGGCGGCGAGTTGCGGATCTGGTCTTCCGGATGCCACTCCACGGCCAGCGCGAAGCGTTTGACCGGGCGTTCCAGGCCCTCGATCAGGCCGTCGGGAACCGAGCGGGCCACGACCACCAGTCCCTCGCCCACGCGATCCACCGCCTGGTGATGCCGCGAGTTCACCTCGAGCCGGCCCGCCCCAGTGATTCTTGCCAGCATCGTGTCTGGAGCAACCGTGACCGCATGCACCGGGAGGCTCCGGTCGTCCAGGCGCACGGCGTGCCCCTCGATGTGCTGCAACAGCGTACCGCCATGGAATACGTTGAAGAACTGCATTCCGCGGCAGATCGCCAGCACCGGCAGATCGCGATCCAGCGCCTCCCGCAGCAGGCGTTGCTCCATTTGATCGCGCTCAGGGTCGGGTTTCTCCGTGTGCGGGCCGGGAGCCTGTCCATACAGCGCCGGATCGACATCCGTTCCGCCCGTGAGCACAAAGCCCGCGAGACCATCCAGCGATTCTAAAGACTGCTCCGGAGTAACGCCGATCGGATCGGCGCCCGCATCGCGCACGGCATCCATGTAGGGCATGGATTTTTCTTCGAAGCGATAGAGGACGGCCACGCGCCGCATGCGAACCCGGCTAATACACGCCGCGGACTTTCAGAGCCTCGTCGATGATGGCCACCAATTGTTCGCGCGTGATCTCGATCTTCTCGGCCTTGTCGGGCACGTCCTCGGCCGCCAGGGGCCAGCCCGGCTCGTAGCGGTTGCGCGACCCATTCATGCCGTAGCGGCCGCGGGCGTCGAACAATTTTTGGATTTCCACGCGCGCCAACGGACGCGCGCCGCCCAGCAGTTCCGCGGCCAGCGTGATGCGCGCAAAATGTTCCACCGTGTCCATCCGGAAGAACGCCTTGAACACGTTGTCCGCGTACGCCACGGCCCCATGATTGGCCAGCAACATGGCGTCGAACTTGGGGATGTAGGGCCGCATACCTTCGACCAGCGCCGGTGTCCCGGGCAATCCGTACTCGGCCAACGGCACCGCGCCCAGGCACAGGATTACTTCGGGCAGCAGACCCAGGTTCAGCGGACGACCCGCGACGGCGAACCCCGTGGCCGTAGGGGGATGTGCGTGGACCACAGCTTGAATGTCGGGCCGCGCACGGTAGATGGTCAGATGCATGTCCATCTCCGTGGTGGGCTGGCGCTGGCCTTCAAGCTTTTCGCCGTCCAGGTTGCACACGATCAGATCGCCCGGGGTGAGTGTGCCCTTGCACATACCGGTGGGAGTGGCGAGAATTCGATTTTCGCCCAGACGTATAGTGATGTTGCCGTCGCTGGCGGCAATCCATCCTTTCTCGGACATCCGGCGTCCGATCTCTACGATATCGTCCCGGAGCTGTTGCTCGGTCTGGGGCATGCTGCGGCGGCTCAACCGCGTCTTTAGATTGTATCAGCGGTTCGAGGGTTCTGAAATCCCCTCGGCACGGGTTTGACGCTGCCGGACCGAGACCGTTACTCTTGGTCCGAACCACCCCTTTGACATGCGCAGCCCCGCCGAGATCCGGTTCCGCCTGGAGCAGGAGGCTGTAAACGCATGGCGGTTCTGTTTCCCGCCGCGGTTGCCGCCCTTCAGCCGTGCGCGCGAAACGCAGCTCTTTGCTCCGCCCAGCGCGGTGGTGGATTCCTTGCGAGGCACGGTTTGGGCGGCCCAACTGATCGCTTTGGCCGAGCAGATCCTCGCTCGACGCTTCCCCTTGCTGGGCTACACGGTCGAGCTGGATCGCGACGTCCGCTGGCGCCGCGACCCGGTTCACCGCATCGAAACCGGCCGCCGCTATTTTCGCTTCCTGCCCTATCTGGACGCCGCGCGCGTGGGGGATCACAAAATCGTCTGGGAACTGAATCGCCATCAGCACCTGGTCGTGTTGGCGCAAGCCTGGCGGCTTACCGGCCGGCGCGAGTTCCTCGAGGATCTGACCGGGCTTCTGGATAGCTGGTTTGAGCAAAACCCGTACGGGCGCGGCATCAACTGGGTGAGCGCTCTGGAGGTCGCTTTCCGGGCGTTATCGTGGATCTGGATCGACCATCTGGCCGGCGCAGATCTGCCTGCCCGCGCTGCCTCGCGCTTGCAGGGCGGACTGTTCCAACACGCCAGCCATCTGGAGCGTAATCTTTCGATCTATTTCTCCCCCAACACCCATCTGCTGGGCGAGGCCTTGGCTTTGTACGCGCTCGGGCGGTACTTCAAAGGCCTGCCTCAGGGACAGCGCTGGGCCGAACTGGGACGCTTGCACCTCGACCGGCAACTGGAAGTTCAGGTCCGCGCCGATGGCAGCCACTTTGAGCAGTCCAGCTACTATCACGTCTACGCGCTGGACATGTTTCTGTGTTACGCGGTGCTGTCGAGCGGCGCGGATGGCAACATCGCGCCGGAACTGGCCCGGAAGATTCGTGTGATGGCCGAATATCTATGGGCATTGCTGGGGCCAACCGGCGAGATCCCGTATCTTGGCGACGACGACGGGGGCCGTCTGTTCCATCCCTGGGGCAACCCCCGCGCGTTTGGCCGGGCGACGCTGGCGCTGGCGGCGGTGCTGCTCAAAGAACCGCGCTGGCCCTGCGCCGCCGTAGATCTGTATCCCATGGCCGTGTGGTGGTGCGGACCCGCGGTGCTTCAAGCTGCGCGGCCGGATTGGCAGCCATGGCAAGGCGCACACTTATTTCCCGATGCCGGCGTATCCGTGGTCGCGCGAGGGCAGGAACACTCCGTGGTCGACACGCGCGCCTTCGGCTGGGCGCGCGCGGGACACGGGCACGCTCATGCGCTGGCGATCGTTCATCGGGTTGGGGAGCGCGAGTTCTTGATCGACCCCGGAACCTACACCTATGTCGGCGAACCGGTAGCGCGCGACCAGTTCCGCGGCACTGCTGCTCACAACACCGTGCGAGTCGACGGGCTGGATCAGGCCACTGCCTCAGGTCCCTTCGCCTGGCGGGAGCATCCGGTCACCAGAGTGGAAGAGTGGGATCCCAAAAAACCATATCTAAAGGCGTCCTGCCGGTATCGCGGGATCACGCACACGCGCACGATTCAGTGGGAACCGGGCCGGGTTCGCATCGTGGATCAGGTGGATGGCCCGCCCGGCGAACATCATGTGGAACAGTTGTGGCACCTGGTCCGGCAGGAGGATCGCTCGCTTTTCCAGTTCGCTACCCCGCAGGAAAACCTGCGCAAGGGAACATCGTTGAGCGTCGATTGGAGATCGCCAGTGTTCGGATCGAAGGAACCGTCGGCGATGTTGCAGCGGGATCTCACGGGCGCGTTTCCGATGACGCTCGAGACAGTGCTGGACACAAGCTAGAGACTCGATGAACCAGAGACTCGGGGTGTGGGGCAGGTTGGCAACCACAGCTGTCCAAATTAGCCAGGATCGACGGCTTAGACGCCGCCAAGCCCAGCAAAGACCAAGGTAACGTTGTAGGAGGAAAAACAGGTTGGGATTCATGCTGTCCAAGGGAATCAGGCGTT
>DATNJC010000204.1:0-64229 GCA_035604115.1 Bryobacteraceae bacterium | reverse complement strand
TGCGAGCTTGGAAGATCCGCCAACTGGAATTGCTGGAGCATGCCGTGGCCGCGGCCCTTACTGCGGTGAATTCAGAACACGCAACAGCCCATTTTCGCCACTGCGGCTATGGTCTATAAATACTCAGAAAATGGTCTAACGCCAATGTGATCGGTTGGACGATATTTCTGTGGGTGCTTTACGTCCGCCTGATCACGGTTCGATTGGTCACCGAAATCCGCGATACGGAACTGGTTATTTCCTTGCGTGGTTTGTGGCGCACCCGCCGCATTCCGCTCAGCGATATCCAGTCGGCGGAAGTGATTCAGTACGATCCGGAGCGCGATTACGGCGGTTATGGCATCCGTTCCTATCGCCACGGTAAGGCCTACATCGCGGAAGGCAATCGCGGTGTGCGCCTAAAGCTCGCCAATGGCGCCGCGGTGGTGGTGGGATCGCAGCGACCTGAGGAAGTGGCCGGTATTCTGTGCAAATCGACCAATGCGACGCGGCCATAGTACAGCCTGCGAAGGACGTGTTAGTTCGCCATCCGTCCGTAGGAGTGCCGCTTCCTGACGGTCGCGGCTCAGCATGGGTTGTTGAGCGACTACTCTCCGCGCCGAGCGGCGACCGTAAGGGAGCCGGTACCGGGGAGTTCTGGAACTAAGGACGGATCACGAGAGTTTCAGTCACGCCTCCCCGGCCGGCACATTCCGAGACAATCGTCGTACTATGAAAAGGCTCGTCATGTCCGACGCTCCCGGCGCCGCTTCTGGTTGGACGTCAGCGTCGCAACTGACCATCGCGTTCTTAAGTCCCCGAAGGAGGTAGCCATGCAGAATTTCGCGCTTCGAGCCGCCGCGCTTGCGGCTCTCCTGCTGCCCTGTGCCCACACGCAATCCCGGTTCGCGGGAAATCCTCCCAAGCCCAAGCCGGCGTTCCCCAACCAGGCGCCGCGGCCGTCGAAACCTTCGCCCGGCATCGAAGTCGAAACGATTACGGCGAGGCTGAATTCGCCCTGGTCCCTGGCCTTTCTCCCCGACGGCAATTTCCTGATCACCGAGAGCGCCGGAACCATGCGAATCGTCCGCCCGGACGGCGTTGTTTCGGAGCCCATCGGCGGCGTGCCCGGCGTCAAGGTAGTATCCGCGCAAGGTTTGCACGATGTCGTCCTGGATCCCGACTTCGCGCGGAATCGCTTCCTCTACTTCACCTACTTCGCCCCGCCGCGCGGCGAAGCGCCCGCTCTTTGGCCCAACGAATTCTTCTATCAGCAGGTGTGGACCAAGTCGCTGGCGGAACGCCGGACATTGTCTCTGGGAATGGAGCGCGTAGCCAGCGCCCGTCTCAGCCCGGACAACAGAAAACTGGAGGACGTTCAGATTCTCGCCGAAGGCGCGGAACGCCGGGTCGTGATTGCTCCGGACGGGAAGCTGCTGGTGACCGGCGCCGATCGCTTCCGCTTTTACGATTCGGATCTCGACGGCGTCGAGCACGATTTCACGGAGAATCCCGACATTCGCCGCAACTTCTCGGGACGCGTTCTGCGTATCAATCGGGACGGCTCCATCCCCCCGGACAATCCGTGGCTCAGCCGCGCCACTGTGCCGCCCGAAACCTTCGCGCACGGCTTGCGCGATCCGGAAGGTGCGGCCATCAATCCCGCGACCGGAGAGCTGTGGGTCACCGATCACGGGCCCCAAGGCGGCGATGAAATCAACATCGTGCGCGCCGGCAAGGATTACGGGTGGCCCGACGTTTCCTACGGTACGCAATACGATGCGTATCGAACAGACGGACGCAAAAATGTTCCCGTCGGAAACGGCGCCACATCGATGAAGGGGGTCGAGGAGCCGGTGTATTTCTGGATTCCCGATATCGCTCCATCCGGCATGCTCTTCTATACCGGCTCTTTGTTCCCGGATTGGAAGGGCAACCTGTTCGTGGGCGCGCTGGAAGGCCAGTGCCTCGTCCGCCTGGTTTTGCAGGGCGATCGAATCGTAGCCGAAGAGCGATTGCTGCTCGACCAGAAACAGCGCATCCGCGACGTCCGCCAGGGTTCCGATGGTGCTGTTTATCTTCTAACCCGAGGCGGGAGTCTTTTGCGTCTTGTTCCGAAACGCTAGACGTCCGGCTCAGCAGCGGGTTGGGTGACATTTCGCTCCACCAGACCGCTCGGAAAGCCGCGCCGTAAAGTTAGCAGCTTTCCGTGTCGATCTCACTAGGTGGGGAAGGAACAAAGGCAAATGCCTCGGCGGCAGAAATGACAGAACACTTCGTCAAGCTGAGTTGCGGGAATTGTGGCGGCGAGTTGGAGGTCTACGATGACCTGGATCGATTCGCTTGTGGACGTTGCGGCGCCGAAATGGAAGTCCAGCGCCGTGGGGGCACCGTTGTATTGCGGATCGTGACCGCGGCGGCGGGGAACGTGCAGACCGGCGCGGACCCGGCTGGGGCGGAATCGGCGCTTAAGCGTCTGAAGGAAGAGGCCGAAAACCTGTCCCAGCAGCGTGAAGCCATGCTCAAGCAAAGCGCCGAGCGGAAGAAGTTGGGATTCGTGATAGGAGCCGCGCTTCTCGTCCTCGGTTTCTTAGTTGTCAGGTTTGGCGGCGGTTTTGTAGTCGGCCTCAGTTTAATGATGGCGGGAATTCTCACCCTCAAGTTCATTCGCGGAGCCGACAAGAGAGCGTCGACAGATATGCGGGAACTCCAGGCGAAGATCGACGTGGTCAACGGGCGAATCGAGGACCATCCTTACCGTTCTCTTGCTCCCACCCTTCCCTCGCGCGACGGAACCAACTGAGCTCCGGCACGCCGGGCCGGCCGTGCCGAATACGCACTGGGCGCGATACCAATCCAGAACGGCTTGTGATCTACTGGAGAAGATTCTCTATCCAGGAGGTCTCCCATGCAGTTGCGAATTTGGTTGGTTATCACTCTTGCCTTGACGACCGCGGCCTGCAATAAAACGGCGCAATCCGTCGTGCAGGATGCTGAAAAGGCGATGGGTAGTGTGACATCGATTCAATACGCCGGAACGGGCGTAAACGGAAACTACGGCCAAGCGCTTTTGGCGGGGAAGGAGTGGCCGCGCCGCGATCTGACCGGCTATACGCGAAAGATCAACTACACCCAACGCTCCAATTCCGAGGAGATCGTATTCGCGCAGCCGCAATTTGGCGGGCAGCGCCAGAACCCGATTGTGTCCGGCGACAAGGCGTGGAACGGGGCGGACACCGGACCGGTGCCGCAGCCGGCGGCGGCGGAAGGAAGACAGCTTCGAATTTGGATGACGCCCCACGGTTTCCTGAAGGCGGCGGCTCAAGCGGGCAATGCCACCCTGACGGAAGGCTCCGGCGGAGCTAGCGTGGTGACCTTCACGGCTCTCGGCAAGTACCAGGTAACCGGAACCATCGACGGCCAGAACATGGTAACCGAGGTGGACACCAAGGTCGCGGACCCGCTCCTGGGGGACACGCCCCTGACGGTGGCTTACTCGGGCTATAAAGATTACGGCGGCGTGAAGTTTCCAACGAAGATCGTGGAATCCCAAGGAGGCTTTCCGATTCTGGATCTAAACGTGACCAGCGTTCAGCCGAATGCCGCCGTCGACTTCCCGGTTCCCGATGCGGTGGCCAAAGCCGGTGTTCCGTCCGTCGTGGTGCAAACCACCAAGCTCGCGGACGGCGTCTGGTACCTGACGGGTGGCACTCATCACAGTCTGGTGGTTGAGTTCCCCGATTTCATCACCGTGATCGAGGGGCCGTTGAACGAAGAGCGTTCGCTGGCGGTGATCGCGGAAGCAAAGAAGCTGGTCCCCAACAAGCCGATTCGGTACGTAGTGAACACCCACCACCATTTCGACCATTCCGGCGGCCTGCGCACGTTCGTAGCAGAGGGCGCGACCGTGGTGACGCACGCATCCAACAAAGACTACTACGAACAGGCTTTCAAGGCGCCGGCCACGATCGCTCCGGATACGCAAGCCAAGAGCCCCAAGACGCCGAACATTCAAACTGTGACGGACAAGTACGCGATCACAGGGGGCAAGCAGACCATTGAGGTCTATGCGACCCAGAAGGACACGCATACGGACGAGCTTTTGGTGGCGTATCTTCCCGGCCCTGGTATTTTGGTGGAAGCCGACAGCTACAGTCCCGGACCGCCGAATACTCCCCCGCCTTCCCCCGCGCCGCCGAACGCGGTCAGCCTTTGGGAGAACATACAGCGACTGAAATTGAACGTTCGCACCATCGCGCCGATCCACGGACGCGGCGCAGTTCCGTTCGCGGAATTCCGCAAGTTCGTGGGCAAATAGTCGCTTTCGGCTGGACGAGCCCGGTTCGCAGCGCGCGGTTCACTCACCGCACGCGTCGGTAATACAAATGGACTCCAGCGTGCGCCCGACGGCCGGTGCCGGAAGCCCGGCGGCGGTCATCAATTTGCGTAAGAGAAGCCCGGTCTCGGGATGCGCGATGGCCGATTGCACGCCCACGCGGACCAGACCATCGGCGTAATCCACCGGCTCCCATGTATGGATGGCCAGCTTGCCGCCGCGGTTGTCGGTGTTCCCGTAGTCCCGGATATTGAGTTTGGCGCCGTGGTCCACGAGAAGCTGCACCACGGCTGTGCTCCCCTTGTGCGCCGCGCCATGCAGCGCGACGCGCCCGGTGTCGGCTTGCGCATTCGGGTCGAGACCCAGGTCCAGCAGCAACTTCACGGCCTCCAGCGTTTGGGCGTTCGACCACTCGTAAGTGATCCCTTCCACCCAGCCGATTCCAGCGGCAACCTGCAGCGCCGTCACATGCAGCATCGTTTCGATCTTTGGATCGGCGCCGTGGGCCAACAGAAGTTTCATCAGGACGATGTCGCCGGATTGCGATGCGCGCAGGAAGGCCGTCGCGCCGTTCTCATCCAGCCACTGGTTCGTGAACACCGTTCGGGTCTCCGTGCTGTCCTTCATCCGGGCATTCACATTGGCGCCTTTGTCCAGCAGGAGCTTGATGAACTCCAGATGATCCATGTCGCCCTTGCGGACGGGATAATCCCCGGATTCGATGTTGCGGTTATCGGTAGCAAGATACAGAGGCGTCCACGCGCCTTTATTGGCGAGATTCACATCGGCGCCGTGATCCAGCAGATACGCTCCGAGCCGGTAGTAGCGGTTTTGCGTAGCGACTAGCAATGGGCTCCAGCCATATCCAGTAACGCCGTTCACGTCGGCTCCCGCCGCTAGCAGGACCTTAACGGAATCGAGATCGTTGGAGCGGACCGCATAAACCAGCGGCGTCAGAGCTCCACCATCTTTCGGGGCGGCTTGTCCGCGCCGTCCGAAGGCGGCCACGAAGGCGTCATCTCCCTGATCTGCGCCGCCCGCAGCTGCTCCGGCGGCAGCCTGACCCCGGCCCCCAGCAGCACCGCCGCGCGCTGGAGCCGTTGTGCGTCCTTGCCCCCCGATACCATTCGCGTCGCCGCGAAGCGCGGCCAAGGCTTGCAAATCCAGAGCATTTCCGGCTGCGAGCGCAGCGCCTTGCGCCGCCACCGCTTTTCTGGGATCGTTGGCCTTCCCGAGCGCCGGACCTCTGCCCCGCTCGACCAGATCGGAGCGAGCCTTGATATCCGCGCCGTGCTCGATCAGGAGTTGGATCGCAGGAGCATGGCCTTCGTCGGCGGCCCACATCAACGGTGTCGTTCCGCGCAGGGTTTCCTTCGCATTCACGTCCGCGCCGTGGTCGAGCAGCACCTTCATCGCCTCGATGTTGCCGGTGCGCGACGCCGCCATGAGCGGAGTCCTGCCTAGAGGGAGTTTCTCGTTGGAATCGGCTCCGGCTTTGAGCAGCGCCGCGATGATCGAGGCATCTCCGTTTACGCTAGCCAGCCACAACGGCGTGGAGCCCTCGCGGTTCGCCACCTTGGCATTCGCGCCGGCGCGAAGCAGGAGGTCTACCATCTCTTTGTCGGACCGGAACACAGCCCAGTGAAGCCCGGTCGCGCCGTCGGCCTGGGCCGCATTCACATCGGCGTGCTGCTCGAGCAGTTTTTGCACCGTCGCCCGGTCTCCGCGCGCCACCGCATCGGCAACCTCGGAGCGTCCGGCGGCGCGAAGGCTGGCCGTCGGCGTCGTCAGGAACAACGACAGCAATACAAAACCACTTCCGACGATGCGTTTCATATATGCCCCTGTGAGCCCCTTACAGATTCTCCAACCGGCCCGTGCTGTCGCCGATGCTGTCCTGATGAATGTCGTACTTGTCTAGCAAGCTCAATAACAGATTGCCGGTCGGTATCGTCTTGGTGGGATACGCAAGATGCCGTCCGCCTTTCATCTTCCCGCTCAACCCGCCGATCAGCACGTGCGGCACATCGTAGTGGACGTGCTGATTGGAGTTCCCCATGTTGCTGCCGTAGAGCACCAGCGAATGGTCCAGCAACGTTCCGTCGCCCTCCTTGGTGCTGTCCAGCTTGGCGACCAGATGCGCCAGCATCTTGACGTGATACTGGTTGATCTTCGATAGCTCGTTGATGCGCCTGGGGTCTTCGCCGTGATGCGACGCGCCATGGAAACCCACGGTGGGCGCTTCGCTGGCGGGGTACGTCTTGAGGGTCAGGTCGCGGGCAAACAGCAGCGTGCCTACGCGGGTAATGTCGGCCTGGAAGGCCAGGGCCATCAGATCGAACTGCAGTTTGATGTGTTCGTCGTAAGTTTGGGGCACACCCACCGGAACGCTCATATCGGTCGGCGCGACGGTCGAAGCCTTCATGGCGATTTGCAGGCGCCGTTCGATCTCGCGGACGTCTTCGGTGTACTGGTCGAGGCGGGATTTGTCTTCGGCGCCGACTTCGCTCTTAAGACGGGAGACGCTGCCCGTCAGCGAGTCCAGAATGCTGTGGTCCCGCTTGCGCCGCGCCGCCCGCTGATCGACTGTGCTGCCGTCTCCGAACATGCGCTCGAACACCACCTGCGGATTCAGCTCCATCGGCAGGGGCTCGGTCGGTGAGGACCAAGAGATGGTGTTGGTGTACGTGCAGCTGTAACCCTCGCCGCAGTTGCTCGAGTTCGCGCCCGGATCCTCGACCGCGAGTTGCATGGATGGCATCAGGTTTTCGCCGCCGATCTTCTGGGCGATCATCTGATCGATGGTGGTGCCGGCATAGATATCCGCTCCGGCGGTCTTCTTGGGTTTGTTCGCGCACATGAACGCCGCGGCCACCCAATGGTCGGCCCCGGTTGCGCCCGGAGGCGGCTCTGCGGACCGGGAATGCAAGCCGCTCAGAATCACGGTGTGATCCCGGAATGGCTCCAGCGGTTTCCAATTGAAGGGAAGTACGGCGTCAAGAGCGCCCTCCTTGTCGGGGACCCAATAGCCGGGCGCCATGCCGTGGGGCACAAAGCAGCCTACGAACCGGGGCTTGGGAGCAGCCGCGGTCTGCGCAAACAACGTTGAGGCCGGAATCATCGCATCCAGTAGCGGCAAGGCGAGCGTCGCGCCGGTGCCCCGCAATAGCGTCCGGCGAGAAATGTGTTTCTTGGTGATGAACATCTGCGAAATTCTCCTATTAAATCCTACGCTAAATGAATCCTACTGCGCAGCGCTCTTGAGCGCGGGCTGGGAGCCGTTGTTAGCCGCCGCTACGGTCTTAGCGGGTACGGTTTTCATGTTCATTTGAAACGCCGGGCTCTTGACGATGCCCAACACGAGCGCTGAAAATCTGTAATTGCCGGGAGCCGACTCGTGCACGATCGAGCGCACCATCGGCATGTCCTCATACTCAACGCCGCGGCCCAGCGCATAGGTGAGCAACTTCTCGGCCACCACGCGTTCGAACTGATCGGAATGGCTCACCAGCGCCTTACGGAGGCTGGCGACGCCATCCACTTTGGTGCCATCCACCAGTACGCCGGTGGCATCAATGGGCGAGCCCTCGTCCTGGGTGCGCCACGAGCCCACCGCGTCGAAGTTCTCCATCGCCAGTCCGATCGGCTCGAAGATCTTGTGGCAGGACGCGCACACCGGATTGGTGTGATGCTCTTCCATGGTCTGGCGCATGGTCGGCGCTTTCGCATTGCCGGTCGAATCCACCGGCTTTTCCTTGATGACCGGCACGTTCGGCGGCGGGTCCGGCGGACTGATGCCGTAGAACGTTTGCAGGAACCACTTGCCCCGCGCGACGGGCGAAGTGCGCGCGGCGTTAGACGTAAGCGTCATCAGGCCGCCCTTGCCCAGCAGACCGCGGCGCATGTCGAGCTCCGCGGGCAGCGTCACCCGGCGGAACTGCGGACCATAGATGTTCGGGATTCCGTAGTGCTTCGCCAGCCGCTCGTTGACGTAGGTGTAATTCGCGGTCAGCAGATCCAGGATGCTGCGATCTTCACGGGCGATGCTGCCGAAGAACAGTTCGATCTCACGTTGGTAGGCCGCCCGCAGGTTGTCGTCGAAATCCGGGAACAGATTCACGACCGGCTCGCTGGTCTTGAGCGAGCGTACGCCCAGCCACTGCCCGGTGAAGTTTGTGATCATCGCTTCGGACTTCGGATCCGCCAGCATGCGCCGCACCTGCTTTTCGAGTACCGCCGGGTCCTTGAGCTTGCCTTGCGCAGCCAGATCGATCAACTCGTCGTCCGGAACGCTGCTCCACAGGAAAAAGGACAGCCGGGAAGCCAGCGCCAGATCGCTGACCCGGTAGTTCTTGCCGGTGGCCAGGCCGGCCGGTTCAGGCTCGCTGCGGTACACAAATTCCGGATCGGCGAGCACGCGCTGCAGGGCCGCTTCGATGCCGTCGTCGAAGCTTCCGCCATCGCTCCGGCCATCGCGGTAAAACTCGGTCAACGCCGCCAGGTCCGCGGATGTGGCCGGGCGGCGGAACGCATGCTTCACCAGCGCCGACATAATCGTGCGCGCGCACGCGTCTTCGTCGTTCTTAGCGGGCCGGCACACGAAAATCTTGCGGCGGCTAGCCGTGTCGCTGGCGCCCACGGCATTGTAGGGGCCTTCAATCCACACCTGGCCCACGTGCGGATAGAACAGAAATCCCGGTATGGAGCCGGGCGTATTCATAGTGCGCTGGAACGGCCGGTTCAGTTCGCTGCCCGGCACGTCGTTGGTGGCCAGGAAGGTTACGCCAACGGTGTGCAGGCCGGCCTTCACCGGGATGCGCTGCGTCGCCTTGCCGTCGCCGGTGGTGTTGGCAATTTCCTTATCCCAATCGAACAGCTTCACCCGCTCGCCGTCGACCGTGACTTCAAGCTGCTCACCCTTGACGCCGCCCAGGACCGCCTGGAAGTAACCCGTGACGCCTTTGACCTTGAAGGTATACTCGCCGTCGGCGGGGAATTGATATTTGATCAAGATGCCGCCGCGGGTTCCGAACGGCAGCCCCTCAATGTGATAGTTCTGCGCGGTATCCGCGGGCACTTCGAAAACGGCCTGCGTCGGCGCGGAAACATCGCCGATCGCCAGACGGCTGATTTTTCCGGCAGCCGACAGATACGCCTCCATCAGCGCCGGAGACAGCGTTAGCGCCCCCGCGATGTTGTCGAATCCGTGGGTCGAATCGTCGGGAGGCAAGAACTTCGTGGCGTCCACTTCGAGTCCCAGCACATCGCGAACTGCATTCGTATATTCGGTGCGGTTGAGCCGGTGCATGCCCGGCGGGACCAGGTTGGCGACGGCGGTGCGGTCCAGTTCCTTCTCCACGTAAGAGATCATCGATTCCATCACCGGCGCATCCGGACGCGGCATGCCGGTGGGCGGCATCATCCCAGCGCGCAGCTTGCGCACGACTTTTTCCCAGACCTCGGCGTGGTCGTGCACGTGGGTGAGGTCGAGCTGATCGAGCAACAATCCCGCGGTTTTCAAACGCTGGTTGTGGCAGGTGACGCAGTATTTGTCGAGGAGGGCGCGCTCGGAAGCAGCCGACGTTGCCAAAGCGGGTGCGGCGGGCGCGGCGGGAACGGACGCCGCCTGCTGCGAGCGGGCGATCTGTAGATAACCCGGTACGGCGACCATCGCCAGCGCAGCCGCGAGGCCCAGCAAGATGTTTCGGTGTGAATGTTGCTGCTTGGCCCGTGGGCGGCGAACTCCGCTCTTGCCTTTATTCATGTGGCCCCCAAGAGATTGTGGTCTTCCGCGAGGCTCCCGAGAACTTCGCCGACCTTCTAGAACTGTAGTCAATCCGTTCGCCGGGCGCAACCCCCTTTTGGCATAACGTCATAGGAGTCCTGCGGAAGGCTTCGAGCCGGGTTGCGTGCTTCGACCTGGAAGCGCATACCGGGCGCGGCGAGCGCGGCTTCGATTCCGGTCCGGACCAGGGTGGTATCGCAGAGATAACCAGCTTTGAATGTGCGGCTTAGGTATTACGATTCGACGCGGAACTCCGCCCTCCTGAGACGGGCGGTTATTTGTGGCGGTAGGTGATTCTGCCCTTCGCCAAATCGTAGGGCGACAGCTCTACGGAAACCCGATCGCCGTTCATCACCTTGATCCTGTTGCGCCGGAGTTTGCCGGCCAACGTTGCGAGCACTTTTTGGCCCCCTTCCAGTTGTAGGGAAAACATCCCCGCCCTGAACTTTTCGATCACCGTCCCGGATACCTCGATGCCTTCTTCCTTTTCATCCTCACCGGGTCGGGGGGCCACTGGGGGTTTCGCACTGAATCTCATGTTGGCAAACCTCTTTCGTCGATCTTCTTTATAACGCCGGATGGCGTGTTCACTGCCTCCGGTTGGGGCGGTCAGAAGCAAACACTAACCTGGAAAAGGGGTGGTGCCTTGCGAACACCACCCCCTCCATTGATTTGATCTGGGATTTGATTCTGGGAGGATTAGTAGCGATTGCGGCGTTGACCGCCGAAACCACCGCCGCCGTTGCCCCGTTCCGCTTTCGGACGGGCTTCGTTCACATTGATCGCTCTGCCATCGAGTTCCTTGCCGTTCAGTTCGGCGATGGCCCGATCCCCTTCGGCATTGTTCGTCATTTCGACAAATCCGAATCCTCTGGCTTGTCCCGTATCCCGGTCGGTCACGATGCTGACCCGATCGATGGCGCCATAGGCTTCAAACATGGAACGCACCGCATCTTCGGTGGCGCTGAAGCTGAGGTTTCCTACAAAAATATTTTTCAATTGGTTTTCTTTCTGAATTTGCAGATCAGTGAATCGGGGCAGGATCGGACGAGGGCTGTTAGACCGGACGGAGCGAAAGAGCCAAAATCAGCGAACTGTCAAAGTACGATGCTATGATCGCACAGGATGGCTGGGGAAGCAAACGATCTCTTCGAGCCGGTGCCGCGTCGCGACAATTTAGCTTCGGGAAGATGCGGGAAACCGTCCAGATACAACAGAAAGGTTGTGTGGTACGCCCCGAGTGGATTTGCCCCGGGAATGCGCGCCTATGGCACATAAGTAGCGCATGAACGAACTTCTAATCCGGGCTCTTCAAGACGATAGTCGATGATTGCAACCGCTCTTGTCCGCCTACCAAGCCCTCTTCAACCTGTTCCTGTTGCGCCATTCCCACGAAGGACGGCGCTCCTCTGGTGCGTGTCAGCGCCACCGGCCTGAGCGGTGGGGTTCAGCCCACCCGGGGCCTAAGGATCGCCTTGGCCAGGTACGCGACTCTCTAAACGCCCTGTAAAGATTCGGCGCGATTCGAGGAAAGCCGAACCCAACGCTATGGCACCCCTGTACCACATGCTCCTCCCCAAGGAAATCCAGGCGTGCCGCGACCTCCGCACCCAAACAACCGCCGCGCAGTCCCTGCCCGACGTCTCTCTATCCGAGTCCGTGTGGCTTCTGGGGCCAACTCTCGAGCACCGTTCCCCAACCCTAATGATTTCACTGTATTCCGCCGATTTTCGGGGAGTAGGCGGCCTTTGGCCGCTTGGTATATCCCAGTGCCCGCACGACGCCTAACCCTGATCGCGGTAGCTGCCCTGTTCCTGGGCAGCGGGGCGAACTTGCGCGCGCAACGCTACAACTTCAAATTTTACGGGGAAGATCAGGGCCTGCAGAATCTGGCGGTGCAAGTCGTGTTGCAGGACCGGGCCGGATTCCTGTGGGTGGGCACGCAAAACGGCCTCTACCGCTACGATGGCAGCCGGTTTTCGTCGTACGGGCGAAACGAGGGCTTACCGGCCAGCCGCATCGAATCCTTGCATGAATCGGTGGACGGCACGTTGTGGGTGGGAACGCGCACGGGCCTGGGACGCAAGACGGCGTCGGGCTTTGAGACCGTGCCGCTGGGGCCTGCGCAAGGCGTCGTCGGACGCCAGGGGATCGCGTCGGATCTGAGGGGCCATCTCTACCTGGCGACCGAACGGGGTCTTTTAGTCGGGCAAATTTCCGCGGGTGCGATGCAGTTCGTACGTGCCGCTGCGGGCGAAGCGATGCAGGAAGCCCGCAGCGTGTACGCCGACCCGCACGGCATCGTCTGGTTCGGCTTGGGAGATTCCCTGTTTCAAATCGAGGCGGGCGTAGTCCATGAAGCGAGTACGGAGGGCGGCTTACCTCGCGGACCATGGGACGCCATTCTGGAGGATTTGGACGGGAACCTGTGGGTCCGCAGCGCCTCCAGCCTGTACGTGCGGCCCAAAGGAATGCGCCGGTTTCAAGCCCGGGCCGGACTTGCCGAAGCTACCAATACGTATCCCACGCTGGCTCTGGACCCTTCGGGCCGGCTGCTGGTACCCACCAATCGCGGCCTGACCCGGCTCAACGGAGAAACCCAGCAGCTGGTGGATGCCGACGCCGGGCTGACCACCAACGATATTTCCACCGTAGTCCAGGACCGGGAGGGCTCGCTCTGGCTGGGGTTGCTGGGATCGGGCCTGGCGCGCTGGTTGGGCTACAACGAATGGCAGAGCTGGAGCGATAAGGAAGGGCTCAGCCGGGAATCCGTATGGTCGGTGGCGCGCGACGCCGGCGGGCGCTTGTGGATCGGAACGCAGTTCGGCTTGAACTACGCGCTGGAGAAGAATGGACCACAGCAAGGCGGCCCCAAGCCAGCGGGAAAAGTCACTTGGCAGCACCTTTCCGTTCCCGGCGTGGACATGATCCGGGCGCTGGCCGCAGGTCCGGGCCAGTCCCTGTGGATCGGCGGGGATCCCGGCGGTTTGCTCCAGCGCGACGAACGCACCGGCGTCTTCCGGCATTTCGGTCCGGCCCAGGGGATCGATGCCAACAACGTCCGCCACATTATGACCGACCATCTCGGCCGCGTTTGGGTTTCCTCGCGCCAGGGTTTGTTTGTAGGAGAATCGGTGCAAGGGGATTGGCGCTTCTCCCAGGTGCACCCGGCTGGAACCCATCCCTCCGAGGGCTTTATCATGACCGCCGAAGACGCTCAAGGGACGATTTGGGCCGGTGGCGATCTGGGACTGGCTCGTTTGGTAGGCCGCGAGTGGGTGCGCTTCAGCACGGCCGATGGCCTGAAAGCCAACATGGTGGCGCAGGTCCTCCCCGCGCCGGACGGCTCGGTATGGGTCGGCTACCGCGATGCCTTCGGTGTCACGCACTTGTCGTTCGCGGACGGCCGCCCTGCCGTCGAGCACCTGACCAGCGCCTCGGGCGACACACTGCACTCGGATAAAACCGTGTTCCTGAATTACGATTCGCGTGGCTGGCTGTGGGTGGGCACCGATCGCGGCGTGGACGTTTTCGACCGCGCTCGCTGGCGTCACTACGGCCGATCCGAGGGGCTGATCTGGGACGACTGCAACTCTAACGCGTTCTACGCCGGCCCGGAGGGGGAGGGCCCGAGTGGTCAAGTCACGGGGGGGCAAGTCGCGGGCGGTCAGGTCGCGGGCGGACAAGTATGGATCGGCACCAGCCGGGGGCTCTCCCGGTTTGCTCCCCAATCGGTTCCCTTACCCTCGGTCCCGCCGCCGGTGGTCTTCACCTCCGTCCAATTCGGCGACAAACCTATGGACCCGTCCAAAGAATCGGACGTGCCTTACGAAGACCGGTCCCTGCAGGTGCGATTCGCGGCGCTGACATTCGTGCAGGAATCGAACGTGCTATTCCGCTACCGCATCACTAGCGTGGATCCCAAATGGCTGGAGACTACCGAGCGCGTGCTGAACTATCCCAAATTGTCGCCGGGGCGTTTCACGCTGGAGGTGGTGGCGCGCAACGCCCAGGGCGTGTGGAGCGCCGAGCCGGCCCGGTTGAACTTCAAGATTCGCACGCCCTGGTGGCTCAGCGGGTGGTTCAGCCTGGCCTGCTGCGGCGCGGCCGTGGTGATGTTCTTGATCATGTGGCACCGCCGCACCACGCGGCAGGAAGCCGAACGCATCCGGTTGGAGGCTGCGGTGGCGGAACGTACTCGCGAGCTGTCGCGCGAAAAATCGCGGGTGCTCGAAGAGAAAGCCCGCGCCGAGCAGGAAAACATCACCGTTCAGGAACAGAAACGCGAGATCGAACGGCTCCTTCGGGAAGCCCAGCAAGCCAGCCGGTCCAAGAGCGAATTCCTGGCCAATATGTCGCATGAGATTCGCACACCGATGAACGGCGTGTTGGGCATGACCGACCTGGTGCTGGGCACGGCTCTGACCGCGGAACAACGGGAATACCTGGAGACGGCGCGCTTCTCGGCCGATTCGCTGCTGACTCTGCTCAACGACATTCTGGACTTTTCCAAGATCGAGGCCGGGCGTCTGGACTTGAGTCCGATCGTCTTTCCGCTGCGCCAGAGCCTGGAGCAGATCGGGAAGATGTTCGCCGTTCCCCTGCGGGTCAAGGAACTCGCGTACACCTTGGACGTGGCGGCGGACGTACCGGAGATGCTGATCGGCGACCCCGACCGCCTGCGTCAGATCCTGCTGAACCTGATCGGCAACGCGATTAAGTTCACCGACCGGGGAGGCGTTCGGCTATCGATTAGCAGGGAGGGCGCCGAAGTCTTGCATTTCGCCGTCAGCGATACCGGCATCGGCATTCCCGCCGAAAAACAGGAACTGATCTTCGAAGCGTTCCGCCAGGCGGATGGTTCGATGGCGCGAAAATACGGCGGCACCGGCCTGGGCCTGACGATCTGCTCACGCCTGGTGGAATTGATGGGCGGGACCATCCGTGTGGAAAGCGAGGCGGGCCGGGGAAGCACGTTTCATTTCACGGCTCGCTTCACGCCCGCCTCCCAGGAACCGGCCGAGGAGCCGCGAGCACTGCACAATCTCTCCGGAGCCATCAACGCAGTCACGGCGGTGCCGGCCCGGAGCCTCAGAATTTTGGTGGCGGAGGACAATGTCGTGAACCAGCGCCTGGCCTCCCGGCTCTTGGAGAAACGGGGCCACGGCGTAACCATCGCCTCGAGCGGCAAGGAAGCGCTGGCGCAACTGGAACAGGAATCCTTCGACGTGATCCTGATGGATGTGCAGATGCCCGACATGGATGGCCTCGAAACCACGGCTCGCATCCGGGCCCTGCAACCGCCTGGCGTACGTACTCCGGTGATCGCACTGACCGCCCACAGCATGAAGGGCGACCGCGAGCGGTGCCTTGCCGCCGGCATGGACAACTACGTCGCCAAACCGATCAACGCGGAAGAACTGATCTCGGTGGTGGAAGCAGCGGCGGGAGCGGCCGCAGCGCCGTTTGACTCAACGCCAGTGGACGATCAGACTCCGGAAACCGTCCTTCGGGCCCAGTAGAGCAACCGATCAGGACTTCGCGGCGGCCTGCATGGCAGCAAAGCGCTCCTGCATCTGACGCGTCAAGTGGGGCGTGATGCCCAGCATGCGCTGGACCAGCATGAGTTGGCCGCGGTGATGCATCTCGTGCTCCTTGATCCCGCTGAGCATCTCAAAGCGGGTTTTGCTCGCCGGTTGTCCATGCGGCGGCATGGTGACGGACTGGGCCAGGAAGTCCTCACTCAACGAACCGAGCCACCTCTCGACGGTGTCGCCGCTGTCCTTGAGTAACTGGACGATCTCGGCCTTGGTGCGCGGTTTTTGTTCATCCGCCATCACGCCGGCCATAAATGCGGGGAAATCGAAACCTTCCATCTTGGTGCGCTTTTCGACGCCGTGCACCTGGTAGTTGAAACGGTAGGAGCTGGCGATGTGCACCAGCGTCTGCCCGACGGTGCGTACGCCGGGTGCAGGCTCGAAACTGTACTTGTTTTCTGGAATCTCTTCGGCAATCTGAATCGTGTTGTTGCGAACTGTGCGGAACGCAGCCGCCAGTTCTTTGGGTCCGTAATAAGTCATACCTTATATTTTACGGGAGCGCGAACACGACTAGTCCTTGGTTGCCTGCGTTCGGGGTTCCCCGCCCTCCCCCGCCGCCGGATGCGGCGACGATCGCCACGTACTGTTTGCCGTTCTTGCCCTGATACGTCATCGGCACGGCAGTGGCGGTGTAATCGAGCTTGAAGCTCCACAACTCTTTGCCGGTTTTGGAATCGAACGCGCGGATGCGGCTGTCGTTGGTCGCGCCGATGAACACTAATCCGCCGGCCGTGGCGATGGGACCGGCGCTGCCCACCGCGCCCGCATTCTGCTTGCCCTGTGGAAGCGACTCGACCAGGCCCAGCGGAATCTGCCACGCGAAATCGCCGGTGTTGGCGTTCACTGCAACCAAACGTCCCCAGGGCGGGCGGAAGCAGGGCCAGTTGCCGAGCATGCGGCCGTTGGCGTCGCGCATCACTACGCTGAAGCCGCCCAGGCCGCGGGGTCCGCTGCGGATGTACGGCTCTTCGCCCGTGGTGTTGCCTGGTGTGTATTTGGGATTCTTCTCCATCCAGCCGGTGGCGGGCGCGTCCTTGGTGCTCACGAACACGTAGCCGAGCTTGGGATCGGTCGCGGTACCGCCCCAGTTGGCTCCGCCGGTGAACCCGGGGAACACGATCGCGGGCTTCTCCGGTGCGCCCTCTGCATGAAACGGGAACGGCGTGAACGGACCGGAGTTGGCAAATCCTCCGTACTTGTCCCACAGGTCGCGGCAGGCCTTGGCATGCTCGGGCGTGGTGTCCTCGGCGGTGACGAGATCCGCTTCGGTCATGCTCACCCGCGAAATCGGAGGCGGCTTTACTGGAAATGGCTGCGTGGGCGCATACCATTCGCCGGGGACGTCGGCGTGGGCCACGGGACGCTCTTCTACGCCGAACACCGGCTTGCCCGTGACGCGATCCAGGATGAACATGTATCCCGACTTGCCTACCTGCGCGAGGGCGGCGATTTTCTTGCCGTCCTTGACGATGTCGACCAAGCCGGGCGCAGGCGGAAGGTTGTAATCCCAAAGCTCGTGATGAATGGTTTGGAAGTACCACTTGAGCTTGCCGGTGTTGGCGTCCACGGCGACTGTCGCGTTGCCGAACAGGTTGATGCCGGGGCGGTCGCCACCGTAGAAATTGGCGGCGGGGCCGCTCACCGGCAGGTACACGAGGCCGCGCTCCTCATCGACCGTCAGCGCGAACGCCCAGACGTTGTTGCCGGTGCGATTCTTCCAGCTTTCGTTTTGCCAGGTGTCGTTGCCCAGCTCTCCGGGGCGCGGGATGGTGTGGAATTCCCACAGCTCCTTGCCGGTGCGCGCGTCGTAGCCGTGCGTGTCACCCAACTGGCCCGCGAAGCCGTCCAATTGCGGAGCGATGTGGCGCTCGCCGGGGCCGTAGAAATTCGTGCCGAGCAGGATCAGGTTTTTGTAGATGGTGGGTGCGCCGTCATAGGGCACGTTCAGCGGCACCTCACCTTCGCGGCCGAAGCCCGGGTCGATCTTGCCGGTGTTGGCGTTGAGGCCGACCATCTTGCGGCCGGTGGTGAACAGGATTCGCGGCGGATTGTTTTTGTCGCCGGGCCAGTAGGAGACGCCGCGGAACGACGCTAGTGCGCCGCTGACTTCGTGGCTCCAGATTTCTTTCCCGGTTTCAGGTTCGAGAGCCACTATGCGGTCGCCCGAGGGCAGGTACATTACGCCTTTGACCACGATGGGCGTGATTTCCTGATACAGCTCGGAAGGGCTGGCGCCGCTGATGGTCTTGCCTTCGCGGTTGAAACGATAGCGCCAGGCCTGGCTGAGGTTGCCGACGTTGGTGGTGTTGATCTGTGTAAGCGGGGAATAGCGCGTGCCCGCCAGATCGCGATTGTACATGGGCCAGTCGGCGGCGGGGGTCTTGGCGGGCTGCGCGATTAAAGCGGGGAGTACGGATACTGCGAGCGCGCCAACGTAGATGAAACGCATTCGGGATTACCTCCGGAAATCGTTCAGTATATCAGTGAGACGCCGCGAAATACGCGGTCAGGAACTCCCCGATGCGCTCGCTGGCGTGCCCGTCGCCGTAAGGATTGTGGATGCGACGCCGGCGGTCATACTCGTCTGCATCGTCCAGCAGGCGCGTGGCGGCGCCGACCACCTTACCCACGTCCGTGCCGACCAGTTCCGCTGTGCCTGCCTCGACAGCTTCTGGTCGCTCGGTCTTTTCGCGTAACACCAGCACTGGCTTGCCTAGCGACGGGGCTTCTTCCTGGACGCCGCCGGAATCGGTTATCAACAGATGCGCGCGGCGCGCCAGATCGACGAAGGAGACGTAGTCCAGTGGCTCGATCAGCAGAATACGCGGATGACCCGAGAGATTGCGCTGCACCGGCTCGATGACGCTGGGATTTGGATGCACGGGATAGACGATCTGTACATCCTCGCGGTCGGCGATCGCGCGCAGGGCCTGGCAGATGCGCTCAAAGCCTTCGCCAAAACTCTCGCGGCGATGTGCAGTCACCAGGATCAGGCGCTTTGACGGATCGAGGCCGGGCCACTCGCGGCCCTGCGATTCGCCGCGCTCAAGCAGGTCGCGAATGTGCAGAACCGCGTCGATCCCAGTGTTGCCCGTCACGCAGATCGAATCTGGAACCACGCCCTCGCGGCGCAGATTCGATGCCGCCCATTCAGTCGCCGCGAAATGCAGCCGGCTGAGCCGCGAGACCACCACGCGGTTCATCTCTTCCGGGAAGGGCTGCGTGAGGTCGCCCGTGCGCAGACCCGCCTCGACATGCGCCACTGGAACGCGCGCGTAAAAACCCGCCAGAGCGCCGCACAACGTCGTGGCGGTGTCACCCTGCACTACGATCAACTCGGGGTTCTCAGCGGTCACGACCGGTTCGATGGCCGCCAATATGCGGCTGGTGGCTCCGGCTAGCGTCTGCCCTTCGCGCATGGCGTTCAGGTCGCGATGCGGCTCGATGCCGAAAACCTCCAGCACCTGATCCAGCAGGCCCCGGTGTTGCGCGGTGACGCAAATGCGCGGTTCCAGATGGCCGGAGTGTTGGCGAAAATAGCGGATCACGGGGCAGAGCTTGATCGCCTCGGGCCGTGTTCCGAAGATGAACAGAACTTTGTGGCGACGCACTGTTTTTTGAACGCGCACAACGGACTATGCCTGTGCGCTTCTCTTGTTCAGGATACCGGCCGCAGTCCCATGGCGTTGACGATGCGCTCGCCTGACTGGCGCAATCGCCCGAGCTTGCCTTCGATGTCCCCGGCGAGCATTTTCCCCGCGCGTTTCATCCAACGTCCCGCTATCATCACGCTGTCGATATTGGCCACGCTCGCCTGCATCACCACGGCCGCGGCGGGGTCGTGCATTGGCTGCATATTCAAGGCGTCCGCGCGAATCATCACCAGGTCCGCCTGCTTGCCCGGCGCGAGCGTGCCGATGCGATCCTCCTGGCCGAGCATACGCGCGCCTTCCACCGTCGCCCAACCTAGAGCCTCGCGCGCGGGAATGGTCGAGGTCTTTGGAATGCTGCCCGTGGCCTCGCGATATGCCGCGTTATCGAGGGCCCGCTGCGCCGCCAGCGCGAAGCGCGCCACCGTCAGCATGTCGCCGGAAATGGCCGATTCCAGATCGACTCCCAACGCAGGTTTGCGTCCGTTCTTTAACAGACGACCCGTGATTGGCATGCCGTGACCTTCCGCCATTTCTACTTCGGGGGTCACGGAAAAGCTCATGCCGAGAGAACAGAAGCGCGCGAGTTGATCGTCGCTCAGGCCTTGTCCGTGGACGATGTTGATGCACGAGCCAAGCAGCCCAGCTTCTTCCAGACGCTGCCAGCCGCCGGGTGTGCGGGGCGCACCGCCGCCCTGGTGCATGGATGCGATTACGCCCAGGTCCCGCGCCATGGCGAAATCGTGCATCGCGACTTCCATCGTGGAATAATGCGGCCCCAAGATCGCCGCACCCACGCCGATCAGTCCGCAAGTGCGATGCTTCAACAGTCGCTCCAGCTCGGCTCGCGGGTGCGGCGTTTCCCAGAATCCCCGCTCCCCCGGCTTCGGGTCGGGCTTGGGCGAACCGTGCAGGAACGCGGCTCGGATTCCGGATTCGCGGAGCGCATCGATTCCCGCGTCATTGTGCGCTGGGGTCGGATTGTTATGGCACCAATCGACCAGCGTAGTGGTGCCGCAGTTCAACTGATTCAGCGCGCCCACCAGTGTCGCGATGTGCAGATCTTCCGGTTGGAACACCGTCGCCAGGCCCGCGTGCATCTTTCGGAAATACTCAAGCAGAGTCCAGTCGGACGCCATGCCGCGCAGCCCCGTCTGCCAGGTGTGCATATGCGAGTTGATCAAGCCGGGTATCACGATCGAGCCCCGGCCGTCGATCGCTTCGGCCTCCGCCACCTGCATGCCTGCCGGTTCGATCGCCGCTATGCAGTCGTCTTCGATCAGCACGTCGGCCGCCGCGAAGTCGCCCAAGGAGGGATCCATGGTGACAACGGTCGCGTTCTGAATGAGGATTCGAGGCATCGTCACACTTTCTCGGTGACGCTGACGCGTTCGACATCCAGTTCCAGGTGTCCGGCGGGAGACACGCTGAAGACCGTCCCGAAGCGAGCCGACCACTCGATTTCATCCCAGCGGTACGAATAGCGGCGGTGCACCACCTGGCTGAAGGAATCGTCAAAGCCCTTGATCAGGATCAGCAGCTCGGCCTGGAGGTTTTTGAGATCGGCCGCGGTCCGGCCCCACAGCGGGCTGGTTTCGTCGATGGGATGCACTAGCGTCCATGTTAGAGCGAGAAAGAAGATCTTCCGCCGCTCCAGGGTGAGTTCCACGAAGTTGCGCCGCAGTTGCCCAGAGGCGTCGCTGTCGACGGTCATCAGCATCACGTCGGCCTCTACTTCCATCAGCACATTGCTGCGTTCGTTGGCGATACGAAATTGCAGACTGGTCCCGTCGCGATACGGCGCGACTAACATGCGGTCGCTGAAGACCAGACGCGCCGAGGGGCGCGAGAAACGCGCGAATAACAAGCCGGTGGCCAGGGCGAAGCCCATCAAGCCCACCGCGGCTTCGAGGGCCGCGACCACATGCGCGGCCAGACCAAATGGATACAGGGAACCGTATCCGACGGTGGTCAACGTCTGCGCACTGAAGAAAAAGGCGCGGGCGAAGCCGTTCAGTCCCAGATCGCGCTCGCTGGCGTGAAGCGCGTCGTTTCCGATCATGTGGTAAGCGCCGGCGAACAGCGTGTTCACGGCCAGATAAAACAGCGTGACCAGCGTGAGGAAGCGCGGCCAAGTCATGGTGACCAGTTGCAAGTAAGCGCTCCCGGCGATCTTGCGGAAGCCGCGGCGGCGGACGTTGAAGGAGCCGTCCTTGTTGATCGCGCGCAGCAGCACGCCCATGTACTTGCTGGTCAAGCCGGGATCGAAGGCAGGAGTCGAAGCCATGCTCCATTGTATGTAGGACGCCCTGTAGCGTAATGTGGTGGCGTGAAGACGCTGCCTGCACGTTATTACACCGAAGCGGATCTTTTCCGGCGCGAGATGGAGCGCTTCTATTTCAATCGCTGGATCCGCGCGGGGCGGGCCGAGTGGATACCGCGGACAGGCGACTACTTTGTGCAAGACGTGGCCGGTGAGAGTATCATCGTGACCCGCGACGTCTCCGGCGAGCTGCGTGCGTTCTACAACGTCTGCCGCCATCGGGGCACACGTCTGTGTGCAGAAGCGTCGGGCCACTTCGGCGCGTGCATCGTGTGTCCGTACCACGCTTGGAGCTACAGGCTCGACGGCTGTTTGCTCGGGGCCCCGCAGATGGAGGGTGTGGAATTTTCGCGCGATCAATATCCGCTGCACGCCGTGCGCGTCGCCACCTGGGACGGTCACGTTTTTCTGCACCTCGGCGAGAATCCGGCGCCCCTCGAACAGCAATTAGGCGAGCTGCCGCGCAAGTTCGCGCCCTGGCGCATGCAGGAACTGTGTGTGTACAAACGTATCGAGTACGACGTGAAGGCCAACTGGAAGCTCGCGATTCTGAACTACAACGAATGCCTCCACTGCCCCATGGTGCATCCGGCGCTGAACCGGCTGACCGACTACCTGGGCGCCGACAACGAGCCGCCGAGCCACAACTATATCGGCGGCGCCATGGGGTTCCGCGGAGGCGCCGAAACCATGACCTTCGACGGCCGCCGCCGCCGCGCGTATCTCCCCGGCCTGAGCGAGCGTGAACGCAAACTGGTGTATTACTACGCCATTCTTCCGAACCTGCTGCTGAGCCTGCACCCGGACTACATGATGGTGCACACGCTGTGGCCGCGCTCCGCGGACCGCACGCACATCGTGTGCGAGTTTTTCTTCCACCCGGACGAACTCGCGAAACCGGATTTCAATGGCGACGATGCGGTCGAGTTCTGGGACCAGACCAATCGGGAAGACTGGCGAGTGGTGGAGTTGTCACAGGCCGGGATCCAATCGCGCGCTTTCACGCCGGGCCCGTACTCGCAGCGCGAGGAGTTGCTGCACGCTTTTGACGAGATCGTGCGCGAGGACTAAGCTCGGCCCGTCATGGCAATGTGTGGTACAGCCGCTCGTCGAACGGGCTCCCGAGGCCCGGCTGGATCTTCTCGCGGAATTGCTTGGTGTGGGCCTGGCCCAGGTGCGCTTCGTAGTCCTTGCGCGTGCGCCACACTTCGACCACCGCAAAATGGTTGGTGCGGTCGACGTCGCGCATCACTTCAATGCGTACGTATCCCGGGTCTTTGCTGCTGGCGGCGGAGAAATCCTGCAGCGCCTTGGCCGTATCGGCCGCGAAGTTCGGGAAGACATCGATGTAAGTGACCACGTGGAGCTGCGGCTCGGGTTGCGCCGAGGCGGGGATCGTAAGCGCCAGCGCGGCCAGCGCCAGGACAAGCATGAGACGGTGTGGAAACGACATGGGCTTAGGATCGCATTCGCCGCGGGGAGCCGCAAGGCCGGCGCGCTTCAGTACGGGTCACGGTACAATGAAGAATCAGCGCCGCCCTCTGGGCGCCAGCTTTCCGGTTCCGTCGTAAAACATTCCAGTTCATGACTGTTCTTAACGACCAGCTTTCGCTAGCTTTCGGTTACACGTTTGAGGACCTGTACCAGAGAGACGCTCTGGCGCGGTTGGACGCGCGGTTTCTGGGAGAATTGAAGGCCTCGGACGCTTCGCTCGCCGAGCGCCTGCTTGCCGCGCGAGCGAACCCGAACTCACTGGCGCGTAAGCCGCAGTCGGAATTGATCTTGGAATTGGCGCCGCATCTGGAAGATTTCATCGGCGAGCTGTTCGGAATTGTTCCCGAAATGCGGGCGCTCCAGGAACGGCACAGCGCGCTGGCGCCGTTGTACGCGCTTAAACGAAAGTTCATCCAGAGGAAAGCGATCAGCGGAGTCAGCAAGGAACAGGCTTCGGCCATCGACGGCGCGGCCACGGGGGCAGAGTTAGAAACGTTGTTCGGCGAGCCGCTGACGGAAGCGAGCTTTGTCCGCAACGTCTCCGCATGGCTCGAAAACGAGAAGACTCATGAGCCGGAACTCGGAGCAGCCTTGCGGTACGCGTCGTGGGCGGCGCTTTCCGACGAGGGACGCCACAAGAACCGCGGCGGGATTCTGTTCAAGGTCCCGCACAAGCTGGACATGCAGCACTTGGTCCAACTGGAAGCGGTGAACGTGAGCGGCGTTCCCGCAGTCGCGATGCCGGAGCGCGAGTGGCGGCTCCGCGAGGGATTCAAGCTGACTGACCAGGGCATGGATCTGCCGGCCGCACTCGACCAAGCGCAATACTGCATCAAGTGCCACAACCAGGGCAAAGACAGTTGCTCAACCGGTCTCAAGGAGAAAGACGGGAGCTTCAAGGCGAGCGTGTTCGGCGTTACTCTCGCCGGTTGCCCTTTGGACGAGAAGATCTCCGAGATGAACCTGGCGAAGCAGGAAGGCCATACGGTGGGAGCGCTGGCGATCGCGGTGATCGACAACCCCATGGCCGCCGCCACCGGACATCGCATCTGCAACGACTGCATGAAGGCCTGCGTGTTCCAAAAGCAGGACCCCGTGGACATTCCACAGGTGGAAACGCGAACGCTCAAAGATGTTCTGGATCTTCCGTGGGGCTTCGAGATTTACAGTCTGCTGACGCGGTGGAACCCGCTGAACTTCGAGCGGCCTCTGCCCAAGCCGGCTTCCGGATACAAGGTGCTGGTGGTGGGGCTGGGTCCGGCGGGGTTTACGCTGGCGCATCATTTGATGAACGACGGACACACTGTGGCGGCCGTGGATGGATTGAAGATCGAGCCGCTGCCCGCCGACATCTCCGGCGTGAATGTACACGGCGAGCGCACTTCCTTCCGCCCGATCCGCGATGTAAATGAGATTTACGAATCGCTCGACGACCGGGTGATGGCGGGTTTCGGCGGCGTCGCCGAGTACGGCATCACGGTCCGCTGGAACAAGAACTTCCTGAAGATCATTCGCCTGTTGCTGGAGCGGCGCGAACAGTTCAGCATGTTCGGCGGCGTGCGCTTCGGCGGCACTGTCACCGTCGACAGCGCGTTCGAACTGGGCTTCGATCACGTGGCCCTGTGTGCGGGGGCGGGGCGGCCCACCGTGATTCCCATGAAGAACGGGCTTGCGCGCGGCGTGCGTCAAGCTTCTGACTTCCTGATGGCTCTGCAACTGACCGGCGCGGCGAAGACCAATTCCGTCGCCAATCTGCAGTTGCGGTTGCCGATCGTGGTGATCGGCGGTGGGCTGACCGCAATCGACACCGCGACCGAGTCCCTGGCGTACTACGTGGTGCAGGTGGACAAATTCCTACAACGTTACGAGGTCTTGTGTGCCGAGAACGGCGAAGCTCAGGTGCGGGCTTCCTGGACCGCTGCGGAAGCCGAGGCTTCCGAAGAGTTCTTGGCCCATGCGCGAGCGATTCGTGCGGAACGCGAAGCCGCCGCGCGAGAAGAACGTAAGCCCAACCTGGTAGCGCTGCTCAACCGTTGGGGTGGCGTGACGATCGCCTATCGCCGGCGCTTGATCGACGCTCCCAGCTACACGCTGAACCACGAGGAAGTGGCCAAGGCGCTTGAAGAAGGGATTCGTTTCGCCGAGTGCTTGACGCCCAAGGAAGTGGAAGTGGACGCAGCCGGACAAGCCACGGCGCTGCACCTGACGGCAGCCGACGGCGCGCCGGTGCGCTTGCCCGCGCGGTCGATTCTAGTGGCCGCGGGAACGCAGCCCAACACCGTTCTGGGGCGTGAGGATCGCACTAACGTGTTCCTGGATGGCAAGTGGTTCCAGGCCGTCGACGAAGAGGGTCAGCCCGTCAAGCCGGAGCGCGTCGCCAAGCCCAAGCAGGTTTCCGTGCTGATGTCGGTGCGCAAGGACGGGCGCGCGATCAGCTTCTTTGGCGATTTGCATCCGTCTTTCGCCGGCAACGTCGTGAAGGCGATGGCCAGCGCGAAACAGGGCTACCCGGTGGTCTCGCGCGCTCTGGCTCGTAGAGCGCCTGGCGGACCGGCGGCCCAAGCGCTACTCGAGACTTTGAATCGCGAACTGCGCGCGACCGTGCGCCAAGTGATCCGCCTGACACCCACTATCGTCGAGGTGGTGGTGAAAGCTCCCACCGCGGCGCGCGCGTTTCAGCCCGGACAGTTTTATCGTTTGCAGAATTACGAAGCGCTGGCGCCGCGCGTGAATGGAACCGTGCTGGCGATGGAAGGCCTCGCGCTCACGGGCGCGTCGGTGGACCGCAAGGAAGGCCTGCTCTCGACCATTGTGTTGGAAATGGGCGGCTCTTCGGATTTGTGTGCTTTGTTAAAGCCCGGCGAGCCCGTGATCCTGATGGGTCCAACGGGAACGCCCACCGAAACTCCGGCTCACGAAACCGTTCTGCTGGTTGGCGGCGGATTGGGCAACGCCGTATTGTTCTCCATAGGCCAAGCGCTGCTCGCGCAAGGATCGCGGACCATTTATTTTGCCGGATACAAGAAGATGGCCGACCGCTACAAGGTGGACGAAATCGAGCGCGCCGCGGACGTGGTGGTGTGGTGCTGCGACGAAGGTCCCGGATTCGCGCCGGGACGCCCGCAGGATAAAACATTTGTCGGGAATATTGTGGAAGCGATGGCGTCCTACGGCCGCGGCGATCTGGGTGCGGTTCCGCTGGCTCTGAACGCCGTGGACCGCGTGGTGGCGATCGGCTCGGATGGCATGATGGCGGCGGTGGCGCGGGCGCGGCACGGAGTGCTGGCTCCGTTCCTGAAGCGCGGACACACGGCGATCGGCAGCATCAATTCTCCCATGCAGTGCATGATGAAGGAAATTTGCGCGCAGTGTTTGCAACTCCACAAGAACCCCGAGACTGGCGAGGAAACGGTGGTGTTCTCCTGCTTCAACCAGGACCAGCTCCTCGATGAAGTGGACTGGGGCGGTTTGCGCACGCGGCTTTCCCAGAATGCCGCGCAGGAGAAGCTGACCAAACAGTGGATCGACCACTGCCTGCACCAACTGGGCGTCAGGAATTAGGGGGAAGCCGGACCTCGTCCGACGCGAACGTGGGTGTTCCACCCACATCTTGCTTAGTGATCGCGTCAAGGTCCAGGATTCGCCGGGGGCGGCCGCGGGTACGTAGCTTGCCATGGCGGTAATCGTCCGCGCGGGCTTTGACCAGGCCGGCGACGCGGTCGGCTACAAATCCCACCAACTGCAGCCCCACCGACGCCGCGTGTTCCACCACCACAATCATGGGATCGCGCCCGCGCCTGGGAGCGGGAAGTTGCAGTCTGCTCCGCAGATCGATCACCGGGAAGTCCTGACCGCCGAGCGAGGCAACGCCCTCGGCCCACGCCGGCGACAGCGGTGTTTCTGCGAGCAGGACCATTTCGTGCAGAGGCACGATGCCGCGCACGCGGTCCGCGTCTACCGCGAAATCCTGCCCCGCCAGACGGAAGGTGAGGTATCGGCCCGGCCGGAACGCCGCGGCGGAAAGCAAGCAGTCCACACCGGGCTCATCGGCCGTGCGCGGTGTTCTATGAAACAGGTTCCGCCGCGGGCGCGGCCACATACCCTACGGCGAGTACAGCCAGAAAGGCCGCCAGTACTTCGCTGTCTCCCAGATTCAACTCGTAAAAGCCACTGGACATCACCGCCAAAATCACCGCGATCGCCGCCAGCAGGACCCAGCGTGCTTCGGCCTCGGCTGGCATGCGCAGGGCGGCGCGAACGAAATCGAACAGCGCCCGTCCCACAAACCACAGCAGCACCAGGAGAGCCGGCAAGCCGCGCTCCGCCGCGTAATGGAAATAAACGTTGTGCAGGTGACCGTAGTAACCCGACGGCAGAGGGCGCGGCACGCTGGCGGGAACGTAGTCGTTAAACTGCGGACCGACCTGCTCGGGCCCGACGCCCAACAGCGGATGCGCTTTGATCATCTCCCAGCCGACCGTTCGGGCGATCGAGCGGAACGCGTTGGAATCCAGATCGCCGCGAGGACGCACGATGGAGAGGGCGCGTTCGCGTACACCCATCGGGTTGGCCAACAAGAGCACGCCCACCACCACGGGCGCCGCGAGCACCAGCCAGCGCCGCTTCATCCAGAGCAGCACCACTGCGCCCAAGGCGGCTCCTCCCCACATGCTGCGGGTTTCCGCCAACAGCAATCCGGCGCCGACGAGCACTCCCGCGGCGGTCAGCCAGGGAGTCTCCTTGACGCGGCGCGAAAACAGCAACAGGGCGCCGATGATCAGCAGCGCGATCATCATGTGGCCGCTGAAGGTCATCCAGTGACCCATGAAACCGGTGATGCGGTCTGCAACATAGGCGGTGTAGAAGTCCACGTGGGCCGCCTGCGCGGCGCGCGTTTTGCGGACAAACTGCTCCAGGCTCCAGGCCGCCGAGGCCGAGGCCGCCGCAGCCCATCCCAACCCGATCCAGCGGACCTGGCGCAAGTTTTGCACTCCGCTGAACACCACGAACAGCATCAGGAATACATACAGCTTCCGGGCCTGCGGCCAAGCGCCACGAATGTGGCCCGAAGCGGCCGCCGAAAGCAGCGTACAGACGACCCACGCCGCAAAAGGCCACAGCAGCGGCGGCCAGCGCAGACGCCGGTCGCGCAGCAGGACGGCAATCAATGCCAGGCCCAGTAGAATCTCGAACCCCGCGATGGAAACCATGGTGGCCACGGCGGCGGCGCAGGAGAGATACACCGCGGCATCGGCTGTGCGCGCAGCTTCACTCGCACCGGAGCGCGAGGGAAGCGGAGCGGCACTCATGTCAGAAGCAGCGCGGGTCACTGATATCGCGGAACGGCGGGATCCACGTGCAGGCTCCAGGCATCGATGCCGCCGGCCATGCTCTGGCAGGATTCGACACCGTGCTGGCGCAGCCAGTGGACCACATTCAGGCTGCGAACGCCATGGTGACAGAACACGATGAGCGTGTGGTCCTGCGCGCGGGCCTCCAGAGACGTTAGCGCGCCCGGCACCGTGCGCATGGGAATCAGCTCCGCGCCCTCGATACGGGCGGCTGCGTGTTCAGCCGGCTCGCGGACATCGATCAGAGAGACGTTTTCACCGCCGCTCAGCCGCGACTGCACGTCCTGCGCCGAAACCTCCAGCGGAAGAGTCTCAGCAGGCTGTGGCATAAGCGCCGCGCATGAGGAGCGGGGTCAGCGGTTTTCTTCGTCGACCGAGATCTTCAGCGCCCGCAGGAACTTTTGATCCTGGGAGGTCAACTTGATCTTGCCGACCCTGCGGCGGCCCGGTTCGGGTTTGGCCGCCTCCCATTCGACTTCCTCGACCGTTTCATCGGCTTCTTCGGACTCCTCGCGCTTATTGAACCCGATGGTGGCTTCCAGGACCAGGAAGACGTCGTAGCCGGCGCGCTTGATTTCACCGATCGCGGCGGCAATGCGGTCGGAGTCGGACAGCGATTCATTGATCGCGTTTCCCAACTCCTGCATCAGCTCCTTCAGTCGATCGTCCAAAAAACCCTCTTTCTGTTCGCGGCGCCCTTCTGTCCAGCCGAACACGCCGAACCCACCTTCAGCATATCACTGGATCAAACGGGACACGTCCAGGAAAATCAAGACCGGCTCACAGGCGAAGGGGCGTAGCCCCACAAGTGCTGTATCGGCCGTAGCCGCCCGCTTTTACAGGCTGATAGGATGAAACTACGCTCCATGTTTCGCCTGGACCCCAACAGTAAAGTCGGCCGCTTTGTGCAACACGTCGTGCCGGGCGTCATCAAGCCTCTACACAGTCTGTGGCACGAGATCATCGGCTTCTTATTCCTCGTCCTTGCGGTGATACCGGCGCGTTCCTTGATCAACGAATGGAGGGAGTTCAACCAACGCGGCGACAACTTATCAAAGCTGTTGCTTGGGCTGGTCTGGGTCCTGATCATGGCCTACTTCGGCATCACTTCGTTTCTGCGCGCTCGCAAGATTTCCCGCTCATGAGCCAGACTCGATCGGCGAAGCCCCGGCCCCGGAAAACCCGGACGGCCAAGGCTGTATCGAACAGCGCCGTTACGGAACCTGTCCCGCCAATCGAACTGCCCGGACAATTTCCCTACACCCGCGGCATCCACGCCGACATGTATCGCGGCCGCCTGTGGACCATGCGGCAGTATGCGGGCTTCGGGTCGGCCGAGGAGAGCAACCGCCGCTACCGGTTTCTGCTGGCGCAAGGCATCACAGGACTCTCGGTGGCCTTCGACCTTCCCACCCAGATGGGCATGGATTCGGATCACGCCCTGGCGCACGGCGAAGTGGGGCGGGTGGGCGTTGCCATCTGCTCTTTGCGCGATATGGAGCGGCTGCTCGACGGCATCCGGCTCGATCAGGTCACCACGTCGATGACCATCAACTCCACGGCCGCGATTCTGCTTTCGCTGTACGCGCTAGTGGCCCGCGGCCAGGGCGCGGATCTGCGCAAGCTTTCGGGCACCGTGCAGAACGACATTCTGAAGGAATACATCGCCCGCGGAACCTATATTTATCCGCCGCGCCCCGCCATGCGCATCGTCACGGATCTATTCCGCTGGGCCGGAGCGGAGCTGCCGGAGTGGAACAGCATCTCGATCAGCGGCTATCACATCCGCGAGGCCGGTTCCACCGCCATCCAGGAAGTCGCATTCACGCTCGCCAACGCCATCGCCTACGTCGAAGCCGCGGTCCAGGCCGCTATGGACGTGGACGCTCTGGCTCCGCGCCTGTCGTTTTTCTTTAACGCGCACAACGATTTTCTGGAAGAGATCGCCAAGTTTCGTGCTGCACGCCGCCTCTACGCGAACATCATGCAGCAACGCTTCGGCGCGAAGAATCCCAAATCCATGATGCTGCGGTTTCACGCGCAAACCGCGGGCTCGACGCTGACCGCGCAACAACCCGACGTGAACGTGGTCCGCGTGACGCTGCAGGCGCTGGCCGCGGTCCTGGGCGGCACCCAATCCCTGCATACGAATTCGCGCGACGAAGCGCTGGGCCTGCCGACCGAAGAGTCGGCTCGCCTGGCCCTCCGCACGCAGCAGATCATCGCCCATGAGACCGGCGTGACGAGCGTCGCCGATCCGGTGGGCGGCAGTTTCTACATCGAAGAACTGACCGATAAGATCGAGCGCGGCGCGCGCGCCTACATCGAGCGCATCGACGCCATGGGTGGTACGCTGGCGGCCATTGAACAAGGATTCGTGCAGTCGGAAATCCAGAGCGCCGCCTACGAATATCAACAGCGTGTCGAGCGCGGCGATGCCGTCGTGGTGGGCGTCAATCGCTTCCGGCTGGCCGAGGAAAAGCCGATCCCGCCCTTCCGCGTCGATCCGACGATCGAGGCGCAGCAAATCAAGCACCTGCGCGAGCTACGCGCCTCCCGCTCTGGCGAACTGGCCGAATCCCGGCTGCGCGAGCTGGAGTGCGCCGCCCGCGGTACCGCCAACCTGATGCCGCCGATTCTCGCCGCCTGCGAAGCGCTGGCCACCGTCGGCGAAATTTCAGACCGATTGCGACTGGTATTCGGGGAGTATCGTGAGCGCTGAGGTACACATTATCGGAGGCGGTCTAGCCGGCTGCGAAGCCGCCTGGCAAGTGGCGCGAGCCGGAGGCCGGGCGATCCTCTACGAGATGCGGCCAACCCGAGCGACCGCCGCGCACAAAACCGCCGCGCTGGCCGAGCTTGTTTGCAGCAACTCGCTCAAGAGCGAGCAGGAGAACTCGGCGCCGTGGCTGCTTAAGGAAGAGTTGCGCCGACTAGGTTCGCTGCTGATTGGCCAGATCGCTCCGCGTGCGCGCGTGCCCGCGGGCCACGCTTTGACGGTGGATCGAGAGCTGTTCGCCGCACAGGTGACGCGCGCGATCGAGAGCGATCCCGCCATCGAGATCCGCCGCGAAGAAGTTACCGAGCTTGCGCCAGGCCGGATCTGGATCATTGCCAGCGGTCCGCTGACCTCGGACGCGCTGGCCACCGAGATCGCGCGCGTCACCGGAACCGGACGCCTGTTCTTCTACGACAGCATCAGCCCCATCGTGGACGCGGAAACGATCGACCGTTCGGCTGCCTTCGCCGCGTCGCGGTACGGCAAATCGCTCGACGGCACCGACGATTATCTGAACTGTCCTTTCGACAAGGCGCACTATGAAGCGTTCCTGGATGCGCTGCTAGCTGCCTCGACCGTTCCGGCGCACATCGCGGAAGATCAGATCCGCTACTTCGAGTCGTGTCTCCCGATCGAAGAATTAGCGCGGCGCGGGCGCGACACGCTGCGCTTTGGCCCCATGAAGCCCATGGGCCTGACCGATCCCCGCACGGGCCGGCGCCCGTATGCGGTGGTGCAACTGCGCAGCGAAAACGCGCGCGCGGGCAGCTACAACCTGGTCGGCTTCCAAAACCACATGCGGTTCGGCGATCAGGAACGCGTGCTGCGGATGATTCCAGGCCTCGAGCGCGCCGAGTTTCTGCGCCACGGACAGGTCCATCGCAACACATACATCAACGGACCGGCGTTGCTCGACCCCATATTGCGGCTGCGCGCGCGCCCTGAAGTGTTCTTCGCGGGCCAGATCTCGGGCGTGGAAGGCTACGTTGAATCCATCGCCACAGGTCTGGTGGCGGGCCGCGCCGCTGCCGCGCTGACCGCTGAGGAGCCGGTGCGCAGGTTCCCGCGCGAGACTGCCATCGGTTCCCTGTGCGCTTACGTTTCCGGCGCCGACGTCGCGCACTATCAGCCCGCCAACATCACCTTCGACCTGTTGCCCCAGCTCGAACAGCCACCGCGCGACCGCAAGCAACGGCACGCTGAAGTATGCCAGCGGGCGCTGGCAGCTCTCGACACGTATCTTTGCGCTTATGTCTGAACCAGGGGCGCATGTCTGAACTGGCGCAGGCGGTCGAGCGTTATCTGGCCGAACTGCGCCGCACCAACGCGTCTCCTAACACCGTACGCAATTACGCCTCCGACTTGGCGCAGGTGGTCGAGTATTTTTCTCCGCGCGTCGCACAACCTCCAGGGCCCGGCGCGCTCACCGTGCTCAACCTGCGCGAGTGGTTGGGTGACCTCTACGCGCGAGGGCTCGACGTCATATCGGTCCGGCGCAAGCTGGCCGCCGTCCGGTCGCTGTTCCGGTTCCTGGCGCGCGAGGGCAGCATCGCGACCAATGTGGCGCGTCTGGTTGGCACGCCGAAGGCGCCCAAGCGCGTCCCCGCAGTGCCGACCGCCGAGCAAGCCAACACTTTAGTCGACGGCGTGGCCCAAAACGCAATCGATGACCGCTTCGAGCGGCCCTATCCCGCACGCGACCTGTTGTTGTTCGAACTGCTCTACGGCTGTGGCGTGCGCGTTAGCGAGCTCGTCGGCCTGGATCTGGAGGACCTCGACCAGCGCGAGCAATGGATCCGCGTGCGCGGCAAGGGCCGCAAGGAACGCCAGATTCCCTACGGGTCGAAGGCCGCTCTTGCACTGCAGCAGTATCTGTCCGCACGCGCTTCCAAACCCGGCGAACACGCCCTCTTCGTGAGCCGGTTGGGAACGCGCCTGTCAGATCGCGCCGCGCGATGGATCGTGAAGTTCTATGCGCGGATGATCGCCGGCGATTCTTCGCTGCATCCGCACAGCCTGCGACACGCTTACGCCACGCACCTGCTCTCCGATGGCGCCGACCTGCGCGCCATCCAGGAACTGCTGGGCCACGCCCGGCTGGCCACCACCGAGAAGTACACGCAAGTCTCTCTCACGGATCTGATGGCCGTCTACGACCGCGCGCACCCCCGCGCACGAGGGGGGGCGCGAAAGTGACCCCGCGCGATCTTCCCTCGGTCGATGCGGTTGCCGAGCGCCTCAAGGATGTGGCCGCTCCGCGCGCGTTGATCGTGGCCGAAGCCCGTCGGGTGCTCGCGCAAATGCGCCACGACATCCACGCGGGCGGCAGCGGCCCGGATCGCGACGTGGATGGGGGCCCGGACGGCGACGTGGAGGCGGCGGTGCGGCGAGGTCTCGCGCTTCTAGCGCAGCCTGCCTTGCGGCGCGTAATCAACGCGACTGGTGTGATCCTGCACACCAATCTGGGGCGCGCCCCGCTGACGGAATTCACGCCGATAGCCGGCTATTCCAATCTGGAATTCGATCTCGAAAAAGGTTGCCGGGGTAAGCGTGACTCGCTTACCAGCGGTCTACTGGAGCGCCTGAGCGGCAAGCCTTCCATCGTGGTGAACAACAATGCCGCCGCGATTCTTCTGGTCCTGCACACGCTAGCCCGGGGCGGCGAGGTCATCGTTAGCCGGGGCGAGCTGATTGAGATCGGCGACGGTTTCCGCATCCCCGACATCATGGCGGCATCCGGCGCGAAGTTGCGCGAGGTCGGCACCACCAACCGCACGCATATGGACGACTACCGCGATGCCATCGGCCCGCGAACTCGCATGCTCCTGCGTGTTCATCCGAGCAACTTCCGCATCGAAGGTTTTGCGTCGCAGCCGTCGCTGGCGGAGCTGGCAGCGCTGGCGCGCGAGCGCCGACTGCCGCTCTATGAGGACTTAGGCAGCGGCTGCGTGATCGACCTTCAGCCGTTCGGCATCCGCGAGCCGCGTGTAAGCGAGAGCCTGGACGCAGGAGTGAACCTGGTTTCTTTCAGCGGCGACAAACTACTGGGCGGTCCCCAGGCGGGTGTGCTCGCAGGCGACGCCGACCTGATCGAACGTCTGCGGCGCAATCACTTGTATCGCGCGCTGCGCGTGGATAAATTGATCATCCAAGCCTTGGAGACTACGCTGCGCGCCTTCGTTTTCGAACATTGGGATCGAATTCCCGCGCTCCGCATGATCCGCGCAAGCGCCGATGAGATCCGCGTCCGCGCGGAACACATCCGCGCGCTGTGTCCGAAGCTGGATCTCATCCCAGGGCAGAGTGTGGCCGGCGGCGGCTCAACCCCCGGACAAACGCTTGATACCTGGCTGCTAGCAGTGCCCGGCAGCGCCAGCAAGATCGAGCGGACACTGCGCTCAGGCAAGCCGCCGGTCATCGCGCGCATCGAAGGCGATCGCGTGATGCTGGATTTACGGACGGTGTTCCCGGCCGAGGAAGCGGACCTAGCGCGCGCTCTCGAAGGACTAAGATAGAGAAAAGCCGTGCTCGTCAACACTACATTCGAGAATCTTGTGGATCAGATCCTGGATGTCGCAAAACGCTTTGGAGCCGCGTTGGATCAAGCCGGGATCGCTTACCGAATTATCGGGGGCCTGGCGACATTTCTTCATGTGGAGCGGGTCGATCCGCTTGCGGCGCGCCTGACCCGGGATGTTGACGTTGCTATCGAGCGCAGTCGCCTGCAGGAGATCCGTGCGGCTGTCGAACCTCACGGCTTCAAATATCGGCACGTGGCTGGCGTGGACATGTTCCTGGACGCCTCCGATCCGCGAGCCCGCAGCGCGGTTCATGCGGTCTTCGTGGGAGAAAAGGTCCGCCCCGAATACCTCGAACCCATCCCGGCTTCCGCACCCGTCCGCACCGCGGAAGGAATCCTGATCGCCCCGGTCGCCGACCTCGTCCGCATGAAGCTGACCAGTTTCCGCTTGAAAGACAAAGTCCACATCCAGGACCTCGATTCCGTGGGCCTGATCACGCCGGAAATTGAGATGGGCTTGCCGGAACCGCTACTGGCGCGCCTCCAGGAAGTTCGCGCGACGGAGTGAGTCCTACGCCCGCTCCAGGTACGCCGATTCCGACGTCGAAACGCGGATCTTCTCGCCCTCGTTGATGAACGGAGGCACCTGCACCACCAGCCCGGTCTCGAGCTTGGCGGGCTTGGTCACGTTCGACACAGTCGCGCCCTTCAGTCCCGGCTCGGTTTCCACCACCTTCATGTCCACGGCGGGAGGCAGTTCCACGCCGATGGGCTTGCCTTCGTAAAACTCGACCGCGATCTTCAGGTTCGGAATCAGGAAACCGGTGGCGTCGCCCAGCAGGTCCTTAGTCAGGTGCATCTGCTCGTACGTCTCCGTGTTCATGAAATAGAAATACTCGCCGTCGTCGTACAGGTACTCCATCTCGTGCTCTTCGAGCGCGGCCCGCTCAACCTTGTCTTCCGAAGAGAACCGGTGCTCGGTCATCGTGCCCGAGCTGAGCTTGCGCATCTTCACTTGAACGAAGCCGCGCAGGTTGCCCGGGGTGCGGTGCTCCATCTTGAAGATCGAGAACAACTCGTGGTTGAACTTGATCACCATGCCGGGACGTAGTTGGGTCGCGGAGATCATATGGGGAAACCTCAGTCTAGCAGACTCCGTTCATTTTTTCGCTTGACAATGTATTAGTACACTAGTACACTACAATTATGACACGGGCTGCCACCTCCGCCAAAACGCCGTTCCAGTTCAAACTGGATTCGGGCAGCGGCGTGCCCGTCTACCGCCAGTTGATCGACCAGGTGCAGGCCGGCCTGGCATCCGGAACACTCGCCGCCGGCGACCAGTTGCCGACCGTTCGCCAGGTCGCGGTCGATCTGGCTATCAATCCCAACACCGTCTTACGCGCCTATCGGGAGCTCGAGATCCGCGGAACCCTCGACTCGCAGCAAGGCACCGGCACGTTCATCGCCGACCGCAAAATCAAGCCCGACGAGGCCGAACGCCGCCGCCGCCTGGAACAGCTCGTCAACGAATTTGCCGCCCGCGCGGGCGCCGGAGGCTTCACGGTGGGCGACCTGGCGGAAGCCCTGAGCGAGCGAATGGCCGAGACAGAAAAAAGGAGGAAGTAACCATGCCGAACACCCCCCTATCGAGTGCCAGCGGTCCGGGCATTGCCGCGTTTCTTATGGCCATCGCCGCCGGAGTTTTCGGCGCCGCTGTTCTGCACCAGCCGGCCCTGCTGCCCGTGGGCATCGCCCTGGGCTTGTACTTTCTGTTCGCGATCAAGGTGGTCCGGCAATGGGAAAAGGTCGCGGTCCTGCGCTTCGGGCGTTACCGCGGGCTGCGCGATCCGGGGATCTTCTGGATGATCCCCATCGTGGACACGTTGAGCGCCTACGTCGACCAGCGCATCCGCGTCTCCACCGTTTCCGCCGAGTCCACGCTCTCGCGCGACACCGTCCCGGTGAACGTCGACGCCATCGTGTTCTGGGTGGTGTGGAACGCCGAGAAATCCATCCTGGAAGTGGCGGATTTCTCCAACGCCGTGAGCATGAGCGCGCAAACCGCGCTGCGCGAGTCCATCGGACGGCATGACCTGCACCAGTTGCTGTCCGAGCGCGAAGTCATCGGCCGGGAACTGCAACGCATTCTGGAGGAAAAGACCAACTCCTGGGGCATCACCGTGCAATCGGTGGAAGTCCGCGACGTGCAGATCCCGCAGGCGCTCCAGGATGCCATGTCGCGCGAAGCGCAAGCCGAACGCGAGCGCCGCGCCCGCATCATTCTGGGCGAGGCCGAAACGCAAATCGCCGACAAGTTCGCCCAGGCGTCCATCATGTACCGCGACAACCCCGTGGCCCTGCACCTGCGCGCCATGAACATGCTGTATGAGGCGATCAAGGAAAAAGGCGCGATGGTGATCGTGCCGTCCTCGGCGGTCGAGACCATGGGGCTGGGCGGCACGCTGGCCGCGTCAACGCTGGCCAGGAATCCCCAATAAGAATCTCTAAGGAGAATCCAACATGACCTATCAACTGGTAACCGCAAGATCCGACAAGGACCTAACCGAGAAGGTGAATCCGATGATCTCGGAAGGCTGGGAGCCGCAAGGCGGAGTCGCAGTGGGCGGCGATGCACCGACCCAATACGTTGGCCCCGGCACGATCCTTCCATCCTTTGTCCAGGCCATGGTGAAGCCACAGTAGAAGGGCCCCCCGGTCCTCAGCCGGACGCGCACGTGCCGCCTAATGCAGCACGCCGATCAACTTCCAGTAGCCGACCCCTACCGCCAGCGCCACCAGAGTGAATAGCGCGTAGCCATTTGCTAAACGGACGCGTTGCCCGGGCGTGAATGCCATATTCCCGGTGAGGCCTTCGCCCATCGCGAGCCAGAAATTCTCATACGCCACCCAGAAAGGAGCCGAAGCCAGGATGATCGGGGCCATCAGGACCAGCGGCGGAATACCGGCGGCCATGGTCACGGCAACGGTCGACAGGAACAGCACGGACACTGCAATGAAGCTCGACGGATCGAGGAAGCGGAGAATCAACATCACCACCGCCATCACCAGCATGAGAAGCACGACGCTGAATTCGATCTTCTGTACCATCGGAACAAAGTAGCCCGCCAGCCAATCCGTCACCTTGTAGTCCTGAATGATGTTCGCCAGGCTGAAAATGCCGCCGATGAACAGCAGCAAGGTCCAGGAGACGCCGGTGCCGATATCTTCATCCCGCAGGATTCCCGCCATGTAGAAGACCCCCATCGCCACCATTCCGATCAGGAAGGCCGGCAGATGATGGTAGCGGTCGGTGGCCCAAAACACGATCGAAAACAGCACCACCAGGCCGGTGATCAACTCCGGGCGCTTGAACGCTCCCAGCGCCCGCAGCCGGTCTTTGGCAAACGACGGCGACGCGTTCAGCGGGGCTTCGGGACGCAACAGCCACTGGTTCCCCCACACAATCAGAGCGCACAGAACCAACGTCGGAAGGGTCAAAACCTGCGCGTATCCGAGCCATGTTATCGGCAGCTTCTTGGCGTCGAACGCGGCCACCACCACCGGCCCGGTCAACGATCCATATAAGAACGCGATTCCCGGCACCACTGCCATTTCGACGGTCGTAAGAACGATGAGCGCCGATCCCCGGCTGCGGCTCGGCAGACCCAGCGATTGCACCAAAGCCCACGCCACGGGCGTCATGATGGCCGTGCGCACCGTCATCGAAGGAATGCCCAACGCCAGGATGAAGCCGATTACGAAAAAAGCCGTCAAAATCCCGCCGTACGTTCCCGGAAACAGCGAAAGAATGTAGTAGGAAAGCCGCTCCGCCAGCCCCGTCTTCTTCATCGCGAAGCCATAGAAGAGAACCGCGAGCAGCGTCCAGAAGGCACCGCCCGCGAAGCCGCTGAAGACGCGAGGTACCGGCACCCCCGCCACGATCAGCAGGGCCATGAGCAAAACCGACGCCACCCCGCTGTTCATTACTTGAGCCGCCCACAACACCACGGTGAATGCGGTGATCGCCAGCACCACCTGGGCAATTCGCGTCAAGCCTTCCGGCGTGGGCAGCGCAAAAATGATCCCGCCGATGACCGCCGCCACCAACAGCCAGACCCATTTGGAAGCGCGCACCTGAGTTGAGGGAGGGGCGGGGGAAGGAGCGACAACACTGCTCATAGCTTTTTGTCCACTAGGACCAATCGAATATGACAGATCGTTCTCTTTGGTGTCAAGCGTGGGGCGACTGCGCGCGGCGCCCAGCTCCGTCCACTGTGGTTTTGCGGTCCATTGTGGGGCAGCCCTTTCAGGCTGCCGCCGGCGTTTTGGCGCCCCCAGGATAAATGTCTACTCTCCTTGCCGCACTACACCAGCATCGAGGGGAACGCCAGGCGAATACTAACGAGCCTCCCCCGGACCGCCGGCGATAGCGCGGTCCAACGACAGCGGCCCCGCGCCCCGGATCAGGATCGCCAGCCCGATCGCCAGGACCAGCACGTGATACTCATAACCCTCGCCCTTCTGCTGTCCAGTCCAGTTCATGAAGAAACCATTGGGCAGGTTCACGGTAAAGATCGCCACCACCATGTTCACCATGATCCCGAACGCGGCGATGCGGCTCAGCAATCCCAGCAGCAGCCCGATGCCGCCCAGGAACTCGGCCATGATCGCGAGAAACGCCAACGGCGCCGGAATCCCGCCGCTCTCGAATCCCTTCATCATCGCCGAGAACCCCGGGCCGCCAAACCACCCCAGCGTTTTCTGCGTGCCATGAGCGAAGAACTCCGCCCCCAACCCTAGCCGCAGAATCGTCAAGACAATGTCGTCGCTTGTGGAAAACAGTTTCCGCATGGCGTCAATTGTAGCCCAAGTAGCCCAGGCTTCAGCCCGTGTGGGGTCTTGTGTGGCATGATGGGACCAACTGCCGCTGGCGTCCATTTCGCACCACACCCGTACAATGAAGAGAATTCTCGTTCTGGACAACTACGATTCGTTCACTTGGAACCTGGTGCATGGACTAGAGGCTGCCGGCGCAAGTTGTACCGTGCATCGTTCCGACCGCATCAGCCTGGAACAAGTGGCCGCGTGCGCACCCGACGGGATCGTGCTCTCACCGGGCCCATTTGGTCCGGCCGAATCCGGCATCTGCGCCGATGTGGTCCGCGAATTCGGGCCGCGCGTACCGATTCTCGGTGTCTGTCTCGGCATGCAGGTCATCGCGACCACGGCGGGCGCAACGGTCGAACCCAGCGGCCGCCCGGTGCACGGCAAGGCATCCCGCATCACTCACGATGGCAGCGGCGTGTTGCGCGGCCTGCCGGTGTGCTTTTCCGGCGCGCGCTATCATTCCCTGGTCGTGGTTCCCGCGAGCGTCCCCCAACATCTGGAAGTCACGGCCTGGACAGACGACGGCGTCATCATGGGTTGCCGCGTGCGTGGGACCCACGTCGAGGGAGTGCTGTTCCATCCCGAATCGTTCCTGACTGAACCCGGCCCGGCTATCTTCTCGAATTTCCTGAACGCCTGAGCGTATGTGGTCTGATCCCATCCCTCGCGCGCGAATGCGGGAAATCGTCGCCGTTTTGCATTCCATTCTTCCCGCACCATCCGCGTCATCCGCCATCTGCAAACGCCTGCACGGCGACCCGAGTCCCGAACAACTCGCCGAACTCTTGCACGCCGAGCCCGGTTTCGCGTGGCTGGATGGAGCCGACACCCGGCAGATCCTCCTGCACCAGCCGTTAGCTACCATCTCTTGCGACGGAGAAACCGCGTCGGTATCCGGGCCCGGCGGAGCAGTCCAGTTTCCCGCGCGAGCCATGGACGTGCTCGATGCCATGCTCGAGGCCTGGCGAGGCCCCGCCCACGCGCTCCTGGTCGGTTTCCTCTCCTATGACCTGGCCGGTGAAATCGAGGAATTGGACCAGCAGCCTAAGTGCGATTTCAGTTTCCCCACCTTGCACTTCGGCCTGTTCGATTCCGCCCTGGTGCGTGAAGACGGAGCCTGGCGCCAGCACGCGACCAACGCCTGGAGAGAACCGGGAGATGCTGAGGCTCTTCTCCGGAATGCGGCCGGCGCGTCCGCCGTCTCGCAGCCGCTGCGTTCCGGCGTGCTGACCAGCCGCCCCGACCAAGCATGCTTCCAGGCTGCGGTCGAACGCATCGTCCGCCGCATCCACAACGGAGACTTCTTCCAGACCAACCTCTGCCGGCGTCTCCAAGCCGCACTCCATCCGAGCCAAGCATGGGAACTCTACCGCCGATTGCGCGCGATCAGCCCCGCTCACTATGGAGGCCTCCTCAATATCGGCGGCGGTCAAAGCGTGCTCTCCGTCAGCCCGGAACTCTTTCTCAAAGTCGACGCAGCCCGCAACGTCGAGTCGAGGCCTATCAAAGGCACCCGCCCGCGTGGCAGCTCCGATCAGGAAGACCGCGCCCTCGCGACAGAGCTGCTGACCAGCGAAAAGGACCGCGCCGAACTCGCCATGATCGTCGATGTCGTGCGTAACGATCTGAGCCGCGTCTGTGAAACCGGCTCGGTGACCGTGGCGCGGCACGCGGAACTCGAAAGCCTCCCCACGGTGCATCACACCGTGTCGACCATCCGCGGGAGCCTCCGCGAAGGAACGCGTATCGGCACACTCCTTCGGGCGGCGTTTCCAGCCGCGTCCATCACCGGCGCGCCGAAGATCGAAGCCATGCGAGCCGCCAGCGCCGAAGAACGCCAGCGCCGAGGACCCTGCATGGGCAGCATCGGCTGGATCTCCATGGACGGCCGTATGGAACTCTCTGTCGCCATCCGTACGGCGTTCCTTACCGGCGGACAGGTCTACTATTACGCCGGAGGCGGCATCACGGCGGATTCCGATCCGGCGAGTGAATTCCAAGAGACCTGTCATAAAGCCGCGGCCTTCCTCCGAGCACTCGGCACCGATCATGGCACCGCCTGATTCGCTCCAGGGCCGATTGTTCAAGCCCCGTTCCCGCCTGCAGCCACGCGGCGGCAAGAATCCTTCGAAAAACACCAGCAGAAAGGCCCTGCGAGTACAACAGTTTAAGCGTTTCGTCCGTCATCCCATCCATTCATGTTGATTCACGTCCATTCATGGCCAAGAAGCAGCCTTCCGCAAAAACCGCTCGACTCCTTTTCATACCCCGTTGTGGCCGAAGGCCGTGGAGCATTCACGCCCATCTCCCGAAGTCTTTCCCCAATATCCCCATCACATAGGCGCTGCCGATCCCGGCCCGATGTTTCGTCGATAGTAAGATCGGATTGATGCTGCACCGCTCGCTGAGACCGAACCGAAGGCTGCCCGCGCCAATCCTTGCACAGAAAATACCAAACGAACCCAATCGGTACGCTCCGGGAACCTCCGCCAAGCCACAAAACGAACCCAAGACTCCCCGCCCCGGGCGCGCACAGCAAAACAACAAAACGAACCCGAGACCACCCGTCAGCCCGCGCGGCAAAACTACCAAACGAACCCGAGACCCGGTCGCCGGCCCGCGGAGCAAAACTGCAAAACGAACCCAAGGCCCTTCAAGGTGCTAATACGCCACGACTTCCTAGACGCAAGGGCCCCCAGCGGACGCGCCAGGTTCGCAACCGGGCTGTGGGGTTTGATATCTTGTCACTCATGCGCGCACCAAACCCATACACTCTCGCGATAACCGTGGCTGTGGCCGCTCTGATCGCCTCCGGCCAAGCCCGGCGCGTCGACGAAACGGTCCTAAAAAACGCCGGCAAGACCGGAGACGAGTGGCTCACCTACGGCCTCTCGCAGGGCGAGACGCGCTACAGCCCGCTCAAGCAGATCGACGCGACCAACGTGAAACGCCTCGGTCTGGCGTGGGCCTTCGACATCGGCACCGGCGGAGGCGGACAGGAAGCCACGCCTCTGGTGGCAAACGGTACCGTCTACGGAATCACCAACTGGAGCATCGTCTTCGCCGTCGACGCCCGCACCGGCAAGGAGCGCTGGCGCTGGGACCCCGAGGTCAAGCAAACCACGGTGCGCTCGAAGATCTGCTGCGGCGTAGTCAACCGCGGCCTAGCGATCTACCAAAACCTGGTGATCGCGCCGGTCATTGACGGACGCCTGCAAGCGCACGACGCCGAAACCGGGAAAGTGGTATGGGAAGCCCGCGTCGGTTATCCGCAAGACGGCAACACCATCACCATGGCCCCGCGCATCGCCAAAGGCAAAGTGCTGATCGGCGTGAGCGGAGGCGATCGCCCCACGCCCGGCTTTTTCGCCGCCTACGACGCCCTTACCGGCCGCGAAGCCTGGAAGTTCTACACCGTTCCCGGCGATCCCTCGAAGGGCTTCGAGAACGCGTCCATGCGCAAGGCCGCCGAAACCTGGGACGGCGAGTGGTGGAAGTACGGTGGCGGCGGTGCGGTGTGGGACGGCATGGCCTACGATCCGGACGCCGATCTGCTCTACGTCGGCACTGGCAACGCCGAACCCTGGCCTGGCGAACTGCGCAAGGGCGTGGACGCCAAGGCCGTCGCGGCCACCGGCACGCAGGGCAAAGACAATTTGTACACGGCGTCAATCCTCGCGGTGCAGGTTCAGACCGGCGAGCTGAAGTGGCACTACCAAATGGCGCCCGGCGATTCCTGGGATTACGACAGCGTGCAACAGATGATCCTGGCCGACATCAACATCAACGGGACCAAGCGCAAGGTCATCATGCAGGCCAACAAGAACGCGTTCTATTACGTGATCGACCGCATCACCGGCCAGTTCATCTCCGCCCAGCCGTTCTCGCAAGCCACCTGGGCCAAGGGCATCGATCCAAAGACCGGGCGCCCCATCGTCAACCCCGAGATGTACTACGGAACCGACTCCATCCTCATCACGCCGGGTGGCGGAGGCGCGCACAATTGGTCGCCGATGTCGTACAATCCCACGACGGGCCTGACGTACATCCCGACGTCCACGCTGAACACGTTCACCTACGCTGCCGATCCCGCCTTCGATCCCGGCAAGAATACCAACACCGGCACCAAGCGTTCGAGCGATCCGCCCAAGCTGACGCCGCCTCCCGCGATCGGGCCCCCGCCACTGGAGGGCACGGCCCGCGGAGCACTGGTCGCCTGGGACCCGGTGACGCAACAGATGCGCTGGCGCCAGCCCGGCGGCGGCGGTATCGGCGGAGGTACTGTAACCACCGCCGGCAACCTGGTGTTTCAGACCGTCAACGACGGACGCCTGCTGGCCTACAGCGCCGACAAAGGCGAGAAGCTTCTGGAAATCGCCACCGGCCTCCGCAGCGGCATGGGACCGCCGATCACTTACATGCTCGACGGCAAGCAGTACGTCGCGCTGATGGGCGGCGTAGGCACGGTAGGCGCCGGTGGCGCGGGCCCCGGCAATCAGGCGACGCCGCTGCATCCGCACTTGCTGGTCTTCGTGCTCGACGGCACGGCGCAGCTTCCCACGCCGCCACCGGCGTCACCACCGGCCGCGACGGCTGCTCCGTAATGGCCGAACACAAAGCCTCGATCGCGTGGTCCCACCAGCGGGGAGATTTCCTCAAAGGGACCTACTCGCGCGAGCATACCTGGACCTTCGACGGCGGCGCGGTAGTGCCCGCATCACCCGCGCTCTCGTCGGTGCCGCTGCCCTACTCCAAAGCGGCCAACGTAGATCCAGAAGAAGCCTTCATAGCCGCGATCTCGAGCTGCCACATGTTGACGTACCTGTATCTGGCCTACCGCGCGGGTTTCGACGTGGCAAGCTACGAAGACCATGCGGTAGGCCACACCGAGTTGAACGATCGCGGAGCCTCCTGGGTGAGCCGCGTCCAGCTGCGGCCTCGAATCGAGTATCGCGGAACAGCTCCCACGCGTGAGGAGGAAGACCATCTCCACCACGCCGCGCATGAAGATTGCACCATCGCGAATTCCGTGGCGACCGAGATTACAATCGCGCGGCCATAACCTCGATTCCCACGATGGAAGCATGTCCCTTCGGATTCCGGCAGCGCTAGAGATAAACTGCCGCAAGACTCCCCAGCGCTCCGCGTGGCTGGCCCAGTTGCCCGACGCGCTGCGGCAAGCACTGCGTCAGTGGTCTCTGACGCTCGGACCACCGTTCGATCACAAGTTTGTGAGCTGCGCGTGGGTGGCGCCCGTCACTCTCCCGAACGGTACGCTGGCGATCTTGAAACTGGGCATGCCGCACATGGAGGCGGAACACGAAGTCGATGGACTGCGGTTCTGGAACGGCGATGGGATGGTGCGGCTCCTCGCCGCCGACGACGGGCTCGGAGCGATGCTCATCGAACACTGCGAACCCGGGACGCCGTTAAGTACGTTACCGGAGTCCGAGCAAGATCCAGTTGTCGCAGGTCTGCTGCGCCGCCTCTGGCGCACGCCGCCCGTGCCGCACTTGTTTCGCCCGCTGTCCGCGCTGCTGGAGTTCTGGAGCGACGAGACCCAGGCGGACCGTGCGCGTTGGCCCGACGCTGGATTGGTTCGCGCAGGTTTAGAGCTCTTTCAGGAATTGCCGCGAACCGCGTCCAAGAACGTGGTTCTGGCGACCGATCTGCACGCGGGGAACGTTCTGCGGGCTGCGCGGGAGCCGTGGCTCGCCATCGATCCGAAGCCCTTCGCGGGCGATCCGGCCTACGACGCGACGCAGCACTTGTTCAATGGCATGGCGAGGCTGTGTTCGGACCCCAGCGGAGCCATTCGCCGGTTTGCGGACCTATTGGAGGTAGATGCGGAACGCGTTCGGTTGTGGACCTTCGCCAGGGCCGCGGCTGAGCCGCGCGACGACTGGCAGGGACACAGATTCAAGGACTTGGTTCGGCGGATCGCTCCCTAGCCGAGGTGGGTTCACGCGTGTTATCGATGCCCACTACGGTAGCCGCTTCGCCCAGGCGATGAGCGCATCCGCCACCGCGCGCGGCTGCTCGACAATCACGGCGTGCGCGGCGTTCTTGATCAGCACCGTGGTCATCCGTTGCGCGCCGAACTCTTTCACCAGTTCGTCGCGGCTCGACGGCGGGCGATACGGATCGAACTCCGCCTGAATGTCAAGAATCGGCACCGTTCCGCTGGACCAGTATTCGCCCTGCGGAGTCGCGTCGCGCGCGATCGCTTCCGACTTCTGCACCTTTTCGTGAAACCCCTGCAGCCATGGGCGCGCATCATGGCCGGGCGCGAAGAACACCCATTGCAGCCCCTTCAAGCGATCGGCTTCCGGCTGCGTGGGATCGGTGGCGATAGCGGTCGCTTGCCGCACCGCCGGGTCGGCGGTCTTCTGCGACGCACTGATCAGCACCACCCCGCGTGCGAGCTGCGGAAAATCCACGGCCACCGCCTTCGCCACGAAGTGTCCAAACGCATGCCCGGCGAGGATGGCCGGTCCGCCGTTCTCATGCTGCAGCACCAGCCCCACGTCGCGAGCCAAATCGTGCAGCGTGATCTTGTCGAGCGGCCCCACGCTGCGGCCGTATCCCCGCGGTTGCGGACGCAGCACACGAAAGCCCGCTTGGGCGACGCGCTCGGCGATAGGGTCCATTTCTTCAGAATCGCGTCCCAAAGACGCCAGCAGCACCACCAGCGGACCGCGTCCTTCCGAGATCACCTCAATCGAGACACCGCCGCCCTCGACCACTGTTCGAGTCCGCTTGGCGGACGTGGTCTGGCCGTAAGCGCCGGCGATCAATGCGGCCGACAAGATGAGCGTGAGACAATTTGAAGCCATGGCAAGGTTGTCCTTCATGATACTCGCCTTGGCGTTCTTGTAAGAGCAGCAAGGGAGTGGAGCGTGAAGTGGCCGCCGTCATCCATCCAGGAGTGACTCGCGGACCACTGGCTGTACCGGTAAAATGACTCCTGGGGGTGACCAAGTGAATCGCATACCAATCTTATTCCTCGCCGTGTGGTGCGCACAGGGGCAAACGCCTCCGCCGAAGGCGCCGGCCGATGTGAAGCCCGCCAGCATCACTTACGAAGACGTCGCGTATCCGTATCCTGTCCAGTTTCTCCCGCTGACCATGTATGGCCAGGAAGTCCGCATGGCGTATATGGACATTCTTCCGCCGGGATCGGGCAACGGACGCACGGTGGTGCTGCTGCACGGAATGAATTTCGGCGGCTTTTATTTCGCCGGACCCATTGAGGCGCTGCGAAAGGAAGGCTTCCGCGTGATCGCGCCGGATCAGATCGGTTTCGGACGCTCGTCCAAGCCGATCATCCCGTATAACTTTCACGACATGGCGGCCAACACGCGCAAGCTGCTTCAGACGCTGGGCGTCCAGAAGGCCGTGATCGTGGGCCATTCGATGGGCGGAATGCTGGCGGCGCGCTTCTCGTCGTCGTACCCCGATGTGGTCGAGCGCACGGTGCTCTACAATCCCATCGGGCTCACAGACGTTCGGTGGGACCGGCCTTGGACCACCGCCGACGACGGCTTCAAGCGGCTGATGGGGCTGTCGCGCGACCAGTTGTACCAGCAATACTACGCGACGATTCGGAGATACTTTCCGACGCCTGGCGCATGGAAGCCGGAGTACGAAAACTACGTGCGGATTCTCTACGCTCCCACGCTAGGCGGCGATTGGCCGCGCCTCGCCATGGTCCGGACGATGCTGCAGCAGGTGGTGTTCTTCGATCCCGTAGTGGACGACTGGGCGCACATCAAGGCGCGGACGCTAGTGCTCGGCGGAGACAAAGACGGCGAGAACTTCCCGGCGCTCGCGAAACACATCGCCGACACGGTTCCCCACGGCCAACTGGACCTGATCCCCAACGCCGGTCACGTCCCGCACATCGAGGTTCCGGAAGTCTTCAACCGGGAATTGCTCAAGTTTCTGAAATAACGGCTCCTTTGCGGTCGGCGATTCGGCTGTGTCCGATAGGTCAATACCTGAGGATCGCCGCCATGGGACTCGCCGCGGCCATTTGGCCCTGCGGTAAGACGAAGACATCGCCTCCATGGCGTATGGTTTCCACCACCGCCGCATTCACCAAATCCTCGTTGGCCGCGTGGACCGTATCCAGCTCGCGCTCCATCGTCCCGTGAATTCCGGTCATCTCCCGGACGCACAACCGATGAACGCGTCCGGCGGCGGCGGCGCGCAGCACTCGATGCGGATCGCCGGCCAAGGTGCGGCTGCGATCCGGCATTTCGCGAAGCTCGGCCAGTGCTTTGAAGCCCGCTTTGAGATAGTGCTCGCGGGCGGCTTCAGCGGCGCGGCAAGCGATCTCTTCGAGCGGCAGAAATTCGATATTGCCCTGTATTTCCGCCGCGAGAAGATGCGGGTACCTGCTGGCGCGGCGATAGGCCGCGGCTTCCTCATGCACTCCGGCTAACAGGAGCGGCGCGCCGTTCAACGTGTCCTTCAGACCTTGGGCGATCATACCCAGGAAGTGATACAAATACTCGCCCGCCGCTTCGCGGTCGGTCGTCGTTCCGAAATGCACGGCCTTCATGGAGCCGGTGGCGACGCCGGCGGTCGAGCGGTTCTCCAAGTCGTGATCGGGTGCGTCGAGGCCGGCCGCGGCTTCCACGCTTTCCGGGACCTGGGTCGGCATCGCGACTTCTTCGCACACTCCCAGGCGGTAATGCAGCAGTCGCAGATGCTTACGGCTGAGACCCAGAATATAGAACTGCTGGGGTGCATACACCCGTTCGAGCAGCGGGAGCAGCGTGAAATGGCTCGCTACCGCGAGCGTCTCGGTAGTGGTTCCCGGAAGATGGAAGATCTCCAGATGGTGCGGCGAGCGGAAGATGGCAAAGCCGGGGCCGCCGGCTGCGATTTCTTCGCTTTCAGCGAACGCCGCCAGCGGAGCCAGCAAATCGGCCGAATTGCTCTTCAGCAGCGCTTCGGCGCGGTGGATCATGTCGCGCACCAGCGCGGTACGCGATCCGGCGTTCGCGCCGGGTTGACGATCCGGAACAAACATGGTGAGGCAGGGTCCCTTGTGCGCGGCCAGCTCTTTGAGCGCCGTAACGTCAAGGGTCCGGTGAACCGTTCCCAGTGTCGGTGACATGGTTCTTATCCCCCTTTATGGAATTGATATGCACGGGAAATGCCGCCGCGGCCCGACCTGCAATCAGCCGTTTGCGGCAAACGGCCCGATGCGCCTGGGTTATTTGGCGCGGATTACTTCGACCGGACTACTTCCACCGAACAAGGTGCGTGCATCGCCACGCTCTGGGAAACGCTGCCCAGGAGGAAGCGGTCCATCCCGCGGTGGCCGTGGGACCCGAGCACAATCAGGTCCGCGCCCCATTGCGCCGCTTCGTCCACAATGATTCGGCGCGGGCCTTCGAGCAGCACGGAAATGGATTGGGACACATTGGGACAGGCGGACGCGACGATTCCAACGGCAGTTTGAACCGCGTCCTCGGCGCGTTTCATGGCGGCCGCGCGGATCTCTTCCACTTGCGTCGAGTGGAGGAACGGCGGCTCCAGCATGGCCACCACCGGCGGCAGAACCAGTTCGACCACGCTGAGAACGCGCACCTGGACGCCGCTGGGCCAGGGACGCTCGGCAATCGAATGCGCGGCGGCGTCCGAAGCGGGGGAGCCGTCGGTGGCCAACAGGATCTTCGGCGCCGCGCCCGCGCGGGTGCGCACGATCTCCACCGAACAGGGGGCGTAATGCAACACGGCGGAGGCCACGTTACCCACCACCAGGCGGGTAGCGGCAGAGCCGTGCGAGCCGACGACGATCCAATCCGGATGGGTGTGCGCGGCGCGGTCCAGGATGACGCGCTTGGCGTCGCCCTGCAGCATTTCGCCGTGGGCTTCCAGGCCGCTGGCGAACAGTTGCGCCACCGCCGTGGTGAGCAGATTTCCGCCGCGGCGGGCCAACTCTTCGGCGGTGGACGACGTGGTCCATAGGTGCGCCGCCTCGACGACATGCAGGACCTCGACCTGGGTTCCCGCGGGCCAGGGGCGTTTGGCGACTTCTTCGAGTGCAGCGCGGCTGGGGGCCGATCCGTCGATGGCAAGCAACAGTTTCATGAAGCCTCCTTCTGCCCTGTGCAGAGCACTTACTGGACCACGGCGGGCCAGCCCCGCCCTGCCCTACCTATACAACTCGAATCATGTCGCGCGGAAATTCGACCACCCAAGCGGCATTCTCACGCTGCCGCTCGTATTCGGCGCGAGTCAGATCTACGGCCAAGGGCTCGCCGGCGGAGTTGACGAATTCCAGGCGTACCCATTGGGGTTTTTCGACGGTGCGCGTCAGATCGGCCGGGATTTGATTAGGCCCCGTCCGTGCGCCGCGGGACGCTACAGTTAATTGCTCGGGGCGCACGCAGACGGTGACCCGATCGCCTTTCAGGCGTCCCGGGAAGTAGGGGCCTTCGATTTCGACGCCGCACAGCAGGATCCGGCTGAGGTTGCGGCCGGGGTCCAGAAGTTTGATCTCGCCGGCCAGCAGGTTGAACGCGCCCAACAGGCGGGCCACTTCGAGATTGGTTGGGTGGTCGAGAATCTTGCGCGGCGGGCCGCTTTGCACCACGCGTCCGCTGTGGAGGATCAGCATTTCTTCGCCCAGACCGAAGCACTCGTCAAGGTCGTGCGTGACCAGTAATACCGGAGTCTGAAAATCCGCGCGCACCTGGCGCAGGACCTCGTAGAGTTCGGCGCGAAGGACCGCGTCGAGGCCTTGCGCGGGTTCATCCAGCAGCAGGAGTTTGGGGGCGCCGATGATCGCGCGGGCGATGGAGCAACGCTGGCGCTGTCCGCCGGAGACTTCGTGGGGCCGGCGGCCGGCGGCGTCGGTCAGGCGGAAGCGCTCCAGCATTTCGTTGACGCGGCGGTGGCGTTCCAGGCGCGGTTTCTGTTCGACCGCGAACTCCAGATTCTTGCGCAGCGTCATGTGCGGGAACAGAGCGTAGTTCTGGAAGACGTAGCCGCAATGGCGGGCCTGTGGGGGAAGATGGACGCCGGTGGCGCCGTCGAACAGAATCTCGCCGTCCAGCAGAACGCGGCCCTGGTCGGGGCGCACGAAGCCGGCGATGGCATCGAGCGTCAGCGTCTTCCCGGCGCCGCTGGGCCCGAACAGCACGGTGACGCCCGCGGCGGCTTCGAATTCCAGGTCCAGGGTGAAGGCCGCGGAATCGGGGCGGGCGGGGTAGGTTTTTCGGATGCGGGCGGCGATCATTGCTCTGTGTTCTGGGCTTTTTCAGGCGGCCTCTGGCGGGGTCACCGCGAAGCCAGGCGGTTGGCCAGCGTCAGAATCACCAGGGCCGCGGCGGAGACGATCACCACCAGCGTGCGGGCCAGGCTGCCGTTACCGCTTTCCACGGCGTCGTAAATGGCGACGGCAACGGTTTGCGTGCGTCCGGGAATGTTGCCGGCCACCATCAGCGTGACCCCGAAATCGCCCAGGGCGCGGGCGAAGGCCAGTACGGTAGCCGCCATGATCGAGCGCCGGGCCAGGGGCAGGGTCACACGCCAGAAGAGCCGCCACTCGGAGGCCCCCAGCGTTCGCGCGGCACGTTCGAAGCTGCGGTCGACGCTTTCGAGCGCGGCCCGGGCCGATTTGACCAGCAGCGGGAGCGCGTGCAGAAGAGCGGCCACGACGGCGGCTTTCCAGGTGAACACCAGCGGCGATCCGGTGAGCGACTCCCACATTTTCCCGAGCGGGCTGGCACGGCCCAACAGTACCAGCAGATAGTAACCCAGCACAGTCGGCGGCAGCACCAGGGGCAGCGTGAGCGCGGCATCGAGCACTTCTTTGCCCCGGAATTCGCGGTTCGCCAACAGGTAGGCGAGCCACAGGCCCACCGCCAGCGCGGCGGCGGTGGCGAGCGTTGCCACGCGCAGGCTGAGCCACAGAGGGAACCAGTCGATGTGCATGGGAAGCTCAATTATAGCGTCCCCGCGCTGTCTTGAAGGGCTATCCTGAAGAGCCATCCTGACGGGCTATCCTGGAAGCACGCCCGCCGCATGCGCCTGACCAAGCACACCGACTACTCGCTGCGCGTCCTGGTGTACCTGGGTGTTCGTCCCGGCCGGGTCGCGACCATCGAGGAAGTAGCCGACGCCTACACGATCTCGCGCAATCACCTGATGAAGGTGGTCCACCGGCTGGCCACGCACGGCATCGTTGAGACCCAGCGCGGACGGCACGGCGGATTCCGCCTGGCCCGCGATCCGTCCGCGATCGGGCTGGGCGCGGTGGTGCGGATCACGGAGCCGGATTTTGCTGTCGTCGAGTGCATGGATCCGCACGGGGACGGGTGCGTCATCTACGGAAGTTGTGCGCTGCGCGGCGCGCTCCACGACGCCACGAACGCGTGGTTCGCGGTGCTGGACCGCTATACGCTGGCAGATCTGGTGGAGCGGCAGACGGAGCTGGCGGAGTTGTTGCAGATCAGCGGCTGAAGCGCTGCTGAACAGGCATTTTCAGCCGTCAGCGGTTAGAAGGCCCTTGTGGCTCGCCGAACGCGGAGTCTTAAGGCCGGCTGGGAGCGTCGGCGCCGCCTTGCAAATGCTGGGCGTCCTGCTGGTTCTCCTGGCAGATGTATTCCATAAGTTCTTCGCCCGGACGAAGGGTGGCCATGAACTTTACGGTGAACGGTTTCGAATAATAGGCGGGGTCGATGATGGTGGTTTCGACCGACATCTGCCCCAGGTTCAGGCGCGTGTAGCGTTCGATGGTGTGCAGTTGCTCGGTGTGCGGGTGGGCACGGAAGTCGAACCAGAACTTGTCGTTGAATCCGAGGGTATCGACGACCATCGTGTCGCCGTCCCAGCTTCCGATCGAATCCCCGTACCAGGTGGGGTCGGGGTCGGCGACGTGCTTCCGGCCGTCGATGAAGATCTGCCGGAAGCTATGAATGTTGCCTTCGAACAGAAAGAAGATGTGGGTCGGAGTCTGGACGATGCGCCACGGATAAGGCGCGATACGCGGAATGCCCGTAGGCAGGCAGTTCGCCTCGGGATCGTCCTTGGACTGCCGCGATTGCATGACTTTCAAGCCCAAAGGGGTCAGCGGAATGGCCTCGCCTTTCGGCATGCCTTGCGCGAGATCGCCCACCGGCCCGCCGCCGTTCCAGACGCCGGAGAGATCCACATGGCCGTCGGCCAGCTTGGGCGTGGGACCCTCAGGTGGGCCTTTCTTCTTTTTGGCCTTGTTCTGATTCTGGCTCCCGCCGGCCGGAGCGGTTAACTGAGCGGGCGCCTGGGCCCACAGGACGAACATTCCCAACGCACCTGCGGCCAAGGCGGAACTGATCACATGCTTTGTCACTTCGAGGTATTCCTTTCTACTGCTCGCTCAACGCTTTGCCTGCCGACGCGCTTTGGTCCGGTCTCGGCTGGACTATTGTCCCGTCTCGGCGGAGCCGGCAAACACTTTCTTGCCGTCAGCCAGGACTACTGTCCGGGCGTTGGCCATGGTGGCTCCATCCTTGGCGCGCGAGCCCTGCACCGTGATCTCGTCGCCGACCTTCAGCGACGTTCTGGTCCAGCCATTGCGCTTGAGCACGTTGGGGCTAGCCAGCTCGAGATTCCAGTTGGTCACATTACCGCTGGCATCGACGACATCTACGTAAAAACGGGCGTGCGGGTTGGTCCAGTCGACCTGGGTCACCTTGCCCTTAAGCTCAACGGGCTGTTTGGAGTCGTATTCCGCCGCAAACGAGTGATGGGCCAGGACCGGTAGAGCCGCCAGCAAGCCCAAGGCAGCGGTCAAAACGACAAGCTTAACTTTCATTTAAAAGAACCTCCCGGAAACTTTGAATTCAACCACCTAGCAAGGAGTCAACACGCGGGACGCCGACGCCGCAACGGTAAGTATATACCGGAAATTCGCGGCGCGCCAAGCCACACTTCGTGTGTATGTAACAGACGGCCCCTGGATCGGGCCAGGTTACATCCCCCCTGCGGGCGTTCGGCCCCGCTCCCGGGGGGAGCCGAGCCGGCTACCGGCGGTCTTCCCGCGCCCGGTACGCCAAGGCGAAGTTCAACTGGCGGATGGCCTCGTCGGTGGCACGGATGGCATCGGCTTTGTGGCCACCGAAGTCGTGCGGAGCTTCCTGCATGTAGGCCCGCGCGTCCCGGAGCCCTTCGATGGCGCGGGCAATCCGCGGGTGCATGGCGCGTTCGTTTTGCGCCGCTAGAGTCCACAGCCCAGCCGTCAGAAACACGCCCAGTAAGGTTCCGCCGAGAAACTTCATGCAATCCTCCTTGGTGACGTCACACACGGACTCATCGGCCGGACGACGTCCCCCCTGCATGGTACTACGCGGAACGCTAGAAGATGAAGCGCGCTACGATCACTCCCTGCCGCGAGGTGGCGGTCTGAATATTGGTGATTGCGCCTTCATTCGCTGTGGCGATGAAGCCGAAGCCGGTGGTCGGCACGCCCGCCGCATTGTGCACCTGGGTCGCCGCGGCGTTGGTCGAAGTCGGAACCGGCATTTCCGCGCGGTTGAAGATGTTCGAGAACTCGCCACGAATGTTGAGCGTGATCTTTTCCCGAATTCGGAATATGCGGCCGAGAGACATGTTCTCGTTGGGCCGCCGCTGCTGCCGGTAGTCGCTATAGTACGCCGCGCCGGAGCCCCATTGGCCGGGACCCGGCTGGGACCACGCCAGGGGATTCAAGATGAAAACCTTGTTCGGATCGAAGCAGTGGCAATTGATGTCCTGAGTGAACAAAGGCTGTCCCGAGACGCGGTTGGCGTAGCTGGTCTGAGCACCGGTATTATTGCGCAGTAGCGACAGGTTCAGGTTGTTCTGCGCCTGCGGGGCGAGGATCGGCAAACCGCTGGCGTATCCCAGCAGTGCGTTGATCTGCCAGTCGCGCACGGCCCACGACACCAGCTTGTTCCCGTGGAGCGTGGGCAAGGTGTAGCTGGGCGCGATGGTCAGAGCGAGGGGTATGTCGTAGGGAGAAATGTACATGTTCTGTCCCCGGTTGAACACGTCGTTGACCGCTTGGCCGCCGGTTCCCGGAATAGTCACGTTGCTGGGCGAGGCATCGGAAAGATTCTTGGCCCAGGTGAAGAGAACGGTGCCTTGCAAACCGTGCGAGAATCTCTTGGTCGCTTTGGCCTGCAGGGAGTCGTACCGGGTGTTGCCGTCGGGCGCCCACAGGGCGGTGATGCTGTTGAACTGCGGGAAGGGCCGCAGCGATTGCGCCAGGGTAAGCGTGGACGGGAAATTACCGAAGGGCGGCTTGAATCCGCGGGCAATCACGGCGGCATTGGTGAGCGGCGATTGGAGCAGAGTAACATCGGCTGGATTGTTGATGTTCAGACCGGCCGCGGCAATCCGTTGAGGCGTTAGGGCGTTTACGTCGACGAGCGCGGGCGCATTCCACCAGATTCCGCGGTTGCCCACATAGCTGGCTTCCACCGCCAGATCTTTCATGAGCTGGCGCTGCACGCCGACGCTCCATTGATACTGCCGAGCGGGACGGCCGGCATTCTGGTCATACCAGGTTTCGGGCGCCTGGGCCCCAATCGCGCTCGCCGTCGGGAACTGCCCAACGTTCCAGTTCGGGAACGGAGCCAGGATTGAAGAGGGGATGCCTTTCGCCAGCGTCATCAGGGGTTGGCCAAAGGAGGTAGTTCCGACTGCGTTGGGAATGGACAAGCCGCCCGAACTGGCGCCATTGGCATCGTCGATGGCCGAGTACACGATGCCGACTCCGACGCGAACCACGGTCTTGGAATTGATTTGATAGGCGGCTCCCAAGCGGGGCCCGAAGGCCAAGGGATAGTTCTTGGCGAATTGACAATTGCACCGCGCGACGCCGGTGGCCGTCATCCCGGAGCCCTCGAACTCCACCGCGCCCGGCTGGCCGTCCGCAGTCGGGTTAGCGACGTTGGGGGCGAACTGCGCGTACCGTCCGCCGGTTTCTCTCAAGTAGGTCTGGTAATCGTAGCGGAGACCGTAATCGAGCGTGAATTTACGCGTAACCTTCCAGGTGTCCTGGGCAAACATACCCAAGGCCCACTTACCCATCTTCAATTGATTAATCGGGGCGAGCTGCAACTGATCCACGGCCCCCAGCATAAAGCTGGCGTAGCCGAAGCCCACGGTTCCGCCGCCCAGACTGGATGACCCGATGTAGGGCAGCCCGGTCTCATTGGGACTGAAAGTGAACGCGCCGTTGGTGTCCTTATAGAGATTGGCTTCGTTGGTCTCGATGCGCAGTTCCCCGCCGTACTTGAAGGTATGATTGCCCTTCACCCAAGTGAGGCTGGTATTGAAGGTCGGTTTGTTATACAGAATCGGGTCACGGTTGGTGGTCGGCCCCATAACCTTCATGCCGCCTTGACCTCCGCAGGTGGCGGTGACCGTACCGTTGCTGGTGCCGGCCGGACATAGCCCAGTCATGTACGGGAACATGCGGTTGACAGGCACGCCATTCAGCCCGATGGCCGAGGCGGGATTGTAGTCGGTAGTCAGGGAATTGTCCGTGAAAAAATCGTTCATCCAGCCGGCTCCGAAGTGGAACAACACCGTCGGGGCTAGGGTGTATTCGAAGTTGGCGCGCTGCGCGTAGGATGTGATGAACGTGCCGATTTCGCCGGAGATCGGCTGGGGCAGGCCGTCCGCTCCCCCAAGCGTCGGGGAAAGCTGGCTGGCCGTTCTGGTCCGCGACCAGTAATACGAGAATTTGGCTTTGGATCCCATCGAGTGATCGATCTTAAAGGCTGGGATAAAGGTGTTGCGGACGCTGGGGAACGGATTCACGTAATTGTTGATCACGCCCGAGCCTTGATTGGGTTGCGGCATCAGATTCTGAATATTCACCGCCACCGGGTCCAGGCGACTAAGCGGCACCGCATTACCCGGGAATTGATCGCGGATCAGTTGCCCGGTCGGGGCGGTCCGCTGGGTGTTGGGATCGTACACTCCGCCCTCGGGGATGGGCCGGCCCAGCGGATCGGTACCCAGGATGCGGCCGGTCAGCGCTTGCGCGAAGTTACCCACGCGGTATTGCGCGGTGGGAACCGTGTCCAGAATGTTATTGATGGTTTCAGTCTCGTAGTATTGCTCGAAATTGAAGAAGAAGAACGTCTTGTCGTGGCCGTTGTAAACCTTGGGGATGAACACCGGTCCGCCCACAGTGAAGCCATAGTCGTTGCGGCGAGCGGTGGGCTTGACGTTGAGCCAGGGAGTATTGGAGTTGAGGGCTTCGTTCACGAAGTAATCGTAGGCGCTGCCATGGAGCTGGTTGGTCCCCGACTTCATGGTGTAGTTAAAGAATCCTCCGCCGACCATGCCGTATTCAGCGGCGAAGTTACTGGTCTGCACGGTCACTTCCTGGATGGCGTCGACGCTGGGCTGGGTCTGCGCCTGGGTCGCGGGCACCTGGCCGTTGCTGGCGTCCTGGCCTTCCAGGCGATAGGAGGCCGTGTTGCCCGGCGCGCCGTTGATGCGCATGTTCGAGTTCTCCATGATGAATGCGCCGGGGAGCAAATAAGCTACGGCCTGCGGGTTGCGGATCGCGGAGCTGCCGGCCACGTTCGAGCCAATCCCCAGGATCGGAAGCTGGTCTACCGTCTCCGTGGGCACGTTGTGACTCAGCTCGCCGCTTTCGGTCTTGAGCAAAGGAGCCGCTTCGTTCACTGTAACGGATTCCGAAGCCGCGCCGACTTCTAGGCCGACATCGACGCGCACGGTGGCGGCCACCTCGACGGTCAGGCCGGAGCGGATGTACTTCTTGAACCCTGGAACCGTTACGGTCACTTCGTAGCTGCCCACGGGCAACTCGGAAATCGTGTAGTTGCCGGTGTTGGTGCTGGTGGTGTCGTAGACCGTGCCGGTTGCAACGTGGCGGGCTTGTACAGCGGCGGCGGCCACCACGGCGCCCGCCGGATCTGAGATTGTACCGGTAATCGTGCCCCGGTCGCCTTGGCCGAACGCGGCTGCGGCCAGCGATAGAAAGAGAGCTGTGGACGTGAAAATGCGCATGACTAACCTCCCAGCTTTGCCGAGGCAAAGCCTGACTCAATACCTAAACTGTCGGGGGACGCAATAGACGCCCCCATGAAGATCCCTGTCTTGATCAGAGTTTATGGGAGTTTCAGTGGAGATGTCAAGAGGAGCAGCGCTTACCGGGGAGCGCGATGACCCGCGATTTCTAGCGCGAGGTGCACGGCTCGGGGCTGAAGCCCGCGGCGTCGGGTTGCTTTTTGTAGTGCGTGCTGGTGATGAACGGCATGGTGAGATACTGCGGGTCCGCGACTTCGGTCGAAACCACCAGCCATTCGTCGCCGTTGGGCGCGGTAATGCGGTCGTACCACTCCGTGACCACCGCGTTGCCGCTGTAGGGCACGCCGTTCTTGCGCAAATAGCCGGGCAGCAATCCGGTGGTGACCACCTTCAGATTTCCCGTGCGCGGCTTGCCCTGCTCGTTGGGACCCATTTCCCATTGGGCCACGGAATAACCCTGCCAGGACGGCTCGAGGTTGGCAGGAGCCGTACCGCCGAAATGGAAGGTGCGGGTTTGTGTTCCCGCGTCGGCCTCCACGCGCATGGTGTTGTCGTCAGCCCAGGTGAAGTGGAAGCGGCCGGGCACGCGCATGATGGCCGCCGCGCCGTAGCTCTTGCACTGCTGGTTCGCCGCTTCGTCCTTGGCCGGATCCCAGGCATTGGCCGCGGCCCGCCCCGCGGGGTTCAGGGGCACACCCAGAAAGTTGCCCTTAGGTGGCGTCACCATACGGTAGCGCCAGTCCTCGGTGACGATCGAAACCCAATAGCCGGTCACGTCGATGGGCGCCGCGGCTTTGGGAGACAGCGCGGGCCCTCGTCCACCCCGCCCTCCGCCGCGTCCTCCACCACCGCCGCCACCCACGCCGCCGATTCCCTGCGGGCCGCCTTTCGGGGCGGGAGCATCCTGCCCATCGACCGGCCAAAGTACAGCCAGCGATGCCGCACAGGCAAGAAGAGGCGCTATACGCCCGTAAACCATTCTGACTCCTGACTTCTGTATTCTGTATTCTTCTTCGTGTCAGTCCGTCGTTTCGCCCGGACGCGTGCCCCATCCGAAGCCGTCGCTTTTGCGATGCAGAGTCTTCAGCGCGCCGCGATGATCTCCGGGCGTGCGCGAGGGATTTGCGGTGACCACTACAGCATCGCCGATCTTCAGCGTGTCGCGCTTGATCCCTTGCGTGCCCAGCTGTCCCGAGGAGCGCCATTCGAGCGACCATCGCTGCATGACGCCGCTCTCGTCGGGCGCTTCCACCTGCAGGAACGAGTGCGGATTCCGCAGCAGCAGTTCCACGATTTTGCCGTCCAGCGTGATTTCCTGGTCCGCGTGGTAGGTTGCGGCGAGCGAGTGATGGGCGTACGCCTGCGTGCCGGCGAGCAGCGCCGCGGCCATGACTACGATGAGTGCGAGTCTGGGTTTCATTTAGGATTCCTGTTTCTCACTTCTTCATACTTTTATAGGCGGCCTCCAGGAACATGTCCGTAGTCCACGGACCACTGGTGGCGCCATAGAGACCATCATAATCCATGGTGGGCTTGGCCGCTTTCACTTGATCGAGCGTCTTGCCCTGCTTGATCAGGTCCGCGAGGCGGTCGTAAATGATCGCCACCATATTCCGGTAATTGGCGACGTCGCCGATGTCGCACAGCCGCCCGTGGCCGGGAATAATCCAGGTTCCGCCTTGTGAGCGGAACTCGGGAATGGCGATGTCCAGGATGTGATTCAGCCCGTCCAGAATACCCTTGAGGCTTCCGCCCTTGGCCAGCTCGATCACCGGATAGCTCTCCGTGTTCAGGATGTCCCCGACGGCCAGCACATCGGAGTAGCGGAAGTACACCATGCTGTCGCCGTCGGTGTGGGCGTTGGGTTCGTGGAAAATCTGGACGCCTTCGTTGTTGAAGAACTCGCTCAGCTTGTAGGAAGCCGAGCGATACGGATCGGTGGGCTGCGCGCCGCCCGGCACCGCGGGCTGCCCCGGGCCGGGATTGCTCATCCGGTCCGCAACGGCCTCGTGAGCGATGATGGTGGCTCCCGGCGCGACGCCCACGGGCGGGAACGTCACGCCGACGATTTTGGCGTCGGAAGGCAGCTCGGCCAGCTTTTCGTTGCCGCCGATGTGGTCGGCGTCCACGCTGGTGTTTATGATGAAGCGGATCGGCTTGGGAGGCGCGGGCGAGTTGATAATGGCGTTGATCGACGGGCTGGTCCAGCCGGCCGGAGCATTGGGGCAATGCAGGCCCACGCAGCGGTTGGGCTGCGCCGTGGAACTGATCTGGGTCGCCAGCTCCAGCACCTTCGACATGATCTTGGTCGACATGTTGGCGGGACCCGTGTCCACCATCAGGATTCCATCGCGCCCGATCGATGTGGCGATGTTGCCCCACGGGCCGACCAGCATGTAGACGTTGCCCTGCACCGGCTGCACGTGAATCTCGTTGTCGCGCCGGGCAACCGGCGCCGGCGATGGCACGATCTTGCCCAGCAGCGCGGCTCCGCGAGCCGGCTGCGTGGAAGCGCCGTCGACCTTGAGCTTGGCCCGATACTCCGGACGCGTGGAAGCCGCGCCGCCGCGAGCGGGCTGCGCGGGCAAGTCATCGGCGCCCAGGTTCGGATTCTTGCCGGGCAAGAAGTGCGGGACGTCCTTCGAAATATTCTCCTCGCTCACCGTGCACGGATAGTAGGAGAGTGTGGTGTGCGGATCGAATTCGTAATTGGTGGTTTGAATGAAGGGCTCTTCCAGCCACACCGGGTCGGTGACGATCATGGTCACCTGCAGGTAATTCCCGTGCCGGGTGAGATATTCCATCATCGTGGATTTATCGCTGAAAGAAGCGCCATTTCGGCGCAGATACGCGCCTTTTAGGTGCGTGGTGGTGATCACCAGGTTGTTGCCTTCCCACTTGCCGGTGGAGAATCCGGACCAGGTGTGGGGCGCCCACTCCGGCGGATGCGGGCGGCCGTCCATCCACACGGGCCGCTCCATGGAGCGCAGATATTCGAAGTGGAACGCGGTTAATTCGCGCGAAACGGGATCGATTTCCTCGGAAATTCGCACCGCGCCCAGCGCGCGCCATTGATACGGGCCGGGATGCGGACGGCATTGGAATTCCGGCAGGCTCCACTCGGAGTGGTCGTGGCTGTCGGCTTTCATGCGGCCGGCGTCGTTCAAGGGAATCCCCTGATAATCTCCCAGGGGCGGACCGCCGGAGCGCTCGTAGGAATCCTCGTGAATGCGGTCGGCCCACACGCCGGAGAGATCCACCTGGGCGAAAGCCGGTGCGGCAGCGGCCAGGAGCGCCAACCAGGCGCCGCGGCGCACGTGGACCGCGAATCGGTTGGAAACAACGTAGTGCATGAATACCTCCCGCCCCTGGCGCTCGAATAAGAGCGCCTGGGACGCAAGCTAACACAGCAGCAGGTAGAGGTTCAACTGCCGGACAGCGTACTGCCGGAGACCCAACCCGGAAACTGAAACAGACCCGCCACCCACGGGCGTGCCGTAAGATAAAAAGAGGCCAAACTTGCCGGTCCCTGTTCGAGCGTGGGGGCCGGCGTTACCCATCTTTCTGATATAGCTTTCTGACGTAGCCTGACTTAGCGCATGAGGTGCACCTCCTTGAACATCGGACCAGCCGGCGTCCTGGCGGCGCTTTCAATTTCGGTTGGGGGGACCGCGGTGACGGGACAAACAGTATCCTTCGACGACCCGTTCCACTCCAGCGTTCCGGCGGCCCAGGCCACGCGCGAACCGCTGTCGCTCTCGCTCGACGAGGCCATCGGCCGGGCCCTCAAGAGCAACCTGGGAATCCTGGTTCGCGCCAACCAAACCAGCTCCGCACGGGCCGAGCGATTGCGCGCGCTGTCCGCCCTGTTGCCCACGGTTTCCGCGGGCTTCACGGAGACCTCGGAACAAATCTCGCTGGCCAGCTACGGATTTACGTTCCCCGGAGTCCCGTCCGTCATCGGACCCTTCGGGATCCAGGACCTGCGCGCAACTGCCGACGCCAAGGTCTTCGATCTCAGCCTGTCGCGGAACTTGAAGGCCGTGGCCGAACGCGCTCACGCAGCCGCGTTGAGCGAGCAGGACGCACGCGACCTGGTGGTGGAGGCAGTAGCTTCCGGATACTTCGCCGTTCAGGCGGGGGCGGCTCGCGCCGAAGCGTTGAACACCGACGTGAGCGTGGCCGAGATGCTGTACCAGATCGCGCGCGACCGGCACGCCGCGGGAGTGACGCCGGCCATCGACGAACTGCGCGCCAAGGTCGAATGGCAAACGCAGCAGCAGCGGCTGTTGGGGCAGCAAAATCAGGTGGCCAAAGATAAGTTGTCGCTGGCTCGCGTGATCGGACTCGCGGCGGGGCAGGAATTTCGCCTCACGGATCAGGCTCTGTTCGCGCCGCTCGAAGGGTTGTCCGCTGAAGATCTGCTGCGTAAGGCCCTGGCTTCCCGCGCCGATTATCAAAGCGCGCAATCGCTGGTTCGCGCGGCTGAGCTGTCGCGCCAGGCCGTGGACGCCGCCCGGTACCCCACGCTTTCATTCTCGGGATCGTACGGCGACATCGGGAACACCCTGGCGTCGTCGCACGGGACCTACTCCGCCGCGGGCTCGGTGAAACTCTATTTGTTCGACGGCCGGATACGCGCGGAACAGGAAGCGACGTCGGTCGAAATCAAGCAGCGGCGAGAGGAACTGGAAAATCTGAAGGGCCGCATCGATTATGAGGTGCGCTCGGCTCTTCTGGATCTGCAGAACGCCGCCGATCAGATGGCGGTGGCGCGCGATCGTTTGGATCTGGCTACCCAGACGCTGGATCAGGCTCGCGACCGCTTCCGCGCGGGCGTCACCGGGAACATCGAAGTGGTGGAGGCTCAGGAGGCCGTTTCCACGGCCACCCAAAGTGTTATTTCCAGCCAGTATGCCCACAACCTGGGCAAGGCGGCGCTGGCGCGGGCCGTGGGAATGGCGGAAAGCAGTTTGAAACAGTTCATGGGGAGCAAGTAGGCATGGCGGGTGTGGCGGGCAAAGATTCCGAGAAAGACAACAGCGCAGCAGTTGCGCCGGGCGAACACGAAATGGTGCGCGAGGGTAGCGGGCTGAAGATCGCGCTCAAGTGGGTGGTCGCGTTGGCGATTCTGGGCGGCTTGGGCTACTTCGGTCTGCAGTTCTGGCGCGAGCTTTCGCGCGTGGAATCGACCGACGACGCGCAGATCGACGGGACCATCGCGCCGGTCAGCGCGCGCATCGCCGGCCACGTGGCGCGCGTCGAGGCGGAGGATCAGAAACCCGTCCAGGGCGGGCAGGTTCTGGTGGAGCTCGACCGGAAGGATTTCGAAGTGGCCGTCGAGAAAGCGCGCGCTGAACTCGCGGACGCTGAAGCCACCGTGGCGAGCGCCCGCGAAGACGTGCCTATCGCTTCGCAATCGACCTCCAGCGCCTTGGACTCGGCGCGCAGCACACGTCAAGACGCGGAAGCGCAGTTAAGCGGCGTCGAGCAGGCCCTGGGCGCGGCCCGCGCCCGCTTGAATTCGGCCGAAGCCGGCGTGAAGGTCGCGCAAGCCCAGGCGACCAAGGCCGCCCAGGATCTGGAGCGGTCGAAAGTTCTGGTCGCCAAAGACGAGATTTCGCGCCAGGACTTCGATCAGGCCGCGGCGGCAGCGGAAGCGGCGCAAGCCACGGTCGAGGAGCGCCAGGCTATGGTGGCCGAAGCGCGCCAAAACGTCTCCGCCGCGGAGAAGACCATCGAGCAGGCTCGCGCCCGTGTGGCGGAAGCCTCCGCTGCTGTGGAAAACGCCATGACCGGACCGCGCCAAGTGAAGGTTTCTGAGGCTCGCATGCAAGCCGCCCTGGCCAAGGCCGCCGAAAAGCGCGCCGAACTCGAACAGGCGCAATTGAATCTCTCCTACACCGTCATCACCGCCCCGCGCAATGGCATGGTCGGCCGAAAAGCCGTCGAGGTGGGCCAGAACATCGCGCCGGGACAGCAGTTGATGTCCATCGTGGCGCTGGACGATATCTGGGTCATGGCGAACTTCAAGGAAAGCCAGTTGAAGGACATGAAGCTGGGGCAGAGCGTCACCTTCGATGTGGATGCCAACGGCCGGACCTACACCGGACGTTTGGAGCGGATTTCAGGCGCCAGCGGAGCACGCTTCAGCCTGCTCCCCCCGGAGAATGCCACCGGGAATTTCGTGAAGGTAGTGCAACGGATTCCGGTGCGCATCTCCGTCGATCCGGGGCAAAACCAGGATCAGGCGTTGCGGCCGGGCATGTCGGTGACGCCGCGCGTTCACATCCATTGAAGAAAATTCTTCAAAAGTACAAATGGCTGTAAGGGGGTATTTACTTGACTCAGGTGGCCCCAACCTGTAGCATGGCCGGCTGTGGAGGAGTATCCCCGGAGTCTGGCCGATTTCGAGGCTCGGTTCGACACCGAGCAAGCGTGTCGGGACTACCTGTACCGGCTGCGATG
>DATNJC010000203.1:0-16130 GCA_035604115.1 Bryobacteraceae bacterium | reverse complement strand
TCATCGGCCCGTACGTTTGCTCCACGCTTCTTTCAGACCCCGCCTCGCGACGACGCCCTTGCGCTTCGCTATGACTTCGCCTCCATCAGGCTGTCAAGGGGACTTTCACCCCCGAGCTGTCGAACATGCTCGGCACACTCGGAAGAGGGGCGGCGGTCGACCGCCGGCCCCTGCCACACCACCGTACGTTTCCTGGGGTGCGCGATGCTTACCACCAAGACTGAGCGCAGCCTGGGCGGCCTCTCCGGCCCATCCCTCGCGGGTCGAGATCGCTTCCCGGCCAAGCTCGCGCGTTCGGGAATCCACCGCGGCCTCGTCGGCCGTTCACAAAGCGCCAAGCGGCGAAGAATCCCGGGAGCAGAAGAAACCTCTTCCGACAGCCCTGGAAGCGCATTGAAGTTCACTCGAGGCCAATGGGCGTAACGTCCAAAAATCGGAACTACCACTTGAGCAAAGGCGACATGATTACGATTCCGGGAAAGACGCCCCACTGGTTTTAGGAAGTCCCCACGACCGCTAGAATCTGGAAGCTGGTCATCGGCACGAGTCTGCATCACGGGAGCCGCGCTAGGTAAGCTGGAGCGCGCAGGAGCTAACACGGCGGCGACGGGTTTCAGTTCCTTCCAGGACCGGTTGTTCGTTCTGCTCGGTGTCTCATGGCGCGGAGCGCGCCTGCCTTGTTGAAACCAGGATGGTTCCGCAACGTCTGTTAAGATGACAGCAAAGTGCGTATCCGCGTCCTTTTCTTCGGCATGCTTCGCGACATTGTGGGCCTTCGGGAAGACGTCCTGGACGTTCCCGAGGGAGGCCGCTTGAGCGCCGTTTTCGATTACTACGCCGCGCGCTTTCCGCGCCTGCTGGAGCTTTCGAAAAGCATCGTGCTGGCGCACAACCAGGGCTTCGCGGATCCTTCCACGCCGCTTTCGGAAAACGACGAGGTCGCGTTTCTTCCGCCGGTGAGTGGCGGCTCAGGGTGTTTCACGCACGAGATCGCGGACCCGGCGGGCCATTTTTTCGCTATCACTCGCGATCCGATCGACGCGCGCGCGCTGGCGGTGTGGATGCAGCGCGGGGAAGATGGCGCGGTGGTCACGTTTGAAGGCGTCACGCGGAATAACACCAAGGGCCGGTCGACGCGGTATCTGGAATACGAATGCTACGAGGCCATGGCGATCAAGCTGATGGCGGATATCGGGCGCGAAGCGGCGGCCAAGTACGCGATCGGAAGGATGGGAATCGTGCACCGGCTGGGGCGGCTGGAAATCGGCGAGGCTAGTGTGGTGATCGTGGCTGCCGCGCCGCATCGCCGGCCGGCGTTTGAAGCTGCGTTGGAAGGCATCGACCGATTAAAGAAGCTGGTACCCATCTGGAAGAAAGAGTATTTCGCCGATGGAGAGGTGTGGGTCGATGGCGAGTGGGACGACTCCGTGGTCAAAGCCCGCATATGAACGCTCCGCATAGAAAATGTTTGTGCCTGGCATCGGCGCTGCTCGCGCCGGTGCTGGTGTGCGCCCAGGCGGCCGCGGAAGCCGAAGCGCCGCCTAGCTTCCGCGTCGACGTGAAGCTGGTACGCCTGCTGGTCAATGTGAAGGACTCGCGGGGGGAACTGATCGGCGGCCTGGATGCGAAGAATTTCCGGGTGTTCGATTCCGGCGTGCCCCAGGACATCTCGGTGTTCGAGCGCCAGACGGCGCTTCCGCTCTCGGTGAGCGTCCTGGTGGATGCGAGCGGCTCCACGCTGATCAAGCTGCGCTACGAGACCACGTCGGTTGAGAAGTTTTTGCGCGCCCTGACCAACGAAGGCAACCCCGCCGACGCCGCGGCGCTGTATTCGTTCAACTACGATGTGACCCTGTTGACTAACTTCACAAGGCGTCAATCGCGGCTCTCCTCGGCGCTGCGGCAGTTGAAGCCGGACGGCGGAACATCGCTCTACGATGCGCTGTATCTGGCCGCCCGCGACCTGGAGCGGCGTCAGGGCCGGCACGTGGTCGTGGTGGTGACGGATGGCGGCGATACCACCAGCAGCAAGAAGTTCCGAGACGCGCTCGAAGCCGCGCACCTGGCCGATGTGGTGGTGTATCCGGTGCTGGTGGTGCCCATCACCAACGACGCCGGGCGCAACATCGGCGGCGAGCACGCGCTCGAAACTATCGCCGAGGGCACCGGCGGGCGCGTGTTCACTCCCGCAGTGGGCGCGGAGCTGGATGCGGCGTTCACGCAGATCCTGCGCGATCTGCGAACTCAGTATCTGGTGGGTTATTATCCCCGGAATTTGCCCGCAGACACGGCGCGGTTTCACACCGTGCGCGTGGAAATGGACCGCAAGGATTTGCGGCCATCCACCCGCTCCGGTTACTATGGGGATCAAGCCGCGAAGTAACACGCGGCCGTTTTTGACCGAGCCACTCTGTGACCGATTCTCCTGTGTCCGCAAAGTCCGGTAAGACCAAGGCCCCCGAACAGACCTTTGAAGAAACACGCTATCTGCGCCACTTGGTGGAAGACCATGTTCCCATCCGGGTGCGTCTGAGCGACAACTCCGAGTTCGACGGCACCGTCGAGTTCTACGACGTCAATTTCATTCGCATCACGCGCCCCGACGGGCCCAATCTGTTTCTTTTCAAACAGGACATCAAGTACATCTACGAGCGGCCGTAGCGCGCGCCATGGCTTCGTTTCTGGAGACAGCCGTGGACATTGCCCGTGAAGCCGGCGCAGTGATCGCCAACTTCGCGCAGCGGCGCGCGTCGCTCGAAATTAAACTCAAAGGCGCTTACGATCTGGTCACGGAAGCCGACCAGGCCAGCGAAGCGCTGGTGGTGGAGCGATTGCGCAGCCACTTCCCCTCGCATTCGGTGCTGGCCGAGGAAGGCGGCGGACACAACGGGACTTCGGAGTATTGCTGGTACGTCGATCCGCTGGATGGCACCACCAATTTTGCTCACGGCTTTCCAATGTACAACATTTCGATCGGCTTGGAGAAAGCCGGTGAACTGATCGCAGGCGTGGTCTACGATCCGGCGCATGACGAGATGTTCAGCGCCGAGCGCGGCGGCGGTGCGTATCTCAACCACCGGCGCATTCATGTTTCCGCCGTCCAGCGCATTGACGATGCGCTCACAGGCACGGGGTTCCCTTCCCGCAAGCGGCATCGGGACGTGAATGTGCATTTCTTCTACCAGCTCGCCATGTTGTCGCACGGGGTGCGGAGAGCGGGCGCGGCGGCGCTCGATCTGGCCTATGTGGCGTGCGGACGGTTGGATATATTTTGGGAGTTTCACCTGAAACCCTGGGATATGGCCGCGGGCGCGCTGCTGGTTCGCGAAGCGGGAGGCTTGTGTACGGACATGCACGGCGGCGGGCTCGACCTGCGCGGTCCGCACATTCTCGCCGACAATGGCCGGGTGCACGCTGAAGTGCTGGAACGATTCGCGGAAATATTCGCGGGGCGCTACCGGTGTCCGATTCCCGAAATGTCGGACTCCTAGCTTAGCTGGCTAGCGGGCGCGGGCTGCGTTCAGCAACCGCCGGTAGAACGCTTCGGTCCGGTCCACCGTTTGTTGCGTCGAGAATTTGCGTGCCCGCTCGCGGCCTTTCAGACCACAGGCGCGCAGACGTTCGCGATCCCCCGCGGCGTCGCGAATCGCGTCGGCTAACGCGCCGGCGTCGTCCGGAGGAACCAGCCGTCCGCCTCCTTCCGGTGAAACAATTTCCTGAAGGCCACCGACATTGCTGGCGATCACCGGCACTCCGTGGGCCATAGCTTCGAGCGCGGCCAATCCCCACGCTTCGGCGCGCGACGGCATGATGAAAACGTCGAGCGCGGCGAAGAACTCGGAACGGTCGGCGAGGAAGCCCGGGAACTCGACCCGCGCCTTTTCACGCTGGGCCAGTTCGCGCAAGGCGGCGGCTAGGGGTCCGTCGCCCGCGAGGACGAAGCGTGCCTGCGGAAGAGATTCGCGGACCAGGGCCGCCGCGCGCACGGCGATGTCCTGGCCTTTTTCAGGAGTGAACGCGCCCATGTGGCCGATCACGAAGTCGCTCTCGCCAAGATGCAAAGCCGCACAAGCCGAAGCGCGTTCCTCGGCGGTCGGGAGCGTGGAGGGAAGCTCGACGCCGGTGGTAATGACCTCGATCTTGCTGTCGGACACGCCGGCGCGCAGTAGAATTTTGCGCACGGCTTCGGACACCGCGATCACGCCGTCGCAGCCGCGCCCATACTTCCATCCATGGATCACGCGGTTGCTGGGCTCAAATGCGACGTGCCTGGTAGCCACGCGAACTGCGCGCAGCACCGGACCCAGCAGCCTCACCGGAGTTTGGGCGCGTCCGCTGTGCGTATGGATCACGTCGAAGTCACGCACCAGCCGAAGCAACGACCACGGCCCCGAGGTCAGCGGAACGGTGGACAAACCGGCTTCCCGGGCACGCTGATCGAGCGCACTGCCCTTGGGCGTAACCAACAATTGGCGGTGGCCACGCGCGGCGAGTCCACGCGCCAGCATCAGTAACGCTTCCTGGCCACCGCGAAACTCCGCTTCGCTGTCGATGTGGGCGATGGAGATGGGAGGGACGATACCGCGATTGTACCCGGAATCCGCGACACTAGGAGTATGAGTGTCGTGGCGCTGGAGCGCGTGAGCAAGAACTACATCACCGAGGGCGTTCCCGTGCCGGCGCTATGTGATGTGTCGCTCGAAGTCGAGCGCGGCGAGTTCGTGGCCCTGGTGGGACGCAGCGGCTGCGGTAAATCCACGCTGCTGAATCTGGCTGGCGCCATGGACGTCCCGACCAGCGGACGAGTGGTGCTGGAGGGCATCGACACAGCCACGGCCGGTGACACCGGACTCACGCGCTTACGGCGCGAGCGTGTGGGCTTCATTTTTCAGTCTTTCCAACTGTTGCCGGTGCTCTCGGTTGTGGAAAACGTCGAGCTGCCGCTGCTGCTGGCGGGACGCACGGGCGCGCGTGAAGCGGCGCTCGAACAGCTGCGCTGGCTGGAGATGGAAGAGTTCGCGTCGCGCATGCCGTATCAGCTCTCCGGCGGGCAGATGCAGCGCGTGGCCATCGCGCGGGCGCTGGTGCATGCTCCCGCACTGCTGCTGGCGGACGAACCCACCGGCAATCTGGACAGCGCCACCAGCGACCTGATCCTGGTGCTGCTGCGCCGCATCGCCACGGAAACCAATACCGCGATTCTGATGGCCACGCACAGCACGGAAGCCGCCGCCATGGCCGATACGGTCGTGCGCCTTCGTGACGGCGCGGTGCAAGAGATTCGTCAGGCTGTGAAGCAAGCGTGAGCATGCCCCGCTGGACTCTGTTTCATCGCTTCATCCTGCGCCCGTTGAAGCGCGAACCGACACGCACAGCGCTGACGGTGATGGCGGTCGCGCTGGGCGTCGCTGCGGTGGTTGCGATTGAACTGGCGGGGGGAGCCGCCGCGGGTTCGTTTCACTCGTCGGTGGAAACGCTCGCGGGGCGCGCGGGATTTGAACTGACCGCCACCGGAGGCGTGCCGGACGAAGCGGTCGCGCGCTTGGCTGCGTTGTCTCTGGACTTGAGGATTCATCCCCGCATCGAAGATTACGCCGTACTCGCGGATTCGCGGCGGCTGATTCCGCTGTTGGGCGTGGACTTGATCGCAGAGCCGGCCCTCGACGGCAACGCGGCTCCGGACGCGGCGGGCTTGAACTTTTTTCAGCAGGACGATTCCATTTGGATCACCGAAGGACTGGGATACAAACGCGGAGATCATGTCACGCTGCTGATCGACGATCTCGCGCACGAATGCGCGGTACGCGGCGTCTTGCCCGCAGGCGCGGGCGAGGCTGTGGTGATGGACCTGGCCCCGGCCGAGCGGCTGTTGCGACGCCGCGGCGTGGTGGATCGCGTGCTGATCGACACACCCCAGGATTCGAGGGCGGACCTCGCGACAGTGATCAGCGCGGCGCTTCCGCAGGGACTCACGTTGACGCGGGCTGGCGCGCGAACCGAAGAGAATCAGAAACTGCTCGCGGCGTTCCGCTGGAATCTGCGGGTGTTGAGTTACATCTCACTTACGGTGGGCGCGTTTTTGATTTACAACACCATATCCGTATCAGTGGTTCGGCGTCGCCACGAGATCGGCATCCTGCGCGCGCTGGGCGCTACGCGGAGAATGATCCTTGCTGCGTTTCTGGGCGAGGCGGCGGCGTTCGGGTTCCTGGGATCGATGGCCGGATTGGCGCTGGGCCGCGTGATGGCCGAAGGCGCGGTGCGGTTGGTGTCGGCCACCGTGGAATCGCTCTACGTCACCAGCCGTCCCGGGCCGATCGCGTTAAGCTGGCCGGTGGCCATCCTCGCTCTGGTGGCCGGCGTGGGGACTTCGATTCTGTCGGCGCTGGCACCGGCGCGCGAGGCGGCGGTTGTGGCTCCGGTGGAAGCCATGGCGCGCGGCCGCCGCGAACACCAGGCGCGCGTCCAGCAGTGGCGCGATCTGGCGGTGGCGATGGCGCTGGCTGGCGCGGCTTGGATCGCATCTCGGCAGCAGCCGGTGAGCGGAAAGCCGCTGTTCGGTTATATCGCCGCGCTGCTGCTGGTTGCCGCGTCGGCGCTGGCGATTCCCGCGCTGATCGCGGGGTTGAATGCCGCGGCGTTGGACCTATGGCGGCGTTTGGGAGCCGAGGCGTTGGTCGCTTCACGCAGTCTCGTGGGGTCGATGCGGCGAACTTCGGTGCTGGTGGGAGCACTGTCCACCGCCGTCGCCATGCTGGCCGCGGTGGGGATCATGGTAGGCAGCTTTCGGCAGACTGTGGTCCTGTGGCTTGATGACCGCCTGCAGGCAGATTTGTACTTGCAGCCTGCTATCCCCACGGGCGCCGACCGGCATCCCACGCTCTCGCCCGATCTGGTGCCTCTGCTGGCCGCGCTCCCTGGAGTGGCGGCTGTGGATCAGCTGCGGTCCTACGAGATCAGCTATCAGGGGCTACCGGCGATGCTCGCCGCCGCGGACACGCGCATCACGCAACGCTACGGCACGCGGCCCTTCCTCTCCGGAGCTGATCCGGCGGACGTGTTCGCGCAGCTCCAGCGCGGCGATGCCGTCATTGTCAGCGAACCGTTTTCTAATAAGCATGGCGTGCACACCGGAGATTCGCTGGACCTAAATCTGGGCGGCCGCCCGGCCGCCTTCCGCGTCGCCGGCGTCTATTACGATTACGGAAATGAGCGCGGTACGGTGTTGATGGATCGCAGCACACTGCTCAAGTATCTGCCCGACCCAGCGCCCACCAACATCGCTCTGTATCTGCAATCGGGAGTTTCGCCCGAAGCCCTGCTGCCACTGGTGGAGCACGCCCTCGCCGGACGCCGTGTGCTGGTGTTGACCAATCGAGCCATCCGCGAGCAGGGCATGCGCGTGTTCGACCGCACCTTCGCCATCACCTACGCGCTCGAAGCCGTGGCTGTGTTTGTCGCGGTGATGGGCGTGGCGGGAGCGTTGCTCGCTTTGGTGATCGACCGGCGGCGTGAAATCGGCTTGCTGCGCTTCCTGGGCGCGGCGCAGGGGCAGATTCGCCGCATGGTGCTGATCGAGGCCGGGCTGCTGGGGCTAGTGGCCAATGCCGTCGGGTTCGTGCTAGGCTTCGTGCTCTCGCTGTTATTGATCTTTGTGATCAACAAGCAATCGTTCGGATGGACGATCCAGTTCCACTGGCCCGTCGGGGTGCTGTTGGGCGCGCTTTCGCTGGTCTACGGCGCTACGATTCTGGCGGCGCTCTATCCGGCGCGGGTGGCCACGCGGCTGGTCCCCATCGAGGTGGTGCATGAAGACTAGCTTTCTATTTCTGCTGGCGTTCCGCCTCGCAGTGCCCGGTTACCACTATCAGTTTCCGCGCGACCACTTCAATCATCCGGAATTTCAGACCGAGTGGTGGTATTACACCGGCAATGTGCATACGGCCGGAGGACGCGAGTTTGGTTTTGAGTTGACGTTTTTCCGGCGGGCGCTCAAACCGGAACCGGCGAGCGGAGGGGTGTGGGACGCTCGTGATTTGTGGCTGGCGCATCTAGCGCTGAGCGATATCGACGGCCGCCACTTCTATCACACCGAGCGATTGAATCGCGCCGGCCCGGGGCTCGCCGGGGCGGACGCAGCGCAAGCGCGCGTGTGGAACGGCAACTGGGAGACGCGCTGGGGCCCCGATTCGAGCACGCAGCAATTGCGCGCGGTAGCGGAACACTTCGCTGTGGATTTGGCGCTCGACAACCGCAAGCGACCCGCGATCCATGGACTGAACGGCGTGAGCCAGAAGGCCGCCGAGCCCGGACGTGCGTCGCACTACATTTCCCTTACGCGCTTGGCCGCTCACGGGACCGTTACCGTCGAGGGGCAGCCGTTTCTGGTGGACGGCCTGGCATGGATGGATCACGAATTCTTCACGCAGCAGCTCGACACTCGCGAATCCGGCTGGGACTGGTTGAGCCTCCAGCTCGCCGAGGGTTCCGAGCTAATGCTGTTCCGGCTGCGGCATAAGGATGGCACGACCGACCCCTATTCCGCTGGCACTTACATCGACGCGCAGGGACGCACGAAGCATTTGGCCGCGGGCGATTTCGCGATGCTGCCGGGCTCCGATATATGGACGAGTCCGGCCACACATGGTGTGTATCCGATTTCCTGGACGGTGCGCGTCCCTTCGGTCGGGATCGATGCCGCAGTCTCGACGCGCCTTCCCCAGCAGGAACTCGCCGGTTCCGCGATCACGCCGCCTTATTGGGAGGGCGCGATCAAAGCCATCGGAACCCGCGGCGCCAGCCCGCTCAGCGCGTCCGGCTATCTGGAAATGACTGGATACGCCGGCCCGGCGCCGCTTTCCGAGTGACACGCTGAGTGAGATACTGGTCAACCAGGAGGGTTCGCGCACAGGCGGGCGTCGTTGTGCGCTTTCGGTGAAAGATGGCGACTTACAAATTCCAACTCAACGGCAAACCGGTCGAGGTCGAGTCGTGGGACCCGGCGCAACCGCTCCTGTACTTGTTGCGTAATGCGCTGGGGCTGCATGGGCCGAAATTCGGATGCGGTCTGGCGCAATGCGGAGCTTGCACTGTTCTCGTCGACGGCAAGGCCACGCGCTCCTGCGTGACCACTGTGAAGCAGGCGGCCGGGCACGCCGTGACCACCATCGAGGGCCTGGGAACTCCCGAGAGACCCGATGCCGTGCAAGCCGCGTTTATCGCCGAGCAGGCCGCACAGTGCGGTTACTGTACTAACGGCATGGTGATGGCCGCCAAGTCGCTGCTGGCGCAGACTCCTAAGCCGACGCTCGAGCAGGTGAAGCAGAGCATGGCGGGGAACCTGTGCAAATGCGGGACCCATACGCGCATCTTGCGCGCGGTGATGCGCGCAGCCGGAGGGAGGGCCTGACAATGCTTACACACACCCAGACCACCAACCTTTCGCGCCGCGATTTGCTGCGCACCGGAGGCACGCTCATCGTCAGTTTCGCGTTCGGCGGCGCGCGCTTGGCTCGCGCGCAATCCACGCCGGCCAACGCCGGATCGAAACCGCTCGATCCCAAAGAGCTCGACAGCTTTGTCGCCGTGCATGCCGATGGTTCGGTCACGCTCTACTGCGGCAAGGTGGATGTGGGCACGGGCCTGCGCATCGCCGTGCGGCAGATGGCCGCGGAAGAACTGGGCGTCGCCGTGGACCGCATCTCCCTGGTCGAGGGCGACACTGGATTGACGCCCGACCAGGGCTCGACCGGCGGCAGCACTGGGCTCACGCGGGGCGGTTCGGAAATTCGCCAAGCGGCGGCCACTGCGCGCCAGGCCTTGATCGCGATGGGCGCGGGGCAACTGAAGCGTCCGGCGTCTGAATTGGTGCTCTCCGATGGCCAGGTGCGTCCGGTTAGCGGCGGGGCGGGTGTGGGAATCGGAACGCTGCTGGGCGACCGCCGTTTCTCCCTCAAGGTGGATTCTAAGGCGGCGCTGAAGAAGCCAGCTGAGTATGCAGTGGTCGGCAAGCCGTTGCCGCGGCCCGATATACCCGCCAAATGCACGGGCCGCGAAGTGTACGTGCAGGATTTCACTATGCCCGGCATGTTGCACGGACGCGTCATCCGGCCTGCTTCGTTCGGAGCCAAGCTGGTTTCGGTAGACGAGTCCTCGATTCGCGCGATCCCGGATGTGAAGGTGGTGCGCGTCGAGAGTTTCCTGGGAGTCGTCGCTAAGGACGAGTGGGCAGCGGTTCGCGCGGCTCGCGAGCTCAAAGTGGTCTGGAGCGAGTGGACTGGATTGCCGGGCAACGACGGGCTCGAACGCTTTTTGCGCGAGGGCGAAGTGCAGCGCGATGAAATCGTGGTCAATAAGGGCGACCCGGGTCCGGCGCTCGCTTCGGCCGCCAAACAGTTTTCAGCTTCCTACTTCTGGCCGAACCAGTCCCACGGCTCAATTGGGCCTTCCTGCGCCGTGGCCGACGTGCACGACGGCGGCGCGACCGTATGGACTTCGACGCAAGGGCCGCACGCCTTGCGCCAGAACATCGCCAAGTTCTTCGGCTTCCCGGAAGCCAAGGTGCGCACGATCTTCCTGGACGGCGCGGGCAGCTATGGCGGCAACGGCAACGACGACGTGGCGGCTGACGCGGTGCTGCTCTCGAAATCGGTGAGCGCTCCGGTGCGAGTGCAGTGGATGCGGCAAGACGAGCATGGTTGGGACCCCAAGGGTCCGCAACAATTGCTGGACATGCGCGCGGGTGTGGATGCGCAGGGACGCATCGTCGCCTGGGATGCGCAGATGTGGCTGCCCGCGTCGGTACCGGGGAACCGGCCGTATCCGGCGCTGGATGCCGCCGGCATGTCGCAGGACCACGGACAAGGCGCGGGGCTGCTTTCGCAAAATGCCGATCCGCCCTATTACGTGGCGTCGGACGGCGCCAAGGTACGCGTCACGGCGCACTGGTTGAAGCAAACACCGCTGCGTCCGTCGAACTTGCGCGCGCCGGGCAAGATCGCCAACGTGTTCGCGGTGGAAGCGTTCACCGACGAACTTGCGGCGGCGGCCGGTATGGACCCCGTGGACTATCGGTTGCGTGGGATGAACGATCCGCGCGCGATCGAGGTGCTCAAGACCGCGGCGGAGATGATCGGCTGGCAGTCGCGGACGTCACCAAATCCGCGACCCACGCAAGGCAACCTGCGGATCGGACGAGGCATCGCCTACGCGCGCTATAAGCAGGCTGAGAACTACGTCGCGTTGGCCCTCGAAGCCGCAGTCGATCCGGCCATCGGCAGGATCGCTGTACGACGGATTACGTGCGCCCACGATTGCGGGCTGGTGGTGAACCCGGATGCGCTGCGCAACCAGATCGAGGGCTCGATCTTGCAGACGCTTAGCCGAACGCTGCATGAAGAAGTGAAGTTCGACCGCTCGCGCGTCACCAGCGTCGACTGGGTGAGTTATCCGGTCCTTCGGTTCCCCGAAGTTCCGGCAGTGGACGTCAAGTTGATCGACCGGCCCGAACAGCGGCTCTATGGCGCGGGCGAAGCCGCCTGTGTCACGGTGCCCGCCGCCGTCGCCAACGCGGTGTTCGATGCGACTGGCGTGCGGTTGCGGACGGCTCCATTCACGCCGGAGCGAGTAAAGGCGGCGCTGGGAGCGCTCCGGCCGGCGTAACCGGATACGACGAGCGGCCGCTCCATGTTGGGGCAACGGCGTTGGGGGCGGCGGCCGGGAAGGTTGCCGCCGCGCCCCGAAAAAAAGCGGCGGCCCATTCAGGAGGTGATGGGCCGCCGTGGGATCCGGCCCCCGCGAGCGGTGGGGGGTGACTGCGTCGGGTCCCAAACCGAAATCGAATTTGCGCTTAACTTATCGGCAGTGTTTACGGCTTCTCGACCCGCAGTTCGTTGGTCACCGAAAACACTCCCGGAACGCCGTTAGCCCGAATGTAGGCCACGTCGCGGTCGGCGTTCGAATCCACCGCGCCGGCCAGTCTCACATTCCCGTTCTTGACCAGAATGTGGATCGAGGGCCTCGCGCCCAACCCGTAGCGTTGCAAGGGTCCGTAACCGTAGATCGCAAAGTAAGTTCGCATCCGGATGGCGCGGTCGAAATCGGAAAGCGGCAGAACCTCGATCTGGTCGTCGACGGTACCCACGCCCGCCAAGCGCTTCACCACGTTCTCCGCGTCGGTTTTCAGCACCGGATTGGTTACCTGTCCGGCCAGCGTCACATGGTCACCCGAGACCGAGAAACTCAGGTCGTCAAACACGTTGTAATAAGGCAGCATCCGCAGTTCGTGCCGGACGCGTTGTTCCAAGCTGACTCCCGCAGGATCCGTCCCGCCAGGATTCGAAAGGGAATTCGCCGCGTACGCGAGCGCGGGTAGAGCCATCAAAATCGAAACCGCTACTTCACGCTTACCTTTCATATTCTTTGCTCCCGTCCTGTTCTCTACTCCATTGGACGAGAGCGCCCCACCGAGAGTTGCAACCCGGTATCAAAATAAGCGCGAATTAATGCGCGAACCTGGGAGGCCGCGTTAACGTCTCTCTACAGTAGGGCCGCGATGGCGCCGAAGTCGTGGCTAACCGGGCATCCGCCCGTTCATGAGCTTGTAAATGTAGGCCAGGATCTCGGCCACCGCCCGGTAAAGATGACTAGGTATCTCTTGGCCCACGTCCACCGACGCATATAGCGCCTGCGCCAACGGCGGATTTCCGCCACCGGTACTTGGTTCTCAATGGCTTTCTGGCGAATCCTCGCCGCCAGGTAATTCTTTCCCTTAGCCACCACGCGCGGGGCCGATCCGGATTCCATGGTGTAATGGATCGCCACGGCAAAATGGGTGGGGTTGACAATTACCGCCGTAGCCGTGGGGACCGCCTGCATCATCCTGCGGCGGGCCATGTCGCGCTGAATGCGCCGCACCCGCGCTTTCATCTGGGGATTGCCTTCCTGCTCCTTGGCCTCTTCCCGCACCTCGTGCTTGGTCATGCGCAGTTGCCCCATGTAGCGCCGCCGCTGCCACATCAGATCGGCGAACCCCACCAGCAGAAAGATCCCCGCGGCCCGCCACAGCAGTGTGGCGATCACTCCGCCCACGCGGGCCGCCGCTGGTTGCGGACCCATTCAAGGCAGTTCCAGGAATGCGTTCAGGTTTTCCGAAATCTCAAAATAGACCACGGCCCCCACTACCGGAAGCAGCAGCAGAGCCTGCAGGAACATCGGCAGGTTCTGGGCCGGCAGCGAACGGATGCGGTTTAGGAAATTGAGCCGCTGCACGTCCGGCGCCAGCTTGGCGAAGGACACGCCCATTTCGGTAGTGGCCAACTGCGCCGCAATCGCCAGACCCATCAGCGCGGCGCCGCACAGCAACAGCGGCGTCAGCGCGGGAGCCAGAAACTCGCGGGCCATTACGATGACCCCCTCGACGGTCACACTGGTAGTGAACGCCGCCTCCAGCAACACGCGCATCAGGCGAGCCGTGCGCGCCAGCCAAGCTGCGCCAAACGCCACCGCCAACGCCACAAAGCCCAGGAAATGAACCGAAGAGATGAATTCGCGGCTGCTGGGAAGGTTGCCTTCCCGGCGGGCCCGATCCACGCGCCTTTGCGTTGGTTTCTCAGTGCGTGAACTATCCGCCATGCACAACCCGCAGGAGCGTGCTCAAGGTACGCTCCGCAGCTGCCGAAAACAGTTTGGGGATCAGCGGCGCCAGGGCCACCAGCACCCCCAAAGCCGCCAGCATCTTCACCGGAAACGCCAGCGAGAGCAGCTGCAATTGCTGTTGCATCCGTCCCATCAGCGCGAGCGCCACGTCGATCAGCAATAGTAACGCGGTCACCGGCAACGCCAGTCGCAGACCCGTGGAGAGCATCGCCCCGCCCAATTTCAGCACTCCCTCGGCGCTCGTGGCTGTTAAGGTCCAAGCGCCCGCGGGGAAGTGTTGAAAGCTCTCCGCCAGAACCCGAATCAGGCTGTGGTCGATGCCCAGCGTAAAAAACAGCAGCCCGGTGGTGAGGGAAAGGAACACCTGCAGGACGCTCGAATCGGCCAGGCTGTTGGGATCGATGGCCTGGGCGTAACCGTAGCCCGCCTGCAAGCCCAGCACCTGCGCCGCCAGTTGGAACCCTTCGGTCAGAAACGCTACCGCCAACCCGGCGGCCAGTCCGAAGCCGGCCTCGCACACCACCCAGGCGGTCAGCGTGCCGAGGGACGGGTCGTTGCTGGGCAGCGCGGGCCAAACCGGAAACATCGCCACCGTCAGCGCCAGGGCCAACACAATCCGGACCGGATCCGGCGCGTTGCGAAACCCCGGCACGGGCAGAAACGCGACCAGCCCGGAGGCGCGCGCCAAGACCAGCAGAAAAGCGTAGATCGTGGCTAAAGGTAGTCCTAGTGTCATCCCCGACAGCCCGGGCCCAATTGGGGGGGCTCTCCCGGATCGTTGTTTACTCCTTCCGGACGCTTGGCCGATCCCACCCGGGATGTGCGCGCCGGGGAAATCGGCGACATCGTGACCATCGTGGTCAGCGATACCGCCTCGGCGGTGGCTAACGGCGTGACCAACACCTCGCGCAAATCCCCGGTCAGCAGTTCCATCACCGGCCTCGCGGGCTTCACCAACGCAGCCGGGCGGCTGTCGAACCTGGCCGGAGCTACCGGGAACCAACAACTGCAAGGGCAAGGGCAGACCTCGCGCAACATGACCATTTCGACCACCGTTTCGGCGCGCGTGGTAGACGTCACCGCCAACGGCTCGCTGGTGATCGAAGGCTTGAAGCATATTGGCATCAACTCCGAAAAGCAGACCATCCTGCTGCACGGCATGGTGCGCCCCGCCGATCTGACGCCGGCTAACACCGTGACCTCCAATCAGGTCGCGGATCTGAGCATTCAGATCAATGGGAAGGGCGTGATCGGCGACGCTGTCCGGCGGCCCTTCGCACTGTACCGGATCTTGCTCGGATTGTTGCCGTTCTGAAGCCCGGCTGGAGGATCCACTGCATGCGAATCGTTTGCGCCTTGGCGCTTCTGGCCGTCCCGTTGACTCCGGTAACGGTGCGGGCCGTCACGCGCCTCAAAGAAATCGCCTCGCTCGAGGGCGCGCGCGACAACCAACTCATCGGCTACGGACTGGTGGTGGGACTGGCCCGGACCGGCGATACCATCCAAGCCCTGTTCCCGGCGTAGTCGCTCACCAACCTGCTCCGGCGCATGGGTGTGACCGTGAATCCGGCGCTCATTCAAGTGCGCAACACCGCGGCGGTGATGGTGACGGCCACGCTGCCCCCCTTCGCGCAACCCGGCACGCGCATCGACGCGACCGCCGCCGCCGTCGGCGATGCGGGCAATCTACAGGGCGGACTGCTGCTGCTCACCCCGCTCAAGGGCGCCGACGGCCAGGATTATGCCGTAGCCCAAGGCGCGCTAGTGACCGGAGGCTTTGTGGCCGGACGGGGAGGCAATTCGCAGACCGTGAATCACCCCACGGTGGGCCGGGTTCCGGATGGAGCCATCGTCGAGCGCGCGCCACCCTCGGTCGCGCCCGGCGCCAAGCTCACCCTGCAACTACACCGCGCCGATTTCACCACGGCCGCCCGCGTAGCCGATGCCATTAACCGCCACTTTGCCGGCACCGGCGCACCGGTGGCGCGTGCCGAAAGCGCTGGGGCGGTGACGGTGGCCGCTCCACCGGCCTATTCCGCACGGATCGTCGAATTCGTAGCCGAGATAGAAAGCCTGACGATCGAGGCCGACCACCGCGAAAAGGTGATCGTCAATGAACGTACCGGCACCATCGTCGCCGGCAAGGACGTGCACATCTCCCCGGTGGCGATTCTGCAAGGTGGGCTGCGCGTGGAGATCCGCACCGAGTTGGAGGTCTCGCAACCACAAGGACTGTCCCAGGGCAAGACCGCGGTGACTCCCGATGTCACCGTGGACGCCAAGCAAGACAAGCCTAAAAACGTCCTGCTGGGAGTGGGCGCCACGGTGGAAGAGCTAGTACTTACTTGCATAAATCAGAGTAAAAGGATTTGGGCTTGGACTGGTGGACGACGGCCTTGGTCCATTCAAATGGCGCGGCTTTCGGATTGTAGGCCTTGACGAAGGCGTCGATGGCGTCCCGGAGTTGGCGGGGC
>DATNJC010000202.1:0-17989 GCA_035604115.1 Bryobacteraceae bacterium | reverse complement strand
GCCCCGCCAACTCCGGGACGCCATCGACGCCTTCGTCAAGGCCTACAATCCGAAAGCCGCGCCATTTGAATGGACCAAGGCCGTCGTCCACCAGTCCAAGCCCAAATCCTTTTACTCTGATTTATGCAAGTAAGTACTAGGATCATCCCGCCCAGAGGTACGGGATACTCCGTTCCAGAACTCAGCCCGGTGGTAGCTGTGACTTTGTTCGCATTAGCTGCTGGGGCTACGCTCACTATTTGGGTGCGCGATTCGGTTGCGGAGTGGATTTACGAAATCGGCGTGTGCGTGTTGGGAGCCATCATTTTTGCCCGGGCAGCTTTCCGTAAACCGCTGGAGAATCCTGGCCTGGGAATCCCCACCGTTGCGGTGGCGCTCATCGGGATGTGGGGCTTCGGCCAACTGGCCGCCGGGCAGACGGTGTACCGCTGGGCGACGCTCACCGGTGGACTGCGGATGCTGGGATTGGCGGCGACGGGACTGGCCGCCTGGCACGCCCTCGAGCGGTCGCGGACGCGGGAGGCCTTCCTCGACACTCTGGCTTGGTTCGGATTCCTGCTGAGCGGGGTCTCCGTGCTGGCCTACTTCACTTCGGTGGGAAAGGTCCTGTGGGTCTTTCCGGCACCGTATCCGGATGTCTGGGGTCCCTTCTTGAGCCGCAACAATTTCGCCCAGTTCCTGGAACTCGTGCTGCCGGTTGCCTGGGCGCGGGGATTGGAGCCTGGGCTCCGAACCGAGAGCAGACGCCTGTACCCGGTCATGGCCGCGGTGATGCTTGCGGCGGGTTTGGCGTCGGCGTCCCGGGCCGGCGCGGTGCTGTTGCTGGTGGAGTCGTGCGCCGTGTTCTGGCTGGTGTGGCGGAACGCCAGCCGCCGGCATGCAGCAGAAATCCGAAGAGCGCTGGTTCCATTTGCCGCCGTGGCGGTCGTCTGCGGCGTCCTGGCTGGAGCGGGAACTGTGTGGGTTCGCCTCCGGAACTCCGATCCGCTGGAGTACCGCCGCGAAATCTACCACTCAACACTCCAGATCATTCGCGAGCATCCCTGGATGGGCACTGGACTAGGAACCTTCTCCCACGTGTATCCAGCCTATGCCACCTTCGACAGCGGGGCCGTGGTAGAACACGCCCATTGCGACTGGCTGGAGTGGGCGGCGGAGGGCGGACTCGGCTATGCGGCGATTTGGGGCCTGCTGTCGGTATGGCTCGTGCGGCCCGCGATTCGATCGATATGGGGTTTGGGTGTGCTGGCGGTGTTGGTTCACGCGCTGGTCGACTATCCCTTCGCGCGTTTCGGGGTAGCCGCATGGGCGTTCATTTTGGCGGGAGCGCTGGCGCGGTACAGACCCGCCCGGGACCCGGGGTCCGGAAACGGCTCGCGATCCGGAAATGAGAGGACCCGCCCTCTGGCGGCACTAATGGAAAGGAGCCGAGTGTGAAACATCTCATGAAACTGGGAAGGGTTCAGACGCTACTGTTCTCTAAGGCCTGGGCGGTGGCGCTGATCCTGAACCTGAGTTTGAACCTGAGCTTGGTCGAGGCCGCGTCCCCGGTCATCGGGACGGCCATTACGCAGGGGACGTTCCGCGTGGACAACGCCACGGTTACCGGCAACGCCACCCTCGAAGAAGGGGCGGTGGTCGAAACCTCGCTGGCCAGTTCTTCGCTCCAGTTGTCGAACGGTACTCACGTGGTGCTAGCCGCCGCCTCGCGGGGCAGACTGTTCGGCGACCACATGGTTCTGGAGCGCGGAGAAAGCCGTTTGGATCATGGCGCAACCTACCACCTGGAAGCCCTGGGGCTGACCATCAGGCCGGAGACCGGCGCCACTTCGGGCCGCATCGCTCTGGCCGGCGGAGGACGGGTGCGCGTGGCCGCGCTCACGGGCTCTTTCCGGGTGCTGAATTCGCGCGGGATGTTGGTAGCGAATCTGGGAACCGGCTCGTCTCTGGACTTTGAGCCGCAAACCTCGTCCGCCAGCGGCTTATCCAAGGTCACCGGAGTGCTGCAGAAGAAAAACGGCCATCTGCTGCTCACCGATGAGACCACCAATGTGACGGTCGAAGTCGCCGGGCCCGGCCTCGAGAAGGAGGCCGGCAACCGCGTCGAGCTTACCGGCTCCATGGATCCAACAGCGATACCCGTGCCGGAGGCCTCCCAGTACATCCGCGTGGCGCAGGTCCGGCGGCTGGGAAAGGGCGCTGCCGTCGATCATGCCGGCGCGGCAGCGGCGGGAGCGGCCACCGCGGGCGGAATCGCGGGCTGGTCGGCCGGCACGATCGCGATTATCGGAGGCGTGGCGGCGGCGGCGACCGTAGGCGGCTTAGCCGCGGCCAACAAACTGCCGGGTCAGGCGGCCGCTGCGCCACCAGTCAGCCGCTGATCGATCTCTATGCTCGGGTCCCTGCACAGCTCCTTGCCCCGGTCTATGCTCCGGTGCATGCGTGGGAGACTGCGGCGAGCGGGCGCAGGGCTAGCCGCAGCGGGATTCAGCGCCGGCGCGATGCTGGCCACCGGACTCCTTTACGCCAAGGCCCTGGCGCGCGAAGACTCAACCATTGCGCTCCGCCGGGCCTTGTGGACCGAATCCCAGTTAGCTGATGCGCCTGACGCCGATCACCTCGAGCGCCTGGCCGAGCGGGAGCAAACGATCGAGTTGGAGCAAACCGCCGAGCCTCAGCGCACAGCCGAAACGGACTCCGGCCAACCCCCGGCGCTTTCCGGGCTAGCGCTTCCCGAGTTGGCGCTTAAGGAAGCCGTGCGCATCGACCCCCGGCGCAGCGCGGCTTGGATCATGCTGGGTTTGCTCGCCGAGCGGCAAGGCGAGTGGACCTCGGCCGAGCGGGATTTGTTGGAAGCCGCGCGCGTGGACCATCAGTATCTGCCCGCGTGGACGTTAACCAATTTCTACTTCCGCCGCGGGAATCGCGAGAGGTTTTGGGTCTGGGCTCGACGGGCAGCTCCGATGACCTTCGACGAATTTCCGCCGCTGCTGCGGCTGGCGGATCATTTTGAGCCGGATCCAGTAAACGTGCTCCAGTGGCTGGGGGACAGTGCCAGGCTCGAACGCGGTTACTTGAGCTACCTGATCCAGCGCAACCGGCTGGATGCGGCGCAACGCGTGGCCGTGCGTCTGGCCGCACGGAGCGACCCCGCCGACGCCCCCCGCTTCGCCGCTCTAGCCAGCCGGCAGATCGCCGCCGGAAACGCCGGCGCCGCGCTCGAAGCCTGGAACGTATTGCATGCGCCTCCTCTCGATCCTGCCCGCGGACCCTTTCTGACCAACCGGGACTTTCGATCGCCTCCCAGCGGAGAGGGATTCGATTGGATCCTGGCCAGCGCTCCCTGTCCTGGGGTGGCGGCGGCGTGGAGTCCCGGACAGGTGCGCTTCGACTTTTCCGGCGGGCAGCCCGATGCCTGCGTCCTGCTAACGCAGACCCTGATCCTGGTCCCGCGCGGAACCTATCGACTGCGCTTCGAGTTCCGCGGTGAAGGACGACCCTCGACTCCGGGGTTCGATTGGGATCTGGAAGCATCCGCAGGTAAGGCCACCCGGCCTCGGTCCGCTTCGTTCATTGCGGCTGCTAGCGGGAATTGGGGCTCGGCCGAACGCATTTTTCCGCAGGTGCACGGCCCGCTAGCCCGGCTCCGGTTCGGGTATCATCGACAGTCGGGCACAGTGCGCTACGAAGGGTCGGTCTGGCTGCGCCAGCTTCGCTGGGAGGTCTTATGACGTCACAGCCACCGCGGCAACGGGTTGCGATCCATTGTCCCAAATGCGGATCGGCACGCGTCCACCGCTCGCGCCGCCATTCGATCCTGGACCATGTGTTGTCACGCCTGGGAGCGCAACTGCGGCGCTGCCATGATTGCGGTTGTCGCCGCGCCTGGTTTGGGTTCTATCCCCTTCCGGTGGGGGAGGCGGCCCGTGCCAAGCTAGCCGAACGGACCCTCCTCGCGGCTGGTGCGACGGCAGGTCTTCTGGCGCTGTGGTGGGTGCTCTCCCGGGCCAAACCGGGCGCCGGTTAGGATTAGCCTTATTCCTCTACGGAACCGCCTCCGGTAAGACGATCAACCGTGCAATGATCCTCATGGACGCACCGGGCACGGCAGGATTCGACTGGCGCGACGGGCCTTACAGCACCTACCACCTCTACAGCCCATCTAACCCCTACCGCCCTTGCAACCCTTACAGCCCTTCCAACCCTTACAGCTTGGTCTGGAGCCTGGTGCTGCACGCCGTCTTCTTCGCCGCACTGTTCTGGCTGCCGCGTGTTGCGCCACGACAACTGGTTCTCGTGCCGGCAGGCGGGGTTGTTCGCCTCTCGGGACTGCCCGCTCCGCGAGCCCGATCCAGGCTGTATCCAGCGAGTCCTGCGGCTTCGAGGCCGCCAGGCCCCCGGCCATTCACCGCCCGGCGCCGCTTTGCCGTTCCGCAGTCCCCTGAGGTCCCCCGGCCCGCCCCGGCCCTTCTGCCCAGCGCAGCGCCGGTTCTCGCAACCCGGCCGGAGCCTCAAATTGTGGAGATGGAGGCCGCACCGCAACTGGGCCCCGCGCCGGTCCGCACCGGAGGCTTTGCGAACATGCAAGCGGCAAGTGCGAGGCCGCTCGACGCTCCGGCGCGACCACCAGCGCCCGCCGCAGCCGGATTCAGCGAGCTTCGTGCCACCGGCGCCGCCAAACCCGCTCATACCGTTTTGGCTGGGTCGTTTACAGACGCGAGCGCATCCCCGCAGGTGAGCCCGGCCTCCGACACGCTGACCCGCGAGAGCGGTTTCGGCGCCGCATCGGCCGCCCAGCCCGGCCCGGCGCTGATCCTGGCGCCCATACCGCGTCGAGCGACTCCGCTGGAGATCCAGTTCAAGCCCGTGCCTGAATACACCGAGGAAGCCCGCCGCCGGCATATCGAAGGCGAGGTCCTGCTGGAGATGCTGTTCACGGCAACCGGGGAAGTCCGCCTGCTCCGGGTGGTTCGCGGGTTGGGTTACGGGCTGGACGAGGCCGCAGTGGCGGCGGCCAAGCAAGTCCGCTTCGTCCCAGCAAGCCACGACGGATTGCCGGTCGACTCCCGGGCAGTCGTACATATCCAATTCCAACTAGCCTACTGAGGAATAACCGAACTATGCGCTGGCGCTGTGTCTTTCTGCTGGCCGTGGCCCCGTGCTTACAAACTGCGATGTTTCCAGCCGCGGCGGAGCAGATTCCGGCCGCTCCGAACTCCAACGCCGCCGTCGAGCGCCTGCTGGATCGCATCGCGGCGCGGGAAAGATCGTTGCTCGAAATCCTGAGCAAAGCCGCTCCGATGGTCGAAACCTACATCCAGGAAACTCCCGATGCCGCCGATCCGGAAGGACACCCGATCCGCGACCTCTACTTTCTGGGCCGCTTCAGCCTTCCCGGCACGGTGGTGTATCAGCCCCTGGTGGAACGCACGGCCGCGGATCCCGTCAAGGCCGGCCGCCATCTGCTGCCGCTGCCGCGAGCCGCACGATCTGCGGAAGCGGCGCACCCGCCGATGGTGTTTCTTCCGCGCGGCTTCGCGCAGATGACGATACCCGATCTCACCGGTTTTGATCGTCAGAATTATTCGTTCCAGTACATACGCCGTGAGTTCCTGGGTGAAGTGCGTTGCCTGGTATTCGACGTCGCCCCGCGTCCGCGCAACGAGCCGGGCCGTTTTGTCGGCCGCATCTGGGTGGAGGACCGCGACGACTCGGTGGTCCGTTTCAATGGCACCTACGTGCCCGCGCCTACGCACAAGGGCGCTGTGCCGGAGCACTACTTCCACTTCGATAGCTGGCGCGTAAACGCAGCTCCGGGCGTATGGGTCCCGGCGCAGATCTACATCGAGGAGGGGGGCGCTCCCGGAGGCGTGCCGCGCTTCAAGGCGCAGACCCGAATCTGGGACGTAGCCGCCGCCCCGGCGGGGAAGTTGGACGAACTCACCAAGATGCTCATCGAGGGCGACGCCGTGGACGACGGCCAAGCCGCCCCCACCGACGTTTCGCCGCTTGAAAGCCAGCGCGCCTGGGAGCGCCAGGCTGAAGAGAATCTTCTCTCGCGCCTCGAATCGGGAGGGTTCCTGGCGCCTCCCGGGCCGGTCGACCAGGTGCTCGACACTGTGGTCCAAAACCTGATCGCCTCGGCCCAACTGAACGTGGAGGCGCACTGCCGGGTGCTGCTGACCACTCCCATCGAGACCTTTACGATTGGCCGCACCATCGTGATCAGCCGCGGCCTCATCGACGTCCTGCCGGACGAATCCAGCCTGGCAGTCATGCTGGCCGGAGAGCTGGCCCACATCGCCTTGGGCCACCGCACTCCTACCCAGTTTGCGTTCCGCAATCAAACCATGCTGACCGACGCGGAATTGCTCCAGCGCGTGCATTTCGAGCGCAGCGCCACCGAACTCCTCGAAGCCAGCCGGCGGACCATTGAGATCATGCGCGCGTCGCCGTACCAGAAAACCGCCAACGCCGGTCTGTTCCTAAAAGCCCTGCGAAGCCGCGAAGCAGCGCTGCCGAACCTTTTGGCGGCGAACATCGGCAACCAGGTGGCCAATGCCGAAGCGCTCAATCGCTTAGCGGACTTCACGGCGTCGGCGCCCGACGTCCAAGAGGACAAGCTCGATCAGATCGCCGCTTTACCCGTGGGCTCGCGCGTGAAAATGAACCCCTGGACCAACCGCTTGGAACTCGTAAAGACCCGTCCCATCGTGTTGCTCTCACCACGCGAAAAGATGTCCTTTGAGGTCACGCCCTTCGTGTTATATCTGACACGCGTGGAAGCCTCAGCGGCTTCCGCTCCGGTGCCCTAACCCTAGGGCGTGGGCGCGAGGGGATTGGACACGGGAATCGTGACGACATTACTGGTGTAGATGTCCTGGGCAATGGTGACTTGCGCCGCCGGACTGGGAGCGGTTCCACCACCCAGTTCCAACAGGACTTCGTAAATCCCCACTGCGCCGACCATCAGACTGGCGGAGACCACGTTGGCCGTAGTGTTGTTGATCAGCGAGGACACGAAAGACACCGGATCGTTCACCGCCGGGCCAGTGTACTTAGCTCCATCGACAATCGCCGCGTTGGCCTCAGGGGGATTAATCAATCCGAGGCCGGTGGCGTAAAATCCAATGATCTCGCCGGGGACCGCCGGGTTATTCGCCGTCACGGGAGAGCCGGCGACGTTGGCGCAGCACATGGTGGGGTTGGTCGCCGTCAATACGATCGTGGCGCTGCTGCTCGCCGAGGTGGTTAGCGGAATGCCGTTGCCTTCCGGACCCGGAATTTTCGCTTGCAGATAGATGCGGGTGAACGCTCCGGCGGGCGAAGCCGTCACCTGTTCTTCGGGATTGCTGTTGATCAGGGCGATCAGTCCATCGCGCACCGACTCCAGGGTGTCGTTTGCATTGACGGTGTAGTAGTACGCTCGCCCCCCGATGGAGATGGTGGCGGTGTCGCCCGCCGTGATCGTCCCGTCAATCGAAAGCAACCCGGTGGCATAGCTGGAGCTATGAAAGGCTTTGGCGGGACGCGGGTCCTGGCCCGTGTCGGCGAAGATTCCGGGATTCTGTGGCGCAATCGACACGCCCAGCGCCGTGGTCGCGGTCACCGATCCGTCGGCGTGCTGGATGCGCACGAAACAACTCACGCTGTTGGAGTCCTGAACTTCGTAGGGCACTTGGGCGTTGATCTGCGTGGGGGAGACAAAATACAGCGGCGAGCGAATCCCATCGAAATAGATCTCAACGCCGCCCAGATCTAGGGGTAGCGAGGGCTGGCTCATATCCGCCGCCACGGTGGCATCGGCGAGGTTGTTGCCCACCAGGGCGACGATGGTGCCCGGCGCAATAATGGCCGCATCCTGTCCGCCTTGCAGCGTCGAGCCACTGGCGGTGGCGGTGATCTGCGCTCCCGTGGAGACCGCCGTGGTGATGCCCACGTTATTTCCGTCCGGGCCGGGAGTCCGGGCGATCAACTTCAAAAGCGTCAGGCTCGGTTCGTATTCCGCGAATACGTTGGGGTCCCCCTGCCCGGCGTTGATCAGCGCCACCAAGGCCAGATAGATGGTCTCAAAGGTATCGCCGGAAACGACTTTATAGGTGTAGTTGACCCCCGTTGGGCTCGGATTGGAAGAGGTGGTGGGCGGCGTGACCGTCACCGTCACCGTGTCGTTGGCCACGATCGAGCCCCCCAAGGTAATCGAGCCCAAGGCGTAAATCTCCATGCTGGCCGCGTTGCGCACGCCGTTGATGGGGATCAGCGCTTGCAGCGGTGTAAATACCAGCACGCGGCGGTTGCCCGGATCGGTTACGTACAGATTGGTGCCGTCCCAGGCCAGCGACGTCGGCGTGGGCGTAACATCCGCGGCGGACTGCTTGAGCAAAGGATGAAATAAATCGGTTGTGCTGGTCACCTGGAGAGTGACGAAATCCGGTTGCCCCAGCACGACATCCGCCGCGGTATTGTTCCGCGTGGGAATCGCGTTATAGATCAGTACTCGATCGTTTCCGCCGTCGGCGACAAACAATCGGGTGCCGTCGGAGAGCGCGAACCGCGGAAAGTTGAGCGTGTACTCGCACAGCCCCGAGTAGAGGGTGTTGCCCGCCATGTCCGTTCCAATGGGAATGTTGCACATCACCGCAGTTTCTTTGTTGACCGTGTCGGTGGAGCTGGTGGCGGGATTTCCGGAGTAGGCGTTGTTAGCGATCGCGCCCATCATGTCCAACTGGCCGAGTTCCACGTCCGCATTGGCGTAGTTCTGGGTAGGGATGGAGTTCCAGATCAGGACACGGTTGTGTCCCAGATCGGCCACGAACATGTGGATTCCGTCGCTGGTCACCGAGACCGGATTCAGCAAGGTATTGGCTTGCGCACCCAAGGTGATGTCGTTGAGGGCGGGCTCATTCGCCGTGGTCATGTTCGGCTGCCCTACCACGATGTCCGCGGGCTGGTAGTTGGTGGTGGGGAGGGTGTTCCAGATCAGTACCCGGTGATGCAGCGTGTCGGCCACGAAGAACTTACCATTTTGGATCCAGACGCCCTGCGGAGCCCGCAAGTTCTTGGCGTCGGTCAGGACGGTGGTTTGGACCGTATTCATGTCCGGCTGACCCAGAACGATGTCCGCGGGCTGGCCGTTGATCTGGGGAATCGATTTCCAGATCAGCACTCGGTTGTTGGCCGTGTCGGCGACCGCCAGGATGTGACCGTCCGTGGCGATTCCGGTGGGCAGGCGCAGGCCGCTGGCGGAGGAATGATAATCCGTGCTGGTGAAGTCCGGCTGGCCCAGCACCACACTGGCCTTGCCGACACACACTGGGCACCGGCTGCTGTAGGGCGGCAGGGGAGCCAGCGGTTGGGGGAAATTCTGCGACAGGTTGGTGTACATCAGAACCCGGTTGTTGATGGGCGTGAAACCGAGCCGGTTGGAGTCGCTCACAAACAGGGTGTCGGCGGCGTAGGCCACTCCGCCCACCCCACCCACCAAAGTATCGGAAGCGCCCGGGGTCTGTTCGGTGAAGTTCACCTGTCCGAGAACCAGCCGCGCGCCCTGTCCGGTCACGAAGTCGCCGGCCAGGCACGCACACGCACAGAGTGAAATTAGCGCACAGTATTTGAGCATTAGACAGACTGAATGGGCGGTGTTTACTTAGTATAACCTACGACGTTCCTGTTACGAAGCAGGTTGCCGCCCAATCCCGGGCGGCACGGCGGGGAAGCTGCTGGAGCTCGTCTGACGGCCGTATGGAATCGCTAAAATCCTTGCTGGTCAATGAGTTGGATCGATCTCGGGTTCGTTTTGCAAAAAATGGCCTATGGACTGCCGTCTAGGGCTTCTCGGTGAACGTAATGCTCGATTCAGCCCCGAACTTGCGGTAGTTCCGGAACTCGATCCGGTTGCGATTGCAGATGCTCGAACCCCGCTGGCAGGAGAGCACTTCGGCCTCCACCGGCAGCAGGAACTGCTGCGGAGTTCCCAGCCGCACCAAATCGTAATCTGTACTGGACTCCACGGTATCGAAGGGGAACATAACGGGCATGTTGCGTCCTTCCTGCTCGATCCGTAACACCCGGTAAGTTTCCTTGTCGATCCAGACGTTGCCGCGGTAGGCCGGATAGTACAGCTGCGAGGGAGACTCGATGCGCCAGCGGGAGATCTCGCGCGCCACTTCGAAGCGATACACGTAAGAGCTTCGGTTATGGATCGTGTCGGTTCCGTTGCGGCGGAACGCGACGCCGTTGGCGGGATCCATCAGGTCCTGCATAATGGTCGAAAACTCGCCCGTGGACCGGCTGCCTTCGATATCCTCCATAGCGGTGTTGACGGCTTTGTTGCCGACTTTAATGTTCTTGTAACTCTCGCGGCCCCCCTCGTAGGCTACATCGGCGGTCACCACGTCGTGCACGTCCCAGCCGCGCTTGGGATTGTCGGTCTGATACCGTGTGGTGATCTGCTGGGCGAAGAAATTGGGCAACGTCTCGGAATACTGAGCCGCGGCGTCGCGCGCCTTGGTCAGGACGGGATCGTCGTCGATCGGAATCGGCGTGGGAGGCGGAGGGGCCACCGCCACGGCGGCGGGAGCGGCTCCTCGCGATTCTCCCGACGTGGTCGCTACGGGAGCTGGCGGCGGGGCGATCACCAACGCACGCCGCGCTGGCGGAGCTCCGCGCCGTAACGTCGGCGGACCGTCATCGTCGGCGTCCGGCTTGGGATCGGGCGGCCGCAGAGTGGTGGTCGGCCGCGGATCGATGTCATCCTGGGCTACGGCATCTTTCGTTGGTGTTTCCCGAGGGGCCGCTGCGGGCGCCGGTGGCGCGTCCGAGCTCGGCGCGGGGCTCTGCGCGGGCTCCGCCGCCGGCGTATCGGCCGGCAAGGGTTCCGGATTCTTGCGCCGCAGGATGGGCCGGTCATCGCCCGGGTCACGAGTGATTTCCCGTTTCGCGGTACCGCCTTTGGCGCTCGCTGTTTGCACGTTGGCGATCTTCGGAAGATCCCAGGTCTCGCGGGCATGCCCAGCGTCGGCGGGTGTCGCGGCCTTTCTCCATTCCACCGTCATCGCCGTGTAGATGCCCTGATCGTCCTCGGTGGAATCGACACTCAGGTAATCGCCGAGGCCGAAGCTGTTTAGCTCGGCGGCCTTGCCGTTCTTTTCCACCGTAGCTTTGTCGGAGAGACGATACCAGATCACACGGTGGTCGTCGGATTCAATCACCAGTTGGTTCCCCGCAAACCGGCGCAGAATGCCGGAGGTGTTCACGGTCGCCACGCGATCCCGCGAGTTGTCGCGTCGCGAGCCCGCGGGTTGGCGGTTTCGAGGATCGTTCCTGGGATCGTTGGGATCGTTCGGGTAAGGCCCTTGGCGTGGATTCCGGCCGGGCGGGTATTGACCCGGATACTGTCCCGGCAACCCGATCTGCCCGTACGCGGCCAGAGCGGCGAAGGTGAGCAGTACAGTCCGCGAGAACATGGCTTTTCCAGTATGACGCGAATTCACGCGGCGTGGTATACACATTTTTCGACTGGCGGGTTGCGGGGTGGGGGCGGGCTGCGAAGCGAAGCTGGCGGCGAGGAAGTTGCGAAGCAGCCTAGGAAATGGTGAACTATGATAAGGCCCAGCGCAATCGGACCCTTTCGCACGCTGAGGTTTTTCCTACCAGGAGTCAAGCTATGAACCAGCGCACTATTATCCTCGCGCTCTGCGGCGCCTTCGGAGTAGGCTCTCTGTGGGCGCACCATTCCCTCGCCGCCGAATACGACCAGAAGAAACCCGTTTCGCTAACCGGAACCGTCACCAAGCTCGATTGGCGCAATCCGCACGCCTGGGTGTATCTGGACGTCAAGAATTCCGCCGGGGAAACCGAGAAGTGGCAATGCGAGCTGGGCTCGCCCAACGCCATGACCCGCGCCGGATTCAACCCGGAATCCGTGAAGGAAGGCGACGAGGTCACGCTCAACGGGATTCTGGCCAAGGACGCCTCGAAGACTTGCAGCACCCGCGACCTAAAATCCAAAGACGGCCGCACCATCCTGAGTCAAACCGAGCGCTAGGAGACACTTGTGAATTACCGCCTGTTGTTTGCCGCAGCGACCACGGTGACTGCCGCCGCCTTCCTGATGGTTCAATCGCAAGCTCAGGACGGCCCCCCGGCCGCCAACCAGGGGAAGGGCAAAGGTGGCGGCCGCGGCGGCAGCAGTTACCGCCCTCCCGAGGGACCGACGCCCGTAACTCCTTGGGGCAAGCCCGATTTGAACGGTGTCTGGCAAAGACCCTACGTCCCGGATATTCAGCGTGCCATGGGCGGCGCTCCGCTGCCCTTCACCGAGTGGGGCAAACAGCAGTGGGAGTCGTACAAGCCCGAAGAAGGCGACTACACCGGCGCTTGCCTGCCCTTCGGGCACTCTCGCGCCATGGGTTCCCCGGACCCGATTCAGATCATGCAGACACCGACGCACGTGTCCTTTCTGTATGAGCAGAACACCTGGTTCAAGGTTCTGCCCCTGGACGGGCGTGAGCACAAGAAGAAGGTCCCCACCTGGTTCGGCGATTCCGTAGGTCACTGGGACGGCGACACTCTGGTGGTTGACACCACCAACTTTAACGGCCTGACGCGGCTGGACACGATTGGGCATCCCCATAGTAATCAATTGCACATGATCGAGAAGTTCACCCGGACCGATGCCGGGCACTTGGCTTATGAGCAGACCGTGGACGATCCCAAGACCTACACCAAGCCGTTGGTCATGAAGCGCACGTTCACGCTTCGCACGGATTGGGAGATTCAAGAGTACTCCTGCGAGGAAAACAATAAGGGGCTAGTCGAAGGCCGCATCAAGGTTCCGAATATCGACGCGCCCAAGCCGTAACAGATCTATGCCGACAGCTCAGCCCCAATCCGGCGCTACTCGTGTGTCCGCGAAGGACCGCCTGATCGTTGCGCTGGATCTTCCTGGAGTGGCCGAAGCGCGGCAGTTGGTGGATTCGCTCGAGGGGACGGCGACGTTCTTCAAGGTCGGTTTAGTCATGCAACTCGCCGAGGGTGTCGAGGACTTCATCCGCGCATTGATTCGCGAAGGCAAGCAGGTTTTCCTGGATTACAAGTATTACGACATCGGCGAGACGCTGAAGAAAGCGGTGGCGCGGGCCAGCCGTCTGGGCGTTTCCTTCCTGACGATCCACGGACCCAGCACGCTGATCAAAGCGGCCGTTGAGGGCCGCGGCGATTCGGGATTGAAACTGTTCACGGTGACTGTGCTCACCAGCCTGGATGCCGGCGACATGGCTGAGATGGGCTACACTAACTCGATCGAGGAACTGGTTCTGTTCCGGGCGCGGAAAGCACTGGAGGCGGGCTGCGACGGGGTGATCGCGTCGGGTCAGGAGGCGGCCAAGATCAAAGCTGCCTGCGGCGGGAAACTCCTGGTGGTGACACCGGGAATCCGGCCCGCGGGCGCCCAGGCCGGCGATCAGAAGCGCATCACAACTCCCGGCGGCGCTATCCGCGACGGGGCCGATTACCTGGTGGTCGGCCGGCCCATCACGGCTCCGGAACGCGGCACCCCCCGTGAGGCTGCGCAGGCGATTGTCGAAGAGATGCAGGCGGCTTTCGATGCACGTCGCGCCTCAGCGCGCCGTTAACGGATTCCCTGGCAGCTTGCGAGGACCGAATCCCCTCAAGCATGTTTTTCACCCCATTTCTTCAGGGCCAAGAGAACCGGCCCCAATTCCCGTCCCTTAGGGGTCAGGAAGTATTCCAGCCGGGGAGGGTGATCCGCATAGTTACGGCTCGCGATAATCGCGTTGGATTCGAGATCTTTCAATCGAGCCGACAGAACACTCGGCGTCAGGCCGGGCAGGGTGGCCGCGAAATCCTGGAACCGGCGCGTTTCGTAGCGAAACAGATCCCGGAGGATTAGGATGGCCCATCGGTCACCGATAACATCGAGCGTCCGCGCTACCGGGCATTTGAGAGAGTACTTTCTGACCATCTACAAAACACTCCGGTCCGCGTAGCCCGGCACTCTTCAGTTTCGCAAAATGCCCGTGTCTGAAAGCGACCTCTCAGTTGCCGCGGCTTGCAGGAGGGACGATACCGTTCATGCGAAGATATTCTTCCATCTGCCCATATTCGTCATAGGCGTGAACGGCCGCGAACGTCAGCGCGTACACCCGGGGGACCTTGGCGCCGCCCGTGCCGGACACCATATCCAAGGAGTTTTCGGGCGTGAGAGCGGCGGCGGCATGGTGCCCCGAGGCGAAAGAGCCTTTGAGAAGCTGAATGATTTCCGCCCGCGAAGTCATCGATTCCGGACCCTTGACGCCCGTGATGGTAGGCGGAATTTTATCGCCTCCCGCGCTGCCCCAGAGGAAGTAGTTCGCCGCCGCCAGATGCTTCACGAGCCCCGCGAAAGTGTAAACGCCTTTGAAGTTCGCTCCGTCGATGGCGAGGCTCTCAGGCGAGAAATTGAACTTGGCTTCAGGCATGGCTTCCACTGCCGCCACGATCTGTCCTTCCACCAGACTAATTTCGCGGTCGATGGCCGCACCAACCGAGGCTGGGGGCGCAGGCGCCGGCTGTTGGGCGAAAGCGCCGGAAGCACAACCCAGCGCGATGAGTAAGACTGCTGCAGGTTTCATGGTTACCTCCTAGTACCTATGTATATCATAGTGACTAGTTGTTTGCAAGTAACGAGAAAATCGCTGTCGTAACTGGAAGCCGCCACCCGGAAGTCCGGCCGCGACGTGAACGCCCTCCAGGTGTTGCGGGTCACTTTCTTACCAGCGCGCCGGGCGAGCCAAGCTGCAGTTAGTGCACCGCGATCGTCACTGCGTTGCTGGTCAGATTCCCCGCGGCGATGAAGACCGGAATTTGCCCTGACAATGTAGAGGGAACTATCGCGTTGATTTGCCACAAGCCTGGATACTCCGCAATTGGACCGCTAAATAGAATCTGAGCGGGAACGTCGGCGAAGAACACTTGCGGGGAGCCCGAAAGTTGTCCGTAGCCAGTCGCGAAAATCTGCACCACCGACCCCGGCGCGGCGGGATTCGAGCTGCCGTTTACCGAGTAATCCTGATTCTCCACCGCACCCGGCTGGGACGGATTGGCACCCGCGAGAACAAAGATGCCCGGGCCAACCGCCGTGATCGCCGCTTGGCCGCTGGCCAGCTCCATGCCGCCCGCACGAACCGAAATCGTCGCGGTTCCGGGCGGGATCGAGGCCGGCACCACGAAGTTGACTTGGGATGTGCTCCCGCCGATGAATTGCCCCGCGATGCCATTCACCGTCACCTGATCCGGCGTCTGAGAAAAACTCCCGAAGGCAGTGGCGAACGATCCCGGCGCGATGCCTTGATCGGCACGGAAGCTGGCGCCGTTCACGGTGATCACGTTGCCGGAGGGAGCCGGCGGAACTCCACCCACGCGCCCCAGAATGGCGCCCAAAACGGGGTCGTAGCGCGCGAAAAAATCCGTGGAACGCGTCGAGATGGTAACGTCCGGCATGAACGAGGGAAGATCCGGAATGCCGGTGGGGTTCGGGAGGTATTTCGTCGAATACTGTCCATCGAGGCCGGATCCGGGCAACGTGAACTTATTCACGCTGCCGTATTCGGCCGGCTTACCTCCGGTGGGTTCGCCGATCACGACGAATACTCCGCCAAGGTTGAGGGCCGGAAACTGCGCTGCAGTCTGGAGCGCAGTCGATTTGATCTCCATCGCACCATCCATGCCGGAAGAGAAGGTCCCTTTGTCGATCACGTCATAAACCCGTAATCGCGGATTGGCGAGAAGGGCCGGCGCGCGCGTAGCGAGCCCGTTGAGCAGGGGGCTGATGACCGAGTCATCGCCGCCGGTATTGCCCCGAAAATCGATGACCAACGTATCTACCGGTTGGGTGTCCAGAGTCGCTAACACCGCGGCGGCGAAGGCCGCGAAGGGGTTGTTCGGATCGTCCGCGCACTTGTTGTACTTGAAGTACAGCATCCGATTCGCGGGCGAGTAGGTGTACCAGTAGTTCTGGCTCGCCTGCTGAAGATAATCGGGCAGCGGCCCGGCCGTGGGATCCGGCGCGGTCTGCAGCGCTCCGGCGGACGAAGGTCCGACTTGCAGCGTAAACTGGGTGCCGCCCAACGTCTGAAACGTCAGCGCCGATGTCGCGGCCACGGGCAGCAAATCCAGCCCTTGCAAAACCTGCTGGCTGTTGAGGTATTGCGGGGCAAAGTAGTGCAGCCATTGATCGTTGGCGTGAGGAATGATCGCGCCCAGCTTCTGCACCACTTGATCGATGGGGAAATCGCCCACCTTAACCAGGCGAGCGCCCAGCGCCTGCGCGTAGGGCGACGCAGCCGCGGTTACGAAGACACCATCGTCCAGCCAGCGGAATTGCAAAGGGAATTGCTGGAATCCCGCGTTGAACGCGGTGGAATCGGCCAGGTAAATCGTCGTGTGGGCGTCGCCCGCCAAGCTGATGAGCGCAGTCAATTGCACATAGAATTCGGCGTCGGTGAGCGTGGAGATTTGAGCTTGTAGAGCCGCTACCGCCTTCTGATACGTCGCCGGATCAAGCTGAAAGAAGAAGTTCGCGTGCAGTTTCGGCACCTGGCTGGCGACGTAGTTGAGATCCTGCTGCCGGGTCGCCGTCGAAAACCGCTGCCCGGAAAGCGACGCCGCAAACAACACCGTGACGAAACACATTCGTCGGAACGGCATAATGTGTCTTCTGACGTACTAACCCGGAATCGGGTTGCAAGCCGGCAGCTACTATTTGCCGACCAGGTGCTCGGGTTTGTTGTTCTCGCAGACGAACTCGAGCAACTCCTCCTGCGGGGCGAGGTCCCATTTCAGATTGGCGTGTAGCGGCTTCACGAAGGTGCCGGGATCTTCGAAGGTGACGTGCACCTGCATGTGGCCGTAATCCACGCGCTGGTAGCGCTCAGTCATCCGCATCATCTCGGTATGAGGGAAGTTGCCGCCGATCCAACTCCGGTCGTTGAATCCGGCGGTGTCGACCACCAGCGTGTCTCCCTCCCACTTGCCCACGGAATGTCCCATCCACGTGGGATCGAGATTCGCCGGATGGCCCCGGCCGTCCAGAAAGATCTGGCGAAAACCGGGTACGTCCTCGAACAGGATCACCAACAGCCCAGGAGTCTGCACCAGCTTCCCTATAAAGGGCGTCGAAGCCGCCGGCATGGGCGGCGAATCGGGAAGACAGCGGTTGTGAGGGTCGTCTTTACCCAGGTTATCGGCGCGCTCCTTCCGGACTGCCGCGGCCCAAGGCAACAATTCCGCTTGTTCCGGATACGGGTCGCGGTTGTCCAGCCAGACGCCAGAGAGATCGGGCTTTCCACCGGCGGCACGGGGCACGGGCTTGTTGGGGACTTTCGCCCGCTTCCTCATCATGGCCGCAGTTCTGCCCGGATCGTCTCCCAACGTGGTTCCGTTGATCGTTTCGGAGAGCCGAATGTCCAGTTGGGCGCTCTGGCTGGCGTCGACCGTGACGTCCTTGCTGAAACGGTTATAAGCGCAGCACGGCATAACAATGGTAAGCTCATAGGTCCCGGCGGGCAGGTTGGAGAACGCGTAGCTCCCGTCGCTTTTGCTGGCGGTCCGGGTTAGGGCTCCAGTGGCCTTGTTCTTCATTTGGATGGGCGCCTCGGCGACAACGCCGTGCGGATCGGAAATCACGCCGGTCAAGGAACTCCGTCCGGTTTGCCCGGAGAGAGACACGAGGGAGAAAGTCACGACGAAGGCCAGGAAGCAGACTGCGAAAGGGAGCCGGCTCTTTGCCATGCGGGAAAGGATAGCACACAGGGCCTCCTACAACCCTGTTGCGGCGCGCCCGTCTCTAGTGACCGTAATCCGCCTGTAGGGAACCGCTGTCATCACCTGCGCCCGTCGATAGAACGATTTTCCGGTGGTGGCTGGCAAAGCGAGGGGTGGGAATGCGAGGGGAAGGCAAGTTTGCGCCTGCGAGTCGTAGGGTGGGCCG
>DATNJC010000201.1:0-4881 GCA_035604115.1 Bryobacteraceae bacterium | reverse complement strand
GGGCTGTGGGCAACTCGCCGCCGTACCAGAGTTCCTCTTGCCGCTGTCGCTTCTTGCGCGTGCCCATCGCCATAGATCGATTGTAAGGTCAAAACATTTCTGGGGTCACATGTTTGTGGACTTTAGACACGGGCTGTTAGGGGTTGGGTCTTGGCGGCCGGGGGGCTCGGCGGACGGCGGCGGAGGCGCTACTTCAGCTTCTCGCGGAGTTCCAAGAATCGGGGGTAGAGAAATGCCTGTAGCACGGGATCTCCGGCGGCGTCTGGAAGCGGCCAGGGCGCGGCCAGTTTTTGAGCTTGGTCCTTTTGGCCGTTCGCCAGCAGGGCGGCGGCGTAAAATGTGCGCGCTAGCCCGTCGGTGGAGGGCGTGGAGGACTGGTAGGCTCGTTTGAGCGCGGTGAGGTCGCTAAGCACCGGTGGAGCTTTCCAAACGGCTAGCTGCCTCCGCGCCAGGACCGCGAACTGCCCAGACGCGGCCTGAGGGGACGTGGCCGGCGGGGGTGTTGCCTGAGCGGACGGGCTCTGAGCGGATGGCAATAGTAGTGCCGACTCCAGCGTCTGACGCGCTTGATCGGCTCGGCCGGTGCCGTAGAACCACACCGCTTTCTTCCAGGGCAACAGCGGGTCCTTGGCTTGCTCGCGAATATCCACGAAGCGATTGAAGATTTGATCGGCGGCTGCAACGTCGGCGTCCGCTCGCTGGATGCGGCCGGCCAGGTAGCGGGCGTAGGCCGCCTTCAGCAGGTCTCCGCCGCCGAGCATGGCCGCGTCCTTGTCATGGGCCTGCAGAAAGAAACGCTCCGCGTCTGGGAACCGGCCATTGACGAAGTACGCTTCACCGATGGAATCGAGCGCGTTGGCCTCCTGGCCGGGCAGCCGCCGGTAGGCGTCGAACGCCTTCATGGCCGCGTCTATGTCGCCGGCGAAGGCGTAAGCGTAGCCCAACAGGTTCTCGGAGGACGGGTCGCCGGGGACCAGACGGAGTAACGTCTCATAATACTTGGCCGCGCGGGTGAATTGGCGCGCGTTCATTGCGGCTTCGGCCAGGGCGCGCGCCGTTTTCGGGTCGGTGGGAGACTGCGACGCCAGACCTTCGAGCGCCCGCAACTCCGCTTCGGGATCGTGGGTCAGGGATGCCGCCAGTAACTCCAGGCGTGAACGATCGGCGGCGCTGCGGAGGCCGGGTTGCGCTAGCGCGCGGGTGGTGACGCTGGCGGCCTGGTCCGCGCTGGCCGCGGAGGGCGTGGCGGCCAGCGATTGGGCCCAGGCTAGCCAGGCGGCGCTGAAGTCCGGGTCCAGTTCCACGGCGCGCTCATACTCGCCGCGGCCGAAGGCTTCGATGGCTTGCTGGTTCGAGCTGGAGAAGGCGTGCGCGGAGGGGTCGATGCGGTGTGCCAGTGTGTCGAGAGCCTGGATCGGGTTGGCGTTGAGGGCGATTACGTCCTGCATCGCGTGCGAGGCGGCGTCTTCCAGGCGGAATTCGAAGTGAAGCGGTGCGGCGCCGGTGGCGGGCGCGTCGCGACGGTCGAAATAGCCGTGCAGGAAACGTGTGGCTCCGTCGGCGTAGGCGTCGCTTGCGGAGGTTGCGAGCATGGCCGTGGTGCCCGACGCGCCGGTTAGTTGGGACGCTACGATGCGGGGCGCGGCGGTGGCGATCCAATCCAAGCTGGCGTCGCCGGAGAGGTTATCGATGCCCAGGATGGCTACCCGCTGGGTGGCGGTGCGCGGGGTGCGGGAGCAGGCGGTGGTGGTGGCTGCAAGGACCAGAGCTACGGCGGCTAGCGGGAATGCGGCTCGCTGGAAATTCACGGGGGGCACACGGGCACGGAGGCGAGTGCGGTCCGAGACCATGTCCCGATTGTAGGTGTAATCCACGGTCACCTCAATGGCAGCAGGCGGGCGCGTGGGCGATCCGACCAATCGAGCGTGAGAATGGCCCCGGCGTCCAGCTCCGCCGAGCACTCAGTGATGGCCCTGATCAGGCCTTCGCTTCGCAACTCCGGAATCAGTGGCTCGCCGCGGAGCAGAATGACACTAGGTTTCCTGTTCAACGTGTGGGCAAGTATCCGCGGGAAATCCAGATCGTTCGTGACCAATACGAACCCGTGCTCGCGCGCGTATTCGCAAATGATCCAATCCGGCGCGCCGATGGGTCCCAGGACCGACCAATGAACCGCCTCATGACCAGCCGCGGAAAGCGCCGGAACCCAGCGGGGCGTGAGGTTCATGTCGATCAAGAGCCGCACGAATCAACTGGCGAGATGAACTTCACGTCCTTGGGCGAGACTGGCGGCGAAGGCGAGAGCCTCGCGGATATCCTGCTCCTCGAGGTACGGAAAATCGGCCAATAGATCTTCGACTCTGCGGCCCGCGGCAATCGATTCCACGACCATGCCGACGGTTACGCGCATGCCTCGAATGCACGGTTTGCCGCCCATCACGTCCGGATCGATCGTAATGCGGCGAAGTTCCTGCACAGTGCTCATGATAGCGCACGCACGCCTACGCGGACCAAACGTACTCGTGAGCCATTCCCTATCTTCACCAATTCCACGGGTTGGGCATTAGAGGAGCGTTAGAGGACCGTGTCGTTTAGGCTGCGTCCCGGACTTCTACCGTCATCTGTTTGCCCAAGACTGCCAGGGCAGCTTGTATCCGCTCCGCCTTGGTGGCATGCCGCGGATCGAGCATGCGGCGCAGGACCCGCTCGTGAACGCCGAGGCGGCGGGCCAGTTCCGAGTTGTTGACGTGCTGGTCGCGCATCGCCAGGTAGAGCGCCAGCTTCGGAGCAAGCCAAAGCGGCACCGGCACCAAGCGATGCGCGCGCTTGGCGGCCGAGGGTACCGGGATGTCCTCCCGGCGGGACAGGCGGATGGAAAGATCGGACCCAAGAGCGTCCATAGCCTCTTCGAAGGCCTCGCGCGCGTCCTTGCCATCCGTGGCTACACGTGGAAGATCTACAAACTCAACCAGGATGCGGCCCTGGCGGCCGGCCGTGAACGTCGCTGGATACGCAAAAGCAAACATAGGGTTATCCTTCATAGCCGATGGGGATCGACTTTCAGATCACGGCACATCTTGACCAGCAGGTCGTGACCAATCTCCTTCTTTCGATCCTTGAGCGTCGTGAATTCTTCGCCGAAATACAGACGGCCATGGCTTCCTTTTCCTTGGTCGGCCACGAATTGGCAAGCGACCTTCTTGCGCCGGGCGAGCTTGCGTATCCGGCGCTCGAATTCCGCACCCTTCATTCATACCATGTTCGGACACTTCTGTCCGACGGTCAAGAGGTGAGGCGACAAGACGCAGGCTGGAGGGGGCGGCCAGGGGGGGCCGGCAAGGTAGTTCGCGCGCGGAGCCCCCAGCTTACACGCGAAGCTACTGGCGGACGACCTGAAGAATCTTTTCAACGAGTACTGGGATGCCCTCGGTGGACTTCGCCGCAAATCGATCAGCAAGTGTTGGGGATTTCGTAATGATGGTTGCTTTATCGATATCGTGCCAAATCGGCAGGATTATGGTTTTACCATCGGCGACCCCGCGAGCCGCGAGCCCGTCAAGTTCTCGCTGCGGCCACTCCTTACTAAGAAAATTCGAACTGATAACGATGACCCCGTAGTTGCAGCGGGCAAGCCCGTCGTCTATCTTGCGCCGAAGGCTGTCACCCAAACGCAGAGCGGCTTCATCGAACCAGACGGTCACTCCGGCCGCTGTGAGCGCTTCGTAAAGCGGTCGCGCGATTGCGTCCTTGTCTTCAGAGGCGTGTGAGAGGAAAATATCGGACTTTGTTCTGGGCTGTCGGGGCGTGGTATGCCCTGCGGGCATTGATGGAGCCGACGCCCTCTCGGTCGACGCTGCTGCCCGTTGGTATCCGAGGGACATGGACCGGTTTCGCTGAATGGTTGTCATGCGTTTCTCGACGGCGGGCTTGACCTGATTCACTAGACCGTTGCTCCACTGGCTGACCTGCTCTCTCGAAAATTGGAGTGTGGTTTCGATCCGGTCCATTCGCTCGGTAAATTCTCGATTGACGGCCTCGATATCTGGTTCTTTCGCGATGTGGGTGAGGACAACGGCATCGTCAAGGACTTCGCCCTCGATCAGGTTGCCGAACCCTGTTGTGGAATAGCGGAACAGATTGCGATCACCGGTGAAAGGAACCCGGATTTGGAATGCGATCGCGTCGACAAAATGCGGGCCGGGGCCAGCGAAGCAGCCGTACTGACTGTTTTGCGGAACTTGCAGCTTGATTTCAACGGGCTCGAATTCGGTGATGTTGTTCCGGTCGAGGATCGGCACTTGCAGCGTGTATCGCTGGACGATTTCATTTATCAATGCCTCTGGTGAGGTTTCCAGAAGAACCTCCTGCGGTATCGAAGCCAATTCGTTCTTGAGTCGATCCGCCAGCATCAAAGTAATTTCATACGGTGACCCTCGTTCAGCAAACAGGTATTTCGGCCTTGCCGGGGCTGCACTGCGTATAGGCATTCGCCGCATCGCCATTCCTCAATTGTACGAGAGCGCTGGCGTGCCCTCTACCGCTTCCCAATGGACAAAGCATCGGCAAATCGCGAATGTGGCACGTAATGATACCTGCCGCGGTCGAGTGACGCGCAGGCTGGCTCACAAACGAAAGTACGCGGGATGTTGGGTCTGGCAAAATGCAGGGATACTGAACGGCGGCTGTGGTCGGGGCATTCTGCGCGGGCGATTCGCTTTTGCGGCGCGGGCAGGCGGGTTGGCAACCACAGCTGTCCAAATTAGCCAGGATCGACGGCTTAGACGCCGCCAAGCCCAGCAAAGACCAAGGTAACGTTGTAGGAGGAAAAACAGGTTGGGATTCATGCTGTCCAAGGGAATCAGGCGTTCCATGCCAACGAGA
>DATNJC010000200.1:0-55530 GCA_035604115.1 Bryobacteraceae bacterium | reverse complement strand
TAACTCTTCCAGGCTCTCTTCCCCCTGCTGATGCGCCTCCAACAACTTCCGTCGTAGATCGTCAGAATAGGCCTTCGCCATCTCTTGCTTGCAGCCGGATCGCCAGAGCTGGTCTATATTATCTCAGAAAATGGTCTAGATCCTTCCTTGGGTTGGTCATCAACCACTTGAGGAGGATCTTACTCCCGGAACGGTCAAACCTTTTCAAGTCTCACTGGTCGAACCGGGGGCTTACCAATTTCAGTTAAAAAGCCTGCGTGGGTTATCCACGAGGATGCGCTTTAACTCTGCGGTGCTCCTGCCCGCGATCTCCCAGATCCAGCAGTTGACCAACTCACCGTCGTTGGGCATCTGCCCCTCTTTCATGTTGGGATGCGGCCAATCTGTGCCGGTGATCACCCGCTCTGGAAACTCCTCGGCCAGGGCTCGCGCGAACGGCACCACTTTGTTCCATTCCACGGGCTGGTTCGATCCCGTGAGACGCTCCGGGCACGTCAGCTTGGCGAAGCAATCCTGCTTGTCGCGGAACAGTTGCAGATAGCGCTGGAATTCGGGGTTGCTCACGCCATTCTCGATCACTGGCGCGGCCATGTGGTCGAACACCACCGGGATTGGGATGGACTTGATGTACGATTCCAGATCCTTCAAGTCCGCCGCTTCGCAATACAGGTCGATATGCCAGTCGTTCTTGAGCTTCCCCGTGTCCTTCAGCCGTTTCAGACGGTGCGCCATGCTCACCATCTCTTCCGGCGGCGGAGGATTCGTGAGGCGCTTCACGTAGCTGTAGCGCACGCCGCGCACGCCCGCCTGATCGAGCGCGGCAAGTTCATCGTCCGATACATTCTTGTCGACGAACGCGACGCCCAAGGCTCGGCCCTTGGATTTCTTCAGGGCATTGAGCATGTAGCTGTTGTCGGTGCCATGGCAGGTCGCGGCCACGATCACCTCGCCGGAGAAGCCCAGATGGTTATCCAGTTCTTCCAGCTTCCGCCAGGGCGCGAATGCAGGATCGTACTTGCGGTCCTCCGACCAGGGAAAGGGCGTCATGCCGTTACTATTCACATGGCAATGCGTGTTGATCGCTCCGGGCGGCAGCGCGAAGGCCGGCGCGGCGGGCTGGGAATCGGGTTCCAGGTTCCTCGGCCGAGACTTTGCCCGCTTGCGGGGCTTGTCGTTATAGTGATGCCGGTTAACCTCCCGGGTCTCGGAGACCATGGTGTACTCGCGGCCCTCTTCCATCTGGTATTTGTCCGCCAGATGGGTGACGATCACTTCCTCCAGATCCAGTCCCAAATCCTTGCGGAGCCGGTCGCCTAAGGGTCCCTTGCGATCCGGTTTGTCGCCCAGCGCGAAGTTGACCGAAACGCGCTTGCTGGGGCCGGCTTCATCGCCCACGATGCAGAACGTCCAGGGCGTGAGCGTGGTCGCGACGCGGTTTCGCAGCACCGTGTTCTTGGGCGCTTCCGTCACCGGGTCCAGCGATTGATGGTCCTGGAGTAGAGCGTGCAGTTTTCTGAGAAGCTCTCCGTCGCTCTCCAAAAAGTAGGCCTCCATCTCCTTGGAGCACTTCACCTCAAGATTCGGCAAGGGTCGATTCCTTTCGCGGCGAACTTCAAACTCTCCATTCTAGAGCAACGGGGCTCACGGTCTGCGTGCGCCTCGGTCACAGGCTGCTGGGGTTCGTTTGGAAGTTCTGGGAAGTCCCTTTGGATGAAGGGCTTGGAGGAGCCTTGGGTTCGTTTTGTCAGGGGGGCGGACCGGCTCGGGCTGGGCGGGCGGGGATAGCATTGGGTAGGGCGTTGGGGAGCCCGACAGTAGGCAGTATGGTGTAGGGAGGTAGGGAATGCCGGTTAGCAAAGTCATGGCGAAGGGGCAGACTACGTTGCCGCGCGAGGTGCGCGTCCGGCTGGGGATCGAGCCGGGGGATCATATCGCGTACGAGATCCATGCGGGAGGGGAGGCGGGTGGGGAGGCGAGCGTGCCGATTCGCAAGGTGCGGCCCGGCGGCGTGGAGGCGACTCTGGCCGCGGATTGGCTTTCGCGCGAGGACCGGGAGGATTTTCATGAACTGTGACACGACCTATGAGGCCTGGACCGTAGTCGCGGTTCCGTTGGGGGCGTCCGGCTGCGGCGCGCTGCATCCGGCGGCGGTGGTGTCCACGCGGGAGTTCAATCAGAACGGGACTACGATTCTGGCTCCGATGACGTCGGCGCGGCGGCCTGCGGCCGAGGGCGATATCCGGGTGGAGGCGGGCACGGCGGGGCTGGCCAAAGACAGCGTGATCCGGATGAAGTTGTTCACGATCGACACGGACTCGATCGCGAAGAAGCTGGGGGAGTTGCCCGAGGCGGTGGGGCAGGCGTTGGGGGATCAGATTTTTTCGTTGCTGCAACTGGGGTAGGGCGGCAACGCTGTGCCAAGCGGGTTGGGACGCCGTGTGGTTTCAGGTCGTTTCGCTGTGCGGCGTAGAGGCGATAACATAGCTTTATCGTTTAGTAAAAAAGAGAAGGGAGCCGTCCACGCCCGGGCACTTGCCCCTTAAAACATCTCAGGATGTAGAAAAATCAAGACTTCGATCTCCTTTTCTTTTAATGACACCTCTGAATAGACGCGTGTTCCAAGATTGGCTGCTGATTCTAGCGGGCGTCTTTGCGATCGTGTGGGCCATCGTCCGCGCTTCCGTGCAATCCATCACGATCGATGAAGCCTTCACGTACCTTTACTTCGTCGCTCTGTCGTTGAGTAAGGCGTGGGAGGCTAGCTCCAACAATCATGTTCTTAATACCCTGCTGATGTGGATTAGCACACACGCGTTCGGGACGTCCAGCATCACAGTTCGTTTGCCTGCCCTGCTGGGCGCTGTGCTGTATGTGTGCGTTTGCGGTTTCTTATGCAAGAGCATTACGAATCGGTTCACTCTCCGGATGCTGCTCTTCATTTGCTTGACATATAATCCGTTTTTGTTCGATTTCATGGTGGCCGCGCGGGGCTACAGCTTGGCGGACGCCTTCCTTTTGGCGGCGATTGCGGTTCCGGTGTGGAATCGCGTGAAGGGCCGGCCTTCGCTGCAGACCTCCTGCGTATTGGCGTCGCTGGCGCTAGGGCTTTCGTTTACGGCGAATTTTTCATTCGCCTTCGTCGATGGCGCGGCGTTTCTCGCCATAGTTACGTGGGCGATACAGCGGCGCGAAGGGGAAACTATCGTGGGCACTCTCGGATTCTGTGCGTTGCCAGGACTTATCGTCGTGCTTCTGATGTGCGGTTATGCGTTATCGCACTGGCCGAAAGGCGAGTTGTGGTGGGGCGCACACTCGCTTAAAGAAATGGGACAGGCCTGGTCCAGTCTTCGCTTTACCAACTGGACCCGCGATTCCGAGGGTCCCGTTGGTACTCGGCCATGAATTTTCTCGGACCGTGGTTGCCGCGGTTTCTCTCTATTCTCTGTCTGTGTCAGCTTGTGGCGACCGGCCTCGACGGTTCATGGGTTCAGGATGCCCGCGCGCGATGGCTGGGGAGATTCGCGTTCTCGCTCGTTGGCATCGCAACGTTATCCGTGATGATGAGCTGGCTGGCATTCCGCTTCTACAAACTGCCTCTTCCACTGGGCCGGACGGGGATCTTTCTGGTGCCGTTGTGTACTCTTATTGCGGGGATCATCGCGGCGGTGCCGGCCCGATCCGTCGTCTCCCGGTGGCTCAGCCGAGGTCTCATGGCGGTATTCGCCTGCCTGGCCCTTTACTCCGTGCTTTGCCTCAGGCTGAGCTATTTCAAAGAATACGAATGGGATGCGGACGTGAAGGACGTTTATTCCGTAATGGCGCGGCTCAACCATGCCTACGGCGTCACCGACGCTGGAGTAACCGGTTTGTACGTCACTGCGCTGAACTACTATCGAGTGTTGTCGGCGCGGGAAACATTTCCTAAGTTTGAGTTGGAGACTCCCGAACTTTCTGTTGGCAGATCAATCTATGTAATGGACGGAGTGTTGTGGCGGGAGTTCATCGATAAGGAGAAGTTGGTTGTTGTTTACCGGGGCAAGTTCTCCGACGTCGTCGTGGCGGTCAAACCCCATGGCCCAATTCCGCCCACTATGATCGAACCCTGAGCGTCGTAGCGGGCTTGCGTAGCCAATCTCCGTGCTGCCGCTAATCCGTCGTCATATCGCTTGGCCGCGCTGTCCGCAGGTCGTGGATTCCAGCCGGGCGCTTCCTTCGATCCGGAGAGGCTCATGCCTGGTGGGTTCAGTGAAAGGTGTTGGCGCTCGCTACGGCTTAGCGGCCACAGGAATCATTTCAATCCCGCCTGCCAGTTGGAAACCACCGTCAGCGCGGCGCCGTTTTGGTCGGCGAAGTCGGAATGTGCGGCGACGGCCCTGGCCTTGCGGTAAGCTGGTAAGGAGGTAAGGCATGCTTACCAGTAAGATCACGCAAAAAGGGCAGACCACCATTCCGCGCGAGGTGCGTGTGCGCCTGGAAGTGCGGCCCGGAGACTCGATCGCCTACGAGACCACGGCTGCGGGCGTCGTGATCCGGAAGGTGCGGCCGTACGACGCTTCCTGGCATTCCAGCGTGGCGAAAACGCTGGAAGCCGAATGGAACTCGCCGGAGGACGCGGAGGATTTCGGTGACCTGTGAGGCCTGGAGCGTGGTGGTGGTCCCGTTTCCGTTCTCGGAATCCGCGGAGGTGAAGCTACGTCCCGCAGTGGTGCTTTCCGGGCGCGCGTTCAATCGGGGCGGGCTTTCGATCATGGCCATGATCACGTCGGCGCACCATTCGAGAATGGCGGGTGACATCCGCATCCAAGGCGGGACCGCGGGACTATCGAAGGACTGCCTGATCCGCATGAAGCTGTTCACGCTCGACAACCGGTTGATCGACCGAAAACTTGGCGCTCTTCCGGAAGAGGTGGGCCGGCGGCTGGGCTCCCAGCTCCAATCCGTGCTGCGACTGACATAAAGGAAAACGCCGGGAGCGGGTGGTACCCAGCTCCCGGCGTGGTGAACTGCCGACCCGTGCCGCTTCCTACGCGGCCTGCTTGGTGGAGTTGTGCGGATCGATGACGAACTTCTTGGCCGCGCCCTTGTCGAAATCCTTGTAGCCTTGCGGGGCCTGATCGAGCGTGATCATTTGCACGTTGGTCGCCTTGGCCGGATGCACCTTGTCGTGCAGAATGGCCGACATCAGTTGGCGGTTGTAGCGCAGCACCGGGCACTGGCCGGTATGGAAGGAGCACGACTTCGCCCAACCCAGTCCGATGCGGATGCTCAAAGCGCCGATCTTCGCAGCTTCGTCGACGGCGCCGGGATCGCCGGTCACGTACAGGCCGGGGATACCGATGGAGCCGCCCGCGCGAACCAATTCCTGCAGCGAGTTCAGCACGGTGGCCGGTTGTTCCTTGCCCGCGTTCTTGCCGTGGCCATGGGCTTCGAAGCCCACGCAATCCACCGCGCAGTCTACCAGCGGCTCGCCCAGGAGCTGTTCGATTTGCTGGCCCAGGGTGGCGTCTTTGCGGAGATCGACGGTCTCGCAGCCGAAGCTCTTGGCCTGCGCCAGGCGCTCGGGGATCATGTCGCCGACGATGACCACCGCCGCGCCAAGTAACTGGGCTCCCGCTGCCGCGGCCAGACCCACCGGGCCGGCTCCCGCGATGTAAACCGTGGTGCCGGGTCCAACTCCGGCTTGCACGCAGCCGTGGTAGCCGGTGGGGAAGATGTCGCTCAACAGCGTCAAGTCGGCGATCTTCGCCATGGCCTTGGCCTTGTCGGGGAACTTGAGCAGGTTGAAATCGGCGTAGGGCACCATCACGTATTCGGCCTGCCCGCCGACCCAGCCGCCCATGTCGACATAGCCGTATGCCGCGCCCGGACGCGCCGGATTCACGGTCAGGCAGATGCCGGTCTTGCCTTCGCGGCAATTGCGGCAGCGGCCGCAGGCGATGTTGAACGGCACGGTCACCAGGTCGCCGACGCTGAGCATCTCCACGTCGGAACCTTTCTCGATGATCTCGCCAGTGATCTCGTGGCCCAGGATCAGGCCCTTGGGGGCAGTGGTGCGTCCGCGCACCATGTGCTGATCGGAGCCGCAGATGTTGGTGGTCACGATCTTCAAAATGACGCCGTGAGGTGCATCCTTGCCGCCGAATGGATCGGTTTCCGACTTGGGCATTCTCAACTTGGGATAGGGAATCGATTGGATTTCGACCTTCCCGGGTTCGATGTACGCAACTCCACGATTGGTGGGCATGGGGTGATCTCTCCTTAAACGACTTGATGTGTTCCGGTCAAACGTGGGACGCGGCGGCGATGGGCCGGGTTCTCCATAATTTGAACGAAACCGCGAATGAAACGTGGCCTCAAGGCCGTCCGCAATTATACACCTTTCGACTGCGAGCGGGAGTATATGCCGTATGGATGAAGCAGCCCGCTCCGGCGTTACGAACACGTGTTAGAAGTTGCGTTACGAAGGCGTGTCTCGAAATTTCGATTCTGCGGCTCGCGGGCCGCCGCCGGGTATTCCGGCTGGGCTTACTTGTGGATCGGGAAGTCCGGGCCGAGGATTTCCACAGACTGACAATCACTCTCTAAGGGGCCGTAAAGCCTTACGGCTCATGTTTCGCGGGGGTCCGGCGATAAGCGGAACTGTGAGCCGACTCAGTATCTTGATCGGCGCCGCGTTGCTGTTCGCCCCGCCGTGCCAGCCCGGTGGCCAAGAGCCCGCCGATCGCGCCAGCCAGGACCTGACTGCGCTGACTCTGGAAGAGTTAACGCAAGTCAGAGTCGAGGGCGCCGCCCTGCACTCGCAGACGCTCGAAGACGCGCCCGCCAGCGTGACTATCATCAGCGCCGAGGATATCCGCAAGTATGGGTACCGGACGCTGGGCGAAGCGTTGTCGGCGGTGCGCGGATTCTATATGAGCAATAACCGGACCTACGAAACCGTGGGTGTGCGTGGTTTCAACCTGCCGGGCGACTATAGCAGCCATGTTCTGGTGATGGTCAACGGCCACAACATGTCCGACAACGTGTTCGATTTCATGCTCTTCTTCGGCAACGATTTTCCGATTGACATGAACCTGATCAAGCAGATCGAAATCATTCGCGGACCGGCCTCGGCGCTGTACGGCAGCAATGCCATGTTCGCCACCATCAACATCGTCACTAAGTCCCCGAGTGAAATGGGACCGCTCACCTTCACCGGGGATACCGGGAGTTTCGGCGAGAAGAAGGGCCAGCTCACGGCGAGTGCGTCTCTCGGCGGCGCCAAGGTCTTGTTCTCCGGATCGGTGTTCAACAACAGCGGCGAAAGTCCGCTTTACTTTCCGCAGTACAACACACCGCAAACCAACTACGGGAACGCGATCGATATGAACGGCGAACAGGGGTACCACTTCTTCTCCAGCCTGGTGTGGAGGAACTGGACCGTCACGGCCGCTTTCGCGGGCCACGACAAGATTCAGCCGATCTCCTGGGGCCCCACCATCTTCAACGACCGGGGAACGCAGAACGACGACAACCGCGACTTCATCGATGCGGTATATGCGCGGCAGATCGCCGGCGGCACTCTGCGGTGGCGTACCTATTACGACTCGTACCATTATTTAGGCCGCTTCGACTATCCGCTGGGCAACGGCGGCGTGGAAGATAACCGCCAGAACACCTTCGGAAATTGGATCGGGACGCAAGTCACGTACCGTTTGCGCCCGTCCCTTGCCGGAGACATTACTGTAGGCGTGGAGGGCAAGGTGGATCTACGAAACCTCCAAACCGACGGGGACGTGTCCCCTGCACCGATCCAGTATCTGAGCACCAGCAACCGCGACCGGTCCCTGGCCTTATTCGCCCAAGACGAAAAACAACTGTCGCAACGCTGGAAGCTGGATTTGGGACTCCGTTTCGACGAATCCTCGTACCGCAGCGATTTCGTATCGCCCCGGGCGGCCTTGATCTATCAACGTTCGGAGTGGACCTACAAACTGCTCTACGGGCGCAGTTTTCGCAACCCCAGCGCGTTTCAGTTGTTCTACAGCGATGGACTTTCCGGCGTAGGCAATCCCAACGCGCGCCCCGAAAGAGCGGACACGGTCGAGGTCGACGTCGAGCGGAAACTCGGCCAGCGCATGAACCTGCAGGTATCGGCCTACGGTTACCGGCTGCGCAATTTTCTGGAGGGCGTGTACCTCGCCGACGGACTGCTTCAATATCAGAACATCGGCCGGATCCAGGCCGAGGGGTTCGAGCTTGAAATCAACGGCCGCCCCGCTAACTGGCTGGAAGCGACGGCCAGCTACGCCGTGCAGCAGTCACGCGATGACGCGGGCCTGGAAAACTCACCGGGACATCTGGCCAAGCTGCGCTTCGCCGTGCCGCTGGGGCGAAAGTTCGACCTCAGCAGCGGGATGCAGTATGAATCCTCGCGGCTGACTCTTGCGGGTGCGTCCCTGACGCCGGCCTATCTCGCCGACTTTACTGTGACATCCAAGCATCTGCTGCCGAACCTCGACGTTCGGCTGGGCCTGCGCAATGCGTTCAACAGGAACTACTCCGACCCCATCGCACTCAATCCACTCGTGGACAGCATGGTTCAACCGGGACGCTCCTTCTTTGTGGAATTGATCGCGCATCCGGCGCGATAGAGCGGGTTCCGCGGCTCGCCAATGGGTCGCGGGCTTGATCGGCTGGATTGCACCCCCACTCTTGGTGCGCCGTGCGACAATTATAGGACGAGCTATGAACCACAAAATCCCCGCTCTGCTCATCGCCATGGTCGCCGCGCTCGCTCCTGGGGTGTCGGCGCAAACCACGACCGCCAAGATTGACAAGGTCCAGCTGGAGGCCGCCTTGCGGCACATCGAGCTCTGGATCCCCGAGGTGCAGGCCAAACTCGACGACCCCGCGCCTTCCAAAGAGCTGCCCGGGTTCTACGACGTCGCCGTGCATCTTTCCTACAACGGCCAGTCCATCGACCAAAAGTATCTGGTGTCGGGCGACGGCAAGAAGGTCGTTAAAGGCGATATCTATGACACCGGCAAGAACCCGTTCCAGGCCAACGTCGAACGGGTCAAAACCGATCTCCAGCCCAGCTATGGCGACGCCGGCGCTCCGGTGGTGGCGGTGATCTTCGGCGATTTCGAATGCCCCTTGTGCAAGCAGGAAGCCGAGGCCATGCGCCCCAATATCACCAAGACCTTCCCGGGCAAAGTGCGGGTGTACTTCAAGGACTTTCCGCTGGAGCAAATCCATCCCTGGGCGCGAGCCGCCTCCATCGCCGGCCGCTGCGTCTACCGGCAAGATCCGCAGGCGTTCTGGAAGTATCACGATTGGATCTATGGCGTTCAGGGTGACATCAAGCCCGATAACCTGAGTTCCAAGGTGCTGGCCTGGGCCGGAGAGAATGGCGTCGACGGCGTGCAACTGGGCCGCTGCCTGGACACCAAGGCCACCGAGTCCGACGTCAACCGCAATATCGCCGAAGCCAAAGGCCTGGGCCTGGACGCGACTCCCACCATGTTCCTGAACGGCCGCAAAATCGTGGGCGCTATGGGTTGGCCCGAGATGGAACGGCTGCTCAAATTCGAGCTCGATTACCAGGCCAAGACGGGCGACGCGGGCGAAAAGTGCTGCACGGTGGAGATCCCGACGCTCGCGCCCAAGAATTAGCCATGAAACGCCGGGCTGGGTTGAAACCGCGGGCTGCGTTATTCGTTTTCGCCGCGCCCGTTCTGCTGGTTTGCAGCCATGCGGTTGCCGCCGACGTCAACCCGCAGAGCTACCTGGATAACGTCAAGTACCTGGCCTCGCCGGAGTTGAAGGGTCGCGCCACGGGCTCGCCGGAACTCGAAAAAGCCGCCCAATACATCGCGGGCAAGTTCCAATCCTTTGGCCTCAAGCCGGTCTCCGGCAAGTCGTACCTGCAGCCGTTCACCGTAACCACCAATGCGCACCTGGGCTCCGGCAATTCCTTGACGATCGAAGAGAACGGCCAGAAATCCGAACTCAAGCCCGCGACGGATTATGTCGCCTACAGCTTTTCCTCTTCGGGCAAATTCTCCGCGCCGGTGGTCTTCGCGGGCTACGGCATCACCGCCGCCGACTATCATTACGACGATTACGAAGGTCTGGACGCCCGCGGCAAGATCGTGCTGATCCTGCGCCACGAGCCCCAGGAATTCGACGAGCACAGCGTCTTTGAAGGCAAGGAACTGACCCAGCATTCCGCCTTCGCCATGAAGGCCGCCAACGCCAAGATGCATGGAGCCCGCGGGGTGATCCTGATCAACGATGTCTACGCGCACCCGGAGTCCTCCGATCAACTCGGCAAATTCGGCGAGGTCACCGGGCCCACCGATTCGGGCGTGTTCTTCGTCCAGGTAAAAGAAGCCGACGCCGAATCCTGGTTGCGGGCCGAAGGCCACGACCTGAAGGAGATCGTCACCGGGATTGACAAGGATCTGAAGCCCCGCTCGTTCGCGCTGACCAAGCTCACCGTGGACATGAGCGTCGACATTCAGCACGACCAGCGCACCGTGCACAACGTGGCTGCCTACCTGCCCGGCAAGACCAGCGAGTACATCATTATCGGTGCGCATTACGATCACCTGGGCCTGGGCGACGAGCATTCGCTGGCGCCCTCGCAGATGGGCACCATCCATCCCGGCGCGGACGACAACGCCTCCGGCTCCTCGGGCGTCATCGAACTGGCCCGTTGGTTCGCGCACCAGCCCAAACCCAAGCGCGGGATTCTGTTCATGACCTTCGCCGGCGAGGAACTGGGACTGCTCGGCAGCGGGTACTACACGGCGCATCCTCTGCTGCCGCTCCAGGATGCCGTGGCGATGCTCAACATGGATATGATCGGGCGCATCCGCGCGGGCAAAGTTTACGTGAACGCCACCGGAACCGGCTCGACTTTCGACGCCCTGATCAAGGCCGTCCAGCCGCCGCCTTCCCTGCACATCGATCTTTCCGAGAACATCGGATACGGCGGCAGCGATCATCTTTCCTTCAGCAACAAATCAGTACCGGTGCTGTTCTTCTTCAGCGGCCTGCATGGCGACTACCACAAGCCCAGCGACACCGCCGACAAGATCGACGCTCCGGACGCGGCCACGCTGCTGGATTACATCGCGGAACTGGCCACGCATCTGCAGGCTGCCGCCGATCGACCCAAGTTCCAGCGCGTTGCCGAAAAGCAGCCGTCGATCGAGACCCGCGGTCACGACGCGGGCGGCGCCCCGAGCGGTGGCGGATCGGGCTACGGGCCCAATTTCGGCAGCATCCCGGATTTTGACGAGCCTCCCAAGGGCGTCCGCTTCGCCGACGTTCGCGACGGAACCCCCGCCGCGAAGGCCGGTCTCAAGGCCGGCGACATCCTTATCGAGTTCGACGGCAAAGAGATCGGCAACCTCTACGACTTTACGTATGCCCTCCGAGCCCATAAGCCTGGGGATTTGGTACTGGTTAAGGTCTTGCGCGGGTCCCAAACGATTGAGACTAAGGTACTACTGACCGAGCGGCGCTAATAGGGCATAATTGGTTTTCCGATAAGGAATACCAATGAGCCTAGTTGGCACCATGACCAAGCTTCCGCCGCTGATCCTACATCCGTTCGCACAGTCGAGCGGCCGCGACAAACTCATTCAAAGTTCCCGAGCCAGCCTGATGCTGCAAGGCCTGCTGCCGGCGGGCGAGTGCCCCACCGAAGATCTCGACGAAGCGCTGCTGGACGGACGCTTTCACGAGATCCGCATGCTGTTTTACGTGGGACGCGACTTAATCCGCTGGATCGAGCAGTGCCTGGACTTCGCTGCGAACGATCCCGCCCTGAAGGATACTCGCGTCCGCTATCAAAGCTTCGCGGCGCTGCTGGTGCATCACACTCCGGCCAAGGTCGAGGAAAAGCTGCGCAAGTGGGGCGTGGCGGATTACCGGTCCATCTTCATGCGGGCTTTGGGCCTCAACGCCCTGTTCTCCGAGGTTCCGGAGCGCGAGGTTCTTTCGGACGAATTCATACGGAACTACTGCCGCTACGCCGACCAGATGTTCCTCTGCCGCCAAGGCCAACTCCAGTTTCCCGAGATCCACGGCATGGACTTCGACTTCGACCTGTACGCTTCGGGCGAATACTCCCGGATGCTGGAGCGGTCCTGGGAAGAGTTGTAGAGGGCGCCCTCAGCCCTGAGCCACTCCGCTCGCCCGTCCCCACGCGCGTTCTCCTTACGCCCGCTGTTCCCGCGCCGCGCCGCGCCGTTGTTGATACACTGACCACTGGAATCTGAACATGCGGACACAACACCTCGGCACCACCATGCTGTGGGCGGCGTTGGGTTTGGGAACGGCGTGGATCGCCGCCACGCCCCTGCGGGCCCACCACTCTTTCGGGGCGGAATACGACGCCAACCAACCGGTGACGATCAACGGAACTGTTACCAAAGTCGAATGGACCAATCCCCACGCCCAGTTCTTTATGGACGTGAAAGACGACAAGGGCAAGGTATCCAACTGGAAGCTGGCGGGATATCCGCCCAGTGTGCTGTACCGGACGGGGTGGAAACGCGCGGTCACGCTCAAGCCCGGCGACACGATCACCGTGTTCGGATGGCGCGCCCGCGACGGCACGGACTGGGCTCACGCTCGCCAAGTCACGCTGGCCGACGGTAAGAAGCTGTTCTGGGGTCCGCCGGCCGGAACGGGCGATGGCGGCAACCGGCCAGCAGTGGACCAGTAAGGAGCGCTCATGAGAATGCTTACCTTGCTCTGCAGCGTACTGGCCGCGAGTTTTCTTGGCGCGCCGGTTTATGCTCAAAATGCCAAGCGGGTCAGCTCGGCCATTCCGCGCGGCGTAGACGGGAAGCCGGATTTCACGGGAGTCTGGCAGCCCGGCAGCACAACGCCCGGCACCTGGGAAGAGGCCAATTCCGGCGCCGGGTTGGGCGGGACCGGCGTCAACCCCACGGCCCCGTCGGCGCCATCGGCGTCGGCGCGCCAAGGCGGGGGCGCTCCGTACAAGCCGGAGGCGGCGAAGAAGGTGCTGGAATCGTTTAACAATCGCGGAATCGATGACCCCGCTGCGCTGTGTCTTCCTCCCGGGGTGCCGCGTATCGTGGCGGTCGGCCTGTTCCCCATTCAGATCGTGCAGACCCCGCAACAGTTGGCCTTCATGTACGAGTGGATGAACATCTTCCGCGCCGTCCCGCTCAACGCCAAGCATCCCGACGACCTGGAGCCGAGTTATATGGGCGATTCCGTGGGCCACTGGGAAGGCGACACCTTGGTCGTGGACGTCACCGGCTTCAACGACAAGACCTGGCTGATCGGCACGGGCACGTTCCACACGGAGGCTCTGCACGTCACCGAGCGCTACACGCACGTCAACGCGGAGCGCATCGACCTGGAAGTGACCATGGAAGATCCGAATGTTCTGACCAAGCCCTGGATTTATAGGACCTCCATGATGCTGCGCCGGGGGACGCGCTTGCGGGAGTACGCTTGCACCGAGAATAACCTCGATCCGGAGCGCTACGAAAAGCTGATCCAGGACAACATCAACTTCAGACGCAACTAGGTCTGGGGCCTCCTGGCCTCGAAACTGGTCACATTCCGCGGATCCATGGAACTCGAAGAATACCTGCGCAAGATGCGGAACGATTGGGACGAACGCGCCCGCCGGAATGCGAGACACTTCATCGCCGATGGGCGCGCAGACTGGACGGAAGCGGATTTTTACGCCTCTGGAGATCAAACCGTCGCTCAAGACATCCTGACGGATATGACAGACATATGCCAGGGCCTCGATCCGCAGCGCATGCGGGTGCTGGAACTCGGCTGCGGGGCAGGCCGGGTAACCCGCGCGCTGGCCCAAGTTTTCGGGGAAGTTCACGGGGTGGATGTGAGCCCGGAGATGGTGACACGGGCGCGCTCCGCCGTGGCGGGATTTCCGAACGCCTCGATTCACCAAACCGATGGCGCGACGCTCACGGCGCTCGGCGGCCTGACATTTGATTTTGCATACTCCTGCTGCGTCTTCCACCACATCTCCAGCTACGAAATCATTCAATCCTTGGTACGCGAGGTCGGACGACGACTCCGGCCAGAAGCACTCTTCAAATTCGAGGTCCAGGGCTGCACCAGCGTGGAAACGAGTCTCGGAGAAACCTGGCTCGGAGTGCCCTTCTCGCTCGATCAGGCGGAGCAGATGGCGCGCGAGTGCGGATTCGAACTGCGCTACCACGTGGGCGCAGGCCAGGAGCGCTTCTGGCTCTGGTACTTCAAACGCTAAGGCCAAAGCACAACGAGTCTGTCTGGGAACGTCGCGGTGGTTTCAGTGCAACTGAGGCGCAGCGAGCGGCATCTAAGAAGATAGAATGCCTCGCGTCACGACGCTTGTGCCGATCCTGGCCATGGCGGCGGGACTTCCGGTGATGGCGCAATTTCACGTCCGCCTGTCGCCGGAAACGACGAAAGCGTTCGACGACTACGTTTTTTCTGCGGAAAACGCGATGACGCCTGCTCCACGGGTGACCGCTCTCGTGAAGCCGGGCGAAACTCGGGTTGCGCCAGTGAGGGGCGATCCTGCGTTCGATGTTGCCGACGGCCTGATTCACGATTGGGTGGCCTCCGCTGTCGCTCCCGGTACCAGCGTGGAAAAAGTTCTCGGGATTTTGCAGAACTACGCCGCGTATAAAAAGGTCTACGCTCCGGAAGTGGCGGAATCGCGGTTAATCGGCCGGAGCGGCAATCATTGGCACCCTTTTTTGAAACTGGTCACTCGGAAGGGGCTGACGTCGGTGGCCTACAACACGGAGTACGACGTGGAATTCCGGCCGCTGGAGGGAGGGCGCTGGGCGGTAATTTCGCGCTCGACACGGGTGGCGCAGCTCGACGGCAAGGATGAATTCGAGCCCGGCTATGGCGACGGTTATCTGTGGCGCCTGAATGCCTATTGGTTCATTGAGCCGCGTCCGCAAGGGATCTACCTGGAATGCCGCACGATTTCGTTGTCGCGCGATATCCCTCCGGGTCTGGGGTGGGCGCTGCGGCCAGTGGTCACCAGCTTTCCGCGCGATTCTTTGCAGAAGACGCTTGAGGCGACTCTGCGGGCCGTCAAGTAACATCCGGACTGCCTAACATCCGGACGGCCTAACATCCGGACGGCCTAACATCCGAAACGCTTCGTCCCGGTGCGCGGCGATGCGGCGGGAATACCCAACGGTCGCTCAGCACGAAATTCGCGAACGACGTGAGAGTGATCGCCAGCAGGTTGGCCGGCGTGGGCGGCCATCCGAAGCGGCCGGTGAAGAGGCGCATCAGCACAAGGTTCGAAACGATCGACACCAGGCCGTTGGCCAAATGAAAGCGCCACAGCGCGCCGGCCGCGGCTCGTCCGGCCCCGCGTTCGACCCCCCGTTCGACAAACGTCCAGCGGCGGTGCCACGCGTAGTTGTGCAACACGGCCAACTCCACCGCGAGTGCGGTAGCCCACAAGTAGTGCACACCGATTTTCACCAACAGCGATAACACGGCCAGTTGGACTCCGGCGCCGAGGATGCCCACGGCGTTGAAGCGCAACCATCGAAGTGCTGGAATCAAAGCCCGGCTTCTTCCTTGTACAAGCGGCGCGTGTGGGCCACGGTAGCTTGCACCAGGATGGCGGCCAGCGCCGCGGCGCCGATGGCGAATCCCACGTCGAACAACAGCAAGGAGCGGCCGGCGATCAAGGCGTACGGCTGCCACAGGGCGAACAGATTTCCGATGACCAGCAGTATGCGCAACTCCGTCGGCCCGAAGCGCCAGTACGAAAGGTGGAACGTGCCGACGCTGTAGGTGGCCAGATAGATTTCAATCGACAGCAACAGGTACGCAATCAGGAAAGCGTAGGCGACCGCGGGCGTCATATATCCGGATAGAGCAAGGCCGCTCATCAGGAAGAACGATCCGACGGCATCCAAGATGTGATCGATATAGAAGCCGTAGCGGGGGCGCTGGCGGTTCCGCACGCGAGCCAGCGTGCCATCGAGCGAGTCGCCGAACCAGTTGAGCGCCAGGCACGGGATCACGGCGAGAAGAGCGTACGGAGTGAAACGGGCGGCGGCGTAACAAGCGCCCGCGGCAACCAGCGCCGTGAATCCCAGCGCCGTCAGATGATCGGAGTTGACCCAGGCGGGCAATCGCGTGGCGATCCACAGCAACACGCGCCTTTCCGCGGCGGCGAGGAAGCTGGTGTGGGCTCGCTCGGCGGACTTGAACGCGGACGTTTCCGTGGCGAGCACTGCCATTGAGACGCATCGCGGCGGCCCAGGTTTACGGGGCTTTCGTTCAGCCTGGCATTTTCAGCCGGAGAATCGGCAGAATTAGCCGAAAAGACGGACTAGGAGGCCGCAAACGCCTCCAGTCAAATCTCATGCGAAATCCGAAAGAAGCCACGCTAGACAACGACGAACTTCTGCGGCTGACCACGCACCAGAAAGCGCTCAAGGCCAACCTCGATCCCGTCCGCTACGGCACCTTCGCCGAGATCGGCGCGGGGCAGGAGGTCGCGGGGTGGTTTTTCAAAGTCGGGGCTGCGGCCGGCTCCATCTCGAAATCCATCTCCGCTTACGATATGGCGGTCAGCGACGCCATCTACGGGCGGTGCAAGCGCTACGTCTCGCGGGAACGCTTGCAGAGCATGCTGGACCATGAACATGCTCTCAACCTGGAACGGTTGCGGTCGGCGCGCGGGGACTCGACCGCCTTCTTCGCTTTCGCCGACACAGTGGCGGCCCGCAACTTTCAAGGCACCAACGAGTGTCACGGCTGGATGGGCGTGAAGTACCAGGCGCATCCCCGGGACGAGGACAGCCATATCATCATTCACGTCCGCATGCTGGACCACGAAACGCGGCTGCAGCAGGAGGCCTTGGGTATCGTCGGGGTCAACCTCCTTTACGCCGCGTTTTTCCTGCATCACAAGCCGCAACTGATGCTGGAATCGTTGCTCGACGACCTCACCACGGATCGCGTGGAGATCGACATGGTGGAATTCTCAGGCATCGAGTTCCGCCACGTCGACAACCGCGTGATGAGTTTGAAACTGGTTCAACTCGGTCTCAGCGGAGCCGCCATGTTCGGGCCATCGGGAGAAGTGCTGCAGCCTTCGGAGGTTCTCCGCAAGCGGCTGATCCTGGTCGAGCGCGGCAGCTTTCGTCCCGTGACCAAGGTCAACATCGACATGCTCGACAGCGCCCGCGAGCGCTTTGCGGCGGAGACGGGAGTTGCCCCGGATCAGATTGTGGAACTGATGGAGATCACGATGCGCAACCTGCTCGCCGCGGGCAAGATCGACTTGAGCGACTTTCTGGCCCGCGCCGACGTCTTGGCGGCCGCCGGAAGACCGTGCTGGTTTCGGATTACTTCGAATACTACCGCCTGGCCGCCTACCTGACGCGATACACGTGCGAGCCCATCGCGGTGACCATGGGCGCCGCGAGTCTGCAAGATCTTTTCTCGGAGCAATACTATGCCGGGCTCGAGGGCGGCATCCTCGAAGCCTTCGGCAAATTGTTCACCAAGGATCTGCGGATCTACGTGTATCCCTTGCGCGACGAGGCCGGCTTGCTCAAGACCGTGCAGAATATCGAAATGCCCGAGGACCTGCGCAATCTATTCCGGCACCTGGTGGAACGCGGAAGGATCAAACAGCTCGACAATTTCGACGAGAGTCTGCTGCACATCTTCTCGCGCGACGTCCTGAAACGCATCAAGGATGAAGACGCCGCTTGGGAGTCCATGGTGCCTCCGGAGATCGCTGAAGCGATCAAGCGCCGGCGCTTTTTCGGCTACCGGGGCGCCGAAGTGCACGCCGGCTGATGTTCGGAGAAAGCGGAATTCTTTTGAGGCGCGAGAAGGAGGGATCTGGGACCCTGGCAAACCAGGTATGGGCGAGCCCGTACTATCGCGAGTGTTGCGAGGGTCCCCCGACGCGAACATTCGTTTTAGCGATCTCTGTGTTCTGCTTCTGCGGCTCGGTTTCGAAGAGCGAATCAGGGGTAGCCACCACATCTTTACGCGCCCTGGCGTTGAGGAAATCCTCAACCTCCAGCCGAAGGGCTCGCTGGCCAAGCCCTACCAGGTCAAACAGGTCCGCGGAGTTCCGATCCGGTATAAACTAACGGAAGGAACGGAATGACCAAGCACGAAATGATCCTGTATTGGAGCAATGAGGATGAAGCGTTCATCGCTGAAGTCCCCGAGTTGGCAGGCTGCGTGGCCGATGGCCGCACGCGTCAGGAAGCGCTTGCCAACGAAGCGACCGTAATCCAGGAGTGGTTGGAAACCGCTCGGGAGCTTGGGCGTCCGATCCCTGAACCAAAGGGGCGACTCCTGTTTGCGTGAGCTCGCCGCATATCCGCCGTACTGCGGCGCTCACTTTCTACGGAAGATAAAAGAATTGCAGAAGACCGAGTAGCTCTGATAGTGAATCGCCTGCCACTCGGGATGCTGGTCGAGGAATTCTTTCAGCGCGCGCGCTTCGCCTTGATTCGGATCGCCGCGGTACATGAACCAGTCGTCAAAGCACACCAGCGCGCCGTCAGAGAGCACGGGAGCTACGCCTTCCAGAACGCTCAGCGCCGACTCATACAGATCGCTGTCGATGTGCAACAGCGCGACCTTGCGGTATTTCTTGGGGATGGTGCGCGGGATGGTGTCGGCGAACCAGCCCTCTTCGATTTCGGGGCGGGCCAGGCCGCAGGAGTCGAACAGGCGATGGATGGAATCGGGCGTGATCTTCTGGTTGTACGCCAGGCTGGGGTGGCCAGCAAGATAGTTGTTCGCGAAGGATCCGGCTTTCCAGCGGGGATGAGGATGCTCGCCCGCGGGGAGGCCGGTGAAGCTGTCGAAGCCGCCCAGGCGGCGTTGCGTGCAGGCGGGCTCGGTGTACTGCCATAGCGCCAGATTTTCGCGATACAGCAGGCCGATCAGCGCCAGGCTCTTGCCTACCGAGACGCCGAATTCCAGGAGGTCGCCTTCCACGCATTCCCAGTTGAGGTACTGGAGTGCGTAGGTGAAGAACGTGGTGCGGGCGTCGTAGCGGACCCACTCTATGGCTCGGTAGGTATCCATGTGTCAGCAGTGGGCCGGTAATGAGGCCAAGCTGCGGATGGTCGTATTTTGAGTCCACACGGGGTTGAGGGTTTCCAGTTGCAAGTCGGGGATGCGGCGGAGTAACGTGGAGAATCCGATCTCACCTTCGATGCGGGCCAGCTGCGCTCCCAGGCAAGTATGGATGCCGCCGCCGAACGATAGAGGCTTCACGTTTTTGCGACGGACGTCCAGGCGATCGGGGTCTTCGAAGACTTCCGGGTCGCGATTGGCGGCGCCCAGGCTGCACACTACGTATTGGCCGGGGCCGATCCACTTGGACGTGTTGGGGGTGGGCCCGACTTGCACCCACTCGAGCGCCGTGCGGCGCGCGATTTGCAGAGTAGTGTCGTAGCGCAGCAGTTCTTCGACGGCTCCGCGAATCAGCGATGGATCTTCGCGGAGGATCGCCAACTGCTCGGGGTTGCGGTGCAGCGCCAGCAGACCGTTGCCGAACAGGTTCACTACCGTGTCGTGGCCCGCGCAGAACAACAGGATAAAGTTGGAGATCATCTCCTCTTCGCTGATCTGCGACTGATCGCGGGCGCGGACCAGCTCGGAGAAGATGTCGGCGGGCGCGGCGGCCGCGGTGATTTCCTGGTGACGCCGGCGGGCCAGGTCGAGGAAGTAATCGCGAAAGCCTTCGGCGCCCGCGTTGCACGCTCCCAGTTCCTGCGCGGACATGGGTGTCGGGTCGGTGGAGCGCATCAGCGCATGGGTGAAGCCTTCGAGCGGCTGGCGATCATCATTGGGAATAGCCATCATCTGGCAGACGACTTGGAAGGGCATGCGGTAGGCGAATCCGGAGATGAAATCGAAGCTGCCGGCTTCGAGCGCTTCGTTGATGCATTGGTCGACCGAAAGCTGGATCACAGGGCGCAGGGCGTCCAGTTTCGACGGCGTGAACCAGCGCTGCATGATGGCGCGGATGCGCGTGTGCGCGGGTGGGTCGCCGGATAAAATCTGGGTGCGGATGATGCGGTTGAACGGCTGCTGCATTTGCGCGGCGACGTAGGAGTATTGTTCCAGCCAATCCAGGGCGATGCCGAATCGCGGATCGAAGAGAACCGAGCGGACGTCGTGATAGCGCGTCAGAATCCAGCAGCCGGCGGGCGCGTAGAAGTGGACCGGGTCGAGCTGGCGGAGGCGGTGATAGTGCGGATACGGGTTCTCACGGAAGGCCAGCGAGGTCGGGTCGTAGAGCGGGGCCGCCGTGTAGGAAGCCGGATCGAATTGCCAGAGATGTTGGGCTTCGGTCATACGGTGTTGAGACGCAGGTGGTCGGGGAGGCACTCCGGACCTTTTACATCGTCGATGGTTTCGGCGCGGCGGATCAAGTGGGTCTCGCCGTCGGCGCCGATCAGCACCACGGCGGGCCGGGGCTGAGAGAATTGCATCCACTGGGTGACGTTGTACGCGCCCACCGGGCGGATGATGACGCGGTCTCCGGCTTCGAGTGGCGGGAGCATGGCGCCGCGGCGGAGCGTGTCGATGTTCATGCAAAGTGGGCCGTGGAGCGTGGTGGGCTCCTCGGGGCCGGCTACCGCTTGCGCGGATACTACGCCGTGCGCGTACCAGTGTGCGGTGTAGAGAACGTTAAGGCCGGCGTCGAGCACAAGGCCGCGCTCGCCGCTGGCCAGGCGGCGCGTGCCCGCTACGGTCGAGATTAGGTTGCCGCTCGAATCGACTAGGGCTCGGCCGCTTTCGAGGATCAGTTCGGGGAGTTCTTGCGGCTCGGCGAAAGCTTCACGCAGTGCCGAGCACATGGCTTCGGCGAATTCGTCCAGGGGCGGCGTGGAGGTTTCGCCATAGCCGGTGACCAGAGTGTTGTTGGACGGCAGGCCGCCGCCCAGGTTGATAAAGCGGATGGCCGCGGGGAGCAGGGGCTCGATCTGCGTGGCCAGCGCGGCCAGCTTTTGCGCGGCGATGCGGTAGATATTGGGTAACGTGATGAACGTGCCCACATGGCAGTGCAGTCCGGTTAAGCGCAGCTTGGGAACTTCGAGTACGCGAAAGGCGGCGTCCAGGGCTTCTCCGTTTTCGAGTGAGAATCCGAAACGCTCCCAGTGATTGGCGATGGCTTCGACGCGAACATTGACGCGCAGAGCCACCGGCAGCGGGCGTGAACGCGAGCGCACTACGGAAGCCAGCATGTCGATTTCGTCGAAGTGATCGATCTGGACATAAGCGCCTTCGCGGGAGGCGCGCTCGCACCAGGAGCGCGGTTTGAAAGCGCCATTGCAGATGATCTTGTTGCCGGGGACGCCCAGGCGGCGGGCCATGGCGTATTCCAGTTCGCTGACCACCTCGGCGTCCCAGCCTTCCTGGTGCAGGACGGCGCAGATGGCGTCGAGGTAGTTGGTCTTGTAGGACCAGGCGAAGCGGACGCGCGGGTAGCGATCTTGAAAGGCTTCGCGAAATTCGGCGATGCGGGCGCGCAGGGTCTGCTCGCTGAAGACGAACAAAGGGGAGCCGAAACGTTTTACTAAATCGGCGACGGGCTGGCCGTCGATTTCGGTTACCGGGGGAGACGGCGGGGCTTGTCCGAACTGGTTGCCGATGTCCGGGCGGTGTTGCTGGAGGCGCGGCGGCTCGTAAGGTGCACGGGTCATTCGCGGCCTACCTCGCTTTCGACGTCGGGGATGGTGCGTACCGCTCCATGACCGTCGCGGTTCGGTTGCGGCTCCTCGAGGGCCGGGATCGCGCGGGCGTACGCCTCAACCTCCTGGCCGATTTCGCGCGTCGAGAACCAATAGGGCTGCATTCGGCTTTTGGAGGGGGCGCGGAGATCCACTTCGCCGTCCATCACCAGCGCTTCATAGATGCCCGAGGGGCACGCCACATCGAAATTGCGGCGCAGGCTCATGACGCCGACTTGATAGCTTTCGAAGGGTTCGACTTTTTCTCCGCAGGCCAGCCGCGCCAAGGCCCAGGGGAGATTCTGTCCGGCCGCGGCGGTCAGTTGTACCCATGCGGGGAAGCGCGGGTTGACTTCGATCAGATAAGGCTCGTTGGTTTCGAAGTGACGCATCACCTCGATTTCCATGGGGCCGGGCCATTCCAGTTCCGCCGCGAGCAAGTGCGCGGCGCGGACCAACTGCGGGTCCTCGACCGTCATGCCGCCCCATGCCTTTCCGCGCCCGTCGAGTTGCAGCTTCTTCATGGGGACGGCTCCCAGCAGGCGTCCCTTGCCGTCGCCGAGCGCGGCGGTATCGTACTCGGTGCCGGGCACGTATTCTTGGAGGATCACTGGATAGCCCCAGGAGCCCGCCACAGCACTGACAGCGCCGGGCAGCTGGTCGAGCGATTGCACCGGGATGGCTCCGTAATAATGTCCTTTCACCATGAAGGGCAGCAGCAACTCGCGCCCCAGAGTAGTCGCGTCGTTATAGCTGTAAGCCACGCGCGAATACGGAGCGCGCAGGCCGAGGCGCGGCGCGAGCGCGGACAGGTTCATCTTGGAGCGGCGTCCTAGCGTGGCGGCATCGGGCAGCACAACGCCGATGCCCAGATCCTGAAGGCGCGGCGCGATTTCGAGATACAACGGCAGCTCCGAGTCGAGCGTGGGGATGAGCGCGTCAATGGGCTGGCGGCTGTGCGCGTGTTCGATGCGCTGGAGCAGTTGCGCGCCGCCTTGGCCCGGGTAGGGGACCAAGAACACGCGATCGACCACGTCGGGCGCGTAGTTGGGCGGGTCCAAGGGATCGTGCGAGAGGCCCACGATGGAGCCGCGAAATTGCGGCTCAGAGCGAATGGAGAGCATCACCGGCAGCCCGGGCGCGAGCGTGCCCGCCACGGAGAGGCCGGAGACGGCGATGGTGGCGTTGCGGGCTTTCATGGGACGGCGCTGAACACAACGGCATCTTCCACCAACAGGCGCGCGGCTCGCAAATCGGAAAGGAACCGGCGCACGTCGCGGCGAGCCCGGGCTTCGGGGACTTCGAAGGCGGACACCAGGTCGCTCCACAGGCTGATGGGCTCCCGGCCCTCCATCAATCCGCGCACGATGCACAGGCCGGTGGGATTGAGCGTATACGATTCGGCCGTCGCGCCGTCAAACAAATAGCCGCCCGGCGTCAGGCGCAAGGTGGGCTTGAGCCGCAGGCGGATCAGCGGAATTGGTTGAGTGGATGGCACGCTCGCATGCTATGGTAGCTATTTTCGGGCCGTGGGCGAAAGCCCGCTTCAGACCGTGGGCGAAGCCCACTTCAGACCATGAGTGAAAGTCCAGTTGCGGTGGCGCCGGCGGCGGCGATTTCGCTGACTCCCACGGGCGTCGAAGACGGATATTACAACATCCTGGCGGGCGGCGCGCGGTATGCGCTGTTCTGCTCGGTGGTGGATTTGAATCTGCCTTCGCTGATCGCCGCGGGGCCGATGACGGCTGCGGAGATCGTCGGGGCGCTGAGCCTGGACGCCGTGCGCGGACAGAAATGGGTGCACCTGCTGGCGCTGACCGGATTGTTGCGCGTGGACGGCGCGGGCGCGAATTTGCGCTACTCGGCCAGCGAGCTGATCCTCGGCATGTTCGGCCCGGACGGGATGAGCGGATGGTTCCACCGCGAGTTCCTGCGGTATTGGCGCTCGGCGGCTTACTACAGCGCGACGATGCTGCTCGACACGTTGCGCGGGGCGCCGGTGTTGTATCCGGTGCGCTATCCGCCGCAAGCCGCGGCGGACGTGGAGTTGCTGCACGAGTGGATGCGCAACACGGCCATCACTACGCTCGCGACCATCGAGCGGTACATGGATTTTTCCAAAATCGGGCGTCTCTTGGACGTGGCCGGCGGCGACGGCACCATGGCGCTGGAATTGTGGCGGCGGCACGCGCATCTGTCGGTGACGATCTTCAATGTCCCGGCCGCGGCGGAACTGGCTCAGAAGCGCATCGCCGACGCGGGCGCGCAGGAACGCATCGAGGCCGTGGCGGGAGATTTCCGCATGGACTCGTTTCCCGGCACGCACGACGCCGTGATGTTTTCGCGCGTGATGGCGGATTGGCCGCCGGAATTGTGCCGCAGTCTGATGGAGAAGGCGCACGCGGTGCTCGAACCGGGCGGGCGGCTGATCGTGTGCGAGCCGTTGTCGGATCAGAATCCGGATCTGGCGATTGCGTGGGAGCAGAGCTACCTACCCTACGACGACTTCGGCCTGCAGTGCTACAAGCCGTTATCCTTGTATCAGCAGATGTTGGGCGAGACTGGGTTCCGCCTATTGGAGGTGCACCCCAGGGATGCTTCGACGATTCACTGCGTCATGGTTGCTGAGCGGATTTAGTCTGCTGGCGGCGGTCGCGCCGATTGCCGCGGCGGCCGATCCGCTGTACGAGAGCGCGCGGGCCAAGCTCGACTCGCTGTGGTACGCCACCGCGGCTCCCGGCTCGGAGATCCTGTTTACGCCGCGGGAAATCGAGGCGTGGACCGTGGCGAAGGCCAAGGAACAGGTCAGCGAGGGTTTGCGCCAACCCAAGGTGACGCTCGAAACGGGCTCCGGATCGGGCGCGGCGCTGGTGGATTTCTTGAAAATGCGGCAGGCACGCGGCAAGTCCACCAACGCGGTGATGGCGCGGATGCTCGAAGGGGAGCGGCCGCTCAAGGTGGATGTGCGGATCTCATCGGGCGGCGGCCGATGCACGGTGTATCTCACGCGCGTCGAGTTGTCCGGCGCGGTGGTCAGCGGTGCGGCGCTCGACTATTTGATCAAGACGTTTCTGCTGCCGCTCTACCCTGACGTGACGCTGGGGGAGCCGTTCGATTTGCCGTTGAACATCGAACGCATCGAACTGCTGCCGGAGGGTGTGCGGGTTACGATGAAGAAGTGAAGCCGGGCTCAGGAACCGCGCTGCCCCTCTAAATTCGTGATGCGCCGCTCGTGGAGGTGGGCGACGCGCGCCAGGCTATCGATGCTCTCCAGCACCTGGCTCAGGAGGACCTGGTTCTTGTCCTGCCATTCTTGCGCCTTAGCCTGCCATTGCTGCGTTTGCGCGTACCATTCCCGCGCCTGAGCGTACATTTCCCGCTGTCCGTGAACCAACAACTCCACGGATTGGGTCAGCGCCTCGTGGCGTTCCGTAAGGCGGTCAAGCCGTTCGTCAATCGTCATCCTAATGATTAGTGTATGGCAAAAGCCCGGACCCTCAAAAAGATTTGGTTGGGCCTGCTCAGATGAGGCGGCGCGGTCCAGAAGCAGCTGCCGCTCGCGGGCATTGCGCGTGAGAGCCGCGGCGCGCTCGAACTCCGCACGGGCTTATTCGAATCGGCCGAGCCTATAGAGGAGGTCGCCGCGCACGCTCGGCAACAGGTGGTAGCCCCGCAGTGACGGCTCCGACGCCAGCGCATCCACCAGTTCAAGCCCCACTGCCGGACCAAACGCCATGGCGACCGCCACCGCGCGGTTCAGCTCCACGACCGGCGAAGGCGCAAGGCGGGCGGGTTCGGCGTACAGCTCCGCGATGCGCTGCCAATCGGTGGACTCTGGTGTCAGCGCCCGCGCGTGACAGGCGGCGATGGCCGCTTGCAGGGCGTACGTGCCGCGCGCGCCGCCGAGGCGGTCGGCACGCTCGAGAGCCGCGAGACCGCGCCGGATCAGAAGCTGATCTAAAGCGCCCGGTTCTGCTCCAAGAGCAGAATGGGCTCTGCCGACGGACTGACGCGCGCCCGCGCTCGCGATGACTGGATCTCCATCAGCGCGACCAAGCCGTGAACCTCGGGCTCCGCCGGCGCCAGTTCGGCCAAGATCCGCCCGAGCCTCAGCGCGTCCTCGCACAACGCCGGCCGCATCCAATCCTCGCCGGCTGTCGCCGTGTAGCCTTCGTTGAACACCAGGTAGATGACGTCGAGGACCGAGGACAGCCGGGCGCCGAGCTCCGCTCCGCGCGGGACTTCGAAGGGCACTCGCTTTTCCGTCAGGGTCCGCTTGGCCCGGACGATGCGTTGGGCAATCGTCGCTTCCGGCACCAGAAACGCGCGCGCGATCTCCCCGGTGGTCAAGCCGCCCAGCAAGCGCAGCGTCAGCGCTACACGCGCCTCCGTGGACAGCACGGGATGACAGGCCGTGAACGCCAGGCGGAGGAGGTCGTCGCCGATGTCGTCGATCGCGGCATCCAGATCCGCCACAGCCGTTCGCCGCCGATCCTCGATCTCGCGGCCCAGTTCCTCGTGCTTCCGTTCGGCCAGTTTGTTGCGGCGCAGGAGGTCGATCGCCCGGTGCTTCGCGGTGGCCATCAGCCAGGCGCCCGGATTGTGCGGTACGCCCGCCTCGGGCCACTGCTGAAGCGCCGCGACCAGAGCGTCCTGAGCCAGCTCCTCCGCCACCGACGTCGCGCACGATTCGAGTGACGCCGGCGGTGACCTTGGCGGACTCGATCCTCCAGACCGCCTCGATCGTGCGGTGAACGGTGTCGCGGTGGTCGGCAGCTATCACTGCTACCAATCACAGCATCTTCAATTGGGCTGCGGCAAGGTAGGCTCCGGCCGGGCGCGCGTTACGTCCGGTTTCCCGACTGCGCCTGGAGGTCCGGAAATTTGGCCGCGGCTTCCTGAACATCGGGCGGGAATTCCGAAAACTCATGCACCTGCCGGACTTCGATCACCTCGTTGTCCGAGCCCGGGCAGCGCGACGCCCATTCAATCGCTTCTTCCTTCGATTTGACCTGGATCATCCAGTAACCGCCGATACACTCCTTGGCCTCGGTAAACGGCCCGTCGGTTACGGTGGGCTTCCCTCCGGAGAACGACACGCGGGTGCCCGCCGACGGCGGATGCAGCCCGTCGAGCGCAAGCAGCACTCCGGCCTTGCGCAGCGATTCGTTGTACTTCATCATGGCCGCCACGGCCTTGGCGTCCGGCATGGCGCCCGGGGCGGCCTGCTCATAACCTTTCGGGATCATCAGCATCATGAATCTCATGGTGGTTGTCTCCTGCCTGGTTTCTGTCGGCAATTACTTCTTTGCGGCGGCGGAGGCCGGCGCTTCGTACACCTGGCGAATTTCAGTCTCGCCGTCGCCCGCGCATTCGAGGAAGCGTTTCGTAAGCGCGACCGCTTCCTGTTTCGACGCCGCTTGAATCAGCGCGAAGCCGCCCACGATCTCCTTGGCCTCAGTGAACGGGCCGTCGGTCACGGTGAACTTTCCTCCGGCGAGCCGGACCCGCGCCCCCAGCGCGCTGGGCAAACATCCTTCGGTCGCCAGTAACGCGCCGGACTTCGTCATATCTTCAATCAGCTGGCCCATCCGGGCCATCTCCTGCTGCGTGGGAGGAGTCCCCTCCGGCTTGCTCGGTTTGTAAATGCACAAGAATCTCATGGTCAGTGTCCTTTCTTCGTTTTATGGAAGCTGGGTGGCCGCTTGCGATCCGGCTGAACCTCGCCTCTACTTACACGTCGAAGGAGGGCTGAAGAGATCGACACGCTCGGCGTCTTTTTTTGCGGAGGATTGATCAGCGATCATTAAGCTAGGTTATATGACGGTTTGGTCTCTCGTCTTGGTGCTTTCACTCGCTGTTTGGCCCGTCGCTGCCCAGCTACCGCCGTCGGGCACTCTGTCGGACGCCGACCGGCAATCGTTCCAGGCCGAGGTAGCCCGGATCGAAGCCTTGCTGATTTCCGCTCCCGACAAAGACACGGTTACGTACCAAATGGCCCGTACGTGGGCGGCTGCAAAACAATGGCCCGAAGCGATGCAGTGGCTCCGAAAGGTGGCCGAACGGAAGGCCGGGTTCGATCCCTCGCGGGATGCGATCTTCGCGGAATTGCGGGGCGCACAGGAGTTCGGGGAGATCCTCGCCGCCGTGCGCGAAGCCACGCCCGCGGTCTCCCACAGCAAGGCAGCCTTCCAAGTTGCCGAAGGCGACCTGGTCCCCGAAAGTGTGGCGTACGATGCGCGGCGAAAATACTTCTATTTCGGGAGCATGGGAAAAGGGAAGGTGATTCGCTGTTCGACCGCCGGGAAATGCATGCAGTTCGCCAGTGGCCTGGGCACTGTGCTCGGCCTCAAAGCCCAGGGCAACGGCCTGTGGCTCTTGAGCAATTCGGATCAGGACTCGGCATTGATCCATTACGATCTGGCATCGGCGCGGGTGCTGCGAACGTACACCGTCGCCGGCCCGGGACACGAATTTAACGATTTGGCCATCGCGCCATCCGGCGATGTGTATCTGACCGACACGCGCGCCGGCGCCGTGTGGCACTTGGCGAACGGCGCCGCCGGTTTGACGCAATTCCCCGAACGGTTCGAATTCGCAAATGGAATCACACTCTCACCGGACGGCCGCCTGCTGTATGTCTCGACGTTCCCCGACGGCATCACAGTGATGGATCTGAAAACCCACGGCGCGGCCCCGATCGCGCGTCCGCCGGACGTGTGCCTGGCGACGATCGACGGTCTCTATTTTCATCAGGGCGCGTTGATCGCCATACAAAACGGCTTCATGTCGCCGCGAGTTGTCCGCCTCGGCCTGACCCGCGATCTTCGCGCGATCGAACGATTCCAGGTTCTGGAGCGCCGCAATCCCCTGTTTGAAGGCGTCACCACAGGAGTCGTCGCGGGCGGCGACTTTTTCTACATGGCCAACATTCAAGACGGCAAGAAGACGGGTTTCAACCCGATCACGATTCTTAAGCTCCGCTTGTAGCTTTTGATCGAGGCAGTCGAGAGACGAGCGGACTATCCTTGGGCTCCCAGGATCTTCTTGGCGGCGGCGCGGCCCATGCGGATGCAATCCGGGATGCCGATGCCGGTGTAGGCGTTGCCGGCCAGATGCAATCCGGGGAGCGCGGCGGCGCGGGCCTCGATTTCTTTGAGGCGCGCTCCGTGGCCGACGGTGTATTGCGCCATCGAGCGCGGCCAGCGGGCGATGGAGGCGTGAATCGGGGCCGAGGTCAGCTTGAGGATGCGCCGCAATTCTTCGCGCGCCATCGTGACTAGCGACTCGTCGGACTCCGACAGCACGGCGCCATCGCCGATGCCGCCGAAGAAGCAGCGTAGCGTGAGTTTTCCGGGCGGCACTCGATTTGCGAACTTGGTTCCGACGAACGTGCAGCCTAACATGCGGCGGCGTTCGACTTGCGGGACCAGGAAGCCGAAGCCGGCGCGCGTTCCGTCGAATTCGCCGTCGCGGTAGATGAGCGTTACCGTGACGGAGGACGAATAAGGGACTGCGCCCAGCAGCTCGCTCAGTCGCGAGTCGGCGCTTTGGAGGAGCGCTGACGCGGCCCAGGCGGGGCAGGCTACTACGACCTGCGAGGCGTCGATCCAATCGCCACTCACGCGGACGCGCCAGCCGGATTCGGTACGCTCGATGGTCTCGGCGGCGCCGCGGCGGACCGTGGCGAAGGGGATTAGCTTTTCGACTAGCGTGCCCAGGCCGCCTTTTAGCGTGGTCTGGAAGGGAGCGCTGGTCCCCGCCCTCACGGGCGGGGCTTCTTTACGGCCTTTGATGACAGCGCGGGCCAGGCTGCCTTCCCGGCGCTCCATTTCCACGAAGCGGGGGAGCACGCTCGCGATACTTAACTGCGCGGGATCGCCGCCGTAGACGCCGGAGAGTAGCGGCTCGGCCAGATACTCCAGGGTTTCCTGGCCGAAGTGATCGACTACGAATTCCGCCACCGAGCGGTCGGGCAACTGGGAGGGCTTGCGCAGGAGTTCAAGCCCCATGCGGAACTTCGTACCCCAACTGAAAAGGCGCGTCCGGAGCACCGGCATCGCGCGTGACGGAATAAACATCGTCACGCCCTCGGGCAGCAGAACCAACCGGCCTTTGCGAAGGATATACGTCGTGCGGCCCTCGTCATTGGAGCCCATGACCTGGTCGCCAAGGCCGAGTTCGTTGATGAGCGTGAGTCCGTCGGACTTGGCGGTCAGGAAGCTGTCCGGGCCGCGTTCCAGGATGCAGCCTTCCCAGCAGTTGGTTTCGATCACGCCGCCCAGGCGCGGCTGCTGCTCGATCAGAAGGTGCGGGACGTTGGCGCGCGCCAAATCGTAGGCGGCGGAGAGTCCCGTGATGCCGCCTCCGATGATGACGACCGGGGTCTGTGTCACCGCTCCCTCACGGTCGCGGCTCGGCTAGAGCCTAAACTCGCGCACTATCTCGACACAGGCCTTCACGTTTTCGACCGGCGTTTCGGGCAGGATGCCGTGGCCGAGGTTGAAGATGTGCCCGGGGCGCGAGCCGGTGCGCTTCAGCAGTTCGTGGATGCGCGTCCGCAACTCGGGCAGCGGCGCGAACAGGATCGCCGGATCCAGGTTGCCTTGAACCGCCGAGCGGTAGCTGATGTCCATCCAGGCCTGGTCGATGCTGACGCGCCAATCGACGCCCATCACATCGCCGCCGGCGGCGTGAAGCTCGCGGAAAAAGCCGGACGCGCCCGTGCCGAAGTGGATCACCGGCACGCTGGCCGAGCGGATGCGTTCGATTAAAGCGCGGGAATACGGGGCCACGAAACGGACGTAATCGTCGGGACCAAGCGCTCCCACCCAGCTATCGAAAACCTGGATGATGCGCGCGCCAGCGGCTACCTGCAGTACGGCGAAGGAACCCAGCACGTCCACCAGCTTGCCCATCAGCCGCCGCCACAGAGTCTCGTCGCGGTACATCATTTGCTTGGTGCGCAGGAAGTTGCGCGACGGACCGCCTTCGATCATGTAGCTGGCCATGGTAAACGGCGCGCCTACGAAGCCGATCACGGGAACGCGTCCGGCCAGCGCTTTGGCTACGAGTTGGATGGATTCGCCGACGTAGCCCAGATCGTCCGTGTTCGAAATCGAGAGGCTATCGACGTCGTTGGCCGTACGCACGGGGTTGGCGATCACCGGGCCTTCGCCGGCGGCGAAGCTGAGCTTCAAGCCCATGGGCTCGACCGGCAGCAGCAGATCGGCGAAGATGATGGCGGCGTCCACGTCCAGGATTTCGACGGGCTGCAGGGTCACCTGGGCGGCCAGGTCGGGACGCTTGCAGATCTCCAGAATCCCGTGTTTCGACCGCAGGTCGCGGTACTGCTTCATGTAACGGCCGGCCTGCCGCATGAACCAGACCGGACGGACGTCAGTGGGCCGGCGGCGGCAAGCTTCCAGAAAACGACCGTTCATTGTAGCCACGCGCATCGATTTTGAAGTACTCCCCTTCTTGAACTCTGCTGGAACCCGTATCCGAAAGCCACCGGGGTTAAGATCCAGGTTGCGGACGGGAACCCGCCCGTTGGAGGCGCTGAACGAACTTCTTAGGCGCAAGCGGCCCTTAAGCCCACTCTTTCACCACGTTAGCACAACGGGCCGGGGGGATTCGGGTTTTTTTTAGGTTTTGGGGCGGCCGCGTTTGATCCGCTTTAGAATCTGAGGGGCGCGGGCGGCCAGAGCCGGAGGCAGGTGGGCTTCGAAGTGGAGTTCGGGCATGCGGAAAATGTGGAGGCGTTCGGATAACTGGTGCCTTAAGAACTGTTTGGCGTGATTGACCGCTTCGATAGTGGCTTCCTGCTCCTCCGGAGTGCCGAGGCAGGCCAGACGAACGAGGGCATGGCGAAAATCGGGCGAAACCAGGACTTCGGTGACGGACATGGCGCCGACGCGGGGGTCGGAGAGCTCGTAGCCGATCAGTTCTTCGAGTTCCTCGCGGATGCTTTCCGAGATGCGTTCGTTGCGGTGCGGGTCCAACTTTCAGAATAAGCGAAAACACGCACGATGCGGCGGTGGGCGATCAGTTTTTCAGCGAACTCTTCAATCCGACCGGCGTAAAAGAAACCGTGCCACTTACGGATCAAGAACGTGATCATATCCGCGGGGAAGAGTGGGTCCGCCCGTAAGCTCGCGAAGATTTCTACAAAACGAACCCGGGAAGCCTTAGGGCTTGGGGCTGGCGGGCGCGTCCGCTGCCCAGCGTTGCGGTCGTCGGGATCGTTGCGGTATTCGCTTTCGTGCTGCTCATGAACATCGCCGACCACATTAACTGGAACCACATCTTGCCTTAAGGAGTCTCCGCAGGTTTTCAGTCGGGAGTGGTTGAGCGGCCTGTCAGTTCCGAAGCGGCTGAGTTGGCGCGGCCTCCTGCACGGCGAGTCGGCGCCCGTATATAATGCACCTTTGACCACTTCTTCCACTGCCGGGTATCCGGCCTTCCGCGACAACCGTCCGCTGCACTGGATCTGCGCGCTGGGGGCGCTGGCGGTTCTGATTTCCGGCTACCATCCCGAACGGGTGTTCGACTTTTTCCTGGAGAACGCCACCGCATCGGTGTTCGCGCTCACGGTGGCGTTCACCTACCGCCGCCTGCCTCTATCCGATCTTTCTTACGCGCTCCTGTTGGCGTACTTGTGCCTGCACGAATGGGGCGCGCACTATAAGTACTCGGATGTGCCGCTGGGCGAATGGATGAAGCCCTGGCTGGGGATTCAACGCAACAATTACGATCGCGTGGTGCACTTCGCGTTCGGATTTCTGCTGTGCTATCCGTTCCAGGAAATGTTCACGCGCGCGGTCCGCGTCAGCAGCCGGTGGCGGTACCTTCTGCCGGTGGAAACCATTCTGGCGCTGAGCGCGATCTACGAGATGCTGGAGGCCTTCATGGCCTCGATTCTTAGCCCCGAGCGCGGCGAAGAGTTCGTGGGCATGCAAGGCGACATGTGGGATTCGCAAAAGGACATGTTCGACGCCGGGTTAGGCAGCGTGGTGGGCTTAGTGCTGATCGCGGTGGCGCGGGCGATGGTGGTGCGAGCGAAGCTGCGCGCCCGGCAGGCCGCCGCGGAGGCGCTCATCGCGAACTCGGGACTGGTGCCGGAGACCGTCGCCGCGGAAAGCGACGAGAGCTGACTGCACTCCCCGCGATCCCCCCGGTGTCATCCTCACTTCACCGGCGAGTACGCCACAGCCCGGTAAATCGATATGTTGGATATGCTGACCAACTGGCCGTTTTTGTTGGATTCCTCGCGTACTTTCAGCCACTCGGAATCGGCGTTAAACGTGTCCCAGGCTTTTTCGCGAGCGCCCAGTGAATCGAACGGGATCAGGTAGGTGAGGTTGGGCATGTCGCCGCCGAACATCGTGGTGCCATACAGAACCGGATGAATGCCGCTGCGAGCGAAGATTTTGGTCTCCGGACCCGCGAAGCGTTGGTGCAGCGCGCGAAGGATGGCAGAACTGCTCGCATGGTACACACGCAATTCGAAATAGCGGCGGGCGGCCTGGTCCCCGGGCGAATCCGGCAAGGTGGGCGGCGAGTAGGGCGCGGCTCCGAGCACGGTCATCTGCCGCGAGTCGTACGGCGGCTCTGGCCCGCTCTCAAGTTTGGTCAGAGCCTTGGCCACGGCCGGATCGGCGGCAAGTTTGTTGAGCATCTCCATGAGGCCGGTCATGGTGGTGCATCCGAGGACGAGTAGCATCTCTGGCGTGTGCGGGCCGATCACGGCTTCGAGAACCAGCGGTGGAGCCGCCCTGAGCTGTTTCAAGGCCGGCAGCATCGAACCCGTGTAGAACTCGTCCAGGCGGTTCCGTTGCGTGCCTTGCTGCAAGCGGAGGGATTCGAGCAGATACACATCGTTGCGGCGCGTCTCTCCGGCGGCGTCGGTGCGCTTGGTAGCGGCGGTGAGTCCAGCCAGGCCGGCGGCGAGATTGGTGGCGAAGTGGCGGCGGTTCATGTTTGCTCCCGTGGTGGTATTGTACTGCGTCTCCGCGGAGACAGTGATCCCCGGATTCACGCCCGGGGCTAGCGGCCCTGCCAGCACGCCGGACGCTTTTCTAAAAACGCCGTCATACCTTCCTGTGCGTCGCCCGCCAGCGCGTTCATCGACATAACTTCCTTGGCATAGGCGTAGGCTTTGGCTTGCTCCAGATCGATCTGCGCGTAGAACGCCTGCTTGCCCAGCGCTACGGTCAAGGAACTGGACTCGGCGATGGATTCGGCCAGGCAGCGCGTTTCTTCGGCCAGCGCTTCTGGCGCGACCACCCGGTTCACCAGCCCCCATTCGGCGGCGGTGGACGCGCTGATCGGCGCGCCGGTCAGGAGCATTTCGAGCGCGCGCTTGCGTCCGATGGCTCGGGTCAAGGCGACCATAGGCGTGCTGCAGAATAAACCGATCTTCACGCCCGGGGTGGCGAAGGTGGCTTCGGTCGAGGCCACCGCCAGATCGCAGGCCGCTACCAACTGGCAACCCGCGGCGGTGGCGATGCCCTGCACTTGCGCCATGACCGGTTGCGGGATGGACTGAAGTTTCTCCATCAGCACGGTGCACGCGTCGAAAATACGGCGGTACTCAGGGAGAGAGCGGCCGGTCATCTCGGCCAGGTCGTGGCCGGAGCAGAACGCCGCGCCGGAGGCCGCCAGAATCACGACTTTGATTTGAGAATCCGCGCCCAGTTCATGCAAACAAGCGCTCAGATCTTCGACCAGCGCGAGGGACAGCGCGTTCCGCCGCCCCGGCCGGTTCAAGGTCAAGACAGTTACGGAACCTTCTCGGTGACAAAGCAAGTGCTCCACGAGACAAATATAGCGCGGCGCTGACACCAGACGGCCGCGCGGACCGTGGGGTTAATTCGACCGGCTGGACTGCTTTTGATTCTTCTTGTATGCGGCCCAGCGTTTGCGCTGCGACAGGGCCATCTTGCGGCGCGTTTCCGCGCTGAACGGCTTGCGTTTCCGGCCGCCCCGGTGATCCCCGGACAGGTTTTCCAGAATGGTCACGGCTTGTCGGATGGCCGCAAGCTCGGCGCGGAGCTGATCGAGCATCTTGTCGATATTCATTGGCACCCTCCGTCCCCGCCCGCCCAGCACCGCCCCCGCCGGCATTGGACTGAGCACTGATATTATAATTACAGATTATGCGAACCCTGTCTGGACCGATTTCAGGAGCGATCTTAGGAGCGCTTTGTCTCCTGTCCGCTTCCGCCTTCGCCGCGTCCGGCGTTCTGGACTTCACTCTGAACCTGCTCGACGGCAAGCCGGCGCCGCTAGCCAATTACAAGGGCAAAGTCATGCTGCTGGTGAATGTCGCCAGCCAGTGCGGCTACACGTATCAATACGAGGGTTTGGAAAAATTGTATGAGAAGTACAAAGACCAGGGCTTCGTGATCGCCGGTTTTCCAGCCAATAACTTCGGCGGCCAGGAGCCGGGGACCAACGAGGAGATCGGCGCGTTTTGCCGCTCCAAGTTCGGTGTGACCTTCCCCATGTATTCCAAGATTTCAGTCAAGGGAGCCGACACCGCTCCGCTGTACCAGTTCCTGACGGGCAAGGACGCGAATCCCAAGACGGCCGGCGAGATTCAGTGGAACTTCACCAAGTTTCTGGTGGACCGGTCGGGTAAAGTGATTCAACGCTTCGAGCCGCCGGTAGAGCCGCTATCGAAAGAGCTCACAGCAGCCGTGGAAGCGGCTTTGAAGAAGTAGCGGTTCGGGTCCCGCAGCGGGCGTATGTTAAACTGACGTTTAGTCCCACCGCTCATGCGCCCGTAGCTCAGTTGGATAGAGCGTCTGGCTACGAACCAGAAGGTCGGCTGTTCGAGTCAGCCCGGGCGCACCACGAAACCGCGTTGGTGCAGCGGCGTCTCGGGAAAGAAGGCTCCGGGAAGTCCTCGCGATCTACTACATTCCCCGGATGGGCCACGGCTGAACGGAGTACGACAATCTGATTGGCGCGCAGATTGATGCCCTGGAGCAGTGGATCGACTACCGGAAAAGCGGCGGGAAAGAAGGGGCCCTCCCTTCTGAATTATTGGGCGGGTACTCGCGTGAGTTGGCCCATCGAACGCCAACTGAACACGGCAGCTCGCGGCACCACCTTAGTCGCTGAAACCCGGAGCCGGCGTCACGGTTCCCGTGGCCGCGCGATTCCTCCGCCAGGCGAGCAACGCCGACATGTACGTGTAAACCACCGGCGTCAGGTACAACGTCATCAACTGGGAGAAGAACAAGCCGCCGGCTACGGCGAGTCCCAGTGGACCACGGGCTTCTCCGCCAGATCCATAACCGAGCGCCGTGGGAATCGCGCCCAGGAACGCCGCCGCCGTGGTCATCATGATGGGGCGGAAGCGGATCAGGCAGCCCTGATAGATCGCCTCCGAGGGAGTGAGACCGGTACGCTCGGCCGCCAGCGCGAAGTCCACCTGCATGATGGCGTTCTTTTTCACAATGCCGATGAGCACGATCAGTCCGACAAACGAGAAAATGTTGAGCTCGGCCTTGAACAGGTACAGGGTCAGCAAGCCGCCCATCATGGCGGAAGGCAGGCCGGAAAGAATCGTGAGCGGCTGGATGTAGCTCTCATAGAGAATGCCCAGCACAATGTAAGTTACCAGAACAGCCACGGTGAGCAGCAAGGCCAGGTTCTGGAGAGAATCCTGGAAGGCTTGGGCGTTGCCCGCGAAATGCGCCACCATATTGGCCGGGAGCGTATCCTTGGCCACCGCCTCGACCTTGTCCACCGCTTCACCTAGGGAAACGTCGGGCCTTACGTTAAAGGAAACCGTGACGGACGGAAGCTGGCCGGAGTGGTTGATGCTCTGCGGGCCCACGTCCTGCTTGATAGAGGCCAGCGAATCGAGGGGCACCAATTGCCCCGCGGGCGCCTTAAAGTACACCTTGGAGAGATAGTCGGTGAAGGCCTGGTACTTGGGCTGCATCTCCAGCATGACGTGATACTGGTTGGCCGGTCCATAGATGGTAGAGGCGATGCTGGGGCCGTACGCGTCGTACAACGCCTGCTCGATGCTATTCGCGTTCAATCCATAGACCGCGGAGCGCTCCCGGTCGATCATGACGTCCACGCGAGGGCTCTTAACCTCCAGGTCGGTGTTGACCTCCAATACCTCCGGGACGCGGGCCACGGCGCGTTCCAGCTTTTGCGCTTCCTCATAGAGCTGTGTAGTGTCCGGTCCGCGCACTTCCAGCTGGTAGGAGCCGTTGCCATTCCGTCCTCCGATGCGTATCGAAGGGGGCATATTCAAGGAAATCTGGAATCCGGGATATTGGGAGAGCTTGGGACGCAGTTCCTGGATGATCTGCGCCGCACCCAACGGGCGTTGTTTCCGCGGCTTGAGTTGAATTCCCATACCCACCCACCGGCCGCCTCCCGGATTGGTGTTGAAGGAAAGGACATTCGGATCCTGGCGCACGATGTCAGCAACGATTTTTTGATAATCGGCCACCTTGTAGTAGGAGGTGCCCTGGGGCGTGATCATATTCAACTGCAGAAAGTCCGTGTCGGAATCGGGAATGAATCCCTTCTTGACCACGCCGAACAGGTGCCACGTGGCCCCCAGCACCAATACAAACAGCAGCGCCATCAAGGGACGCGCGCGGAGGACGCCCCGCAGGCTCCAGGCATAGAACCTAGCCATTTGGTCGAACGGCCATTCCAGCGTCCGCTTGAACCATCCACCCGAGCCGTGCGCCGGTACTCTGAGGAACCGGCTGCAAAGCATGGGTGTCAGCGTAATGGACACCACGCCGGAAATCAAAATCGCGGCCGTGATGGTGACCGCAAACTCGCGGAATAAGCGCCCTAGCAGGCCTCCCATGAAGAGCACTGGGATGAAGACCGCCGACAGAGAAATGGTCATCGAAATGATGGTGAAGCCGATTTCCTTGGAGCCGTCCAGCGCCGCCCGGTAAGGGTCCGCGCCCTGCTCAACGTGCCGCACGATGTTCTCGAGCATCACGATCGCGTCGTCCACCACGAATGTGATCGCCAGAATCAAGGCCATCATCGAGATGGTGTCCAGGCTGTACTTCAGCACAGCCATGACCGCGAACGTTCCGAGTACCGAAAACGGCAGCGCCAAGCTGGGAATCAGCGTCGCCGAACCATTCAGGAGAAACACGAAAATCACCAGGACGACCAGCGCCAGGGTGACCAGCATGGTGGCCTCGATATCCCGGATGCTTTCGCGGATATTTTTCGAGCGGTCTTGCCGTACACTCAGGTTAACGGTGGGCGGGAACTTGGCTACAAATTGCGGCAGCAGGGAATTGACCCGGTCGGCCACCTCCACCGCGTTGGCTCCGGGTTGTTTCATGACTTGAAGCTGGATGCCGTGCTCGCCACCGTCGGCAGTGTAGCGGGTCGCGATGTTTTTATCGTTCTCCACGCTATCGACGACGTTGGCGATCTCCTCTAGGCGCACCGGACCGCCGTTGCGATAGGCCACCACCATGGGTTTGAAGGCGGCGGCGTTCATCAGCTGGCCATTGGCTTGGATGTTGAACACCTTGTTGGCGCCAAACAAGGTTCCCGTAGGCAGATTCACGTTCCAGTTCTGCAGGGCCGTGGACACTTCGTTCAGCCCGATCCGCTTGCCCACCAGCTTGTCCGGGTCGAGTTGCACGCGCACCGCGAACTTCTGGGAGCCCTGAACCTGCACTTGGGCCACACCCGGCGTCATCGAGATCCGCTGCGCCATCAGGGTCTCCGCGTATTCGTCCAACTGGTTCATCGGCACGACGTTGGAACTCAGCATCAGCTGCAGAATCGGCTGGTCGTTGGGATTGTTCTTTTTGAACGACGGCGGATTGGGCATGCCCTGGGGCAGCAGCGGCATCACCGCGGCGATGGCGGTTTGCACGTCCACGGTGGCGCTGTCGATGTCGCGGTCCAGATCGAATTGCAGCGTGATCTGCGTGCTGCCGGTGCCGCTCTGCGAGGTCATCTCGTTCACCCCGGCGATGGTGGTGAACTGGCGCTCCAGCACGGTCGCCACAGACGATGCCATGGTGTTGGGATCGGCACCGGGCAGATTCGCATTGACGTTAATGGTGGGAAAGTCGACGCTGGGCAGGTCGCTCACCGGCAACGTCCGGTAAGCCACAATTCCGAACAACGCAATCGCCGCCATCAGCAAACTGGTGGCGATGGGCCTCCGAATGAAGATTTCCGATAGGTTCAAGCCGTGACTCCGTATGGAAATTCCCGACTGCAAGTGGAGCGCGCTTCTCAGTTTACACGCAATGCGCTCTTCACTCCAGCCGTTTTTTCAGCCGCAGGTGGTACTGTCGCAACTTTCGATCTTCCGCAAAACCGCCTGTTCCATGGCTGCGACGTGGCTGCTGGATGGTCCACGTACCTTCCTGCTGAACTTCTCGACGAGTTGCGGCGGAAAGTGCCCGCCGGCAAAGATCGTCACTCGTCCGTAGTGGCGGAAATCTCAGATAACAGCTTCATTGGCAACGCGTTGGCCGGTTAGTGGACCGATGGTCGGCTATCTGGAAGTTACTTTCTCGCGGATCGTCAGCGGGGACGGATGCGCCGTAATACAGGAGTTGACCGCAGAGATCGCCGTTAACTGTTTGCGTCCAGGATCGCTTCCAAACGTCCGATAACGATGCCTCGAAAGCGCCCAGCAGGGTTTCGCGAACACTGCGGCTGAGAGGCTATTCGACACCGGACCGAAGGTGACGCAGGGATCGTCGATTCGGAGCGCGCGATTCCACTCCTCCGGGCGGGACAGCCGGGCACTAGAGCCAAGGCGACTCCGCGCAGGACCTCGCCGTAGCCGGCGGCCTTAACCAGCGTGAACTGCTCGGTGGCCGGAAGAGCAGTGGCGCTCAAGGTGTCCGTAACGGCGACCAACTGGTTCGGATCGGCACCCTGGTCGCCGTTTCCGCTGATGGTTGAGGTGGTGGCGTAGACGGTCACGGTCCCATCGCCATTCACGACGCCTGTGATGTTGCGGAGGCCGTCGTTTGCCGGCTGCCACGGAGATCCACTTCCTCCGGCTCCGGAGTTGTTCCCGGTGGGATAACCGGGGATCGTGTACGAGTACGGTACGCCGAGGTTCAAGCCATTCGTCAGGGTGTAGGCCAACTGCCACGCACCGGCCCCTGCATTGAAGATCCACTTCTCGAGTCCGGCGGTCGGGTTGTTAGCGGGCAGAGCGGGCGCGTAGAAACCCGGGCCTGTTCCGCCGCCGTTGTTGCCGCTGCCTTCATCCGCGACATACAACGTGGTGGCGTTCGCAAACCAGATGCCGAAGGGGAAACTGGCGGTGCTTTTCTTGGCGAGGACGGTGGGAAGGCCCTGCAGGATACACATATTGTAAGGTTGGAGGCCAAGGGTTTGAATGACCGATGCGCTGGGGTTGTAAGCCAAGGGCGACGTCGGAAGGAAGGCGCCGGGCACGGGAAGGCCCACGCCAGTCGTAGGGCACGCGCTGCCGATGGTATCGACGAAGTAGACGGTGTTGATGCCGTTGCCGCCGCTTCCCTTGGTGTAATAGAGCACGTTGTTGGAAATCGTCAGCCCGCGGAAGTTGGTGTCTTTTCCGATCTTATCCGTCTTTTTGTTGGCGGGCAGCTGGATAATGTTGAAACTCCCCACGGCCGTGGGAGTTCCCGGATTTTGCGGGACTTCCGCCTTTACCTCGGGCGTCAGGATCTGCGCGCCGGTGCCGATAATAACGCCGACCGGCTGCGGAGTCTGGGTGCCGTTGCCCGCGTTGCCGGCCATGTATACCAGGTTCGCGCCGAGAGAGTTGTTGAGGATCGCCGCGCGGCCATTGTCGCCGGTATAGGCGTTGGTTTTCGTAATGCGAAACTTCCCGTGCTGATCTACTTGCGCCACAGAACGGTAGTAATTGTTTCCGGGGGAAACGGTCGGATCGATTTCTCCGGGCGTATTGGAATTCGAGACGTCAATTGCACCGATCGGCGCGAAATACCCCATGAAGGTCAGTTCGCTGCCATCGGTCGACAGGTTCAACGCCAATTCCGATTTCGAGGAGAAGCTGGTGACCACTTGATCCTTGGTGGGCGGGACTCCATTTTGGGAGCTGTTGGGCGCCTCGAGCGAGGTGACGAGCGTGCCGGCGGGAGTGATCTGGTCGAGAAAAATCTTCGACGTGACCCCGAAGTTGCCATCGACAGTATCGTTGTTAAAAACGTACGGATAGGCGCTACTAACTACGGCGGTTGCAGGCGTCGGGCAGTTGGAGGGCGAGCAGTTCGGGGGCAGAACCGTCACCCCGGCTGTAATGCTGCCCGTGTCCACATACAAGCTGCTTGCCGGGATAAAAATACGCGCTGTCCGCTTGTGCGGTGGTTGCGAGGACGATCACTAGCGCGGCGATCGAAACGACCGCTAGCAGGGTTGCGGCCGCGAATAGACGGCCTGGTTTTCTCAAGATGTTCACTTTCATTGATATTTCTCCTCGGGAGTTTCGAGATGGAACTGAAGACGTGTGCTAGAAACGAGCTGCGACAGTCAACGCTAGCATCCACAGGTCGCAAATCTGTGACTGATCGTTCACAGTTCGGTAAATCTCAGCGCAAGTCTCGGTTACGATTAGGTTGACACCCGCAAGGGTTCTCGCACTCCCCAGAGCTGCATAGATTCTCAACGTCCGGGCAGAGTTCCCCGCGCCCTGTAAGGGAGCGGCGCTTCCCGTGCCACTGACTTTCGTGTTGAACTCCTTCGACGAACTGCGGCGGCGCGTGACCGCCGGCAAATGACGGGAGCGGCGGGAATTTCTGATAAAGTCTCCGCTCGAAATGGGTTGGCAAGCAGGGTCCGGATGGTCGAGTAACCGGAAGGTACCGCTAAGTGGCAAAATCGGGGTTCCTTAGCGTAGCGTCAGCCAGAAGGCTCCATGGCGTTCCGGGCCTGTCTGCCGCTTCAGTCAGTTCACGTGGATCCGGTCTTTCTCGTTTTCGGCACATACCGCCTCTAGCACATCGCTGTCGGGAATCAAGTGGAACGGGAGTTTCACTGTGAACGGACGCGTGTAGTACTTCGGATCGTTGATGGTCAGGTCCATGTCCATGTGCCCGAAGTCGCGGCGGTGGTAGCGCTCGATCATGCGCGCCGATTCGCTGCGTGGGTGTCCGGCTGCGTCCAGCCAAGTCTTGCCGTTGAAGCCCGCGGACTCGACTACCAGTGTGTCGCCTTGCCACTTGCCCGCGGCATATCCCATCCAGGAGGGCTCCAGATCCTTGGGCAGCGCTCGACCGTCCGTGTAGACTTGGCGCGGAGGATCGTAGTGCTCGAACAGCATCACAATCTGCTGCGGAGTTTGGACAATTTTGAACGGCAGGATCAGAGGGGTCAAAGGCACGGTATTCGGAAGACAGCGCGAACCCGGCAGATCCTTGCTCAAGGACTCGCCGCGCTGTTTCAGAAGGGCTAAGGTCTCGGGTCGCGAAGGATCGTTCTCAGGTTTGAAATCCCACAAGAGGTTCATCACGTACTTGGAAACGCTGGGTAGATCGACTTGTAAATCGAAGAACCCGGGCGGCAGGCCGCGGTCGAGTTCACTCCGCGGAGTTGCGTCGGCTTCCCAGAGGCCCGAAAGGTCCGGTTTGCCATTGAGGCGCGGAGCGGGCGCGGTCAAATTTGGTTTGCCGTCTTTGGCACGCGGGGTCCGCGAGTCGGGATAGTTCAGCCATTGGGCCTGAGTGCATACCGCCAAGCCTGCTAGCAAAATCAGAATGCGCATGTTATTTCCCCATCGTTATTTCCCGAGGTGAGTCCGATCTTTTTCGTTCTCCGGGCAGACATACTCGATCAGATCGCTGTCCGGGATCAGCCGGACCGCTGCCTTCAATCCGAACGGCCGAGTGTAGTATTTCGGATCGTCGAAGGTGAACTCCAGGTCCATATGTCCGAAGTCGCGGCGACGATACCGCTCAGTTATATGCATCTGCTCGCTGCGAGGGTGGCCGAATCCGTCGAGCCAACCTCGATCGTTAAGCCCGGTCGTCTCGACCACCAACGTATCGCCCTCCCATTTGCCGACCGAGTATCCCATCCAGGCAGGCTCGGGATCTTTGGGCAAGGAGCGCCCGTCGGTATAGATCTGGCGGGCAGGCGAGTTGAGTTCGGTCAACAGCAAAATCTCCTGCGGCGCTTGAAGCATCTTGAACGTCATTACGAACATGTCCGCGGGGACGCCGTCGGGAAGACAATTTGTATGGGGATAGGTAAGTGGGTTTTCCTGGTGGCGTTTGAAGACCGCGGCTCCCTCCGGCCGCAGGGGCTCCTCTTCGGGCTGGAGTCCCCAGAAGACGTTCATGACGTTCTTGGTAATGTCGTGAAGATCGATCTGTAGGGCACCAAAGTCATTGCCTAGCACGCTGGTGTACTCGCGCTCCGGCGTGCGTTCGGCCTGCCACAGTCCGGACAGATCGGGATGGCCGTTCAGACGCGGCGCCGGCGCCGTCAAGTTCGGCCTGCCATCTTTCGTACGCGGCGTTCGCGGGTCGGGATGATTCAACCACTGCGCATGGGCGCACACGAGGGCCCCGGCGAATAGGATTCCGATCATGGCGCTTCGATCGAACATGCTTCGCATCGTACCGTCTCAGAAGGGTCAATGCAAGAACGGGATGAGATGCGGCAAGGTCCAAACCAAGCAGCTCGAGCACCGCAGGCGAGATGCCGCGACTACTCGCGAGTTTATCCGGCGACCGGGCACGGTTTCCAATCATCCGTCCGCTATTCAGCCAGAGTCTCCAGGAGCAGACCTCCAGATCGGGTTCGGCCTGAGTTACGTTCGGAATATCTTCGGATCGCAGAGCCGCCATCGACCCGAATCGTAGTACCTGTGACGAAGTCCGAAGCCCGCGAGGCCATGTACACTGCCTGTACCGGCAACCTTCTCAGGTCGACCCCACCGACCGGCCGGGGTCCGCGCAAGAATTTCGTCGTTCAAGGGCATTGTACGCACAGGCGCCGTCATGTCCGTCTCAATCCATCTTGGCGCGATCGCGTTGACTTGAATGTTGTGCGGCGCAAGCTCGACGGCCATTGCCTTCGTCAGTTGGACGATCGCTCCTTTCGCTGCGCTGTAGGAGGGGACGAGCCCAGATCCAAAGAACGAGTACATACGCGTTATGAAACCGGTTGTCCCAAAAAATCTGCTTCTCAGGTGAAATCGATTCGGCTGGAATCGCACACCATGCCCAATCAGGGCGGCAGGGTGTTCGAATCACTCCGGACGCACTTTGAAGCTCTTCACTCCGGCCCAAACGCCAGCAGAACGTTTCCCGCCAGCACGCCGTTCCTCCCATAGCCCGAGTTGACGAACAACATCCCGCCCACGACCACCGCGCCGGGACCATTCAGCGCTCCGCCGCTGGCGCGGACGCCGTTTACGGTTTCATATTGGCGGACCGTATCGAAATCCCAAAGAACCTTGCCTTCTTCGGCGGTGTAGGCGCGCAGATGCCCGTCCAGCGAGCCGGAAAAAACCACTCCCGGAATCGCCGTCACGGCCGCGGCCTGCGCCGGACTGCACCCCGGCCGGGACCCGCACGGAACTGGCGGAGCATACCAGACCTTCTCGCCAGTTCCGATCCGCAGCGCCGTTAATCCTCCACCATGCTCTGGGTCGAGCGGCGCGGGGCGAGGATCGAGCGGATCCTTGCTGGCCGCGCCGCGCATGATGTCGGAAGTAGCGGCATAAACTTTCTGGCCGTCGCTGGCCATGCCCCACTGCACGCCGCCGTTGATGCCACCCTGCCCCACCCGAACCTGCCACAAAATTTCGCCTTTTTTATCTGGATCGAGAGCATACACCACACCCGACTTCTGACCCGCCAACAGCACGTCCCGGCCGTTGTCGAGCTTCTCCAAGAGCGCCGAAGATCCGTAGTCGAAGTCCGGGCCGGGGCAATTGTTTTTCAAATTGCATCCCGAGGTCCAGATGTCTCCGGGCGTGGTCTGCTTGGCCCACAGGATCCGGCCGGTGTTCAGCTCCAGCGCCAAAATGGAGTCGCTCATGTCGCTGGCCGGGGCGGAGAAATTGTCGCCCGTGGTCACGTACAACACGCCCCGCTTGGGATCGATCGTCGGAGCCGACCAGACGCTCGCGCCGGATGGCCCCCACTGCTCGACTCCGGCTTCATTCTTGCCGGTGACCTTGGGTTTGTCACGGATGGTGTAAGTTTTCCAAACCTGTGCCCCATCCTTAATTCGATAAGCCACCACGCTCCCGCGGAACGTGCAGCAGGGATAAGCGGAGTCGCTAGGTCGGTTTTCTTCCCACGACGCCACCGGAACGTACACCAGATCCTTGTACGCGACGGGAGAAGCCGTCAGCCGGACGGCTTCGTGCACTTCGGGCCGCTTCTTCCACAACAGTCGCCCGGTTTCGGCTTCGAGCGCATAGAACCATCCCGCCTGATCGCCGAACAGGAGCGCATGCTTATCGCCGAGGGGCGCCACGCGGACCGCGGAGCGAACTCCCGCGGTGGCTTGATACGTCCACTCGACGCAGCCCGAGTCCAGGCGCAGAGCCTGTACTACGCCCGCCGCACTTCCCACGAACAGGTGGCGGTCCACGACAGTCGGTTGCGAGAACGCGACCATGTCGCCATCGAAGCCGTACGCCCACTTGAGCTTGAGCCGAGGCACCTGAGCGATGCTCAAGCCGGCCAGGTCGGCGGGCTGGTAGCGCGTGTTGCTGAGCGAGGGGCTCCAACCGTTCCAGACGGTCTTCGAACGATCGTCGATTCTCACGGCGCGGTCCGCGCAAAAAGCCTTGGCGGACGGAGCCGTGTTGCCTCCGGGAAGACCCAGGAACGCCGCCACCGCATCGCGCTCATCGCGGCGCATGGGAGAGGCGATGCTGGCCATCAATCCAAAGTCCAGCGTGCGCGTGATGGTGGCGACGGTCAGCTTCTTCAAGTCGTCCCGCCGGGGAATGCGGGGATCGCCCGAATCGTGGCACGAAGCGCAGCGCTGCTGAAAGACGGCTTCGCCGGACGGCGCGGCGAGAAGCGGCCACCCGAGGGCCGCGAAGGCAACCCCAACCCTCAGCCATATGTTCGTGGAACCGGCGTGCGCGGGCAGTCTGGAACTCATGCGCCCTATTTTATACGACGGAGACGTGGACGGACGGCGTCCCCAAACCGCACAAACACCTTACAACCCTGAACTCATTTCTACCCGCGGCCGATGAATCAGACATGGACGGTCTCAAGGCGGGCGAGCGAGCGTAGTGATTCGCCTGGAGGGCAGGGAAGCGGTACAGGTGCGCGAGCCATGATGAACCCTGTAACTTTACTCGGCGCGGGATTGTGTTTCCTGGTGCTGTTCCTGAAGTATTGGAGGCAGCGCGCGAATCCTGTGCGCAGCAGCCCCAAGCAGCGGCTTAAGACGGCTAAAATTCTGCTGGCGGCAGTCGTGACGTGGCTGGGGCTCTTCTACACGCTGCAACATATGCTCGCCAAGATGGATGGTCCCGACACGCACGAGCCGACGCTGATGGAACGCATCGTTGCTTTCCTAAAGTGAGGCTGGAGGCGACCACTCCGTGCATGATTGAGCAGTGAGTTAAGCTTGGATCGTCAATGTCATCCGCTGAAAAGTACATTGCTCAGGGACATCCGACCATCGAAGAATTGGCCGCCGAACAGGGTGCTGTTTTTCCACGCGATCCGCGCGACCTCCTCGGCGACTTCTGGCCGGCGGAGGAATCCATAGACGATTTCCTCCGTGCCATGCGTGAATGGCGAGGGCATAGGACTACCGATCCGGCCGCATGAAGCCCGTCGTGATTGACACGGATGTGGCTTCTTTCCTGTTCAAGAACGACAGCCGGGCACAAAGCTACTTGCCGCGGCTCCGCGACCGGCAGTGGCTCATCTCGTTCATGACGGAGGCGGAGTTGGAACAGTGGGCGCTGCTTTCCAATTGGCACGCGAAGCGGATTGAATGGCTGCGGGTCTTTTTGGGGCGATTCGTGGTGGTGCCTTCTTCTCGCGACCTGGTTGTCAAATGGGCCGAGGTCATGGTGGCGGCCCGCAGAACCGGGCGGCGGCTTGAAACTGCGGATGCGTGGATTGCGGCGACTGCCATGCTCTACGATGCGCCGCTGATCACGCATAACGCTGGTGACTACCTTGGGGTCCCTGGGCTGATGCTGATTACCGAAGTCTAGGCGCGCCGCTCCCCCCACCGCCCGCACTCAATTGTGTAGAGTATTTTGTAGTAGTCAGCGGACACTCAAGCCTACTGGGAGGAAACTGGAATCATGGCGAAGTGGGAATACCTGGTAATGATGTACGGCGCCGACGGGTGGTACGGCAACGGCGTTAAGGTGCAGGGCGGAGCCTCGGTGCCGGCCTGGCAGGTCTTCAAAGAACGCGGGGCGGAAGGTTGGGAGCTGGTCTCGGTCGACGCCGGCGTAGCTTATTTCAAGCGTTCGCGGCTGGCTTGATCTTTCGATGCCCTGATCTTTTCCGGATGTTCGCCGACTCGGGCGCTCTGTGGTCCGGTTGTGCGCGTTATTGCGCGGAATAATTATGAGCAAGCGGACACTGTTAACCGTCACGCCTTTCTGTTCGCCGAATTTTGCCTATCCGGCCCCGGCCTATCTAGCGCGCTATATCCGCCGCAGCGGACGCGACACCGCGCAGGCCGATCTCAGCCTGGAGACGCTGCTCGGCTTGTTCTCCCGCCGCGGCCTCACGCGCGTGTTCACCGCGGCGGAATGGTTCCGCGGCTATCTCCCGCCCCCCTCCCGCCGCATGGTCGAGCTCAAGGAGCGCTACCTCGATACCGTCGAAACGGTCATCCATTACCTGCAGGGCCGCGATCCGTCATTGGCCTACCGCATCACGCACCGCGACTTCCTCCCCCGCGGCGAAAACTTCAACCTCAACCGCGGCTTCGACTGGTACGACGCAGCCAACACCACGGTCCCCATCTTCGACCGCGCCACGTTCATCGGCACTCTGTACCTCTACGACATCGCCGCGCTGGTCCGCCAAGCCATCTTTCCCTACTTCCAGATCACCATGCAGGATCGCTTCCACGACGACTTCGTCCACTGGTGTGCCACCTTCGACCGCATGCGTTTGGAACTGGAGCGCCCGCCCAACGCCATCGACGAAATTCTGTACGAAGCCCTGGACCGCCATTTGGCCACATTCAAACCCGACGTGGTCGGCGTCAGCGTCCCCTTCGCCCGAAATCTATACTGGGCTCTCCGCATCGGCAAGCGGGTGAAGGATTGGAACATCGACGCCACGGTCGTGGCGGGCGGCGGCTTGTTCAACACCTCCATGCGCACTCCCAATGAGCCGCGCATGTTCGACTACATCGATTACCTCACGCTCGATGACGGCGAGCGCCCTCTGTCCTGCATCCTGGAACACCTGGAAGGCATGCGGTCCCGCGACAACCTGAAGCGAACGTTCTTCAGAACAGGCAAGACCATCGTTTCGAGCGACGCCTGCAAGGAGCACGACGCTTCCCACGACCAAACCGGCGCGCCAGATTACACCGACTACCGTTTCGGCGACTACTTCAACACGCTGGAGACCGTCAACGTCACCCAGCGGGCCTTCCTTTCCGGATGGTGGAACAAACTCACCATGGCCCACGGGTGCTATTGGAAGAAGTGTTCCTTTTGCGATATCCACCTTTCCTACATCGGCGATTACGAAACCGCGTCCGCCCGCAACCTGGTCGATAAAGTGGAAGAGATCATCCGGCAGACCGGCCACACCGGGTTCCATTTTGTGGATGAAGCATTGCCCCCCAAAGTCATGCGCGACTTCGCCATGGAAGTGCTGCGCCGGCGCCTGAACATCACCTGGCACGGCATGCTGCGCTTCGATCGCGCCTTCACCCCCGACCTCTGCCGGCTCCTGGCCGCCTCCGGCCTGCTGGGCGCCTTCGGTGGACTGGAAGTGGCCAGCGACCGCCTGCTCAAGCTCATGAAGAAAGGCACCTCGGTCGAGCAGGTAGCCTTGGTGTGCAAGAATTTCCAGGACGCAGGCGTCCGCGTGCATGCCTACATCATGTACGGCTTCCCCACGCAGAGCGCGCAGGAAACTATCGACGCGCTGGATGTCGTACGCCAGCTCTTCCTGAACGGCCTGCTGACTTCCGCCAGTTGGGCCAAGTTCGGCGTCACCCCGCACAGCCCCATCGGCCGCAACCCGCGCGAGTACGGCATCACGCTCCTGCCGGTGCCCAAGGAAGCCTTCATCGAACAGGTGATCGCCCACATCGACCCGGTCAACGATCACGGCAGCTTCGCCTATGGCCTCGAAACCGCACTGGCTTTCTTCGGACTCGGCCTGAACCAGCGCACCCCGGTCGAGGGCTGGTTCGCCTTCCCGGTTCCGCCCGTCAGCATCGACCGCGATCTCATCGCCAAGGTGCTCCTGGCGCGCCAGGCCGAAAGCGAATCCGCCATCTCGGAACTCCGCCCCGAAAAGCGCCTGCTATGGTTAGGCGGCCCCTTTTCGGTGCAACCCATGTATGCCGAACCCGGCAAGGAGCAGCACATCGACCTGATCCTGCATCAGCGCGCGGGCGACGTCCGCCTGCCCATTCCGCTGCGCTGGTCCTGGTGGGTCGGCAACATCCTGACCCGCGCGCGACCCACCATGGAAGGCGCGCTGCCCATCAAGGGCCTGGAATCCATGCTCTGGGAAATTGCGGGTTCCGAAGTCTGGCGCGTTCTGCGTCAACAGGGCCTGATCATCACCGACGGCGGCCCAACAGCCTCGGAAGCCAAACCCCCGCAGTTAAAGGCATCCACCGATTTCGCAATTCTAGCCAGCTAGTGGAGTGCTGTTTCGCACGCGTTGTTCCGAGCCGCGACCGTCCGGTCCAGGGCTCTTTATTTGGGGCGCGAATCATTTCAATTCCGGATGTTGTCGCGCGGTTTCGGCTTTAAGAATAAAGCTGCCCTCCGTCACCACCTCATCACCGCGTTTCAGGCCTTGCACAACGGGGTAGTAGCCGTTAGTTGCAGGGCCAAGCTGCACCGGGCGTACGGCGAAGCTTCCTTCGCGTTCCCGGAGTGGCAGAAATACAAATTGCCGATCGCCGATGGATTGAACGGCAGACTCCGGAACCGTCAAGCCCGTCACACCCGGCGCGGTGAACTCGATCTCAACGTACATCTGAAAGCGCAGGTATTCGCCCGGATTGGCGACTTCGATGCGTGCCTGCGCCGTTCGCGTGTTGGGGTCCACCTGCGGATCGATGTAGGCGACACGGCCCGTCCAGGCTCGCCCCGGATAGGCGGCGGTAACGATGCGCGTTCCGGTTCCCACCTGGACCGAAGCAAAATCCCGCTCATTCAGACTCGCCATAATCCATACCTTGGCGAGGTCCGCGACGGTAAACAGCTCCTGAGCTTTGGTCACCACCTGTCCGGTGTTCGCCATACGCACCAGCACCACTCCATCCAGGGGAGCCGTGACGGTGATGTTCGGGTCGGCTTGCCCGGCTTCGGGGAGGGCGGCGACGGCTTCTTCAGACAGGCCGAGCAGTTTCAACCGCTCGCGCGCCGCGCGGATGTGCGCTTCGTGGACGGCGTGCATGGCGGTGGCTTCTTCCTCCACACGGCGGCTGACGGCGCCGATACGGAGCAGCGTTTGTGTGCGCTCTAATTGCTTGTGGGCGGCTTCGAGTTCGGCTACGTACGCGAGGTACTGGGTTTCGGCGTCCGCCAGCTCGCCGCTGAAGAGGACGGCCAAAGGCTGGCCGATGCGCACGCGGCTGCCCAGCTCAACCGAAACGCTCCGCACGATACCGTCGGCGATGGGCACAACGTGCACCTGGCGATATTCGTTGGGACGCACGATACCTGGGACGCGAAGCGTGGATCTGGTCTCGCGGGTGGCGACTAGCGCCGATTTGATCACCACCTTCTTCAGGTCATCCGCGGTCAGGTCGACTTGAACTTCGGTGGAGGGGGTTTCGGGCAGAGGGCTGGTCACGGGACTAGCGGACGCCGGAAGCGAAGGGCTCTGCCGCACAAAAACGTAGAGTCCTCCGGCGACGAGCAACCCTAGCAGCACTCCCCAAGCGACGTGTGCGATTGTGCGTGCCATGTTTACCTCACGTTGGTGTTAAAGGTTGTCTTGCCTTGCCCGCGCGGGCCGCTCCACTCGACGGTGAAGCGCCAGGACCCGCTATCGGCGAAGTTGGCTTTCACCCGGTACGTTCCGGTCTGACCGGCGGGTGCGATTTCGGAATCTCCGGACATGGGGGCCATGCCGGGCATGATCATGCTCGATTGGAACTGCACGGCACCCACTTCGATGGGCTGGCCCTGCTGATTCTGGAACTGGAGGACAAAGTCGTTCTGTCCCTGCTTGAGTTCCCCGATATCGTTCATCAACACAAGGTTGAGGTCACCCGCTTTGTGGGTTTCTACCGTCTTCAGTTTGCTCACGTCTTGGTTCTTGGCGTTGCAACCCGTCAAGATGGCGGCGATGGCAATCACAGCGGGTATTGCGAATCGTTTTTCATATTTTGGCGTTCCATTTTTTATCCTTTACTGAGCTCCCGTTCTCGCAACCACAGAAAAATTACTGGTGTGACCAGGAGCACGTGCAGAAGCGAGCTAAGCATGCCGCCCAAAACCGGGGTAGCCAAGGGGCGGACTACTTCGGAACCGACACCGTGGCTCCAGAACACGGGGAGAAGCCCGGCCACGACGGTGGAGACGGTCATTAGTTTGGGGCGCAGGCGGAGGAGCGCGCCTTCCATGACCGCTTCATGCAAATCTGCGACGCTAAGCGCGCCGCGTTCGCGACGCTTACGGGCGACGGCCTCTTCCAGGTAGATCACCATGACCACGGTGGTTTGCACGGCGGTGCCGAATAGGGCGATGAAGCCGACCCAGACGGCGACTGAGAAGTTGTAGTGCATTAGCCAGAGCAGGTACAGCCCGCCGGTGAGCGCGAAGGGCACCGCCAGCAAGACGTGCGCGGCTTCGAGGAACGAACGGTAGGTCACGAAGAGGAGGATGAAGATGACGCCGATCACGATGGGCATCACGATCAGGAGGCGCCGTTTTGCACGCACTTGGTTCTCGAACTGACCGCTCCAGTTGTAGTAGTAGCCCGGCGGCATCGCGACGGTGGCGCGAATGGCGCGGTCGGCGTCGGCGATGACACTTCCGGGATCGCGGCCGCGGGAGTTCAACAAGACCGAGACTTCCAGCAGTCCGTTTTCGCTGTTGATCATGGCGGGACCGGAGACCTGGCGGATATCGGAGATTTGACCGAGCGGGATCTGCGACCCGTTGGCGCCGGTCACCAGCACGCCGGCGAGCTGGCTGGGACCTCGCCGGAACTGGGGCGCGTAGCGTACGCGGACCGGGAAACGCTTTCGGCCTTCGATAGTGGTGGTCAGGTTGCGTTCCCCGATGGCGGTCTCAATGGCGCTCTGCACTTCACCGATATCGACGCCATACCGGGCGCCGGCTTCGCGGTTGGGCCGGATGTCGAGGTACTGCGCTCCGGTCACTTGCTCGGGGTAGACGTCCGTAGCTCCGCGCACAGTGCGGATGGCACCGGCAATGGCCCGCGCCCGTTCCTCCAACACCTTCAAATCGGAACCAAAGACCTTGACGCCGATTTCCGAGCGGATACCGGTGGTCAGCATCTCGATACGGTTAATGATGGGCTGGGTCCAGATGTTGGCTACACCGGGCAGGGAGACGGCGCGGTCCATGTCGCTTTTCAGCTTGGCCAGAGTCATCCCAGGCGGCCACTGGTCGAACGGTTTCAGATGGACAACGGTCTCAGTCATGTTGAGCCCGGACGGATCGGTGGAGGTTTCGGCGCGGGCCACTTTGGCAACCACGGAGACGACCTCGGGGAAGCGCTCCAGCGCGGCGTTCTGGCGCTTCGCGAATTCGGTGTTCTGGGCCAGGGAGATGCTGGGATCGGCGATGGGCATGAACATGATGTCACCTTCGTTCAACGGCGGCATGAATTCGCTTCCCATTCCCCAGGCGAGGGCGACCGCGCCGGCGAACAGGAGCAACGCGGAGGCCAGGGTGATGGTCCGATGAGCGAGAACCCAGCGGAGGGCGGGCTTGTAAATCCACTGGAAAAGGCGCATGACTGGATTGCGATTTTCCGGATGGAAGCGGCCACGGAGCAGCAGCGTGCAAAGGATGGGAACTAGAGTGAGCGCGATGGCGGTGGCGCTGGCCATGGCGAAAGTCTTCGCAAACGCCAGCGGGCGGAAGAGTTTGCCTTCCTGGCCGGTGAGTGCGAATACGGGGACGAACGCCAGAACGATAATCGCCATGGAGAAAAATGTGGGACGGCCGACCAGCTTGGTGGCTCGCATGACGATTTCGAGCACGCTTGCGGGGTCTCGCTTTTGGCTTGTCTCCAAGTGGCGGAAGGCATTCTCGGTGACCACTATGCCGGCGTCCACCAGTACGCCGATGGCTATGGCGATGCCCGCTAGAGACATTACGTTGGAGGTAATGTGCGCGTAGTGCATCAGCAAGAAGGAACACAGCACGGCTAGGGGCAGGGGCAGCGTCACCACCAGGATGCTGCGAAAGTGCATCAGAAACACAACGTGAGCAAGGGTGACCAGAAGGATTTCTTCGATCAGCGCACGGCGTAACGTATCGACAGTACCCTCGATCAATTCAGAACGATCGTAGAAGGGGACCACCCGCACTCCTGGCGGAAGGCCTGGTTCGAGCTCGCGAAGTTTGGCCTTGACGCCGTCGATCACCTGCTTGGTGTTCTCTCCAGTGCGCGCCACTACCACGCCGCCAACTGCCTCTTCGGAGCCCTTCACCAGCGCGGCGGTGCGGAAGGCGTCTCCGATTTGCACCGTCCCGAGATCCTTCACATAGATGGGGGTTCCGTTATGCGCGGCGACGGCGATGTTGCGGATGTCGTCCAGATTCTGGATTAGACCCAGACCGCGAACGATCGACCACGAACCGTTTTCCGATACTACGTTGCCGCCGACGTTCGAGTTGCTGGACATCGCCGCGGTCACGACGGTGCTTAGAGGCAGAGCGTAGGTGCGAAGGCGGTTGGGATCGACGTCGATCTGATACTGCTGCACCTCACCGCCGACGCTGGCGACCTCGGCCACGCCGGGCACGGAATTGAGCTGATAACGCACATACCAGTCCTGGAGGGTGCGCAAGTCGCGCAGGCTGAGGCCGCCGCCTTCGAGGGTGTACCAGAAGACGTGTCCGACGCCGGTCGCATCCGGTCCGAGAGCCGGCGCGACGCCGGGGGGCATCTGTTTAGCCACCAGGCTCAGCCGCTCCAGGACGCGCGTGCGGGCAAAGTAGAGATCCACGTCGTCCTCGAAGATGACGAAAATCATCGAAAAGCCAAAGGCGGAGGAGGATCGCACGACCTTCACGCCGGGCAGGCCCTGAAGGTTCACGGTGAGCGGATAGGTGATCTGGTCCTCGACCTCCTGCGGGCTGCGGCCGGACCAGTCGGTGAAGACGATTACCTGGTTGTCGCTCAAATCGGGAATTGCGTCGATGGGGGCGCGCAGCATGGCCCAGAGCCCCCAACCTGCGAGGGCGATCCAGAGTGCGATCACCAGGAAGCGGTTGCGCAACGATACTTCAATAAGCCGGTCGATCATACGGGACACTCCTCGCCTCGTGCGGCCACAAGACCGCCACGAGGGCTAACGCCGGGAAGAATTACGACAGTCCGGCACAGGCAACGTAGCGGCTGCCGAGGAGATCAGATTCTAAGCGGTAAAGGTGAATCTAGGGCGCCCGGTGGTGCGTGGGCGTCCGTCACGGGTGAGGGGATGCGGGTCGTTGGGGGAGGTGCGAAAACTCCCCAGGCCGCCAGCGCTGAAACAGCGGGGATCGATACGGAAACACGCGCCTGGGATTCCAAACCCTGCATGGAACCCGGAGGAGCGGTTTTGCAGCACGAGTCCACGCGGCTGGCAGAAGAACATTTCTCGAGGGCGCAACACTTGGGTGCATGGGTGCCGGCGGTCCAAGCGCCGTCGGAGCCGAGAGCGTTTATCGTAACAGCGAAAGCCGCGATTACTATGAATACCGAACGACGAAGCATCTGTTCATAGGCTCGCACGAGTCACTCTCCACGTCAAAGGGCGTGCTTGGATCAGACTGACCGGACCAGCCCTACCGGTTACCCTTCCCCTGCGGCACCACCGGCAGCACCGGCGGGATAAACGCCCCCTTGCCGAACTCGCCGATGATGACCGTGTAGCACCCCGTCACGATCACGCCGCCGTGGACTGTCGGGTCGAACATCCGCGCCGCCGGCAGCTTGCCGATGATCACCGTCGGAGAACCCTTCAACACCATGTCCGGCGGCCCTTTGCAAATCAGCTTGTCCAGGACCCGTGCCTGCGGCATCTTGCCCACGATCACGGTAAACATGCCCGTAATGATGGGCCCGCCCACATGGGGTTCGGGTGTTGCCAGGGGGCACACGTGCATGTCCAGAATCCTCGCGGCCGGAGGCATCGATAACGATCCTACCTGTTACCGCGCGTGAACCGCAAACGCGGGATCATTAAGTCCCCAACCGAGCCGCGAGCGCGCGGGAGCGCTTGATCGCGCCAGACCCGGACCACCCGCCAGAGCATTTTCTCATTGAAGGATGAGCCTGAAGGATAGGCAAGCTGGCGGGGCTCCTTTCTGCGATTTTGGCGAGCGGGGATGGGGTCCAGGGGAAGGGGGCGGCGGTTGAGCCCCCTT
>DATNJC010000199.1:0-12567 GCA_035604115.1 Bryobacteraceae bacterium | reverse complement strand
GGGAGCTTCGCATTTGCAGGACGAAGCCAGAGATTTGTTGGATCGCGGTCAAACAGTCATCGAGAAGGGCAAGGCTCGAGTGGAAGACGCCATCGAGACGGGACGTCATCTCTATCGCGCCGCCGCGCGTTAATTTCGATCCTCGCGCTGCTTTGGTCGGTCTTTCCGCGCGTGTGCATGAGCGTGCCTTCAACACACGTCGTTCTCACTCAACCCCTGCCAGCGCTCGACCACGACATCGGCATATTGGGGATCGAGTTCCAGGCCGTAACAGACTCGCTTGGTCACTTCCGCCGCAGCGAGTGTGGTGCCGCTGCCTAGGAATGGGTCGTAGATCAACTCGCCAGCCTTGGTGTGGTTCAGGATGGGCCCACGCCCGAACGCCGAACGCGAACCTCGATATCCTCGTTCTCCAAGCGCGGCTGCACACGTTCCCCGGTCATGCAGCCTTCCTGGCCCGCTCCTGCGCCACCTTTTCGAACGAGCGTCCGTCACCTTCCAGGGTGGCTTTCTGGCCTGCCAGCTTCTGCCAGCGTTCGACCACCACACTTGGGATCGAGCTCCCATCCGTAACACACGCGCTCGGTCACCTCCGCCGCCATGGTGGTCCCGCTGCCCAGAAACGGGTCATACACCAACTCGCCCGGTTTGGTGCGGTTTAGAATCGGCCGTCGCGACAGCTCCCGCTTTGCACCGACCAACCCGGGTTCCTTCAGACCGTTAGGTGCAATCGAGCTCCGTTAAAAAACAGTAACCCATCATCGAACGCCTTCCCAGTGTCCACGGGTCCGTCGTCCCAGACTGCGCTCGACCCAGTGGCAATTAACCCAATAGAGGAGAAATCCTCCAGATATTTATGAAAAGGCAGGCTTAAGCGGATGGAGATCCCCTGTCCGGGGACCCTCCAGGGCTGGGCAATCACGTCCTTGGGGGGCCGACAGATCAGGCCGACGATCCACTCCGCCGCGCCAGCGGAGAACCATCGATCGGCAATTACACATTTGGGGGACCTTTCCATGGCCTGCCAGGTACGGATGCCTGGGTAGCCAGAAAAGCGAAGCCAGAGGAGTCAAGCCAATGAGTCTTATCAGTCTCCAGAAGCGGCTGCGAAAACTAAAACGGAAACGGCGCTCGCGCGACGACAACGGTTTCACTTTGATGGAGCTGTGCCGCGCCCTGTGGGCCGAGGACCAAGAGCATTTTAAGCAAATTGCCGAAGGGACGTCGCTGAGCGTCGCTGTGCACTGCCTGCAAGCCGAAGATGCCCTGCGGGAGTCGGAGCAGCAGAAGCTCCGGCAACAGGAGTCGCGCCGACAGAGGGCCGCGCTTCTCGGAGGTCCTGGCAATTAACACTGTGGAGGCACTTGCTTCCTCCAAACATTTTGTAAAGGAGATGTTCCTATGGCGAACAAGCCGTTAGAGCTCAGCATGGAACTTTGGCCCTTGGGCCGGTTCCGAGAATACGCGGGCAACCCGCGCAAAAACGAGGGCGCCGTCGATCGCATGTGCGCTTCGATCCGCGAGTTTGGCTTCAAGATTCCGGTGCTGGCCCGCAGCGGCGGCGAACTGGTGGACGGCCATTTGCGGCTCAAGGCCGCCCGCAAGCTCAACCTTCCGCAGATCCCCGTCCTGCTGTGCGACGAATGGACTCCAACGCAGGTGAAAGCGTTTCGCTTGTTGGTGAATCGTTCGGCGAGCTGGGCCGATTGGGACGAGGAGCGGCTGGCCCAAGAACTCCGCGAGATCGAGCAAGCCGGCTTCGATCTCCAGCTGACCGGATTCGATCCTGGTGAAATCGACGCTATGCTGCTGGCGCTGGATGAGGAGCAGGGTATCGACCCGGTTCCGCCCGCGCCGGCCTCGGCCGTGTCCCAGACGGGCGACCTGTGGCTGCTGGGTCCCCACCGGGTGCTGTGCGGCGATGCCACGCGCGCCGAAGCGGTCGCCCAACTTCTGGGCGAGCGCCAGCCACGGCTGATGGTTACCGACCCACCCTACGGCGTCGAACTGGATTCGGAATGGCGCGATCGCGCCGGATTGAATGCCTGCGGGCCGGCCGAGCCCAGCTATCTCAAGCCGCGCACGGCCGGCCATACCCACACCTCCATCTCCGGCGATACCCGCGCGGACTGGTCGGAGGCGTTTGCCCTGGTCCCCAGCTTGCACGTCGCCTATGTCTGGCACGCCTCCCAGTTCACCGCCGAGGTGCTCGCCGGGCTCCTGCGGATCGGCTTTTTGCATCACCAGCAGATTATCTGGAACAAGGGCCGCACGGTGCTCACCCGGACGCTGTACTGGTTCGCCCACGAGCCGTGCTGGTTCGTGCGCAAGAAAAACGCCCCCTGGTACGGCAAGGCGGGCGAAAACTCCACGGTGTGGGATGCGCCTTCGCCCAAATTCATCATGCGTGCCTCGGGCGAGGATAAATTCGATCACCCCACCCAAAAACCCATCGAGCTGATGCGGCGGCCGATCCTGAATCACACCAAACGGGGGGAGTTGGTCTATGACCCGTTCCTGGGCAGTGGCACCACGCTCGCCGCCGCGGAGCGAACCCGCCGCGTCTGCTGCGGCCTCGAACTGGACCCTAAGTACGTGGACGTCATCGTCCAGCGCTGGCAGACCCTGAGCGGCAAGCAAGCCACGCTGGAGGGCGATGGCCGGAGTTTCCAGCAAATCGCTGGTGAGCGCGGAGCCCCATGAGCCGGGGCCGGCCCGAGTGCCCGGACGTCAGGATCCCGGGCGGCCACGCACTGAGCAGCACACCAGCGACACGCCATGGCGATCACCGGAGGTTCCAGCAAATCGTGCCGCAGTCCGGAGTCGTTGCCTTATGAGAGGGCGTCCGTTCCAACCCGGCAATCAGTTCGGCCGCGGCCGTCCCAAGGGGAGCCGCAACAAGCAAAGCCTGGCCGTCCGGAGGCTGTTAGACGAAAACGGCCCAAAGCTGTTGCTTAAAGCCATGTCGGAAGCCGCCAAGGGAAACGTGCCCCTGCTCCGGATGTTTGCCCAACATGAGTTGGACCGGGCGAAGGAATGCCTCCCGCCTATCGGCTCTTTGGCCATCGGCACGCCCGAAGAGCTGAAACATTCTCAGCAGATCGTGATGAATCAGGTCACCGCGGGCGGCATTGCAGCGGCCCAAGGGGCGCGTCTGCTGGATATGCTGGAACTCCGACGGAAGGGCCTTGAGACCCACGATCTGGCGGAACAAATGGACGCTCTGGAACGCCAGCCAATCTCCTAAACCCACTTCCCTGCGCTCCGATTCGGCTTGGAACAGCCGAACTCGTGTGCCTGGCATCACCGGTCCAGTTAGCCCTCTCTAGCATTTGCTCGCGCAAATAACGCGAACCCTCGCGTTAGAACCAGAAGGTCGCGTTATTTTCGCGTTATTTTTTGGGGACGAAAACCAGTAGTCAGAGTTCCAAGCCGCCATTCGTAAGCCACTGTTGAAGAGATGCTTACGCCGATAACACTACCCCCTGGCGATCCTTTTGTCTCCTCAATTCGCGTTATTTTCGCGTTATTTTAACGCGAACCCCCTGCGATCGCTGGGGCACCGGCTCGCCTCTCCGGAGACACGCCTCGAACTGCCCCATATTTGCGGAGCCAAACGAATTCCACTTCGGAATTCTCTCCGCTTCTGGTTGACGGCGGACGCACGGACTAGCTCGAAATGGCCAATACTGGGGGAAGCGGTTGTCTCCAGCTCGTCAGGACTGGCCGTCGGCTGGCCCAAGTCGCCGCGTCCAGAGGCCGTTCACGGTGCGTGTCTCACAGTCTCCGCCGTGGCGTGCGCACTTGGTTCTATAAAAAAGGATGTCAAGAGAAAAAGCTTCCCCGCGAGCTGGAAGCCGCGAAAAGTTTCGGCATCCAGCCCCTCTGCCGCTGCGCAGGTGCCTCGAGGCGTAGTAGCGCGTGCGTGGTCTCGCCGGTGAGGTGGCGAGATGTTTAGATGCCGGGTCATTAAGTTTCCCAACTCTCCTTTCCCTCTTCGGTAAAACGACGAATAGTGGCGTTTCGCTCGCTCGGACCAGTCTTCAACCGTCGCGAGGAGGTCGCCGTTGTGTGCGGCGTATGTATGAGGACATTAGCTCTTGTGCGGGGAGAACATCAAGCGCGACCGGCGGAGACCTCGAAGAGCAGACCACTCTGATTCCACGTGCCCAGTCTTCGCAGTGACGGTGTTATCGTTGGCTTACAGTCCACGATGCGAAGCTTGGCTTGCTGAAACGAATCCGCCCGACCAAGCTGGGGATTCAGTTGCTGGAGAAGGCATGCGCACCCATCACTTGGATGCATTCTGGTGGGTTCTTCGAGTGGCTATCGGACGCCATGTTGTTGGCGCAGGCGGGCGCAGTCTCCGGTTTGTGATTAGGTGACGAAAGTGTTGTTATTATTCGGGAACTTCAGGAATCTCGTCCTTAACGGCCTGGTGGTTGCTGTCGCACTAATTGCGAATATACTTCCATCTGCGAGAGCTCAATTCGTCCAGCAGGGCCAAAAGCTGGTTGGGAGTGACGCTCAAGGCACCCGTGTGCTGCAAGGCAGGTCAGTTGCGATATCCGCGGACGGGAATACAGCCATCATCGGCGGACCGGCAGACAACGACGCCGTGGGAGCGGCCTGGGCGTTCACGCGCACGGCGGGTGTGTGGAACCAGCAAGGCGAAAAGCTGGTCGGCACGGGTACAGTGGGAAGTTCGGGGCAAGGTATCTCGGTCGGGCTATCAGCGGACGGAAATACCGCCATCGTATGCGGGGCAGCAGACAACGGCGGTGTTGGAGCAGCCTGGATCTTCGTCCGGGATGCTGGTATCTGGAGCCAACAGGGCGGCAAGCTGGTCGGCACGGGCGCCGTCGGAAATCCGGGACAAGGCCACTCAGTGGGACTCTCCGCTGACGGCAATACCGCTATCGTGGGCACCGGCAACGATAACGGTTACGTGGGAGCCGCTTGGGTGTTCACACGCACGGCCGGCGTGTGGAGCCAGCAAGGTAGCAAACTAGTCGGGTCGGGTGCCGTGGCCGGTCCAGCCCACATGGGAACTTCGGTGGGGATATCCGCAGACGGGAATACCGCCATCGTGGGTGGCTGGGGCGACAACGGGGGCGCGGGTGCGGCCTGGGTGTTCACACGTACGATTGGCGTGTGGAGCCAGCAAGGCAGCAAACTGGCCGGAGCGGGTGCAACAGTGGCCGCCGAGCAAGGGTTTTCGGTCTCGATAGCGGGAGACGGGAATACCGCTGTTTTGGGCGCAGTTGACGACAACGGTGGCGTGGGAGCCGCTTGGGTGTTCACACGCTCTGGCGGCGTGTGGACCCAACAAGGCCGCAAGTTGGTTGGTTTGGGCGCTGTGGGCACTGCGGCCCAGGGCGTCTCCGTGCGCCTGTCCGCGGACGGAAATGCCATTATCATGGGTGGATCCACGGACAACGGTGATGCCGGAGCGGCTTGGGTTTTCACACGCACGGCGGGTATCTGGAGCCAGCAGGGTAGCAAGTTGGCCGGCACCGGCGCCGTGGGAGGTGCCGTGCAAGGCGTCTCCGTGAGCCTATCCGCAGACGGAAACACAGCCATAGTGGGCGGGTCCCAGGATGACAGTGGCGTGGGAGCGGCATGGGTGTTCATCAATCAGGCGGCCGTGGGGCGGCCCCAGCAATTTCGCAAGGCGGAGTGGTAGAGCCTTGGACTTACACTCAAGGCGTCTCGCCCGGTGCGTGGATATCGATCTATGGGACCAGTCTGGCGAATACCGTACAGAGTTGGTCGGCCGAGCCCAGTCAGCCCTTGCCGACCACGTTGGGTGGAGTGACCGTGAGCGTTAATGGCTTGCCCGCACCCGTGGCGTACGTCAGCCCAACAATCGTGAATGTTCTTGTACCGGCAGGAGTGCCGCAAGGCCAGACGACGGTCGTGGTCAACAATCAAGGCATCGCGAGCGGTCCTTATCAGATTCAGAGCACGCAGTTCCTGCCGGCCATATACAGTAACGCCTCCACGGCAACCTCACCGCCACGGTACTACGTGACGGCGGTGGACCCGATCACGGGGCAGCTTGTCGGGAACGCAGCGTTAGATCCGCGCGTCGCCCACGCGGCGCGGCCGGGTGACACGCTCGACCTATACGCGATTGGGTTGGGGCCGGCGACTCCTTTTACAACCGACACAGCCTTCAGCGCTGCGTATCCGCTTACGTCCATGTTCAATGTGGTCCTGGGAGGAGCACCGATCAGCCCCGTTTTCGCGGCGCTGGTGGGGCCTGGTTTGTATCAGGTGCGATTCACAGTGCCTGCTTCGATGCCAGCCGGAGATCAGTCCATCCTGCTCGACTTTGGATCGTCGCGGAGCTCCCTGAGTGTGTATTTGACGATTGCGCCGCAGTAAAGTCGCCACCCTCAGCGCCTGATGTGCGGCATTATCGCCTTCAAACTTCCCCCAACGGGACTTGCGGACAACCAGAGGGACTCACTTCCGCGTGGGCGTTACACGGCCAAGTGGCTACTAACCGGATCGGCGGTGATAAGCCGACTTCCTAATCCGGCCATCCACTTCCTCTACAGCGTTGTGCTATAAGGTCACATGGAGTTTCGCCACCGAGCTACCCTCGCGAGGCGAGTACCTCGGTTCGCTGCAACGGTGGTCGCGACTGCTTTCATCGCAGTTGCGGGCTGCGAAGTTTTTTGGGCACTCGGCGGCTCCCGAGGGCTATCGGGCGCTTGGGGTGGCAGTCACGATCATCTGCCTGTGGGGCTCCGACTCGCGAGTGCGTTCGCTGCCATCCTGCTCGTTGCAGGCGCTATCATCGTCCTTGGTCGCGCTCGATATTGGGCTTCTCATGACCGACTCGGCATCTTGCGCTGGGGAACATGGACACTCGTCGTTGTAATGATGCTGAGCGCCATAGCTAACTTCGCCTCGTCGAGCAGCTTGGAAAGATTCCAGAACGGGCCTATCGCGCTACTCTTGGCGTTGCTCTGTCTCATCGTCGCAAGAAGTCCATGAAGTTCCGTCTACCGCCGTAGGGTTCAGGATCAAGTCAGACTGAGCGTATTGTCGGCAAACCGTCGAAGTGGCAGCACCAAGCTCCCGCGAAACGGGGTTCTGCGAAACGGGAACGTTATCCGGGGTTATCGGCGCCTGTCTGGCAAAGTGCCCCACAGAAGCGAACACCCGAGGTATCCGTCACTCTGCACGAAACAAGATTGGCCTGCCCGAATACTTCCGGCCAAGAGGGCAGTAGCTCCTATTCGTGCCGTAGTGCGTCGGCCGGATCAATGCGCGTCGCGCGGCGGGCAGGTAGCCACACCGCGAACAGAGCCACGGCGCTTAACAACAGCGGCACGGCGATGAATATGGACGGATCCCTCGCTTTAACACCAAACAGAAAGCTTGCGATGAGACGCGTGAGTCCGGAGGCAGCAGCAAGGCCGATGCCGACCCCAATCAGCGCCAGCCGCATACCCTGAAAGACGATCGTGTTTCGGACGCGCCCCGCTTCCGCGCCAAGCGCCAGGCGGATTCCGATCTCTTGCGTACGCTGCTGAACTGAGTAAGCCATCAACCCGTAGATGCCGATAGCAGCGAGCAGGAGCGCCGCGCATCCGAACACCGTCATGAGCAGCGTGTTCACTTGTGCGCGCGCCGTGGATTGCGATGTGACTTCGTCCATCGACCGGACGTGCGCGACTGGCTGACCAGTCCCCTGGCGCAAATCCTCTTTGATCAGTGAGCCGAGCGAATGTGGCTCTACGGCGGTTCCAACGATCCATGCAACGGGCAGCAACCGCAAATTGAGCGCGTTGATCCCGTCCGGCAATTGTGCGATGGGAACATACATCGCGGACCTGGCATTCTGATTGAGCCGCACATCGCGAATGTCGCCCACAATGCCAATGACTTGACGGGCGGCGTCACTGTTGTACTCCGGGCGTATGGCTTTACCGATGATCAGACGGTCTTTGAGCGGATCTCCGTTGGGCCAGAACTGATGAGCCATGGCTTCATTGATGATGACAACACCGGGTGCTCCGGCGTCGTCGCGTTCCGTGAATCCGCGGCCACGCAGAATGGGAATGTGGAACGCCTGGAAATACTCTGGTGAAATGAATGTCCACCCAGCGAAGCCGTGAAAGGATCCCTGCAAGGGCCGGCCGGCAACTTCAAACGTGAGTTGCCAGACCGTTTCCAATGGAATGCAGCACGAAGCCGCCGCTGCTGTGACTCCTGGCAGCGTGTGAATTTGGCGGACGCCGTCGCGAACCAGCCGTTCTATTTCGGCCGTTTTCTCGAACCGTGTGCCGGCGAGCGACATCTGCATGACGAGTACATTGTGAGAATCGAAGCCCGGATTAACCGCTCGCAATGCAATGGAGCTGCGAATCAGCAGAGCGGCTCCAATCAGCAGAATCAGCGCGAGCGCGACTTCGCTGACTACCAGCAGGGAGCGCACCTGGTGCTGGCGAAAGCCCGTGCCGGAGCGCCCGCTGCTCTCCTTGAGCGCGGAGCTGAGATCGGCGCGGGAGACTTGAAGCGCGGGAAGCAGACCGAATACTACACCGGTCAAGAGTGAGACCAGAATCGTGAAGCCGAGGATGCGCCAGTCCAGTGTGACGGCCGAACCTTGCTCACCAAGACGGGGAATCGCTCCGGAGTTGGCAACCACGAAAAATGCCTGGTTGGCAGGAAACATCGCCAGAAGGGCTCGGATGCCCGCGAAGCCAAGCGCGAGGCCAATCACGCCGCCCGCCAGCGAGAGCACTAAGCTTTCCGTCAGCAGTTGCCGGATAATCCGGCCCCGACCGGCGCCCACGGCTGCTCGAATGGCAATCTCGCGCTTCCTCCCGATCGCCCGGATCAGCAAAAGATTCGCGACGTTCGCGCACGCGATCAGCAAGACAAGGCTTACAGCGCCGGTAAGAATCAACAACGAGGAGCGCACAGCACCCACCATCGAGTCCCGTAATCGTTGGACCGTAAATCCTTGCCTAGGCCCTAAGCGCTTCGGAAACGTATGCCGATATTGCTCTGCCACGAGTTGAAGTTGCGCGCTCGCCATCCCCAGCGTGATGCCGGATTTGAGGCGGCCCGTGACCAGGCAGTAACAGCCGCCCTCCGTACTGTCCGGATCGACTTGAAACGGAATCCAAACGTCCGGGCGTTGATCGAACTGTTCCGTCTCGAAACCGCGCGCGAGGATACCGATCACAACGTAGGAAGCGCCGCTCAGAGGAATCGTTGTCCCCAGGATCTTCGCGTCATTCGCAAAACGCCGTGTCCACATCGCATAGCTCAACACGGCGACATGTGCTCCTCCGGGCCGGTCCTCGTCGCTTGTGAACGTGCGGCCTTGCAGCATGCGGGCGCCGAAGAGCCGGAAATAATCGGCACTGACGCGCGCAACCGGGATTTGCTCCGGGTCTGGGCCCCCGGTCAAATTCATCAGCTCCAATCTATGCGCAGAGACGTCTTGGAATACGTTGGTTTGTTGTTGCCAGAGCAGTACCGTTTGGGGCGAGCCACCCGGTGACGCCCCACCGGGAAAGGTCATAAGAAACCGGACGACTTTGTCGGCATCAGGGACGTCCAGCGGCTTTAGGAGCACCGCGTTCACGAGGGAAAAAACAGCGGTATTTGCGCCGATGCCAAGGGCTATCGCGGCCACTGCGGCGATTGCGAAGCCGGGGCTGTGCAGGAACATCCGTAGGGAGTGCTTGAGATCTATCAGAAACGCGTTCATCACCAGAATCCTGTGTAAAGTGTAACCTTGGGGAATGTTCCGCGCAGCGTCTCGTCAATATGAGTCGGTCTTTACGCCTCGGAGGCCCGCACAGTATCGGCGTTTGTAGCGGAGGCCCCGAATCGGAAACATCTCCTGCCGGTTCCGACGCTGCGGTCGTTTGAGCTTCAGTCCCAAGGGCTAGTTAATAGAGCCCGTTGAGTCGCATTAACGTCCGCGTGAGCGACTTCGATTTCCCGAACTTCGTTCGCCCGAAAGTAACTTCCGGGTTGCGCAATCCAGGCCCAATCGCCTCATCCACTTCAAAACACGTAGCGCGTTAGCCTCGCCTAAGGCGCCCGCTTGCCAACGAGCTTGTGGGTCAGGTTCTACGCCAAGTTCATGCGCTTGAGCAGCGCCTGGAAGCGCGGATCGGCGCGGTAGGGGTCGAACAACGGAAAGTGGATTTGAAAGGGAAGCGCCCCATAACGCTGCCGGTAGGCCCCGTCGAGCGCTTCAAACATCGCATCCACCTCGCCGGTGGCGGCGTAATATAATGCGGCCCCAATAGTACGGTCATGAGAGCCAGCGAGCTTTCCCGCCAATTCCTGGCTATGCCCGTGATCGCCGGCCTGATGGTAGGCCGCGGCCAGTATCCACGCATTTATGGAATTCCACGGCGTCAGATCCACAGCCCGTTTCAAACTGGCAATCGCTTCCTGCGGGAGGCCTGCTTGAAGCTGAGCGAGTCCCATCGAGATCCAGATGAAGTAAAAGGTCGCATCGATTTCCAGGGCCTTGCGCGCGTACTCGATGGTCTCCCGGTACTGTTTCGAAAGCAACATCGAGCCAACCGTTAGGTTGTGAAGAGGCACCGAAAGTGGGTCGGTCTCGAGGCCCAACCGGGCTTGTTCTATCGCGTCGGCGGATCGTCCCAACGGGAGCAGATAAAAGAGGCCGTACTGGAATCGCGCCAGGGGCGGCACAGGCTCTGCCGCCATGGCCTTGCGGTGATGGTATTCGGCCATATTCCAGTCATAATCGAAGATTCCCGCGAGAACCGCCAAAACGCTGTGCGCCTCGTTATTGGCAGGATTGATGGCCAGCGCTTTCTCCGCAGCCGATTTCGCCAGAGGCGCTACCTCCCCTGCCGGTTTCCAGCCGAGCGCCGCAAGCCCGTAGTAGTACGACGCCAGTCCGCTGTATGCCGGAGCGTAATTCTGGTCGATGGCCAAAGCCTGTTCAAAACACTCCTTGGCTTTCGCTAGGCTCTCCGGCGTGAGACGCCAGCGGTGATACTGGCCCTTGAGGTAAAGCTGATACGCTTCGACATTCACTGTCCGCACGCGAGGAGCTAGATGCACTTGAAGCGCTTCCGAGATCGCCTGGCTGATCTCGTCCTGGATCGCGAACACGTCGGTCATGTCGCGGTCGTAGCGGTGCGACCACAGATGCGTGCCGTCGGCGGCGTGGATCAACTGCGCGGTGATGCGCAGCCGGTTGCCTGCCCGGCGCACGCTGCCTTCGAGAACGTTCGATACCCCCAGCGTTTCGGCGATCTTGCGAATGTCCTCGTTCTTGCCCTTGAAGGCGAAGGCCGACGTGCGCGCGATCACTTTCAGTCCCTTCACTTGCGTCAGCGCGTTGATGATTTCTTCGGCGAGACCGTCGGAGAAATATTCGTCGTCGGCATCGCGGCTCATGTTGGCGAACGGCAGCACGGCGATGGAGGGTTGCAGGGAGGCGGGCTTTGCTACCGAGTCTTCGAGCGCGGCCCGAAGCTCCGCGACGCTGGCAAAACGGTCCGCCGGGTTCTTGCGAAGGCATCGCGTCACAATGGCCTGCAAGCCGGCCGGGACGGCTCCCAGGGGCGGCGGATCGTCGCGCAGTACCGCAGCCAGACTGTCGAACGCGCGGCGCCCGGCGAGAAGTTCATACAGCACCGAGCCGAAGCTGAACACGTCCGAGCGTGCATCCAGCGGCTTGCCTTCCGCCTGCTCGGGCGACATGTAGAGGGGCGTGCCGGAGACGCCGATGGTCAGCGTGGCATCCTCGTCTGCGAATAACTTGGCGAGGCCGAAGTCCAGCAGCTTCGCTCCCGCCGAGGACATTAGAATGTTGCCCGGTTTCAAGTCGCGATGGAGAATCTTCTTACTGTGCGCGGCCTCCAAGGCGCTGGCAATTTGCCGTGCCACGCGCACGGCTTCGGCCAGCGCCATGGGACCCTTAACCGGCGAGCCCTCCACATACTCCAGCACTAGATAGTCCGGCCCGACGTCGTAGATCTGGCAAATATGCGGATGATTGAGCGCGGCGATGGCGTGCGCCTCTTGCTCGAATCGCGCACTGTGCTGTCCCTTCAACCGCTTGATGGCAACGACCCGATTGAGCCGCGTGTCGCGCGCCTTCCACACTTCCCCCATGCCGCCCGCGCCGATGGGCGCGAGGATTTCATATGGACCGAGTTTGTCGCCTGGAGAGAGCGGCATTGATTGACTCAGCTTAGTTTAGCCGATCAAAGTGTAACTGCCGCCTGGATGACGGCGCACTCGGAAGCTATCTGGTCCCTTCGCCGTCTAGAGTTGCGGGAAAGTTGCGGCCGCGGCCTGCCTGATGTCAGCTATTAACGGCTTGTGAGCACCGCCAGGCATGGCCTTTGTGCTTTGATTCTGAAGTTTACGTCGCGCCGACGCGTTTCCCTCAATTGCTAGACCATTTTCTGAGTATTTATAGACCATAGCCGCAGTGGCGAAAATGGGCTGTTGCGTGTTCTGAATTCACCGCAGTAAGGGCCGCGGCCACGGCATGCTCCAGCAATTCCAGTTGGCGGATCTTCCAAGCTCGCA
>DATNJC010000198.1:0-15944 GCA_035604115.1 Bryobacteraceae bacterium | reverse complement strand
TGCGAGCTTGGAAGATCCGCCAACTGGAATTGCTGGAGCATGCCGTGGCCGCGGCCCTTACTGCGGTGAATTCAGAACACGCAACAGCCCATTTTCGCCACTGCGGCTATGGTCTATAAATACTCAGAAAATGGTCTAGGGTGGTCAATATCGATGCGAAGTCCGCAGCAAGAGCCTACGGAGGAACCGAGTCCGGCGTAAACGAGTTAACGTTTCGGTCCGACTCGGGCACCTACGATACCTTTGATCCCCGAACCCGAACTAACCCTGCAACAGGAAAAGTAGCCCAGAAAACCGTAGCCCATGAAATCGGCCACGCCATCGGGCAGGATCATATCGGCCAGATGCTCCATGACCCTTCCTGCGAGCTCGCGATGATTCTGGACCGGAGCTTTCCGGTCGGGAACCCGGCCAGGGCCTTCATCCCTGCGATGTATCAAGGCGGAATCGGTGCGAGCGCCTGTTACGGACTATTCGGAGATCCCAGGTTCGCCGCAAATATCATGGGCTTCGGCAACGAGTTTGACAAAATCAATGCCCAACCCTGGCTGATTTGCATGAGTCTGCACGCCCCTGGTTCGCTCTGGGAGATTTCCATGGCTCACGTCGCGCCCAAGGTCGCTCCTTAGACTGCGGCCTTAGGCGGCCGATTTTTCGCTCGCCTCGCGGCTTGCCCCCACGTCCCCCCGCCACCACCTCGCCGACCACACAATCGCCCCCGCCGCCAGCCACCCCGCCGCGTAAACTGCGGCTGCGGCCTAGTAGATCGTTGCCGAATGCATCAGCCCAAACCACGAAAACACCTTAAGACCTTTGTCCAGAATTTGTCGCGGTACCGAATGCGGCAGGTGATCCCAGACCTCGTCCGGCCCGAAAGGACTGTTCAGAAGAAACGTCGCTCCCGGCGCGGCAAGGTGCAGCACATCGATACGGTCCAGAAAGGAGAATTGGTGAAAAGACTTGTAATAGCGATGGGGACCGGGAAGGGCGCAGGGGCGAGTTAGCGGGCTATTCTTTCGAACCTATCGTCCGAGAGGCGCGGCCTTCAACTGAGCAAGCTGGTGAGCTGCGATACTTTCTTCACCTTGTCGAAGTCGTGGATCAGCTCTAAGCTTTTCTGGATGCGGCTCGCGGGCAGCTTGGATTGCGGCATCAGGGCGTTGAATTTGGCATCGACGTCGCTCCACTCGATGCCGCGGGGCGCGGAGCCCTTGGGCGCGTCGACGGTGCTGGCGAACCTCGCGCCGGACTTGGTGACGATCGTGACCGTCGCGCCCCAACCCCAGTCATAATGGACGGTGCTCGGCGACGGGTCCCTCTCGACCAGGCCCATGAGGCGAGCGATGATTGGCCGCTGGATCATTTCCGGCTCGGCGTGTTTCCAGGAGAAATCTTTGTCGGCTACAGCCGAAGCGAGGAAGTACGACAAGCTGTGAATCGCCTCAATCATGTCCTTGGGCGGCTTACTGGTAACCTGCCGGCTCTGCGGGCCGGCGACCAGGATCTTGGCTACGTCCTCCGCCGGCACACGCGACTCGCGGGCGGCGTTGAGGGCTGCTTCCACGGCGGGATGGAATGCGTGGGCGCCGGGGACCAGCTTGATCGCCAGGTACCGTGCGATCTGGTAGTCGGTGCCGGTTTCGCGCGTCAGGCTGGTGGTGACTGGCTTCGCGCCGCTGAAGACTGCTAGAAAACCACCGGACGCTTCCAGCATGTCGGGATTGACGGTATAACCTCGGCCGGCGGCCAGCGCCGCGTTGACCGCGCATAGCGCCGCATTACCGGCGTGGTACTCGCGCGCCCAGCTATTAGTGCCGATGGACAGGCCGCCCACGGTGGTCGCGGTGATGCCAATCGCTTGGGCCATTTGCTCATCGGTCAGGCGGAGGAGCTTGGCCGCGGCGACGGTTCCTCCGAAAGCCACGATGGAGGAGGCATGGAATCCTCGGCCCACATTTCCGCTGGCGGCTCCGCTGCCGCGCGCTGTATCCGCGCTGGCGCTCAAGGCTTCGCCCACGCGGCCCGCCGCTTCATAGCCCGCAACCATCGCGGCGAGCGTGTCCTGACCGCTGGCTCCCATGCGCTCGGTGAGGGCCAGGCCGACCGCGGTGAGGCATGTGCCGTCGTGCGCCACATTGCGCAAATCGCTATCGTCGGACGCGGAGGAGTCGCTGAGCATGGCGTTGGCCCGCGCGGCATCGGTCACGGGCAGCCGCGCGCCGTCGAACCACAGCGGAGCCTCGGGCTTGCCGCCGTGCTCCTTGGCCAGTTCGCGTTCGATGCGGGCCGATCCAATCGCGAGTCCCGACGCCGCACTGGCGAAGGTGCTGGCAAGGATCACTTTGGCGTGCTTGATGACTACCGGAGGCAGATCGTTGAAGCTCGTCTTATTCAGTACGCGCGCCAACTGCAACGCGATGGGGTCCCGATCCCTCTCCTGTCCGAAGACCGCGCGCGTCGAGGCAGCCACCATGCCGCCGATGCCCCCGGCGGCGAAGGCGCCCTGCACCAGGCGTCGTCGAGTAAGGCCAAAGGCGCTCCCGGCCGGTAGACCATTGTCTGGACTTCGATCGTTTCCCATAGGCACCCTCCAACAGTGAGCGGCCTTCGGCGCGCCGCGTTCCTATGGGATCGAGTTTACCGCGCAAAACAAACCAACGCGATGGGAAGGTGCTCGAAACTCCATCCGGATACCGATGTCCTGGGCAGGCGGGGCATAAAACACGTACTCTATGGAGACCTGCATGACCCGCGGACTGACCTCGTGCGGGATCTTGCCGAAACCGCGCTGGGTTGGTGGGGAGCGGCGCGCCGCCTCAAAAGGCGGCGGCAGGCTGAAAGCCTGGCCCCACTTGGCTGAACAGCCTGGCCTCACAGACTGGCCCCACATAGAGGACAACTAGCGGCTCTTGCCGAGTTGTTGCAGGATCTGCGTGGCTTCGGCCCGCACGTCTGGTTGTTGACTCTCGGCAGCCTTGCGGAGATAGAGTACCGCTTGCGCCACGTCTCCTGAATCGGCGAGCGCTTCCCCGAGGTCCAGTTGGGCGCGCCCGAATTCGGGCCGCAACCGGATGGCCTCGCGGTATTGGTCCAGCGCGGCTTGCGCTTTTCCCTTCGCCGCGAGCAGGTTGCCCAACAGGTCGTGCGCCTCGGCGAAGCCCGGCTGGGTCCGCAGGGCTGCCTCGATCTGCTGTTGCGCCTCCTCGTACCGGCGCGCGCGGGCCAGCCCGATGGCATAGTTGAATCTCGCCGCGGCATAGCTCGGCTTCAACCGAATCGCGGCTTCAAAGTGGAACCGAGCCTCTTCAAAGCGGCCTGCCGAATCCAGCGCGTTCCCCAAATTGCTGTGCGCTTCGGCGTAATCCGGCTGGATTCGAATGGCTTGACGAAAGGCCGCCTCGGCGCGCTGTGGCTCGCCACTTTCCAGCCACACGCCGCCCAGGCTGTTGAAAGCCTCGGACAAGCTCGGATCCAGGGTGGTCGCCTTTTGAAACGCTTCGATGGCGTCTGTCCTTTGGCCCTGGCCTATGTAAACCAAGCCCAGCTGATGCCAACTGGAGGCATCGGCCGGCGCCACCTCCACGGCCCGTTTCAAAATCTCCGCCGCGCGCGCGAGCTGCCCCGCCGACCTTAGGCTCGTGCCCAGTCTTTGAAGCACGATCAAAGACGCGGGCTTGCGCCTGACAGCTTCTTCATAGAGCGGAAGAGCCTTTTCCAATTGGCCGCTGTCCTTCCACGCATCGGCGAGGTACAAATAATATTCCATGCGATCGGGATGGTACTTCTCGATCGCTCCCGCCAGTTCGTCGATCCCTTCGCTCAGGTTGCTTTTCTGGCTCACCTGCGCGACCGCGAGATCCAACTCGTTCTCCGGACTCTTCGGCAAGGCTTCCGGATAGTACAAGACCACTTTGCCGCGGTATGCGTTTTCGTCCGTCTCACGCCGTTCGACCTTGGTCGCCAGCAAGTCCCGCGCGGGCTTGCGGCGCTGGATATAATGATCCGTCATCACGGCGTGGACCACATCGTCGGTGCGGCGCTTGGGCATGTGGCAACCGATGCAGTCGCTGCCCGAAGGATGCTTGCCCGCTGCCGAGAGCTGCTGCAACGCGGCCTGATGGCACTGGAGGCACGCCTGCGTATAATGCTGCGCGGCAGCTTCGCCACGGGGAATGTCGTGGGGATTGTGACACGTCGTGCAGCGCAGCGCACCCTTGCTTTTCAGGAAGCACTCGGACTGCCGCAGCCGGTAGGCGGCGCTCACGATCTCGAACCGGTCTTGCTCTGACCGGTCTGGGCTGCCGCCTGCGGGGGCTTGATCGAACTGGAGCATGAAATCCGACAACGGTTCGCCGGGCCGGTAGGAGAACGGGCCGCGGTCGATGCGCACCAGCGAGTTGGGCAAGCGGTAGCTGGTGGTTTCGAGGTGACATTGCATGCACACCTCCATCTGCCGTTCCGCGCTCAACCGCGCGGGGTTCACGATGGCGTTGCGGATATCCTCGAGCTTGGCGGCAGGGGTTCCCGCGATCCGCACGTGCTGGCTGCCGGGCCCGTGACATCGCTGGCAATCGATGCCTTCGGGAACGGTTCCGGCGAATACCGGCTCCGCTCCGGGTTCGACGCTCGAAGGAATCTCGGGAATCGCATTGTGGCAGAACATGCAGGCATAGTTCACATTGCGGCTGAAGCCGGGATGATCGGGGCGATCGTAGCCGGGATTCATTCCCCAGTAGCCGCCTTTTTCCGCATACCACGCCAGCGGCAGCTCCACCACCGTGTTGCGGGGGGTCCGATGTAGGAACGCCCGCACATGATTGCCGGAACCTATGACAAAGTCGATTTCTTGCTCCAGATCGTTGGTCGGTTTCCCATCGAGGCCGATCTGATACCTGCGTTGGTAGAAGTGCCCATCGCGTTCGAACACAGTAAAGTAGCTGGCGGATGCCTGGTGGTAGTAGCTAACGGTTTTCTTGTTGTCTCCGACAGTGTTGCTCACGGTGGGGCGATACAGCGATCGGGCCATGCCGGTGCGCCGGTAGGTTTCCCACACCTTCGAATGGCAGGCGGCGCACAACTTTGGATCGACGTAGCCGGCATTACTCAGGGAAGACGGGACAGGTTTGGCCCCCGTGGTCGAAGGGCGGAAGCGTATGAAGTAAACCAGGATCGCCAACACGAATCCGAGGACGATGCCGGTAAGCCACCAACGCTTCTGCACCGCCCAATTTTACTCGCCGGGGGGACAAACCAGCAACACAGACGGGAACCCTGTGGGGAAGGCGCCACCAGTTCGTAATGATTTTCAACCCACGGAAAGAAGTGGAGCTGGCGGAGGGATTTGAACCCCCGACCCTCTGATTACAAATCAGATGCTCTACCAACTGAGCTACGCCAGCCGGGGCGCATATTTCTAAAGTTTAGCACTTCGCCGTTTGAGGACGCTCTGGCGAATGCTCATGGTATATTGAGGCTTGCCCGGCAGAAGCACCCCTCCACGGGCCCGTAGCTCAGTTGGTTAGAGCGCCTGCTTGACACGCAGGAGGTCAGAGATTCGAGTTCTCTCGGGCCCACCATATCTTTCGAAAACTCATGCGCAAGCGGCCGTCGGATTAGCGCGGTCTGAGGTCCATTTGCAGTCCGCTGCAATCAGCGGACTGCCTTCCCGCTAGTGCCACCTGCCAACGACTGGAGTATCGCCCGCGGCCCCGAAGACGCCGGACTTGTCGACGCCCGCATCCCAGGTCAGATTGCCGTTCCAGTCGAGCCCCCACAGTGCTACGCTGGGGCGGAAAATGCCGGCCCTGGCGACACCCGAGCCATCCCAATCCCCAATAACCCACAGGTCTCCTGGCGCGCCGAAGACTCCGGATTTGTCGGTGCCGGAGTCCCACGCCAGATTGTTGTTGATATCCAACGCCCACAGCGACACAGAGCTCCGGTAGATCCCGATCTTCGAGATGCCGTCGCCGGTCCAGTCGCCCACAATCGCGGTGTCGCCGGATGCGCCGAACACACCGGATTTGTCGATGCCCGCGTCCCAGGTCAAGTTGTTGTTGACATCTTCGGCGAACAGCGACGCCGAGGGCCGGTAGATGCCGATCTTGGAGATACCGTCGCCCGTCCAATCGCCCACGATGGGCAGGTCGCCCGATATGCCGAAGTGCCCGATTTTGTCGGTGCCGGCTTCGTAAGCCAGGTCGTTATTGATGTCGAGCGCAAACAGGTTGGTGGTGGGACGGAAGATGCCGATCTTGCTTTTGCCGTCGCCCGTCCAGTCGCCGACAATCGGCACGTCTCCCACGGTCCCGAAGAAACCGAATTTGTCGATGCCTGGGTCCCACACGCCATTTCCGTTCATATCCAGCGCGAACATGGCCGCGCTTGGCCGGAAGATCCCGATCTTGGTCGTCCCAGAGCCATCCCAGTCGCCCTTGATGAGAACATCCCCGGCGGTTCCAAAGACAAATGCGCGATCCGTTCCGGGGTCCCAAGCAATGTTGCCGTCCACATCCTGGGCGGTCATGAAGGAACTGGAGCGGAGGACGCCAACCTTTGTGGCGATCTTCGGCTGAGTTGTGAATGACCATGTCGCCGAGCTTGTGCTACCGGCGGAGTTCTTGGCCACGATCCGCCAATAGTAGAGCGTGCCTATGCTCAGCGTCGCTGGGCTGTAGGAGGTTCCGGTCGTGTTCGTAGCCAACGGCGGCGTAGATGCGGTGCCGAAGTAGACGTCGTAAGACGCCGCACCGCTGGCCGCATTCCAACTGAGCCCGGCAGTCACAGAGACGCCCGTAGCGGCGTTGGCAGGAGACACCAGGACAGGCGCTGCAGGAAGCGCGAGGACAGTGGTCGGGTCGGTCGCGCTGGCGGTCGCTGAACCTCCGCCGGAAACGCTCACCTGGTTGGTCACCTGGGCGGGAGCATTCAAAGCTACGTTGACCGTCACCGTGACGGCAGGATAGCTCGCGCCCGCTGCCAGAGCGTCGCTCCGCGTACACGTGGTGGAGCCGCAGTTCCATCCCGTTCCCGACATCGATCCCATCGTCAGCCCGCTGGGCAGAGTCTCGGTTACTGTCACGGTTCCGTTGGTCGCGCCCGCCCCATTGGCGTTCGAAACGGTCACGGTATACGTGGCACTCTGCTGCCCTTGAGCGAAGTTGCCGATGTGCGTCTTGGTGATGCTCAGCGACGGAGCAGAAACGGAAGCCCTGGGAAGGATGAGCAACGTAATGCTCTGCGCCGGAACCGTGATGCCCAGACTGGCGGCGGAATAATTGATGCCGGATAAGTGCTGGATCGAGTTCGCGGCCGTTAACTGATAGACCTGAGAAGTGCCGTTGCCCGCGAAGTTATTCAGCGCCAGCGTCACCGGCGTGCTGCCCGAAAGGACCTTGTTGATCACCATCACCGTGAGGGCGCCATCGGCCGATCGCACGGCGGCAAATGCGGAGAGATCGTCGGGATTCGCAACCGCGGCCGAGACGCTGGTGTCTCCGAAGCCGGACTTGTTTCCGTCGTAGTTGCGATACATCTTCATCGCTTTATAAGTCGGCGTCGAAGGATCGGGCGTGGTCCAGCGAGTGGCCAGGTCCAGACCTTCGCGTCCGAAGATCCCCAGGATGTCGGCCTGCGTGGTGGCCCCGTTGATGTACGGTTCCGCGCCCCAGTTGTATTCCGTGATGGCGACCGGCGTGCCGGCGAAGTAATACGTGCTCACCCAGTTCTTCAGGCGTGGAATCAGTTCCACCGTCGCGTTGATCCAGGACTGATCCACATAGTTCGGGTCCCACAGCGATCTGGTGGACTGATTGCGAAGCAATTGCATGGAATTGGAAACGTCGTTGCCAAACTCGCCACTTTGCGGATAATAGTGCACGCTGAATACGTCCAGCAGCCGCTGTCCGGTACTGACGGCGTTCTGCTTTAATTGCGAGAGCAACCAAGGCAAATAGTCCTGGCCGCCGTGATTCGCCCGATCGGGAAGATTACTCCAGCCATGCGCGGCGCCCCATTGCTGGTCATAGCCGCTGTAGAAATAACCGTCCCAGCCCCACTCTTCCGGACCCACCACGAGCGCCGTCGGATCGACAGCCTTGATCTTCGCGGAGTAATCGATGATCTTGCTGTAAATCTCATCCATCGTCGGCCCGGTGGGATGCACGTCGCGATGGGTCGAAAACCAAATGCTGTGTTCGTTGTCCAGAATGTAGTATCCAACCCCGCCGCTCGACGCCTTGCCCCAGGTGGAGACCAGGTGCTGGACCCAGCCTTGCTGATAGGTGGAGTCCACGGAAACGTCGGCGTCGTTCGGATCGTTGCCGGTGACGTCCTGCCCCGTCGAAGCCAGGATCCCGTTGCCGGCGTCCGGGAAATACGCCGCGTCGCTTCCCGTCTGCGCACCATACTTCGCGATCGAAAAGCTGGCGAGCTTGTCGCGATTCGTGCCGAGTTTCGCCACCCAGCCGATGAGCGGAACCGTCAGCATCGTCCCGGCGCCGCCGGCTTTGCTGGTCGAGAAAAACGTATCCCCGCGTTCTCCCGCCGTCGCGCTGGTGTCGCCGATACTCTCGAAATACCAATCCTGGCCCCGGTTGTCGCCGTTGATCTGCCAGTTGTACCGGCTGGTGTTGTTGCCTCCGTAGCGGTTCATCGTGAAGTTCAAGTCGGGAAGAGTGGTCGCATCTCCATAGGCCACGCCGTAGATGTTAGCGCTGATGGCGTGCCGGTTGGCCGATGCATCTACAGTCACCGTAGTGGCCGGATTCTGAGCGGCGGAGCTGAAGGTTACAGCAAAGAACGCGAAGGAGAGAAGTACAAATCGATTAGAGGACCTGCGGGACAAGACGAACCTCCCAGTACTTGGCTCGTTCCAAGTCTAGAGGCTGCCCTCGCTTCAAGCATCCCCGCAAAGGACTGAACCGCAGGTTCCTTTTAACCTTAGCTCTTGCTTAATGGCGTGGACTGGCGGTCGGCAACGCCGGCAGACCCGGGTGTCTTTACTTTCCGACCATGTGAACGGCGTCCCGCTCGTTATCGCAGACGTGCTCCAGCATTTCGTAGTCCGCGAGCAGTTCAAAATGGAGCGTGGGCGTCCACGGCTTGGTATACGTCTTCGGGTCGTCAATCGTAACCACCAGATCCATGTGCCCCAAATCGCGGCGTGTGAAGCGTTCCGTAGTGTGGAGGGACTCGCTGTGGGGATAGCCGCTGATATCGATCCAGGTCCGGTCGTTAAATCCGATCGTATCCACCACCAGTGTGTCTTTGTCCCACTTGCCAACCGAGTATCCGAACCAGGTCGGGTTGATCACTTCGGGGAGATTGCGGCCATCGGTGAAGATCCGGCGGTAGTAATTGAATTCCTCGAACAGCACGCTGATCTGCGCGGGTGTCTGTATCATCTGAAACGCAATCGGAATCATCATGGCGCCGGGAAGCCCATGCGGCAGACAGTGTTCCGAGGGCAGCCCCACGCCGTTGGTGGCGACGCGCTGTTTGTACAGCTCCTCCGCCCACGGTTGAAACGGAATGGTCTCGCCGGACGGCAAGAAGTTCTTCAACCCCCCATTCCCCGTTCCCGAGGGGACCGGAGGCGGAGGCGCGGCGCTGCGTGGTCGGGCGATCCGCCAGATACCGGTGAAGTCTGGTTTCCCGTCGGAGGTTCGGGGAGCCGGCGCGGACAATTTGGGTTTCCCGTCCTTAGTTCGGGGGATTCCCGGCGTGCGATAGTTGAGCCACTGTGCAGACGCCACGATGGAGAGGGTGCTGACGGCCATTAGTCTCACGGTGAAGCGCATACGTTCGTCAGTCTAACAACTCCGTCCGGCGTTGGGATAATCGCGTCATCCCGAGTTCCGTCTGTAAGGTTGGAACCACCCTGGCAATTTCCTACGGCTGACTGAGAGCTATCTTTTGCAGGACGCACCGGCCAACGGCCCCACGCGATTCATGCTTCTGAACGGCGGGCGCGTCTATATGACGGGCATCGGGATGTTCACGCCGCGAGACTCACCGCTGCGGAACTTCGCCATGCTGCAGAATGCGGCGGCGGTTGGGATGCGAGACTTCTATGGAATCAGCGGCAATATTGCGGGGCCGCTCTCGGGCAATTAGTGTTGGGCGCTACTTCTGTGCTTGCTCTCCCGCGCGAGCACCTCTGAGCAGCCCTTCCATCCCATAATTCCCTTCGTGGCAGGCGTACTCGAACAGAGGACCTTCGGTGCGCATCATGGGAACTTCCCCGGACCAGCGGCTGATGAAGGCGGTCGGATCGTCGATGGTGAACTGATACAGGATCTGGTCCGGGCTCACGCGGGTGAAGCGTTCCGTGAGATGGAGGTTCTGGTCGGCTCCGCGGAAATGCGTCTTGCCGTTGAAATTGGTGGTGTCGACTACCAGCGTGTTGCCTTCCCAATGGCCGCGGGAATCTCCCAGCCACTGCCGGACTTGTTGGGGCGGATGGGGGCTGGCATCCAGCGGGATCACGCGAACGTCGTGGACCATCTCGGTGAGGATGGTGACGTACTCCGGGGTTTCGACGATCTGAATATTGTTATTGTACGGGGACGGGATCAGGGGAGGGCCGGCGTTATCGCCTACGATGCAGCGCTCCCGGATCAGACGATCTTCGGGACCCGTGGCGGGGCGGCGCAGAGCCTCGGCGCGCATGGTTTCGGCTTGCTGCGCCGACGAGGTCAGCGCAGGAATTCGCCCATTGGGAGGATCGACGATCAGCGAGGTCCGGTGGCTGGGCACAGTCTTATTCCCGCGATCGAACCAGGCTTCGTTGTAGGCGCGGGCGACGTCGGCGTCGGCGGGCCCGTCGCGGCGGTCGCGATTGAGATCGCGGTTCGCATTCTTCTCGAAATCGCCGGCTTCTGCCGCGGTGAAGAACGGCTTGGTCGCAAGCTCGCGCGGACGTTCCAGAGGCGTGATGGTGGAGTTGTTCCAGATGCCGGATAGGTCGCGCGAGTGGCCCTTAGCGGCGTCGGCCGGCGCCTGGCCCATGATCGGCGAGCCTATCAGGACCAACACCAGAGCGGCTGGAGCCAAGTGCCGGATGCCCATACCCGGCATGCTATCGATGCGCTCGAAGGGAGTCAAGGCCTGGCCGTCCATCGCCAGGCCATCCACCGATGCCGCGATCGGCAGTGCGGTACAAATAAATGATGCGTGCTTGGCTGATGGATTCTTATGACGGCGTTGAGAAGCTGCGTTTGGGCGAAGTCGCAGATCCTGAGCCCGGCCCCGGGCAGGTGTTGCTCAAATTGAGATTTGCGGGACTGAATCCCGCCGATGCCTTTCTCGCGAGCGCCCAGTATCCGGCGAAGCCGGCCTTCCCTCACATCCTGGGGCGGGACGGGGTCGGCGATGTGATCGCTGCCGGCCCTGGGGTAACCACGGTCGCTCCTGGAACCACGGTTGGCATTCTGCGTTGCGAGGCGGGAGTCAACACCTGGGGGACTCTCGCTGACATGGCCGTGATCCCGGCTGCGAGTGTCGTTCCGGTCCACTCGGGTTGGTCCTTCGAGCAAATGGCCGGCGCGCCGCTGGTCTTTCTGACGGCTTGGCAGGCCCTTACGCAGTGGAGCGATCCGCCGGCGGCGCCCGCCGCGGGTTCCGTGCTGCTGGTCACGGGAGCGTCGGGCGGGGTGGGCACGGCTTCGGTCCAGCTTGGAAAGTCGATGGGGCTGACCGTCGTGGCCTTGTCGCGTAGCGCGGAGAAGCGAGCGCGGTTGCTGGAGTTGGGCGCGGACTTCGCTTTCGATCCCGCCGACGCGCGGCTGCGCTCAGCGGTTGCATCCGCCATCGCGCCCAAGAAAGTGGACCTGGTGGTGGACAGCGTGGGCGGGGCACTGTTCAATCAAGTCATCGCGATGCTGGGCTATGGGGGACGGATCAGCGTCGTTGGGCGGAGCGGCGGCGGGGTGCCGGAGTTTAATACGGCGTCGTTGTTCTTCCGCAGGAACCGAATCGGCGGCGTGGCGGTTTCCGACTACACTGCGGAGCAGGCGCAAATCTCCTGGAAAGAAATCGTGGGCAGGTTGGATACGGCCGGGCAGAAACCGGTGGTCGATTCGGTGCATCCGTTCGAGGAAGTAAAAGCCGCGTTTCGGCGCTTGGACCAGGGTCCGCTGGGGAAAGTGCTCGTGCGCGTGGCTCCGTAGCAGGGCCAGGACGGACGGTTGTCGTAGGTTGCAGTTTACTTACCCTCCCGCGTTTTCAGAGAGCGATTTCTCGGCCGTTCTGGGGCGTGACGGCGTAACTTCTGACGCCCCAATGCTTGCAACTGCGCTCCGAGAAATCGGGGCGACAAGTTCCTTGAATCACTGCGGTGGAGGCGGTTCTGGGCGTGGGTAAGTTTCGTGGGTTGGGGAGGGCGGGGCGGACCGAAGCCGCCTCATAAGGCGGCTGCAGGCTATAAAGCCTGGCCCCACTTGGGTTCGTTTTGTGATGAGCGCCACTGGATAAGAATCAGAGGCTTACGGCTGGGTTTTGGGGGGCTCTGCCGGTCGTGGCCCGGCTACTGTAATACGGCAGTATGGCACGTATGTACCGCATTTATGCACGATATGGAATCTTCGCCGGCGATTCGCCCCTGGCGTGAGGGTCATGCAGATTAGGGCCGCGGCTCGCCCACTACTGTGGAAGTTGGTACACCGCCACGCCGGTGTTGTTGATCAGCCCGTACAGAAAATTCGGAGCCACCACCGACAAGTTCAGCACGATGTCGGGAGTATTCACCACCGTTGCCTGCGGGTTCGCCGCGGTCCGCGCATCCACCAGCAGAAAGGCGTTCTGCGTGCCCACGCGATGCCCCGCGAAGGCGAACTGCGCGGTGCCGACGGGAGCGCCACCATTGCCGGTCAGCGCCGGACCGGCTGGAGTGGACGCCGTGGTCGACAACACCGGGTTTCGCGGATCGGTGATATCGAACGTGCTCACGCTGGTGGGCCCCAGCAGCGCGCCCTGGGTGAAGTCGATGGGATTCCGCCAGCCGCCCACATCGTTCATCGTCACCGCCAGGTTGCCCTGAATCCGTATGGTGCCGACCTGGCGCGTGTTGGGAATCGAGATCTGCTTCACTACCTTCAGATTGGTGGGGTCCGTGGTATCCACCACCAGCAACTGTCCCGTGCCGACGGTGGTCTGGCTGCCGGTGGAACTGGAACTGGCCGCGTAGATCGTGGTGTCGTTCACTGCGATGACATCGAAGAAGGAATTGGGGCCCAAGGTGCTTCCGAGGTTACCCGAAAGAGCGTACACCACCTTGGGACTCTGCGGATTCGAGAGGTCGATCGAAACCAAGTCGCCGTTTTGACCCTGGAACGAGCTGCCGCTGAAGCTGATGGAGTTGTACACCGCGAAGGCGTAATTGCCGCGGTGCGCTACGCCGGAGACGAACTGCTTGCTCAGCCCGCTCTGCTGCGTCAACTGGGGTTGCGCCGGATTGGCCAGACTGAAGAAGGTCACCGAGGGGCCGCCGGACACCAGCGTGCTTCCGGTATCGGCGAAGGCCACCAAATTGCCGCTCTCGATGTAGCAGAACAGATTGCTCACGTTGTTGAAGGCGTTGGTTCCCACGGTGGCCGTGAGCTTGGGATTGCCGGGGTCCGAAATGTCCAGCACGCCGATGTATTGGCTGCCGCACACATACGCGATATTGCCGTAAGTCACCAGGCTCTTGGGTTGCGATCCGGGTGTGAGCACGGTGTTGGACGGCGCGCTGCCGATCGACGAGGTGGCCGTGGACGCGGTGATGGCGATGTTCAGTTGCGCCGTGGTGGTGATGCCGCCCAGACTCACCTGTACCGGCACCGCGGAGCCCGCAGGCACCCCCACCGGCAACACGATATTGAGCTGATTCACCGCGGGAAATTGCGGCGAGAGTCCGGAAAACGCCACCTGCGCGGGGACTCCTCCGACGGTGACCACCGGGGTTGTGGTGGTGCGGCGCAGCTTGTCCGTCGAGGCTTGTCCACTTTGGATGGAGCTGTCGGTGGCGCCGAATCCGGTGGCCAGAACGATCACCGTGCCGCCGGGCGAGGCCGGATGCGACGCGTACGGCGGCACGGCGCCCGACGGAGCGGCCAGCGACCCGTCCGGATTGATCGCGTTGGCGAGTCCCAGTCCCGTGCCGTTGATGCTGAAGACGCCGGGAGCGAAGGAAACCACCTGGAAACTCTGCGGCGCGGAGCTAGCCCCGTTGCGCTGGACGATTACGATCACCGATCCGCTGGTCTGCCCGGAAGGCAGCGCTTCAAACGGTACCTGCGCGTTGATCTGCCCGTCGGTCACGGCATAGAGCGGCGCCGAAATGCCGTTCATCAGCACCGCGGTGCCGCCCAGCGTCGTGGGCCAGGGCACGGTTCCGGCCACGCCGCCATTGCCGAAGCCCGATCCAAAAATCGCCACGAAAGATCCCAGCGTCACCGGCTGGCCTTTGACCAGACTGGCGGCGTTCAGGACTCCTCCGGTGACGACGGAAGGGGTCTGCGCGTAAGCCATTCCCGAGAGCAAAATCGATGCGATCGAAAGACCGGCGAGTCGCAAGAGCGTATCCTCCTTGGCGCGATGTGAAGAAACCGAGGATTGTAGCACGCCCGAGCCGGCCGGATCTCATTCCGAGTACCGCCCGTATTAGAGCCGCGGGCATGAGCGAGCGGAGCAGCGATCCAGGCGGCGCTCGCCCGGAGCACTTGGCGAACCTGCCGTTGGTACTGGCGGGCGCGGGGTGGCTGGGTCGCACTCAGGCTTTGGACATAACGCCGATATCGATGAAGTGGACAGTCAACCGGGCGCCATGCTGGAAGCAGCTTCGCTCAACTCCTGGATTGGCGCACATCCGCAGGCTAGTTTTTTTGTGGAACTAGCCACTTAGTAGACCTTTTGGGGAGACCAATCGCTCCACGCTCACGAAAGGTCGCTGGGGGCCAGGAGGACCTGGCGGTCCGCCCTACTGCGCGCGATCCTGCTCCCTCCCACCGCACATGGTGACGCGCCCCACTGCCGGGGCCCTGCGGGCTGAGGCTAAAGGCTTCATTTGGTGGGGCTTAGGTGTGGCTTGGGTTCGTTTGGTAAAGTTTAACGGGTGGCCGCGGGAGCGGGACCTGGGGTCCGCTTTGCCAACAGAAATGCTGTGGGAATGGACTTGATCCGGTGGGGCATTTTGGGGACACTCCTGGTGAGGTAGGGGGACCTTCCGGAGTTGAAGGCGGGGCCGAAAAGCGAACCAATTCTTGTTCGGCTGCCGAAAAACCTCGCGGCCGCGCCCCAGCGGCGCTCGATTTCCCGGCAGCCTTGTTGCAACCTTCGCGATCGCGGGCTTGCGGCCCGCTTGCGCTCGAGTTTAGAGAGCTCTCATGCCAGCGCCTTGCCTTCCCTGGCTGGAAGGACCGTCCTTCATCGCGGACTCGCACGCCGGAGCCATGGATGGCGCACAGGTCGCACTCGCACACCCGCGTGACACTCGCGTGCATACGAGGCGGGATCCGGCCCTCGAACGGCAGAGCGCCGAACTCCCCGGTTTCATGGTACAGGGGCGGGTCAAGAGTTTTGCCGGGTTGGGGTGGGTAGGTGTTTGAAGGGGCAGGGGATGGAGTTGTTGGTGGAGGCGTGACTCGCCATCGGCGACTGCCTCAGAACGGCGCATTAAGAGCGGCGCCCATGAGCGCAAGGCTAAGATTTGCTGGCTCGGAAGCGCATTAGCGCATCGCGCGAGCCGTGCGCCTGGTTTCGACTGTTCGGTCTGCCGGGCGTTAGGCGGCACCTTGGGCGTGCACGGTCCGGTCCCCAACGATGGTAACAATTCACTTGACTCACCTGATATCCTGGTGTACACTTGAAGCATGGAAAACGTTACGATCAATGCTCACAGTGGTTTGATGGCTGCTGTAAGGCACTACAGTAACCCGCTTACATGTGTGCAGGAAGTTGCATCT
>DATNJC010000197.1:0-20457 GCA_035604115.1 Bryobacteraceae bacterium | reverse complement strand
CCGGATACAATCCTCCGAAGTACGTGTTGAAATCGAGGGGAGGCACTCCGAACTCGTACGCCGTGTTCGCCCGCAACAAGTCGATCGCTTCTTGCGGGTCTTTCTTGCCGATCGCCACTAAGCCGCGAAGCGCGGGTACGTAGCCGGACTGAACCATTGTGTCCTCCGGGTGAGCTTTGTCCAACTCGCCGGCAATCGATTCGGATTGCGCGAGTTCGCCTGCCAGCGCAAGCGCGAACCCGGCGGCGTACTTCAGATCGCGGCCGGTTGCCGTGCTTAGCGCCGTCTTCGCTCTTTGGCGGGCTTCGGCCGCATTTCCGTAAAACCCGTTCCAGACCCCCTGGGACGCGATGAAGGTTGCGGCGGTTTCTTTTGAGCCCGCGCGCAGAGCGATGTCGACAGCACGGCGGGAGAGGCGGTCGGCATCCCGCAAGCGGCCGGCCTGCGCGGCTGCAAGCGCCTGGATATGGTCGAGCGTTTCCTCCACTTCGGGACGGTGTCTATTCTCCGAAACAACTCGATCCATCTCCACTCGGTCCCCTTGAAGGAGCGCGATGAAATAACGGATTACGAGTATTACGTCCGAATTATTGTCGCGACCTGCGTAGAGTTGAATGGCCTTCGAAGCGTCGACGAAGCGGTCGAGGTAAAAGTTGCAGCCGACGATGTCTTCAATCACCGAGGGCGGGCCTCCTTTGAGCGCATTCGCCATTCCGGCGAATTTGAGCGCGGCATCGTAACGGCCCGTACCCTGAGCCGCGTATCCGGCCGAAAGATCGAGCGCGAAGGCGTCTCGCGGATAGGTCTGCCTCCAGAGCGAAACCGTTTGCCACGCCTTCTCCAGGTTCCCGGTGACGTTGCGATCATACACATAGGCGATGTGGAACCTTTCCGGACCGCTCGTATGGTCCATCCATTTATAGGCGCTAGCGCTGCTTTCGCGCGCCAGTTCTTGTTCGCCCACGTCGCTGTAACGAAGGGCCAAATCAGCCCACGCCAAAGCGAAGTGCGGATCGAGTTCCGTAGCGCGTTTCAGCAGAGGCAGCGTGGAGCTAAACCCCGTTGCGATGGCTTTGAGGCCCGCTGTATACGCCTTCCAAGCTTCGAGCGACGTGGTTGTCGCCTCTGGCAGAGGGACGTCGTTCTGCTTGATGGCGGCCAAAGATTCGCCCGCCCGGGACCGAAATTTGCTCGCCATGCCGCCGAGTGCGTTTAGGACGTCTTCCTTCTTTTCCGATTGTTGTAGCTGATCATCGAGTGTTTCACCGGTCGAGCAAATCGCGGCGTGGAGACCCAACACGTACCGGGCTCCGAGACTCGCGATGGAACCGGTCAGCATGGCTATGCTTCCGGTCCGTTCACAGACTTCACGCGTGACCTCGGCGGTCAACTTCTGGTCCGGTGCTCTGCCCATGAGCTGGAGCGTCTGACGGATTTTCTGGTCCGAGACGAGGCTGAGAAACGGCGATTGCTGAAGCTGCACGGTCAGGCCCTGACGGAGAGTGTCGTCGAAAATCGGGTCGCCGGTATTGTTCACGAAGTCGGCGAGGACGATGGTGTCTTTGTTGGTGAGCTTCGGCGAGCGAAGGTAGAAGTACGCTCCGGCCGCGAGCGCGGCCACAGCGGCTAAGGCCGCCGCGGGCTTCCACCATTTCGTGGAAGCGCGCGCGCCCTGGGTCTCACTGGGATGTTCCGAATCCGCCTTGAGGCGTTGAAGATCGGCGCGAATGTCCGCAGATGACTGGTACCGCGCACGGAGATCCTGTTCCAGGCATTTCGAGACGATGGGCTGAAGTTCCGGAGCCAAGGCACCGTTGGAGCGGACTGTGGGGGCCGGACGTTGTCCGGTGGCCATTTCATAGAGCACCACCCCAAAGGAATACAGGTCCGTACGCGCGTCGAGCGGCTTTCCTTGAAGCTGCTCCGGCGACATATAGGCGAGCGTGCCCATGACGGCGCCGGAGGCGGTCAGCGTGGTTTCAGCGGCGGCGCCGGGTGTTGCCGGACCGATCTTGGCCAAGCCAAAGTCCAGGATCTTGGCGATTCCGCGCTGGGTGACAAAAATGTTGGCCGGCTTGATGTCGCGGTGAACGATGCCGGCCCGGTGAGCAGCGTCAAGGGCGTCGCCGATCTCATCCGCCAACGCGAGCAACGTGGTGCGATCCAGAGGCCCGGCGGCGATGCGCTCCTTGAGCGTCGAGCCTTCCAAAAACTCCATCACGATGAAGGAGCGCCCGTCGTGCTCGCCGATATCGTGGACGGTGCAGATGTTGGGATGGTTCAAAGCCGAGGCAGCGCGGGCCTCGCGGCGGAACCGGTCGAGCGCCGAGGGATCGCCAGCAACGTCCTCCGGCAGGAACTTGAGCGCCACGAACCGGCCCAGGCGCGAGTCCTCGGCTTTGTAGACCACGCCCATTCCTCCGCCGCCGAGTTTTTGAATAACCCTGTAATGGGAAACGGTGTGGCCGATCAGGGAGTCGCTGCCGCTCGGCTGCCGGGTTAGGGACTGCATGGCGACTTCGATGGCTGGATTCTCAAGAAAGCCCCCCGCTTCCCGCCCTGCGGCGAGTAGGGAACGGACTTCGCGCTCCAGTTCTTCATCCCCCGCGCATTCGTTGCGCAGAAACGCGTCCCTCTGCTCGGGCGGGCGTTCGAGCGCCGCTTGCAGCAGGTTATCGACTTGCTTCCAGCGATTGGAGTCCATCGGGATTGCGGTTCAGTTGTCGATAGAGCCACGCTTTGGCGGTGCTCCAATCACGCATGACGGTTACGGCAGAAACCTTGACCTCGGCGGTTTCCTCCACGCTGAGCCCGCCGAAGAAGCGCATTTCGACCACCTGAACCTTTCGGGGATCGAGCTTGGCGAGGGCGTTCAAGGCGTCGTCGAGCGCGACGAACTCCGCGGCGGGTCCCGAGGCCGGATGGGCATTCACCACCGCGGTATCGTCCAGCGAAACGTGCGGCACGGCGCCGCCCCGTTTGAGATTGTGGCGGCGCGCGCGATCCACCAGAATGCGGCGCATCAACTGGGCGGACACCGCGAAGAAATGGGCGCGATTCTGCCACTGCATGTGCTTGTAGTCCACCAGGCGCATGTAGGCTTCATTCACCAGGGCAGTGGCCTGGAGGCTGTGGCCGGCGCGCTCGCGCTGCATATAGCCGCGGGCCAGACGGTGAAGCTCCCGGTAGACGACGGGCGTGAGCTTGTCGAGAGCTTCGCGGTCGCCGCCGCTCCAGGCGCGCAGGAGCAAGCTGATCTCGCTTACATCCGGGTCGGCGGGCTTTACCGCGTTCGGCATCAATGCTGGGTGAATTATAGCTCCCTGCGTGATAGGTTTCCCCTGCCTATACATTGGGGCCCTGGATTTGGCGGAGCTAGGTCGCCCTAGGAGTGGCAACGTGGTATGCGATGCCGGATGCAGCGCACATGAATCTCACTCTATCCGGCTACTGGTACGCCTATGTGGGTATTCCGATCTTTCAGTTCATTTTACTGCGGTGGTACATGCGGTTTTTACTGTGGTTCCGGTCGCTGTGGCAGGTTTCAAAACTGACGCTGCACCTTTCCGCCGCCCACCCGGATCGAGCGTTCGACCTCACCGTAACCGCGCCCCTCGTGCTCGTTGATTCTGTCGCCCTTTAAAAAAGAACCGGGCGCGACGCCCCCCGAATCTCCCCTGAGTCGCTAGGTGCCGTCCTGATTCTTACGCGCAAGGGGTGTAACCAAATCGCGGGGTTGGCAGAAGCACACAGTGCCGGGCCTGTCAGCATCAGCAGCAGCAAGAGAACGGAACACATCGAATCCTGCAGACCGGCGCTCGGGGAGCGCAGCTACCGCATCGTGAAGTAGCGCTGCCGCCCACCAAGTCGGCCCTTGTAAACGTCGCTGCCGGTTCCGACCGGGGCGGCGTTGCCGTTTTCTGCGGTCGTTGGACACGCCAGTTCTGAAAGTTACCCGGCCGGGGACATCCTTGACGTAAGTGAGGTGACGGACCGGTGACGTCACAAGAAACGCTCACAATTCGGGTTGACGCGGCTACGAGTGGCTTATTATCGTACAGCCAGTGTTGCAGTGACCGGGCTGGTGGTACCAGCGACTGTGATGACCAAGGGCAGGGCATTCCCAGATGGCGTGCTCTCAGCGAGGCGGATGTTCAATTGCGACAAGCCGTCCACAAAAGTCGGAGCGGCGCCGTCGAACATCACAGTGACAACGACGCCTCCAACCGTCACCGAGACCGGCTGTGTCAGCCATTTCAGCACGGAGGAATCGGTAATTGAACCAGTGACGCCCGGCGGGTTCAGTTGCCCGCCGCCCGTGAAATACACCGTCACATAGGAGCCCTTCGCGGCCGGCGACAACGGGCCGTTCAAAGTGCCGTCCTGATTGGCTGCGGCGGCCGGCCCTGTTCCTGTCGAGTTGAACGTGAAAATGCCGGGTGCTGCGCTTACACACGGGAGTGCCGTACCCGAGGAGCGGATGCCTCGATACTCGACCTGCATCATTGTCTGCGTGCAGCCCGCCACTTCGTAGGGAACGATGGCGTTGACCTGCTTTGTGGAAGCGTAGAGCAGTGGCGCGGCAATCCCGTCGAACAGAACCCTTGTTCCCGCAAGCTGCGAAACGATCCTGCCGGTTGAAGGATCGACCGATCCTGTCACGCCTGCCGAAGGCCCGAGCATCGAACCTCCAATGGCCACCAGTTCGCCGGGTGCGACAGCACCGTACGCCGAGCTTGCCGCGTTTGCGACAGTGCTTACAAGTGGAGAAGCTGGCGTCGGTAGGTTGACCGTCAGTACCACGGCGATTGTTTGCGGACTGTTCACGGCTCCGGGCGCCACGACGCTGATCGCACCGTTAAAGGTTCCTACGCTTAGCCCGGCAGGGTTGAGTCCGAGTGTGATGGTCCCGGAGCCTAGACCGGAACTCGGCGACACCGTCAGCCATGACGCGCCAGAAACGGCTGACCAAGCAAGAGAACCGCCGCCTCCATTCGTGATATCGACCACCTGCGAAGCCGGAACGCCGCCACCGAGGGTCACGGAGAAACTGGCCTGGCTGGTGGAAAGGGAGATCGTGGGCGGCGGCGCCGGAACCGTCATAATGTTGATCGAATGCTGTCCGTTAGCGTTGGTGACTTTCAACTGAACGAGCCCGTTGTAGCCGCTGGGCAGAAACGCTGTGATCTGCTGATCCGAGAGACTGGAGATGGTCAGCTGCACGCCATTGGCCGTCACTTGCGTGCTGGAGCCAGCGAAGCCTCCGCCGTATACGGTTATATTCGAACCCGAGGCGACGGTCAGGCCCTGCAAGACACCCGTAGCGGACCGAACACCAGTGATGATCGGCCCGAATTTGAAGAGGAGCGCGCGTGGGGCACCTGCAACGGACGCGCCTGTGCCGGACGTCACCTGTCCGTTGGAATGAGTCATGGAGAAGGCGTGCGGCCCGGCGGCAATGAATTCTGAATAGTAAAGGCTGGCGACGGCGTTGCTCGGTCCCGCCTTGAGCGACCGAGTCCCGTTATCGAATTGCACGGCTGTCAAGTCCGTGAAATACACGTCGTTCGTACCTTTCAGGGCCAGTAAAGCGCCACCATTGGGTGACAGGTATGGGTCGTTGCTGGGCTGAGCGCCCAGCGATTGCCATGCCGTGGTATCCGCCAAAAAGGAGCGCACGATCTGCGCACTAAGATGAGAAGCGCTGTCGATATCGGCGATGCCCTGATGATTGGAGCAGCTCATGGCGAGGCCTGTCAAGAAGCCGGATGTGATATGGCAGTAAGGGACGATTCTTGTACGCTGATCCGGCTCCACGAAGCCCAGCGAACCGCTGGTCAGGGATACAACGCCATCGGAGGCGTTGAGCGTAGTTCCGAATACCCCAGCATTGCCGATGATCGCCAGGGCGTCTACGCCGCGCAGGTCGTCCTGTCCCTGATTCCACGTCGCGAGGTCCCAGAGAAACTGGCTCCCGAGCGCCATCTCAGATTGCTGGGTGCCGATGTTGCCGGCCTGAAAGGACCCGAAGTGTGGTGTCGCGATCGCAACGAGTTTGCGCACCTTGTGATTGGCGGGAGGCGAGAAGGCGCCCGAACTCTGACCTTTCCCAGCCAGATAGGCGCGGGCAATCAGGCCACCCATGCTGTGAACGACAAGATCGACCTGATTGACGGGTGTGCCATCTGTGTAGTGAAGTCCCGCGAGGTAGTTGTTGAGTTGCCCGGCCAGTTGTTCGATGGAAATATCGCCATAGGTGCAGTTGTTGAAATAGGCGACGCCCACGCCGTCTGCTTGCAAAAGAGAAGCGAGCTGGCCGAACGTATCGACGGAGGCCGCGAGCGTACTGGCGGTATCCCCGCAGACGAGCTGGAATCCATTGAGCAGGATGACGGGAGGCCGCGCTGCGACGGTCGCGGGAGCGAGGGTCACGGCTTCTACCCTCACCTGGAGCGTCGTCGTTATGCTCCGACCGTTCGGACCGCGTCCCGCAACCTCGACGGTGTAGTCTCCCGGAGGCGTTGCGGGCGGTATCACGAGCTTTAACCCCAGCGCTTCCGGTTCGGACGTCGTCTGGACGCGAATGGGGAAGTCCAGTGGCGGGGCGGTCCCCGCGGACGTGATACCTGTCATTGGCGGGACGCCGTCACGCACGGTCGCCGTGCGGGATTCACCGGCGGCAGCCCGAAACCTGCGGGGTGCAATCGCCTGTGCGAGAAGAGCGTCTTTAAGGCAGACGCTGAGAAGCACGACAGCGCACGATCTGAAAACGGGTCTCACAACATTTCTTCTATCGGCGGAAAGGGTCCCAATCTACGTGCTTTTATTCCGTCGTCCTTCGCAGGAAACTGTCCGACGGCGGGCGACCCTGTCGGGTGGACCTCCGCCGACCTCCGCTTTAGCAATCCGCCTGGGTGGAGACTCTGGTGGACGAAGGGAGCGGTCCGCAGGACCTCCGGCGCTGAGCGTTCGTGGCGTCACGAAAAGGCTTCAGGCTGCCGCCACGCACATAGGTAGTCGCTATTTCATCCAGCGGGAACTCCGATTTGCGCCGCGCGGGGCGCGAGATGGCAGTCCGAACGGGCCGAAAGTCGGAACCCTCTTGTCCTTGGCGTCACGGAAGAGTCCGTCGGCGAAAGCTGGACGGATGGCCGTTATCGGACCGAACGCGGACGCCGCGGCGAATCGCAAGACCTAGCTCACCCAGGCTCCCACTTAAATGATTTGCTGAAGGCGACGGCCGCTCGCTTGACGTTACCGTGTGCGGCGGCGCTGGCGTTTGGGAGCTTCACTAGAGTTGAAGGCAAGGAGGAGACCAAAACCGACTCCAACTACGGCCACGACAGCGGCATCCCGCTGGTAGCTCGATGCGCGGCCCGTGACGATCCAGCTCAATGGGTCCTGACAATTCGCGAAAACGGTCCAAGGGAGGCCGGTGATGTTAAGGCCTCGGTTGAGGCGGCGATCTACTTCTTCGAGCGTTTCAGCGCGGCTGACCACTTCCAGCACGCGCACGCCATCGAGCGACGCCACGAGAGCATCTTCGCGGAAGACATCGCCAGATCCGGGGGAGTGAAGGCATCGGTTGTTGAACGCGGCCAGCAGGTCATGCGCGGGGCCTGGGATGTTCCGCCACGCCCGGAGGTGATCGCCTGGCCCGAATCTCACCACGGTTCCGTCAGAGTTGTTGAAGACGTAGGCTTCGCTGTAAGGATGCGCGTTGGGCTGGGGAACCGCCACAGCGTCAAACCGGAACCAAGGGGTCTCCGCGCGTGGCATTCGAAGTTCCGTAATCGGCTGCATAGCTCCAGAATAACCGAGCCGGCCTCTAGTAGCGCGTAAACGGATTCAATGGCTTCAGCGGTGGGATTGTCCGTGGTCCGCTTTAGGGTCGAGTTGAGTAACCGGATGGCCGGTCTAGTCCAATCCGATGATGTGCGGCTTCGTTGGATCGTTTGGCTTGGCCTCCAACTCGGCGTTTAGGGTGCGGTTATCGCCCGGCGTCAGCGTGATTTTTCGCTCCCAGTTTTGGTAACCCGGTTTCTTGACCATGATCGTATGGGCCCCCTCGGCTAGTCGAGTTAAGGTTGCAGGTGCGCTCCCCCAGTATTCCCCGTCGACGTCCACTTCGGCTCCAGCGGGGTTTGAGGTTACACGAATTACGATCCCCTCCTTAGGGTCATTCCCGCGTGCGGCGACCACTGGCGTCGGTGTCTCCGGGCGAACTCGCTTTGCGTCGTTTGATGGGGTGGGCAGATTGCCCCCGGCTGCTGCGAAGCGTTCGGTTTCCGCGAGCATCATCCATTCCAAGCGCCCGTTGCTCTCCAGCCCCACCCATCCCTTCTCCGCGAGATTATTTCGCCAAGCGGCGTACCTCACCTGCATGGTCACCTGACATGCCGCGTCGGCTCCGGCGACGGTGACAACCACGCTTTCAATCCGGAATCGTTCGATCACGGACCAACGGCTGAGCGGCTTAAGCGTCAGTGTGTTCATGTCGTTTCGCGCCCCGCCATAAAGGCTATCACCGCGGGTAAAGCGGGCCTTCAGAACGCCCCCCGCTCTGTCTGAGAGCTCAGGCGTGAAGCCATTTTTCGTCACCACCGAGAGAACCACCGGCCAGGCCTTGTCACAAGACGTTTCTATCGCTTTTGAATTCTCGTAGACGGATGGATTCTCCGCCGCTACTGGCGGAAGCGTCAACAGGGGAACCAAGATAAGGACCGTGCCACTTACGGCAGCGCGTTTTTGTTGGGTGGCGAAGAAGTTCATGGTGTCCCAGTGGTCTATCGGACGAAACCCGTTTTGGGTTTAGCCCAAGATAGGTTTCAAACTGTTTGAGCCCTGCGTTGCTGGGTCGGTACCAGTTTGACCAAATCCGTCTTTACACCCACTTACGCACGCTTCCGCGAGCTCCTCATTGAGGCAAGAGAACAAGCGGGTCTGACCCAGGCGGTACTCGCCGAAAAGCTCCAGCGCCCCCAGTCCTACGTCTCGAAGTTCGAGCGCGGCGAGCGTCGGCTGGACGTAATCGAGTTCCTCGAAGTGGCGCGGGCGCTCCACTTGGACCCCTTCGACCTGATCGGACAACTTCTATCACGACCGTCAAGGCACAGAGGCCACTGATTCCTTGACCGGCGATCTTTGTGCTAGTCGCGAAAGCGCCCCGATTACGGGGCGAGCCTACCGGTCGGTCCCCTACGCTTTCCTCCGCCATAGCGTGGGACCTCCTTTCTAAGCAAACATTTCGCTTGGCTTTTGGTTGGAACAGAGGGATGAATGGTGTCGCTATGAGCACCTTCACGATCGATTCCGACAACAACATTCAGGCTTTTGCCGAAGCCCCGGCCAGTAGTAATCCGGCCGAGGTATTTTCCACCCCCAAAGAACTGGCCAAGCTCACCGCTTCCTGGCCCGCCGCGAGGCTGGTCGAAATCTGGAACAGCTTCGCCGGCGTCGCTCCCTTCGACGATCTGAAGCCAGTCCGGAAGTTCACCAGCCGCAAGGCCGCGGTGGCCCGAATCTGGCAAGCGGTTGGGCGACTGTTGCCCGACGCTGCGCCACAGACGCCACACGTCGCGCCGAAGCGCCAACGGTCGAAGAAGTCCCCTCCGAAAGCTACCCGGCGCGCCCGGGCGCAAAAGAGCGCAAGTGCAGCGCGCGAGGGTAGCAAGAAGGCCGAGGTTCTGGACCTGATGCGCTGCAAACATGGTGTCACGCTGGCCCAGATCATGGAGAAAACTGGCTGGCAGGCCCACACGGTTCGCGGTTTTATCAGCGGCACGGTCACTAAGAAGCTAGGCCTCAAGGTGGAATCCTTCCGCACCGACGATAAGGAGCGTGCCTACCGGATCAAAGCCTAAGCCAAGCATCTTCGCCTCCCCTTCGCGCCGTCGGGATTCGCTCCCGGCGGCGTTTCGTCTTAATGACCGGCACCAAAATGACGGGGCAGTCCAGTTCCGTCCCTCGATTCGATCACAGGATCGTCAGCCCTTGTGTTTCATAGACGGACGGAGTGTAGAACATCGCGCGCGACGCCGCCAGGATCAATGCCACGGCACCGTCAATGCGCTTGCCGCTCATGGCGCGATCGGGCTTGATAGGGCGGATGTTGTCGTTGCCGTCGTTACGGGCGCGCACGCACTTCATATTCCAGTTCAGCACCGGGTGGTTGTCGTGGCGAAGACGGCCCTGCAAGGCCAATTCCATCACTTTCTTCATTGGCTCGCTCATGTGGGTATAGCGCTGGGGAACCGGAATGCACTTCAGCCCTAGCTCCTCGTTCAACTCAATCGAGAGTTGCAGCGCGTGGTGCGGGTCGAATGCGACTTCCTGGATCGAGAAACATTCCGCAGCCCACTGGATCTTGCGTTTGATGGTCCGGAGGTCGATCACGTCGCCGTCTGTCACTTCAATCTTCTTCTGCTCTACCCATGTTCTATAGGGAACGCGGTCTGCCATCTCGCGCTTGTATACCCGCTCGCGTGCCATCCAAAAGAACGGAAGCACATCGAACGTATCGTCCGAGGAATCCGGAAACAGCAGCACAAGGGAAGTCAGGTCCGTAGTCTCGGAGAGATCGAGGCCAACGTAGCAGGGGCGCTCAATCAGGCCCCGCGTGGTCCCCGAGTTACGTGCCCACACGTCGGGCGGCATCCAGTCCTCGTCCATCGATAACCAGAGCCCACAACGGAACCGTTTGAACGCCGGCTGTCGGGAGGGCTGCTGGACGGCCTCGTTGCATTCGGCCTTGAGCTTGTCGATTTCCAGGAAACCGCCAAGCGTGTCAAGCGACGGATTCGCCTTTTCCCACATTTTCGGATCGGTCCAGTCGTCGCCAGGGTCCAGCGCGAACACCTCGCCGTAGAAATTCGGATCGGTGAACTCCCCGGAACGGCATCCCAGGGCGAAAAGATGCTCGCGCCAGCATAGCGGACTGTCCTGCTCGCCGGAACCGGCCGTGGTGATTTGAAAAATCAGCGGCTGGGGTCTGGCAATGCTGCCCTTGACTAACACTTCATACAGCTCGCGGGCCTTGGCGGTCTTCCAGCGGTGCAGCTCGTCGATGATGACGCAATGCGGATTAATACCGTCTTCCGCGTCGCCGTCGGCCGAGATCACCGCATAGAAGGAGCTTGGGTCGTCGCGCTTGTAAATGCGCCGCGTTGAGCGGACCACCTTGAGCTTCCGCCGCAGATAGGGAGACGCGCGGACCATCGCCGCCGCCGTGTTGAATACGATCGCGGCCTGTTTTTTGACGGTAGCCGCGGAATACACCTCGCATGCCGGCTCATGGTCCTCCACCAGGCAATAGAGCGCGATGCCGGCGGCGAACTCGCTCTTGCCGTTCTTCTTCCCAACCTCGAGGTAGGCACGCCGGATGATCCGCCGCCCGCGTTCGTCGACATTGCCAAAAATCTTGCGGAGTATCCGCTCCTGCCACGGGAGCAGGTGAAACGTAGTCATTCCCCCGGAGGGATGCTTCAGCGTCTCCTCGAAGAAATTACAGATGCGGTTCGCCTTGGCCCGATCGAACACGGGTCCCTTAATTGATAAGAAGCTCATCGTCGTCGAAGCCCGGCCGATCCTTCTCCAGCAGCTTCTCATAGCCGGCGTCTGGATCAGCGCCAAGCCCGCCATCATCCGATAGCAGCCTGGCGCGCGCGGCCGCGCTCATGCCAAATTCCGTGGCGAGGCGCTGGATGTTCAGTTTTTCCCGATTGATGATGCCGATCAGCGGGCTCTGGATGACTGTGCCGCCGGGCGTCTTGTAGAGCAGGGCGTCGTCCTGGTTTTTGTTGGATTTCTTTAGCTCGATCCTTTCGCGATCGAGCCGCCGGCGCGCGGCCTTTAGCATCGACACCGAATCGCAAAGCATTGCCAACATGATCTGGTCCACCGAACGCAGGATTCCCAGCGCCATGAGCTTAGCGACCAGATGCTTCCAAACCAGGCGCGCACCCGGGTCCAGCCAATCGGGACACGCCGGGGCTTCAGGCGCCGTGGTCAGATCGACTTTCGCCAGCGGACGTCGGCCGGGATTGCCCTCGGCTTGCTTAATCGCCGTCGGCTTAGGCTTTCGTCCCTTCATGCTGAGTTCCTTTCTTTCGTTCAGCAGCAACACTGTTGAATGTTTCGCCGGATTCCAGACAAGCGATGCTGCTGCTTAGGTTCTGCCACCGTTGGATCACTACATCGACGTAGGCTGGGGAGATCTCCGATCCGAAGCAGACGCGCCCCGTCAGTTCCGCGGCCGCGAGGGTCGTGCCGCTGCCGAGGAACGGCTCATAAACCAGCTCGCCCGCCTTGGTGTGATTCACGATCGACCGGCGCATCAGCTCCACGGGCTTCTGAGTCGGGTGGTCGAACTTCTCTTCCTTCGATCCGCCAAAGATCATCTTGGGCGACGGCGAGTCCCACACCGTCAAATTCTCGCCAGCTTTTCCATACCAAGCGGCGTTTGGCTTCCTAACGTACCAGACCGGTTCATGGCTGAACCAATAGTGGGTCCGCGTCAGGGCAGCTTTCCCCTTGCTCCAAATGATTTGCTGGTGGTGAACAAAGCCGATCTTGAGGAGGCCGGCCAGGACCTCGGCGGTGAACTTCGAAGCGTGGAAAACATAGGCCACCTCGAGACTCGGAACCAGAGCGAACGCTTCGGACCAGTCCGCGCGTGTATCGCCGGAAATCGATGTTTCGATATGGCCCGTCGTACGCTTTTTCTTCATGTAGCTCGGCTGGGCGGGCCCGCAGCCATTCAGTCCGGCGCGATCGCGCCACTCCGAGTCCAACTCGATTCCGTAGGGCGGGTCGGTGACCATGAGCCGGGGCTTCCCACCGGCCAGAAGCCGCTCCACGACCTCCGGACTGGTGCAGTCCCCACAAATGACCCGGTGCTTCCCCAGGAGCCAAAGGTCGCCCGGGCGGCTTACCGGATCCTCGGGCGGAACCAGGACCTCATCCGCCGCGCTGGTGTCGGGTCGGAGCAACCGGTCGAGCTCCGAACCATCGAAGCCGCTACCCCCAAGATCGATGCCGCCCGCCGACAGATCGGAAAGCTCGGCGCCCAGAAGCTTCATGTCCCAAGCGGCTTCCTCTCCCGAGCGGTTATCCGCCAAACGCAGTAATCGGGCCTCATTTGGGGTCAAATTGGCCACGTGCACGGGAACCTCGTCCAGCCCCATCTTCAAAGCGGCAAGACGGCGCGCATGGCCGATGATGATGACGTCTTGCGGGTCGACTACGATCGGCTGGCGCCACCCGTAACGGTGTATGGAATCAGCCACTTTGCTAACAGCAGCGTCGGAGATCTTGCGGGGATTCTTGTCGTACGGAATGAGCCGGGAAACCGGCCACCACTCAATCCTCAGATCTTTCGTTTTGGCTAGTTCCATGGTCCTTACCCCGGGCATCCAATTTCGCGACCACACGCGGTGGCCCGCCCCGCGCTCGCACGGCCGACCGCTGTAGCTTTTTGACCGGCCTCCCCCTGCGCGTCGGCAGGCGAAGCCGACCGCTTCGCTTGGCTTCGCCGATTAATCCGCGCTTCGCTGTCGCGTCGGCTCGCGCCGGCCACCTGCCGTGTTCCCACTGTTGTCCCGCTGGCGCGCCGATGAGCCATATCAAACACCAATCTACACAAGGATCGAAGAAATAACTAGAGCTAAGTGCTTGTTTTTACAGAGAGATAGATCAAGAGCGCTCAGCAATGCTCAGGGCTGCTGACACACCCAAGTGGTGGCGTTGTTTGAGCACCGCCCACTCCCGCCGTTGGTCGGCCCAACAAAGCAGGTTAGCGATCCTGCGCACGGCCGTCTCGCTGATCGGATAGCTCCCGGTGGGCGTCGGAGGCAGGTATAGCAACTCGATTTGAATGTCAGGCGCGAGGTAGCTCAGACGAATGATCTGGCTGATCCGTTCCCGGCAGAGGCAGCTCAACCGCGCAAGATCAGCGTAATCCTTGGCTTCGCCCCGCCGGATCATGTCTTCCAGATGAATCGCCAACGCCAGCACCTGGGTGACTCGCGGCAGCCGCCCGGCTCTTATGGAGCCAACTTGTCGCGTCCCGTCGCTCGCAGGCCGTGGCGTTGTCCGCAAGCTGAACTGAATCTCCAGGGGCCCGTGTGAATTCATGCGCCGACTCCGCCGCGGGCGCACAACTGCTTGATGCCCTCGCTATGAAACCCGACCGTGACCTTTCCGGTTCTACCGTCGTATTTCACCTGCGCGACCAGGGTGCGAATAAACGCCTCCTGCTCCCAGGTGGTGAGTTGGCTCCACAGGGGATCGAACTCCGATAAGGCTTGCTGTACGTCGGCAGGTTCGGCCATTGACTCACCCGGCAGCCGGCCCTCCTCGATCCGCCGTAGGACTTCGGACAGCAAGGCCGGATCTTGAGCGAAGTTGCGGAGGTTCTCGATCACGGCTCCTTCCAACTCCGGAGCTGACACGGACCGGGTCCCGCACTTGCTCCAGCCGCGCTGATGGGCGTTCATACAAACGTAGTATCGGTATCGCGCGGTCTTTTTCTGAGCGTAGGTATGGATCATCGCCGCGCCGCAGCTCCCGCACTGGACCAGACCCTTAAGAAGCGCGCTGTACTTGTTGCGGGCCCTGCGCTCGCCGTTCCTGCCATTTCGGCTTAGCTGTTCTTGCACGCGGTTGAACGTTTCGTCGTCGATGATCCGCTGGTGCTCACCGTCGAAAAGCGTTCCTTCGAACTTCACTCGGCCCGTGTAGATCACATTGGTTAGGAGCGAGTGGAGGGTCGTCTTGCTGAACAGGGATCCCCGGCGGTCACGGCCCTCGCGCGTGGTCCAGGATTTCATTCGGCAATTCCGCCGCTCCAATTCCTCCACGACAGGAATCAGCGAGCCCAGTTCCAGGTATAGATGGAAGATGTCACGAACCCGCTCGGCTTCCGCCGCATTCACCACGAGCGCACCGCCTTTGGGCGCCACGTCATAGCCTAAGACCGGGTAGCCACCAATCCATTTCCCCTTTCTACGAGCCGCGCGCATCTTGTCGCGGGTGCGCTCAGAGATCGTCTCGCGCTCAAACTCCGCGAAGGACATCACGATATTCAATGCCAGGCGCCCCAGTGAGGTCGTGGTATTGAACTGCTGCGTCACGGATACGAAGGTCACTTGCCGCCGCTCCAGGATTTCCATCATCTTGAAGAAGTCCTTCATGCATCGCGTGAGCCGATCAACTTTGTACACGACAACAGAGTTGACTCTGCCTGCCTCGATGTCGGCGAGGAGAGTCTTCAAGGCGGGCCGGTCCATGTTCGCCCCGGTGAAGCCGCCATCGTCGTATCGGCCCGGCAGCGCTATCCATCCCTCGTGCTTCTGACTGAGGATGTATTGCTCCGCCGACTCTCGTTGCGCATCCAAAGAGTTGAAATCCTGATCGAGTCCCTCGTCGGTAGATTTGCGAGTGTAAATGGCGCACCGGACATGGGCCGGCGACGCGGCCGGGACGGCGCGGATGCGTTTGGCTTCAGCGGCCACTGCTGCTCCCCTTGGTCAAGCCGAAGAACAGAAACCCGTTCCACTTCTTGCCGGTGATCTCTTTGGCGACGGCGCTCAACGACGTGAAACGCCGGCGGTCGCACTCGAATCCGTTATCGAGCACGCGGACCACAAAGGTCTGGCCACGAAACTCCTTAATAAGGATGCTTCCGGGCATAGGCAGACGGGAATCGTGATCCGACACGATACCCGTAACGGTCGCATGTGGGAGCGGCGATTGGGTGCTGGCCTGGCGCGCGTGAATCCGGAGGCTGGCCTCCTTGGCGATTGCCAGAGCGTGTTGCCTGGCGGACTCGGGTAACCCGCCTTCCCGCTCGGACTGAACGTGCCAGGCGATTCTGCGTCGTGCCAGCTCGGAGTTTCCTGATGGAACCGCGCGTTTGAACAATCTCTGGTGCAGCCGTTGTAACTCGTACGGCTGCATCCGGGCAAGCCGGTCAAGATCGATTGGTTCCGTGCGGACTACGACGCGAAGGGTGGCTTTCATGAGACACCACCATGAACGCTCACGGTCCGAGAATTAGCAAGTTCGCTATTACCTGAGATCCGCGTCACGCTCAGCCCGTTTGGATGAACCTTCTGGGAGCGACGGTAGGCGGCCGCCAGTAGGCGGGCGATCTCGCGCCGGGCTGCACCCACTCTGGAGTCCTCATCGGAGAGTGCCGGCGTCACCGCCAGTGCGGCGATCAACTCCACCTTGTTCTCGCCCAACTCCGCACGGATCGCCGCGGTAACCGCACCCTTTGGCGCTTCCACAAGGAGCTTGCCATCTTGGGAGCTGATCGAGATACCTGCGGCGCGGAGCCGAGAGATCAGGGAGGAGGCCCCGGTCATAGCTCGAAACGCTCGACGTCAATACCACTAGACTGCTGCCCCGGAGCCGGCGCCCCACAACGAGGACACATCCATGCGTGTCCGTCCCAATACCATTCAACCCTGCCGCAATTCGCGCACGTGTACACATCATTACCTTCATCGTCGGGAACTCCGGTGCCTGGAACGGGGCCGGAAACAATCGCCACCTTCGCCACCTCCGCCACATCGGACGGTTTCTCTTGTTCCTTCAAGGCATTGGAGTGTATGGATGTAGGTGGCGATTCATCTTCAAGCGCCTCTTCAACCGCCACCCCGTCGCCCCAACCGCCACCCGAGTCGTCAATCGCAAGCGGTTTATTCTCAGCATCCGCCGACGTCTGGGTGGCGATGGTGGCGGTAGTGGCGGTCGGAAGCCCCGCCTTTCTCGTGATCGTCAGGACTCTCCGGCCCCTTGCGGATTTGGAGGGCGAGGTGATGCCGATCCCCGATTCTCTTAGAACCACCGCCAGCCGCCTCAGCCGACCGGCGACCGCTCGCGGTGATTTCGGCCATGAAGGCGACTTTTTTGTCGCGTCATCAACAAAAGCTTCCAGCTTCTGATGCAGGTCCTTGCAGGTGCCCTCCCAGCGTTCCGGCTCCTCTTGATCCGCCAGCGAATCCATTAGGGCGACGATCGCGGAGCCGAGCGGGTCGGCATCCAGCGTTTCCCGAATCGCCTCCGCACGATTTCCGCCATAGGCCTGCAGGAAGGCTCCGGGCTGGAACCCAAGCGTCAGTTCCGCAGCCGTCGCCCACAAGGCGAAGTCAGCCATCCGGGGCTTGCGCTCTAGCTTGGTTCCCGGCAGTCTGGCGAGCGCACCGCTTACTGCTGTAAGAAGTGCCCCGAAAATGAGCGGAAGCTCCCTCTCGAAGTCGGCATCGATCTGAGCCTCATCCCTCCGTTGGTCTTCCTCGATGGCTGGAAGACTCAGCAGAAGCGCCCGTTCCGCCAGATCTGGGCGTTCCGCGAGATGATCGATCCCGTTCAGGATCATCGGTCGCGCGGCTTGGAAGAAAACCTCCTCGGTATCGGTAAACAACGCGCGGGTGGAAAACCCACCTCCAGTAGCAAGCCGGCAGAGGGCGTCGGACAACCACGCTGGAATGCCAGAGAGGTTGTCGCAGGCGAGCACCCAGGAATTATTCGCGGCAATCAGCAGGTCCCGGTCGTCTTTGGGTGGGGTTCGCAGGGGGGCGACCGAGGGGTCGACGATTCTGCGCAGCAGTTTTGCTGCAGTACTCTTCGCGGAACCCTGCTCGCCCTGAAGGATAAGAATCGGGTAGGGCCCTTTAGGGCGGAAAGCGGCCACCAGCCAGGTGGCGCAAAGAACCCAGTCGTTTTCGTCGCCGAGATTGAGAAACCTTCTGAGTAGGGCGAAGGAGCCACCGCCTGCCGGTATTGGGAGCGGCTGCATGCCCCTCGCTCGACGAAACCGGACGGGCGGATCACTGACAAGCCGCCAGCCCTGGGGGGTGATCTCTACGATTTGCCGGTGCTGGTCACAGAGATCCACGTAGATGCGATCCTCATAGCCGGCAACACGCAGAGCCAACGAGTATTCAGGAGAACCAAACTGGGCTTTGGCCTCCAACACTGCGATCGCCTCTGGAAGCGCCGTTCCGGGCGGCTTGCCGCGCGCTTCATAGAACTTCCGTGTCAGCCAACGGCGGAAGTCCTTGCTGTGTAGGGGCCATATCTCGTGATGAGCACCAATCGGCACCTGAGCGTACGCATCACCTTCTGGCGTGTGGAACAGCTTTGCCTCAGCGGCGAGCTCGATCAGTGCCTGTGCGCGTTTTGGCTCCTTCCCTTGGGCTGACGCCGGTTCGGCACTTGCAAAAAGTTCAAGTATACGCGCTGGTCCCCAGATCGCCAGCAGATCATCCACGCCGTTTACACCGCAGTCCTCAGGGAGATCCACTAATCTCACCTCCCCGTTGCGCGTTGCCAACTCCTTGGTGATCCCCCGCCGCGCCCACTTGACGTTGTCGTTGCGATGGACGTTCGCGTCGAACAGGACGAAAACCGTCCGCCCAAGCCAATCGATACGACTAAGATCCGGAATTGGCCCGTGGACGTCCTGCCACTCGCCGTTTGGTCCGCCGGTCCTTCCAACCTTGCCCCGCCAGTTCCAGACACCAGCCAGGGCGATTGGGATGAATCGAGGTAATTCGACCTCGTAGTTGGCCAACCTCCAAAGCGCGAGGGCCTTCTTCTCGCCTTCCACCAGAACGATCGGGATGCTCTTATCGCATAGTTGTTCAGGCGTTACGCCCGGTGGGATGTAGAGCCGGTTCCGGTCGCCAGGTGCGGCGAGGTACTTCCGAACCAGCCGAACCTTCCCATCCTTTCCCTGCTCCACCTCAGGGTTGTCCCGCCTTACGCGGTAGGCGAACGGCGACGGCTCCCCGGGCCAGTAGTAAGGAATCAATAAACCGGCGCAGTTGCGGTTTCCTTTTTGGCCAACAACTTCACGTCCCTCCGGATCGTCCACACGTCGGAGCATCGCCTGATCCGCCAACTCCCGGTTGATCCAGGAAGCCTCAAGGGTGACGTAGTCGGTTTCGGTCAACGGCCGGCCCCAGGAGGGAGGCACGCGTTCCCTGTTTGATAGAAGGTTGGTCATTAGGCGGCCCCGGAATCCCCGTTGCCTCTGCCGGGCGTATTCTTCTTGGTCGTCTTGCTCTCGCTTTCCTCGATGAATCTCCGTACGGCTTCCGGCTTGTAGCGCACGCTCGCGCCGATCTTCACCGCGTGTGGAGGCTGACTATAGAGTCGTCGGCGCCTGATGGTCGCGACCGAGACCCTAAGTAGTCTTGCGACCTCTCGTTCAGTCAGCAGCGTTTCAAGGTTGTTTGGAGATGCCATGCGATCCTTTCGTGGTAGCTGGGCTACGAACGTGATCGCAGTGTAGAGCGGAGAACGAGGAGAACGGTCCGGAAAAATGAGGAGATTTTCGTGGGCCTGTGAATTCGGTCGTTTAGCGGCGCGAGGAGAAAGGGAAGGGCGACGAGAAGTTACCAGTTCTCCGGTTTCACGCCAATCTGCTCCAAGAACTTGAGCAGCTTCTCCTCGCTGTAGCGGCTCCGATCACCCCGGATCATCCCTTCGATCGCCGTGGGGCTCATGGCAACGCGCCGAGCAAGATCCGTCCGTTTCATGTCGTGAGTTTCTTGATATCGTTTAACTATTTGACGACGGCGATTACGAGTAGCCGTGTCCGCCAGCGTGGGCTTTGATGGAATATCGTGTCCGGCACTGGGAACCCGGCTTTCAGTACCTTCCGGGATGGGGATTTCGGAGAAGGAACCACTGTCAAGTTTGGGGTATCTTCTCTCAGCCGTTTCGCTGGGCTGATTGGCATTCCTTGCAGCCTGGGCAGTTTGACTTGGAAGTTGGCGTGTGGCTTCTTGTTGGAAGTGTCGGATTCGGTGCGAGATCGTCTGTTTGAGCGTATTTTCATAGCGCTCGTTCAGACGTGTCATGGCCGAGTCGGGCTCACTCATCCGGTCGAGGAAGGCGGCCCATTTTTCCTCTCTGGGGTGTCGGCGTGGTTCAATCTCAGGATGACGCTCCATCGTGCCTGCCGCCCCGACGAAGAGGGACACCACAGACCGCCTAGTCGGCTCTTCTTGAAGCATGTGGTGATACCCCTGCCAGAGTTCATCGGTCAATGTCCAAACATTGCTCGCCACCGCTTGAAGCCCGGCCGTGCTTTCCAATAGCGCGCGAGGCGAATACATCAGATACTCTCGCAGATGCGCATCAACGACCGTTTCGGCGAAGATCCGGATGAATTCAAGAATCCGGGTGAGGGATCGGAAGATGAAATCCTCGCGAAAGGAGAACTCCGGATTTAGCGGGAGGTAGTGCGCCCCAACGGCGCAGATAGTTCTTCTTGCGTCCACGGCTCTGGCTTGCGGTCTCCTGGACTTCTCCTCGGTGGCGCCAATGACCGCGACGTTGCGGGGCTGGAAAAAGACATCGAGTGGCGGCCGGCGGCGGACGATGAGGGGCGATTTTTCGTTTCGTTCAGAAGGCATGGTTAAACCACGACGCCGCTTCAAT
>DATNJC010000196.1:0-9129 GCA_035604115.1 Bryobacteraceae bacterium | reverse complement strand
ACGCGCTCGCGCATACTGTTCCAAAACGGTTCGTTGTTCCGGGTCCAGCTTGACGAGCCGCGCTACTCGCATTAGGTCGCCCTCCATTGTAAGGACGTGGCCCAATTTATACTCGTTACTATTCCTGACGCACTAGACTAGTCGCCACCGCGCCGAAACCGCCGAACGCCGTGACAAAGACGCCGAGCACACGAGAGCTGAGGATGCTAGGGCCGCCCTGATCGTGGCTGTGATCGAAGCTGTGGTCGAAGTGAGCGAACAGCTCGCCGAACATCAATGAGATAAGCAGAAACAGGAAGCCCAGACCGCCGATACTCAGGAACACCGTGAATGCGGAAACCTGCGTCAGCCAGCCGGACAAGGGTGAGTCTCCGGTGCTAATCTACAGGAGCAGTGCGGCTGAAGTCAATGTGCGACGTTTAGGAGCGGCGGTTTTGTGTTCGGGGTCCACGCCAAAGATCCGACAACTGAGCCTCACCTCGATTCCATTGTTCGCGGCCGGACGCGTTCTTATAGGCAGCCAGCCGTCGGGCCTGGCCAACCGAAAGGAGTTGTCCCCGAGGTCGCAGCCGTTAATGAAGAGCGTTCTATCGGTAGTGCTCACGAGCGAGCGCTTGCAGCGACCTGGCGAGGTCGGCGTGAGCACTGCCGATAGAACTCATTGAACTGAGCCTATCTGGGTTTGGCAGGGCAATTGCTTCTATGGGTATTGAATCGACCTTTTGCAATTCCTTCGCCGTCGCCGCAGAGACTCAAGGGCTGAAAGCCTGATGGAGTCGAAGCTGAAACGTGGAGTTGCATTGCCCTGCCAAATAGTATCATGCTGAGCGCCTGCCGGAGGCTTAGTTCAATGTTACTTATCGGGGCTAATTAAGTTCTGCGGGAGACTGAACACCCAAAGATCGCCTCACCGGCCAAGATTCGCTTCCGGACACTTGATGACCCGCGCAGCACCTGGGATTGCGAGCCGTAATTCACTGAACATTGACTGCGCTACGCGAAGAAGTACTCGCGGCTGCCGTTAACGAATGACGACGGGCAGAGAAATTGTCTTCGTCGCGATGCGCTCAGTGACCTGGTCGAACACATCGATGTCGAAGGGCTGGCCGATGCGGTTCCCGGCGAGGTCTTCAAGGCCGGTATCGACGATGAGTTTGTAGTCGCCGGACTTCCACGGAGACTGGGGGATCAAGCGCCATTCCGATTCTTCCTTGGCGATGATGACGGTTCCCGCGATGTTCCCGCCGGGGCCGACGACTTGCAGCATGCGCCGCAGGAGCGGATAGTTCATCGGTGTGGGAAAGTTGAGGGCCAGGGCGTCGGACGTGCCGGCTTTGGGCGGAGTCACTTTCCATTGCGAGGGATCGGGAGGGTGGCGTTGGGCCGGGCCGCCGCGATACGGTTTGCGGAACCCGTCGACCATTCGCACGCCGCGGGCATCGAGCCAGTCGCGATCGATGACCAGCGTGTAGCGCTTGCCTTCGGTGATGGGAGGTCCCATAGCTTCATTCGCGGTCAGTCCGCGCTTGATGCGGCCGGGATCGAAAGTCATGGTGAGGCGTTGGAAGCCGGGATCCCAGAGCTCCTCGCCGGGAAGAAACACGCCCGGGAGCGCTTTACCTTTGTCGTCGAGGACGTGGATGCGCGAGGCGGCTTCGCCTCGGCTCATGGGCTCGGAGAACAAGATGTAGAGGCGGAGTTGATTGCTAGGCAAGACATCCGCTGAGGGAAAGATTCCTACGACGCGAGCGATGGGAACGGTGTCGCGGGGAGCGCCGTCGAAGATCTTTTCGAGCGGCGCGGCGCTGCCCGGCTGGCGGAAGATGGCGCGATACTTCACGCCGGGTGCAAAGGGGAAGCGGGGGTGAAAGACCAGTGTCCCTTTTTCGACGGCATAGCTTCCGGAGAGGGGCGGCACGTCCCCGCTGCCGGTGTAGATCGCGAAAACGGAAGCCCATCCTTTGGCGGGTTCGGCGCGCGGCGGATCCCACCCGGCGACCCGGAAGGCACCCGCCTCTAGTTGGATGGAAACAGCTTCCGCGGTCGCAGTCACCCTCGTGAAGAGGAGGACCGCAACCACGGTAAGAATGACTTTTCGCAAAGCCTTACTGCTTAGGGGAGCGCTATCGTCTGGATGTTGGCTCCGGGCTGGCCGGTGAGGATCACTGCGCTGGCGCTGTCGAGCTGGGCGAGGTGGCGAACGTTCTTGAGACCGCTAATCGAGTCATACGGCACGCCGGCGACATCGACTACCGTCGGCGAGTCGATAGGCTTGTAGGTTTCAAGGTTGTCGGCCTTAAGCTTCACCACTCCAAAGGAACTATTGGCGACGAGGATGTAATCGTGGCCACCCTTCTTATACGGAACCATGTCGAGGGGCTGGTTGCCGGAGCCGAGGTCGGCGATGGTGACACCCTTCACCTTGGCGCCGGGCTTCAGATCGCTGACGGGGATCTTGACGAGAGGCGTGCAGGTGTAGGCGGCGAGAACATAGTCCTTACCCTGGATCGTGTAGGGAACGAAGGTTCGCACCGGGGACTCCGTCTCATAGCGACCGTGGGAGGCGTGCCAGATCTGGAGCGTCGCGCCGAGAGCGGCGGTCTTGAACGGGAAGGGAATGGAGCGCAGGGCGGAGGACCACTCCTCGTTCGAGAGGCCGGCGACCATTACGTTGCCATTCACATAGTTCATGTCGGTGATGGTCATCATCCGCGGATTCTGGCGGGCGCTCGCGTCGGACTTCGGCGCGTCGGTGAGGCTGACGGAGGAGTGGGGGCTGTTATCGAGCGAAACGAGGGAAACTTCGCCCGAAGCATTCACTCGAGCGATGAGCGGCATGGCATCCGGGCCGCGGCCGCGGGAAGCCGAAAGGTAGGCGTTCTTGGAGATGGGGTTGACCTTGATGTCGTTCACGACGATCTGGTCAGCGGCGACACCCGCGAGAGCGGCGAGCTTCGCGTCGACTCCCTGGACGTCGATCTTCACGGCTGAAGACGGAGCCGTGCGGTCCTTCGTGTCGAGAGCCATGATCGCTCCGCCGACCGAGTCGCCAACGAAGAGCACGCCATCGGGACCGAAGGCCAGCGGCCCGGCCGAGGACAGTTGCGCTTTGCCTGGAGTGAGGCTCGCGGTTGCGGATTCGCCGGCAGCGGCCAGTGTGTAGACCAAGGCGGCAGCGATCGAAAGCCCTACGGCAACACGGATCAACGCTATTTGACGTTTCATTGGAACTCCTTTTCGGAAGGATGCGCTACGGGAACCACTTATAGCACTGTTGAAAAGTACGGTCAAGCTAGTGCCAAATAGCTAGTGCCAAGTTGCGAGTGCGCCACACAAAAGTGGGCCTCCGGGATTCCTACGCAAAATCTCAGGAATCCGAGCGTGCAAGCTACTCCAGGAAATTCGAGGCGCGGTCACGCTTTAAGCCGCACCCTGGGCTGCTCGGCTCGCGACGCCAACTCACAAGCCGGAGGCAGCCTAAAAAAGGCCGAGTCCCCCAACGGCTCCCGGCCGACAGATTTTATGCAGGTGTCGGATGTGTCGGATTGTGTCGGATCGATGGCCAACAGAAGCGCCGTCACATAAAGAACATCTCCACATCCCAGGATAACTGGCGGTGTCCAGAGCACCGGGTGTATTTGTGAACGATTTCAAAAGGATATGGCTTGTGACTGGTTCTTGATCCGGGCGAGCCAACTCTTCCACTTCTACGTCGCACACCCCCAAGTTGCGTAAGTTCACGTTAACCACTCCCTCACCGTCGCGGCTCGGAAGTCGATGCGGAGCCGCGCGCGTGAGCGAGCGGTCTTGGCTCCCGCCATGCGCGAACTTCCACAAGTAGGTACTAGCTGCGCCGCCTATTGGTTAGCGGGCAGCACAGAGGGCTGTTGGTCGGCTGCGGGAGCTGGTTGGGTGCAGTTGGGAAAGGGGCTGTCGCCGATCGCGGCCATGGTGAAGTGGAGAGGCTGCCTGGTGCGTACCAGGAAATAATGTTTGGGCTGCTCCGCGAAACGGGTCGCGATTTCGACCAGCGATGGGTCGTTCGCGCAGGCAAGTGCGGGATCGGGGAAGTCGCCTTGGCCGTCGTCGCGGTGCAGCTTCGCATGCCATTCCCGGAGCACGGGCGAATCGGAACGCGGCGCGCTGTCTGACCAGGAGGCGGCCAGCCATTCTTCGACGAAGTCGCGGGGGGTGGGAGCGATGGGATCGGTCTGGATCGCGGAGGCGCCGTGAATTTCGAAGTGGCGCAGAGCCTTGCGGGTCAGGCCGTAACCGGTACCGGCAGCCGAGAACTCGATCAGCACGTCGTCCGCGGTGAGGCGGCCGATGGCGGGAGGTTCGCCTTCGTCGTTGAGAGTCTCGGACTGGTCCAAGATGGGAGACACGGCGATGGGAGATGAGGCGGCGCCGGTAGGGTCGGGGGCGAGGCGCCAGACCTGGTAGCGCACGGGTACGAAGGTTCCGCCGCAACCGGCGGGCGTGCCCAACGTAAGAATCAGGCGAGTGCCGTCAGCGGCGGCGTCGGAGATGTGGATCGCGTGGAGGGTTTGGGGGTGGTAGGCGGCTGCCGAGTAATCGTTTTGTTCGTGCTCCCAGATGCGCTGCCAGCGGTTCGCGCGCCACTCATAGAGGTACGCGGAATAATCGTAGCCGCAGCGGATGCCGGTACCGACGGCCGTGGCGATGGTCAAGAATCCACGCTCACGATTGACCAGGACCTGGTCGAGGAAGCCGATGGAGGTGGCGACGCAGTCGCTGGGGTCGTCGCAGAAGAGATTGGCGCCTTCGAGTCCGGCCAGGAGATCGGTGGTGAGCGCGCCGACGTCCCCTTTCTCGGGAAACGAGGTGAGGCGAGATTCAACCCAGTCGCGGAGCTGGTGCTTGGCGACGGTGAGTTGGGGCAGACCTCCGCGAACGCCGGAGTTGGATGCAACGTATTCGCGAAGCGATAGCACCGTCTTCGCGAGGGCGCTGATCTGCGAGTCCTGGGCCGCGGCCAGGGAGCCGAGGAAAAGGATGCTCAACGGAACCACTCGCCCTAGGCCGGCTTGCATACCAGGTTGCTCATCCGAGTTCCCTTCACGAGCTAGTATGGCACCGGCTTGGAGAGCGCGGGAGGTTACAAATCAGAAAGAGTGTGCCAGCAGCGGGTCCTCCCGTATCAGGAGACACGCGCCACACCTCGGCCCTTCGCAGTCGGGTAAAATCGGCTGACACAGTATGCCGATCTCCAGTTGGCGCTCCCGTCGGCCTCCAACGAGATTAGTGCACCCATCGAAATTAGTGCACCCAGCCATGTCAAACGCACTGCGAATTATCGTTGTTGCGATCTTGGCCGCGTGCAGTGCCGCGTTGCTAACAACACAGGCGCAGACTGGAAAGCCAATTCCCAATTTGCAAGTCGATCCGTCTTGGCCTCAGTGGCCAGAAACGTGGATCCAAGGAGCGAGCGCCGGTATTGCTAGCGACAAGCTAGATCACGTCTGGATCATCCATCGCCCGGCGAATGTGACCGAAAAGAGAGCCTGCTGCCGCCCGGCGCCCGCGGTAATGGAGTTTGATTCTGCCGGCAAACTGCTGCAGAGCTGGAATGGTCCGGGCGACGGGTACCAATGGCCTTTAGACGGCGATGAGCACGGCATCTTCGTCGACTACAAGAACAACGTCTGGATTGCCGGGCGCGGTGCAAATGGAACCAGCGAAAACCAGATCCTGAAGTTCGATAACAAAGGAAAGTTTCTGCTGCAGATCGGACGACGGGGCAATGGGAACAACAGCAACGATACCGTGAATCTCGGCCAGCCCGCCGATATGGCCGTTTATCCGCAGACCAATGAACTCTTCGTAGCGGACGGATATGGGAACCGGCGCGTGATCGTCTTCGATGCCGACACCGGAGCCTACAAACGGCACTGGGGTGCATACGGTAACAAGCCCGACGACGCCGCGCCTAAAACGCCCCGTAATGAAGGTCCGGGAGATCCGCAGTTCAACCAGGTCCACCACGTGCGCATCTCAACCGATGGCTTGGTCTATGTCGCCGACAGGCTCAACCGGCGTATTCAGGTGTTCCGCGCCGATGGCACCTTCGTAAAGGAAGCATTCGTCCGGCGCGACAGTAGAGAGACTGGAGGGACTGTATCGTCGCTGGCTTTCTCCGCGGATTCGCAGCAGCAGTTCCTATACGTCGCGGATCAAGTGGAGAACCGGATCCTCATCTTGGATCGGCAAACGCTGCGGGAACTCGGTTCTTTCGGACGCCTAGGCCGCTACGCGGGGCAATTTGTCTCCCCGCATAACATCGCTAGCGACTCCAAGGGTAATTTGTATGTGGCGGAGGATCTCGGCGGCCAACGCGTGCAGAAGTTCGTCTTTAAAGGACTATCGAACTCAATCGCGCATTAGTGCCGAATCTGCTTCCCGGGACCATTTTCGCGGAGGGGGATGTCCGCCTCATCCAGCGCCTTACCAAATCTCATCCACCCCCCTTTTGGAGCAACGGTCGCCACGACACGAGCCCACCTCGATCAGAAAGCAGATAGTTCCTGAGTCACGGCGCATCCGGAAACGATCTGACTCACAACACCGATCCAAGGTCGGGGAGGTTAGGCGCCGATAACCCCGGTTAACGGGGCGGCATTTGATGCGGGAGACTGCGCAGCGCGTGCTCCCATTTCGGTATTGGCATGCTGCCAGAGAGCCGGTTCACGATTTATTTGCGGCGATAGCGGAACGTCAGCTTGGTTTCTTCGTCCACGACCAGGGGGCGCACGAATCGATAGGACGCGCCGGTTCGCGGGATGTTGATGGCGATGGGCAGCACCCCTACGACTTTGCGCTGGAGTTCGCCGACGTTAGCGGAAGGTGGGGAGTCCAGGGGCGCCGGGGCCTGCTTGGGGGCGCTGTTTCGGTTTTGCTCTGCGTTGACTGTACTGAGGACACCCGGCTGTGCGGTAACCGTGATCTCCATGGCTTCTGAGACGGACCCGACTTGCAGCTTTTGGTCGAGATTCGTTCCCCTGGCGGCATCGTAGCGCAGGTTTTGTGTCAGGCGTTGGAAACCAGGAGACTGGACCGTTACCGTCGCATCGCCAGAGGGTACGTCCGTGATGGACCACCGTCCGGTCGGCCCACTGACGGCGGAAAACGTTCGCCCACCGATTGCGGCCAAGATTGTGGCTCCGGGGACAACTGCCCCGGCCGCGTCGGTGACGATTCCCGCTAGCACGCCGGGGCCCGGGCGAGACGCCCCGCTCTTCCCGACATCGTTGCGCAAAGCGAATCCGCCGCCCGTGATGGTGCCGTTGAAGCTGACCTCCGCGTCCTCCGTCGCGGCAGGGAACAAACGGGCGTGCCGGACATCGCCTCCGAAACCAGATCCTGCTTGGTGCCAAGATACCGCTCGGTCGTCTGAACAGACGCGTGACCCAGCAGCAGTTGGATCTGCTCAAGTTCACCGCTGGCCGCGCGGCACAACTTCGCGCAGGTCCGGCGCAGATCATGCGGCGCGATGCCGGGGACGCCTACAGCCGCTGCGTAGTGCCGGAGCATCTGCCATACGACCTTTTCGCCGAGCCGGTCGCCGGTAACGTCGCCGGCGCGGTTCACAGGCCGGAAAACGTGGCCAGCGTCCACGCCCGCCGGGCCGGTCCATGCGTCAATGGCCACCTTGACCCAGGTCGGCATCGGAGCCGTGCGGACGCGACCGTGCTTCCCCACGAGATCCACAATGCACCAGCGGCCATCGCGCTGTTGGACGTGGGCAAACGTGAGCGCGGCTACCTCAGAGCGCCGGAGCCCGCAGCCAAGCAGTACGGCCAAAATCGCGCGGTCGCGCAGGCCGCGGACCGTTGCGGCGTCCGGCGCGTTGAGAAGACTCTGCGCCTGACGTACCGACAGACAGTTGCCCATGCGGATACCGACAGATTTCGCGCTTTTCACTCTGCTAATGCCTGCCGCCCTACCCGCTGCCGGTCCACAGCGAGATCCTAACTTGCCAGGTAGCCCTGAAGCGGGCTAACCTTGCTGGTCTGCCCCATCGGCGGTACTCTTGCGTAATGCGACTCCTTCGGTATTCCATCAACGTCACATTGGACGGGTGCTGCGATCATCGTGCAATGTTCGCGGACGAAGACTTGCATCGTCACGCGGCCGAGAACCTCGACCAGGCCGATGCCCTCCTCTTTGGCCGGGTGACTTACGAAATGATGGAGGCAGCGTTCCGGCCGCCGGCGCGGATGGGAGCGCGGCCTGATTGAATGGAACCCTTCGCCCGGACGATCGACGCGGCAAAGAAGTACGTCGTGTCGAGCACCCTGGAGCAGGTCGATTGGAATGCGCAACTCGTGCGCGGGGATCTGGGAGAGGCCGTTCAGCAGCTCAAGAGGGAGTCGGGCAAGGGGCTGCTCGTGGGAGGTGTGAAGCTCCCGCTGGCGTTGACGGAGCTGGGATTGATCGATGAGTACGAGTTCGTGGTGCAGCCCAGGCTGGCGGGCCACGGGCCGACGTTGTTCGCGGGGCTGTCGAAGCATGTCGACTTGAAACTCGTGAGCCGGCTGGAGTTCCGCTCGGGGGCGGTGGCGATGCGGTATGAGCCGAGTAGGTAGCCATCGGGAGCCACTCAGGGTGCCGTAGGCGACCCGAACGGAGCGACATGACCACCGAGAAGGTCCGTCTCACCAACGAGAAGGAGACGATGCTCATCACGCTCTACTCGCGTGCGCTCCCTCGCGTGCGCTCCACGGCCGCGGCGAGGACCCGCTGCTACGGGACCCCTGGGCGGAGCAGGCGGTCGACCGCATTGACTACGACTTCGGCGCGCTCAAGCTCTCGGGCCGCTGGCCTGTCGGGGCCGCGATCCGCGCCAAGCGGTTCGACACCTGGGTGGGCGAGTGGATCGCGCGCACCCCGGAGTCCACGGTCCTGCATCTCGGGTGCGGAATGGACAGCCGCGTCTACCGCGTCGAGCCGCCCGCGTCGGTGCGCTGGTTCGACGTGGACTACCCCGAGGTCATCGACCTGCGCCGGCAGGTGTACCCCGACCGCCCCGCGTACCGCATGATCGGCGCCTCCCTGCTGGAGCGGGGGGGGCTCGACGAGGTGCCCGGCGACCTGCCCGCGATGATCCTC
>DATNJC010000195.1:0-5723 GCA_035604115.1 Bryobacteraceae bacterium | reverse complement strand
CTTCGTTCACCCGCAAGGTGAAACCTCCTGCTCCTGCTTCACCAAAACGGGCTTGACTCAACCGCCCACTTGAAGCCGTTCGCCACACATCTCTCGCGCACTGCGCACTCCAGCACCGCCGGTTACGGACGGATCACGGTATGCGTGGGCCGGCCCAGGTAAGGAGCGTATAATCAAGGTAAGGAGTCATGGGCATGCAACGGCAAGCGCGCGTTACCAGCAAGGGGCAAATCACGATACCGCATGAAATTCGGCGCGTTTTGGGCGTTCAGCCCGGCGACACCGTGGAGTTTGAAAGCGGCGAGGACGGCGTTAAGGTGCGCCCGGTGCGCAAGGAAAGCCCGTTCGCCAAGTATCGTGGTATCGGCACACCGGGGATTCCATCGGGAAGGAAGGCGATCATCAAGTACTTTCGGGATTTGCGCGGATGGTGACGACCGTCATCGATAGTAATGTGCTGATCGCGTTGTGGAATCCGGACGAGGCGATGAATAGTGCCGCCGAAGCCGCGGTGGAATCCGCTTACACCACAGGAAAGCTGATTGTTCCGGCGCCAGTGGTGGCCGAATTGATGGCTGGCTCCGGCCGCACCGAGGAGTTTGTGGATTCCTTCCTGCGCGATACCGGCATTGTGGTCGAATGGCATGTGCAAGAGCGGATCTGGCGCGCGGCCGGGCGCGCGTTTCAGAGCTACGCGCACCGGAGGCGGCGGGATGGCGGAAGCTACCCTCGCCGCATCCTGGCTGACTTCGTCATCGGAGCATTCGCCCACGAAAATGGGTATCACTTGCTCACGCTGGACCAAACAGTGTATCGCACGGCGTTCCCCAAGCTGAAGCTGCTGACCGTTGCGTAGGGGGCGCTCAGTGTAACTTCGGGACGCTCCGCAGGAACGCGACGATCTGCCAGCGCTGCGGCTCTGGCAAGTGGGCGAAGGAGGGCATGCCTCGCGTGACGTGCCCGTTGCGCAGCACCCAGAAGATCGCACCGGGAGGCGCCTGATACACTTCCGGCCGGTCGAGCGGCAGAGCCCTTCCGATTCCTTCGCGGTTCGATCCGTGGCAGGCGGCGCACTCCCGCGCAAACAGCTTGGCCCCGGCGGTCCGGCTCCGTTCGTTCTCGGGGAGTGGATTGGGCCGCGCGGCCGCTGCCGGCGGAGCGTCTTGCAGCGGAGTTTGACCCCAGGCGCAGGGGGCGGCGAGGATCAGGTACAGGAGGCCTTTCATGGACGGCCTCCGCGGAGCAGGTTGTGCACTGTGCGTCCGAATTGCGCGATCTCGTACGTTACGCCGAAGCGCAGAAGAAAACCAGCGCTGCTGTCGGTGATGCCGAAGCTGGGCGAGATTTTGAAGGTCGTTCCGCTGGCCAGCGTCCAGGCGGCGACCGGCGCTACGTAATGGGACGTGTCCGAGAAGCCGAAGTCCTGGTGGGTCGAGAGGCCGCCGTAAACTTCCACACCGGCTTGAAAATTCTCGAGACAGAAGTTGCATCGTTCGGGCCGGGCCGCTAGGGCCAGAGGCCGGCTGAGCCCGGCCGCGTAACCGAATTCGAACGGCGCGTGGTGGACGTTCTTTTCCGCGATGAAGTTCTCCGCGATGGTCCAGCCCTTGAAATAACTGCCCAGGATCAACTTGGCTTCGATTTCGCGTTTCTTCTCCAGACGCGCATCTGCATTGGGCCCGGTGAGATCGGCGGCGCCGTCGTGGCCGACCACCTCAAGCAGGGTCTTGTCGGCGCCGTTGATGTTTTCAAATTCGACATAGAGCATGGGATTGATCCAATGCTCGCGGGGGAGCAGGCGAAACCGGTTTTCCCAGCGGTAGCCGGTAAACAGCGTGCTTTCGCCGCCGGTGACTTGGCCGTCGAGATAGAGTTCCGAAGTCCACCAGGCGGTGACGCCGTATTCGAGTTCCACGGCGGTGGCCCCGAAGCGGTTCCCGTCGGCGGGCTTTCCGGTGATGTTCTTGGTAGTGAGCTCCAGGTTGCCGGGCTCCTCGGTTTGATGCGAGTAGGTCACAAAATACGGGCCTTCGCCGGCCCGGCAGGATGGAAGGAAGAGCACTGCGGCGGCCGCAAGCCAGCCCCAGCGCCGGAAATTGGTTGGTGTGGAATGGTTCCCAGTCATGGTTCCCTTGCAAGCTTCTCCTTGAAAGCTCTTCTTGAAGCCGGGGGCTGGGGCACCTAGAATGAGTACAGGTCGCCAGCTTACGGGTTGTCGATACGTTGGGGGCTGCGTGGCTGTGCTTCGCCAAAAGGTCGGCCATGCGGCCCCGATTCATTTCAGTCAGCGGGACCTAGTCAGGCGTTTTGCTCCTCCAATCGGCTTGGGGTGTTTGCGAAATCGCGCGCTTTGGCCCTCGTCTCGATTCTGCATACGCGGTGTAAATGACAGCCGAGGTGAGGGCAGGGGTAAGAGGTGGACACATAATTGAGCGCCAAGTTCCAGAAGGGCACGTCGCTCACCGACATGTTGCCTGGATTCAGGTCCCTCCAAGGCGGCCGGCCAGCGGCGCGGACGAAGGCTCGCCCGCGCCATTGCCAACTCTTCGAATTCTCGCGATCAACCCGGCGCGGATCGCCCTCGGCGGTTGGATGGACCGCCGCACGGCCCCCGCGCTGGCTGCTGGTCGAGCCAACGCCAGATCGGGCTCGATTCGCGGGCCGCTCGCGAAATTTGAAGCGGTGCCACAAGAACGCAGCCGGGCAGCCCAAACCGATGACCCAGTGAAGGATGGCCAGGATCGAGCGTGCTGTCTCGCTCCCGGTGTAGTAAAGCAGGTAGCCGCTCAACGTCAGCCAGACCATGACACCGGTCATTACGCCGCCAGACCATCGCCGCTGGGAGAGAGGCCACGCCCTGGTGACGTGCACGCCCCACAGCAGGCCGAACATCCAGATGGTGGCAAATGAAAACGCTCCGTGGAACCGGAGACACCAGGGTTCAAGAGGATGTATGCTCGGTCCGAAGTCGCTTTGTTGGGGGAAGAAATAATGGAACAGGAGCCACAACCCGCCAGACAGCCAGACTCCGGCGCCGACGGCGTACAAGGCCAGCCTTCTCGTGCGTCCCAAGCGTACCGAATACCGAGACGGACCGGTCATCAAATCTCGATTCCTCCGAAATGGCTCCATCCTCCGACGGGATCGTGAAGGAGGGCTGATGCTTTGAACTGCCGGAGCGAATTCGCGTTATGGAAACCCTCGGCCATCACGACCTTTGTCAGGGCATCAGCAGCAACACAGCGTTCCGCCAGGACGCACACGAAGCGGTCCGTCGGCGCCGGCGAACGCCGGACGCCATGGACGTGCGGACCGCAGATGCGCCCGTGGTGCCGACGGCGGTGCCGGTGTCCGCTGCTGCTGGCAACACTGCCGTCCGCCAGCTCAAGGACGGGCGCGGGATTCACCGGGAATTCGAGTTCCAAGGCGATACGCTCCACATCTCGTCCAAAAACACGTATATCGCCGCCGGCATTGACGACAGCCTGCGTGACACCGCATTCGCGGAGGCGTTCGATAGCGCGATCAACGGCATAGCCTTTGGCGATGCCCCCGAGATCGATCCAAAGGGGAAGATGAAATTCAACCCGGCCATCCGGCCGAAGCTCGATGTCCCGCCAGGAGCAACGCAGGCGCCGGTGTGAACCAGCGGCACTAGTGGGCCGCGGCAACAGTCGCCACTGCACCAGTTGGGCGCCCACCGAGATATCGAAACAACCGGCTGAGCTGGCGGCGACCGCCAGTGCCCACTTCAATACGTCGAGCGTGTAGGGGTGCACCGCGACGGGCTGGCGGACTCCGGCGCGATTCATGCGGCCGACATCACTATCCTCTTCGTGGAAGCTCATGTGGCGATGGACGGTAGCGACTTCTTCGAACGCTGCATCGATCGCCTGATGCAAGCGTGGGGGCGGCAGCCCAGCGGCGCGAATCGCCACCAGCGTTCCCAACCAGGGCTGAGCACGCTCAACGACCGGGTTGTTTGAGTAGGATCTCATAAGTAGCCAGAAGACGGTTCACGCCATCGGTGATGTGCTTACACGAAAGTGTTGCTCCGGATATGTTCCGGATGCTCTTGTTCAGTTGCAGCTTCGAGCCAGCCTGTTTGCCGACGAACTGCTTGCGCCAGTCTGGTTCGCGAATCTGTCCGCCGTACGCCTCCCGGTACTCCAGGATCTCGATTGCCTTGATCGCGCCGGAATCATCCAGTCCCAGAGCAAAGGGAATGAACTCATGCTTCCCAACCACTTCATCGACAATGAACCACCCTCCGGTAGAAACCCGCCAAAGTTTCAGTTGCCTGCCGCGGACGTTTACGCCCGAGGCGTGCTCAATGGCCTTCGCCTGCTCATTGGTCAGCGTACGCGGATCGGGCTGGAACGTCGCGCTCGGGAACATGAGGGCTTGCGCCTGTTCGACGGAAAGATACACAGTGGCATAAGCAGGACCGCCCGGCACCACAAAGGACGCGACAGGCAGCAAGAAAAAGCGGGACTTCATTTCTCCTTGCCTCCGAAGTACCAGCCGAATTTGACGCGCACGCGATACTTCTCGAAATCGTTGTCGTAGTCGCGGCCGCCAACAATTGCGCCCGGCAGCGTGTCGGAGTGGATGGTTGCCCAGGGCAGTTGCTCGATAAACGTGGCCGTGACGAAGAAGTGCTTTCCCCCGTAATGGATGACGGGCCCGAGGTCGTAGGCGCTGTTGATCTGATGGGTGAAATTCAGGCTGTTGAGCTCGCGCTCGTTGATGAATTCAAAGCCCGCGGACCAATTCCGCCGAAAGCGGTACGAGAGGCCGAAATCCGCGTTCACGTCGGTTTCCGCAAGGCACATGCAAGTGGTGTCCGGGGGCAGGCGCCGGTACTCTGGCGCATACGTGAAATTGAAGCCGAGCACCAGCCGGTCGTCGCGGAAATTCTTCTGCAGGATGAGCCTGCCTTCCGGCTCGATGAAACCCGGTCCAATTGTAGGCTCGAAGTACAGGGCGACGCCTACAGTATGCGTGTAGGGGCTGAGCAGCCGAAAGATCGCCTCGCCGGAAACACCAATGAAACGTGTACGGCCGTAGTGATCATCGGCGCCGGGCACGTCGTATGAAAAAGGTTCCCCTGGCGTGGTCGCGCCAAACGGGCCATTGTGGTAAGCCGCGGTTGAGTCGTAGTTGGCGTACAGCGAGAACTGAAACCGGTCGCTGACGCCGTACTCCAGTTCAGTGCGGTTTTCCTGCTGCCAGAAATTGCCTGTGGCCTTCGTGAAGCGGGTTGTTGACCACTGTTCCACCTCGAACTTGCCTTTGGGCAGCAGATCGGTTGTGTAAGTGAAGCCAAAGAGCGGCTCATCGGCATGAGCCAGCGACGGCGCAAGGACAAGGAATGCCAATAGCCGGGGAGCCCAGATTCGTCCGATCCCGCCGCAACGGGACTTTTTGAGAAGACTGCCAGTCATGTATGTTTTCACCGTTCTTGAAAGCCGCGACTGGCGAGCCTACAATGAAGGCGATCGCCAGCCTGCGGGTTGTCGATTCTTGTGTGGCCACGTGGCGTGCTTCGCCAAAAGTCAGCCGCGTGGCCTCGCTTGTTGTCAGCTACACGATTTGCAACAGGCCTCCTCTCCACACTCCGCGCAACTTCGTGCCAGCGCGCAGCAGCGGCTGCAGCGACCTCCCACCTCCAGGCGCGTGACTCGAATATGGAATTCTTTCTGGCGGGAGATTTCCGCTTT
>DATNJC010000194.1:0-4198 GCA_035604115.1 Bryobacteraceae bacterium | reverse complement strand
TCAACCGCCGCCCCCTTCCCCTGGACCCCATCCCCGCTCGCCAAAATCGCAGAAAGGAGCCCCGCCAGCTTGCCTATCCTTCAGGCTCATCCTTCAATGAGAAAATGCTGTCGCCCATCATTCATGTGGATTCACGTTCATTCATGGCCAAAAAGCTAGCTTCACCAGTATCCCCGTGAGAGCCCATCACAACCCTCCCAAAAATATTTCCCCTAACAATCCAACCACATCGCCCCAGCCCACCCCGTAGACCCCGTTCCCCACCCCGATCATGAAGACGAAAAGGAGGGACCAATGTCCTCTCAACTCAGATCCGCAGCAGCCCGCACCAACGGCGCAAAATCCCAAGGGCCTGTCACGCCCGAAGGCCGCGCCCGCTCCTCACAAAACGCGCTCCGCCACGGCCTGTCGTCGGCTCAGGTGGTGATCCCCGGCGAGAACCCGGCCGAATTCGAGGAACTCCGCGCGTCGTACGTCGAGCGCTTCCAACCCGTCGGCCGCCCCGAAATGGATTTGGCGGAAACCATGGCCGTAGCCCGCTGGCGCCTGCGCCGCATTTACACCATCGAGACCGAACTGCTAAGCCGCGAGCAGCTCGACATGGAGACCGCGATCGAAGGCGCCCTCAGCGCCGGAGTCGACTTCAACTCCCACCTGGCCTCCGCTTTTGACAGCATGGCCAACACCGGCAAGACCGAAGCCCTGCTGATCCGCTACGAACGCCACCTGACCCGCACCTATGAGAGCGCCCGCAAGGAACTCCAAATCCTTCAAAAAACGAAGCAAGCACCGGCTCCAGCCAGTGATCTCCAAAAAGTGCAGAACGAACCCAAGCCCGAGCCAGTCCCAGCCCCAACCCCGCATCCAGTCCGCCAAAACTCTCCCGCAGCAGCCCCTCCGGCCGCCCCCACAGCGGAAGTTGCGCCCTCTCTTCCCCATGCAGCCCCCCAGGTGGGAGCCTACCCAGCCTAAAATAGACCTCCAATCCGCGCCTCGTCATCAGCCCCACAGGAAACCTCCGCCATGTGGGCAGGCTTTGAGCCTGCCGCCGGCTTGAGAGCCGACGCTCGTTTTTCAACTGAAGCCCGCCGAGCAGGTAGCCCGACGCCAGTCTTGAAGCCTAAAACCCCGTGCGTTCAATCTTTCATCTCGTGCACCCGTGGCGCTCGACTTGATCGGGCGATAGGAGGATGGGCTCGGGAACAGCGGCGGCCAGTTCCTCGCGTGAGTGGAATAGCCGCTAGCATGAAATCGTGGCTTCAGTACTTGTCGGCATGGATTTGAGGGAGATCGAACGCGCGCTAGCGGGCGAGCCGAAGTTCCGCGCGCGCCAGATCTACGACGCCGTGTACCGCCAGCGCGCGACCGATCTGAGCCGCGTGTCGAACCTCCCGCGTCCGCTCAAAGAGCGCCTGTCCGCCGAACTGCCGCTGGGACTTCCGTCCATCGAGCGGTTCTACGATTCCACCGACGGCACCCGCCGCTATCTGCTGCGCCTCGCCGATGGTAAGACCCCAGCGCACAGCGAGAGCGTTGTGCGCGGTTCAACGATCGAGGCCGTGTGGATGCCCGAAGGCGCAAAGGCGTCAGTCCGTCCTGCGCCTCAGGAAAAGGCCGATCGCTCCACCATCTGCATCTCCAGTCAAGCCGGATGCGCCGTCGGATGCAAGTTCTGTCTGACCGCGCTCCTCGGCGCCGAGCGCAACCTGACCGCCGGCGAAATCGTGGGTCAAGTGCTGCGTGTGGCCGCAGACCAGGGCCTGGAAGCCAACATCGACCGTCTCAACATCGTCATGATGGGCCAGGGCGAGCCGCTATTGAATCTGCCCAACGTGATCAAGGCCACGCGCCTGCTATCGGATCCCCAAGGCATGGCGATCTCGCCCCGCCGCATCACCGTCTCCACCTCCGGCATCGTTCCCAAGATCGCGGAATTGGGCCGCGAGCCGGTGCGTCCCAAGCTGGCGATCTCGCTCAACGCGTCCAGCGAAGAGCAACGCCGCGAGCTCATGCCCATCACCCGCAAGTATCCTTTAAAGGATCTGATCGCCGCCTGCCGCGCCTATCCGCTGCGCCCGTGGGAGAAGCTGACCTTCGAGTACGTCCTCCTCAAAGGCGTCAACGACACCGACGCCGACGCCCGCCGCGTGGTGAAGCTGCTGGCGCATATCGATGCCAAGGTGAATCTGATCGCGCTAAACCCCGGACCGGGGATTCCGTTTGAAACACCCGACCCGGATCGTGTTGCGGCGTTCCAGGCGATCGTGCGGAAGTCCCTGCCGTGCTTTATCCGAAAACCCCGCGGCCTCGACGTGTACGCCGCCTGCGGCCAGCTCAAGCGGATGGAGCTGGTGGCTCTGCCAGCGTAAGCCAAGCTCCGCCGCACATCACCGCCCCCGCGGCAATCCACGGCCCGCCCGCCACAAGCATCGGAAGGAAGAAAGCGACCCCGAACCCCGCCGCGGCGGCGATGGCCGCCAGACCCGTCAGATCCCACCCGAAACCGACCCGCGGACGAGCTTCAGTCGCGTCGCGTGTAGCAGCGCCCTCCAGCCGAGCCAGCACGCGCGAGGAAAACTGCGGCGACAGCTCCGGCCGGGGCACATCGCCGAGCGCGTGGTCCAACTCCGTCTGCGCCGCCAGGAACGCCCCGCACGATGCGCACCCACCCAGATGCTCCGCGACCACCGGCTCCAGCTCGGGCCCGAGGCGTCCGTCGATCCGGTCCAGAATCCAACTCTCAAAATCGCCGCAGTTCATCGACAGGATGCCTCCCTACGCAATGGATCTAACGATCCAGCCAGTTGTTTCCGCGCGCGGTGCAAATACGTCTTCACCGTTCCCACCGGCAAGCCCAACAGAGCCGCGACTTCTTCGTACGACTTCTCTTCAAGGTAAAACAGAGTCAGCGCCTGCCGGTACTGCGGCGGCAGTTGCGCCATCAGCGCCACCACGTCCGCCTCGTTAGAAGGCCGCTCGCGCGTCGAAAGCCTCGCCTCCGCCGCCCGCAGAACACCCGGCTCTTCGATCGACGCCGCGCTGCAGTCCCGCGACTTCTTCCGCTGCGTCAGACACCGGTTGCGCGTGATGGCATAGATCCAAGTCGAGAGCGACGCCTCCCCGCGATACCCCGGCAGCACCCGCCAGATCTGCAGAAACACATCCTGCGCCATCTCTTCCGCCGCCGTCTGATCGCCCAGCATGGACCACGACAGCCGGAACACCTTGTGCTGATAGCGCGCCAGCAGAAGCTCGAACGCGTCGCGATACCGCCCCGCGCCGAGGTGCTCGTGGATGTCCTGATCTTTGTCCAGATCCATTCCGCCGCCGGTCCACAGAATACTCCAACCTTGAGACTTCCGCGCAGTAGGGCAAAGTTTCAAATGTCGTGAGGAAAGATTTGAAACTTTGGGTGGCGTCATCCGAGTCTCAAGGGGCGTTATGATTTCACAACTTGGCGATGCGTTGCTTCCTGTCGTGTTCCTGATTGTGGCCTGGGCTGTCGCGTTCGTTGCGCTGAGCTTTCGCCACAAGTCGCGCGCCTTTCGTCACGCCGAGCGCATGGCTGCGCTCGACAAAGGCATGGAACTCCCGCCCGAACCCGTCCAGCCCACTCTTGGACCCAAGGCCCACTTGCTCCGCGGCTTGATCTGGCTCTTCATCGGCATGGGCATCTCGATCTTCTTCCTGTCCCTGCGCCTGGCGACGAAGGAGAATAACGAGCTATTCGCCGTCGCCACGCTGGGCCTGATTCCGATGGGCGTGGGCATCGCCCACCTAGTCATGTATCGTCTCGATACCCGGGCCGCGCCCCCCGCCGGCGTCACCGGACGTTAACCGTCATTCTTAGTAGCAACGGGAACTTTTCAGCACCGTGCCGTGAATACACAGTGTGCGCGCATCGGTCTGCAAGCTCGTTCGTTCGGGTCTTCAAAAACAAATGCGTACCGGATGCAGGGTTCGTGCGTATGTATCGGTAAGAAGCACGGCGGCTGGGACAATTTGAAGCGCGGGATCAAGATTCGGAGTTCGTGATGGAACATTTTCGAACAAGCGTCGTCTAGACCATTTTCTGAGTATTTATAGACCATAGCCGCAGTGGCGAAAATGGGCTGTTGCGTGTTCTGAATTCACCGCAGTAAGGGCCGCGGCCACGGCATGCTCCAGCAATTCCAGTTGGCGGATCTTCCAAGCTCGC
>DATNJC010000193.1:0-54458 GCA_035604115.1 Bryobacteraceae bacterium | reverse complement strand
CGAGCTTGGAAGATCCGCCAACTGGAATTGCTGGAGCATGCCGTGGCCGCGGCCCTTACTGCGGTGAATTCAGAACACGCAACAGCCCATTTTCGCCACTGCGGCTATGGTCTATAAATACTCAGAAAATGGTCTAGAAATGGCGGATCAGGCGATGCAGCTGAGAAGCGCCCACGACGCCGCGCCAGACCAGGGCCGTCACTGTGCTCGCCTACATGTGGGCCAATCGAGCCCGCGCCTTGGCGCTGCTCGGACGGGCGGACGAGGCCCAAACGAGTCTGGATCACGCCGCCCAGGAGGGCGATCCGGCTTTCGTGCCGGGAGTTGCCGGGACGTTATGGCGCAGCGGTTTGGCCCTGTCGCAGATGGATCGCGAAACCGAAGCCATCCTGCGGTTCAAGCGAGCCAAGCAGATCGACCCCCAAGGCCTTTACGGCAACCTGGCGACCGCGGCTCTACGCGAGCATAGCGTCAGCGTGTAGTGCAGAGTCAGCTCTGCACGCACTTCAGAAACAGCGTCAAATAACGCCGCAAATTCCCCGTAATCAAAAAGTTTTCCCGCACATGCTCGTGCCCTTGCTCGCCCAGTTTCCGCGCGATTTCCGGGTGCGACAGCAGGAAGCGGATCTGATATGCCGTCCCTTCCACCGAATGTGCCAGCATGCCGGTGTGTTTGTGGATCACCTGCGTTGGGATCCCACCGACGGCCGAAGCCACCACCGGCTTCTTCTTCCACAGCGCCTCCGCCACGGTGAGCCCGAATCCTTCGCGCAGACTTTTCTGAATCACGATGGTCGACGCGCGCTGCAGCGCGTTCACTTCTAGCGGAGCCGAGGTGGCCAACTCCAAAACGTGCACGTCCGGATCGGCGCCGGCGGCTTCCCGAACCTCCGCCAACACGACGGTCCCCTCCGGATCGTCGCTCGCGCCGCCGCCGGCCAGCACCAACTGGCAATCCTGGTAACGCTTCACCAGCTTGTAGGCGCGGATCACGCCCAGCGGGTCCTTCAAGCGGTCGAAACGCGAAATCTGCGTCAGGATCGGCCGCCGCGCGTCGATCCCATACCTTTCCAGAACCTGGTTCACGAACTCAGGCTCCAGCTCGCGATTCTTATCCGCCAGCGGATCGATGGACGGATAGAACAGGTATTGCGGCATCGGCAATTGCCGCGAAAATTCCGGCGCCGAAAAGATCGCCGCGTCGTAGCGCTCCACCCACGCCTTCAGAAAGTTCCACACTGCCGGATCGGGCCGCGACAAATCGATGTGACAGCGCCACACCCAGGTCTGCCCGCCGTTTTCCTTACGCCCATCAATGAGACCCGCAGGCTGCGGATCGTGAATCACCACGAAGCGCCCCTCCAGCGACAGTTTCTCCCGATTGCGCCGGTTGTATTCGATGAAAATGTCGAAATCCCGCGGGCCCGGATGGTACGCCTGCCCGTGCAGCGCATTGTGAAACGCCTTGGTGACGTCGTAAAATTCCTCCGCGCCTTCCAGCACGTGCCACCGCGCGTGCAAGCCCAGCTCGCGCATCAGCGGCAACAGGCGCGTCAGCAGTTCCGCCACTCCGCCGCCCACGGCCGTCGAGTTGACCATTTCTACGGTCGCACCCTCCAGTGGCCGGGCCAGAGTGCGAAGATCGTCCACCTCGGCCGCTCCGACTTCTGCCACGTACTGGTCCAGCGTTTTGGGGGCCTCGCCGCCCCGGGCCACGGTGTCCGTGCCAGCCGTCGAGCTTGCCGGGATCTGGGACGCCGTTTCAGTCGTAGTGCTCATGCTCCGATCTCCCGGTCCACCATTGCGATCAGCTCCGCGCGCGCCGTATCCAGCGTGTTGGTATAGATATCGATCGCGTCGGTCCGCGCGGCCAGCTTCTCCAGTCCCAATGCGGCCGCGAACCAGTGCGAAAAGTCGTTGGTGCGCAACTGGAGCCGGAGGCGCGACGCAATAAAGTGGTGATAAAAGGACGCGTGGCTCAGCCGCTCCAGGCCGGCGCGAAACCCCGGCAAGCTGTGCGCGTCCCAGGGCAACGGAATGGTCACCGCCACGGCGCGAAGAAAATACAGCGGCTCAAACGCCGACTGCGTTGCCTCCCGCGGATGCGCCTCGCAGAACTCCAGCACGGTATGGCGCAAGTCCGCGCGGAGCTCGGCAATGGAGATGTAGTCGCGAATGTCGATCCCCGCCAGGCGCTCGGCCAGCTCCGCCTGGTTCAGCGACGCCAGGACCCATTGCGCGAAATCGTTGGAGAAGCGTTCCGTCAGGAAGTGATGGCGCCCCAGGGTTTGAAACGTGTGATGGAAGATGGCTCCATCATCCGCCGTTTCCAGGCACGCTGCCAGCTCCATGAGATTGGTCGCGCGCTGGTGTTCGACGCAGGTCAGATACGACGCTGTCACAAACTGAAACGGCTGCGCCGTGGTCATGGTGGGAGCGGTCATGCGAATTCGCTCCCCAGTTTTTCCAGAAGCAGCCTAACTTGGCTCACATGATTCAAGTGATAATGCGCCCGAGTTGCGCGCGGAGGACCCACGCGCACCGTGACGCCATGCGCTGCCAACTCGGCAAATGCCGGCTCGTCCCCGGCGTCGTCCCCCACGTACACCGGCACCGCGCGATCCCGGCTGGCCGCGAGTTCCCGGCGCACCGCGGCGCCCTTGTCTTGCAGCTCAACGGGCAACACTTCCCAGATCTTCTTTCCTGCGGTCATCTTCAGCACCTGCGAAAACGGTTCCACCACTTTCCGCACCACCTTTCGCGCCCGTCGCACCTCCGCGTCTGTAGCTGCGCGGTAATGGATCGCCAGGGCAGACTCCTTGTCTTCGATCCAAACTCCGGGCATATTCAGTAGCAGACTCGCGGTCCAGACCTTGACGCAGACCAACGCTTGCCGCGCTTCCTCCGTTAAAACCGCGGCGTTGCCACCCTCCCAGCCGTACAGCCCCAAATACCGTATCCCCGGCACCCGGATGCGCGCCCGAATATCGGCTTGCCGCCGCCCGCTGACGACCCATATCTGAAACCTCCGGTTGTGCGCCAGAATCGCCAGCGCCCGGCGCGTGCGGCGGTCCAGCGACACGTCCCCTGGCAGGCTCCGCAGCCGCGCCAGAGTTCCGTCAAAATCCAGAAACAGAGCGATTTTTTGACCGCGCTTGAGACGTCCCGCCACTTGAGGCCACCGCTCCAACAGGTGCCCCACGGTCACAGAACCTCCGCGCTGGCCGCCTCGGCAACGATGCTGCACGCCGGTGGCGCGGCCTGCGCCGAAACCCGGATGTCGCACAACTCTCCAATCAGATTCGCCGCCCAACGATAAATGTTGTTGGCCTCGACGGTTGCGCGCATCCGTTGCATACGGGCCATGCGCTCGGCTGGATCCATCTCCAACGCCCGCCAGATCGCGCCGGCCAGTTCTTCGGTATCGTACGGATTCACCACCAAAGCGTCGCTCAATTCGTGCGAAGCTCCGGTGAAGCAACTCAGAATCAGCGCGCCCTGCGCGTCTTTGCGGGCCGACACAAATTCCTTGGCGACTAAATTCATCCCGTCATGGAGCGACGTGACCATGCACAAATGCGCCAGCCGGTAGTACGGCTGAATCTGGCGATGGCTGTGCTTGGTGTTTAGAAACACAATCGGCCGCCACTCGCCGGTCTGAAAACGCCGGTTAATGCGGTCAGCCTGCTCAGCCACCTCGCGGCCCAGGTCGTTATAACGTGTAATGTGTGTGCGGCTGGGCGAGCCGATTTGCACGAAAGTGAACTCCCGCCGGTACGCCGGATATTTTTCGAGGAATCGCTCGATGGCCGCGAACCGCTCCGGAATGCCCTTGGTGTAGTCCACGCGATCCACGCCCACGCCCAGCAGCGAAGCGCGCACGCCCAGCGATTCGAACAGCTTCAAGCGCTCCAGCTCCGGCTCCGGCGCTCCCGTCTGTTCAAAAGCATCCTCATCGAAAGCCACGCTGATGGGAAACGGCCGCACCTGCGTCTCGTGGCCTCCGCGCATCACCGCGAAGTGTTCCCAAGTGATGCGCGCCTCCAGCACCCGATCCACGGTGTCCAGAAAGTTGTTGCAGTGCGCCTGCACGTGGAATCCGATCAGGTCCGCGCCCAGCAGCCCGTCCAGCAATTCGCGTTGCCACGGACAAATGCCGAACGCCTCCGGATTGGGCCAGGGAATATGCCAAAAAATCGCCACCCGCGCGTCCGGGCGGGCCTGTTTGATCATGCGCGGCAGCAGCGCGAAGTGATAATCCTGAACCAGCACCGCGGGATGTTCTTCCCCCGCGATTTCTTCGAGCAGCGCGTTCGCAAATTTCTGATTTACCGCGCGGTAATGCTCCCAATCGTCCAACCGGAACACCGGACGCGTGTGCGCCACGTGGCACAACGGCCAGATCCCTTCGTTGGAGAAGCCCGAGTAGAACCCCTGCTCCTCTTCCGGCGTCAGCCACACCCGCCGCAACATGTACTGCGGATGATCCGGCGGAACGTGCGCGCGATCGAATTCGTCCACTGTCGCCCGATCGGCGTCGCCCGTGGCCTGCGCGATCCAGGTACCGTCGCACGCCCGCAGAATCGGCTCGACCGCCGTTACCAGACCACTTGCGGGTACGGAGGATTCAATCGCCCCGCCGCGATAGAAATGCTCGTAGGGCTCGCGATTCGAAACCACGAACAGCCGCCGCCCGTCCAGCCGGTTCCGCACGAACACCCGCAAGCGCTCAGCGGTCCACTTGGATTCATGCAGGTCCCGCAGCCGGGCTTCCTGTTCGGCCGCCGCGCGCGCCGCGGTCAGACTCGAGGCCAGCTGCGCCACTTCCCGCGTCAGGGGCTCGAATACTCCTGCTTCCGGCAGCTCCGGCGCTTTCGACGCCTCGCCCACGCGCAAATCGTGCAGCCACCGCGCCATCCGCGCCAGTGGACGTCCCAATCCAAAGCGGATGGTCACCAGGGTCACCAGCGCGATTAACACCGTCTGAATCATCACGCCCGTGAACGCGCGCCGCCAGAGCGCCGCGGCCTGCATGTCGATGTACGCGGCGTCGTGATAAACCGCCAGGCCCCCGATCACGGTGCCGTCGTCGCGCAGGGGCAGCAACGCGATGTGCATTGGACGCCCACCCAGCTTCACGAACTGCGTTCCGAACCATTCGTTGTTCGGGCCGCTGTTGGGTCCGCTGCCCGGGCCGCTGTGCCCGTTGGCCGGCGGCAGCGTGTCTCCGCGCAGGCGAGCCTGCAAACCGGTCGTAATCGCCAGCGTCAAGCCGTTAGCGTCGTAAACCGCCACCCCGGCAATCTGATCGCGATCCCGGAACCGGTCCACCAAACGCTGCAAATCGCGATACGACCGCGCCTCCACCAGCGGCTCCGCGGATCGGGCCAGGCTTTCCGCAAGCACCACCGCATTACGCTCCAGATCGCGCCGCAACCCCTGCGTGTCCGCTCGGGTTTGCACGAACGAGAACGCCAGGGAAACAGCCACAACACCCAGAATCAGAGAGGTGCTCAACCGGTACGTAAGACGCATGTCCCCTCCCGCGGCCATCCGGCGGCTGTACTACGTAAGGCACGCCGCATGCCGCGATAGCTTGTTGATTTACCGTGGCCTAGGGCCCGGCGGACATGACATTTTTACAGCCGTTCGGAAAATTATCGTTCTTTAATCCGGCTGACTGGGCAGCTCGCCGGCCGAAGACCGGTACATTCGGGCATCCGTCACGTTGAGTAATCGCCGATGGCGGTCAATCGGCATTGGCTCCCCGTCAGACGCCTCTCATGCCAAGTGGGCGACGGGCGGCGAAGGACCCACGAGACTAAGTCTTAGCCCCGCAAGTTTGCGTTAAGCGACGTAGAACGACCGATTTGAGCGCAACGCCCGATTATAAAGGGGTGTATTCGGTCGACAAATCGACCTCGATGATCATGCACCCTGCCACGCGCGCCACCACCGCCCCGAAATACATCACAGCGGGAGCCAGAATCTTGACCAGCGTGCCGGGCTTGAATTCTTCCGCAGCTTCCTCTACTTCGACTTCAAGGAAGCCGGAGTCGCTAAAGGGCTGGATTCCGCAAGCCTGGATCGAGTCGGGCAACCTGCAGACCGTCAATTTGCCCCCCTTGCATCGCACTTGCCCCACTGCTACGGGCGTTTCCACTGTTTCGTAAGAATCAGCGGTCAAAGTTCTCATAGAATGTGGTCTACCTCCCTGGTGCTGACGGGTCTAACTCCGATACGTCCAGATACTGGCCGGTCATCGTTCCCGCTGCCTTCGACGAAGCAGACACCAGGGCCAAAGCCCCAAGAGTGAGGGTCAACGAGGCGCGCAACTGGTATGTAGGATACATTTCCAGCTCCTGCGTCCTCCGACGGCTGCCTTGGGGAAGCACGCCCCATGCCGCCGCTATGTTATTGATTTATTTAGGTGCCGGTCACGCCGGTTACGTCATTTTTACAGAGTTCGGAAAATTACTCCTAACCCTAACCTTTGCCGACTGGCGTGAGCGAACCGCTGAAGTAGTTGCGCCTGTTCGATCAGCCCCATCCGCCGCCGCCCGGCGTCTCGATCCGCAGGCGGTCGCCGGCGCGGATTTCAAAGCGGGTCTTCGCGGGCAGCGGCATCTTGCGTCCGCCCCGAATTAGGGTGTTGCGGCCGGGCTCTCCGGCGCTTCCTCCGGCTAGTCCCCAGGGTCCGCGTTCGCGGCGGTCGGTGAGCAGCGTGACTTCGGCGGGGGCCAGGAATTCGTATTCCCGCACGATGCCGTCTCCGCCGCGATGCAGGCCCGCGCCGCCCGATCCCCGGCGGACCCGGTAACTGACGATGCGCACCGGGAACTGGTGCTCGAACGCTTCCACCGGAGTGTTCCAGGAGTTGGTCATGTGGGTGTGCCGGGCGCTCAGGCCATCCGCGCGCGGCGACGCTCCCATGCCTCCGGCGATGGTTTCGTAGTAGGCGAAGGGCTGAATCGCGCGCGGGTCGATTCCGCCGAAGCTCAGATTGTTCATGGTGCCGCACGACGCGGCGGGGATGCGGTCCGGGGCCGCCTGCGCCAGCGCGCCCAGCACCACGTCGGTGATGCGCTGCGAGGTCTCGACGTTGCCCGCGGCCATGGCGGCGGGAGCGCGCGCGTTGACCACCGTGCCTTCCGGCGCGATCAGGCGAATGGGCCGCAGAATGCCCGTGGTGAAAGGAACGTCCTCGGGAATCAGACAGCGGAACACGTACATCACCGCGGCTAACATCACCGCGTAGTTGGCGTTCACGGGGCCGTGGGCCTGCGGGTTGCTGCCCGTGAAATCGACCTCGGCGGAATCCCGCGCGATCGCGATTTTAACGCGAATCGCCACCGGCTTGGAACTGATGCCGTCGCTGTCGAGGAAATCTTCAAAGCGATACACGCCGCCGGGGAGCGAGCGGATCGCCGCCCGCATCATGCGCTCGCTGTAATCCTGAAGCGCACGCATGTTGCGCTGGACCCGAGGCTCGCCATATTTGTCCACCAATTCGCGCAAGCGTAGTTCGCCGCGCCCTAGGGAGGCCAGCTGCGCCATCAGGTCCCCCTCGCGCTCGACGGGCGTGCGTACGTTGGCCAATATCAGCCGCAGCAGGTCGCGATCCAGTTTCCCGCCACGGCGGATCAAGATTGGGGGGATGCGGATGCCTTCCTGATAAATCTCGCGCGCCAGAGGCATGGAGCCCGGACTCATGCCGCCCACATCGGCGTGATGCGCGCGGTTGGCGAGGTAGAACGACGGCTCCCGGCCGCGTCGGGTGAACACCGGCGCGACGGCGGTGATATCCGGCAGGTGAGTGCCGCCGCGGAAAGGATCGTTCACCAGCGCGACATCGCCGGGGCCGAGTTCGAACGCTTCGCGCGCCGCGCGCACGCTGAGCGGCATCGCGCCCAGGTGCACGGGCATGTGATCGCCCATGGCCACCGTTTCGCCGCCGGCGTCGTACACCGCGCAGGAATAATCGCGGCGCTCTTTGATATTGGCGGAATACGAACTCTTGCGGAGCACCACGCCCATCTCCTCGGCGATGGAGACTAGCAGGTGCCGGAAAAGTTCCAATTCAATGGCCCCGGCGGCTTCCCTGGTACTCCCGGGGGGAGCCTTCACCTGCATTCCCCCGCGTTGACCGCGAACACCGCGATGTTTTCCCAGGTCTGCGCGGCGGTGCGGCGCTCGACGTGATAGGTCTTGGTCGCGGCGTCCACGCGCAGGCGCCACGTCGGAGTGCTTTGGGGACGGGGCTTGTTCATGCGCAGCGGGTTCTTATTCACTTCGGCGATGGTCCAGGAGTCGCCGCCGGTGTCGCTTTCATACCGCTCGTAGCTGGTGGAGGCGCCTTGCGAGCGATCCACGATCAACTCGCCCGACTGCGGGGATGTGAACCAGAACTGCTGGATCGAGCCGAAGCGCGTCTCCTCGAACAGCGGGCGCCTGCGCCAGGTTGCGCCGGCATCGAAGGTGACCAGCAGGAAGGGATCGCGCGGCAACGGCTCCAGCATGACGCCGCTGATCCAGCCCGTGCGCAAATCGATGAACTGGATCTGGTCCAGCTCCGCGGCGCGGAGGCGGCCGGGCTTCTGGCCGTTGTGCGCAAGGTCGGGCTCGGTCCAGGTCTGGCCGCTGTCATCGCTGATGAGCAGCACTCCGTATAGCGTCGTGTTCTGGGTGTGGAGATTGCCGGTCAGAAATACGCGCGAACCTAGCGCGTCCACCGCGGCCAGTTCCAGGAACACAGGACACGGCTGGTCTTCGGAGCAGTCCAGACCAAAGGATTGCGTGTCTTCCTCGGAGCACTGGTATTCGACGTGCACCGGATCGGCGGCGGAAAGCAACAGGGGCAGAAGCAGGATCAGGCAGCCGCGCATTGCAGACCATTGTAGCGGGGTGGCGACCGGCACTTCGAGCGCGACGGCAGGAAGGATGCGGACTACCACGCCACCATGATGCGATCTAGAGGTAAGGACTCCTGCACCTTCGCAATCTCCATTTCCATCTCATCTTCGGAGACGGGAGTCTCCAGGATCAACGGCACATCTGATGGAATGAGATGGGCAACCTCCTGAAACGCAATAATCGAAGCGTATGACAAGGGATCGTGCTTACTGCGCGTATTGACCTCGCTCACGTGAACTTGACTCAGCCGATGTCCGAAGTCCCGAAGAATTAAGTACGCTTCCGTCATCGTTGGATCGAACTGGCGTGCGTGCCCTATGTCAAAGCAGAACTTCGCATCCGGCAGGTGCTTGAACACCGACTCGAGCTCCCGCGCGCTGCGTCCGATAGGCTTGCGTTTGTCCATATTCTCAATGCAGACTGCGGATCCCATTTCTCGCCAGAGGCTAAGATCGTAAAGGGCGTCCGGATGAAGGACAATTGGCCATCCTCGCCAAGTCTCGTCGCGAAGACGAGCTCCAAGCGCAGCTTCCCACTCCGGGTCAAATTGACTGGGAGCGTGAATGGCAATATGAGTGAAGCGTGCCAGATCCAGCGTGTCCAATGCTTCGAGCAGCGGGATCAGCTCATTCTGTCGAAGCGCCGAGAGTTCGATTGCTTGCACCGGCTTGTTGCAACACATTGCGAGCCCGCGGCGGAAATCAGCGTAGGCTAAAGCGCCCGTAGAGAATCCAACGGGTCGCATCAAAACACTCCGTAGTTTTTTGTCAGGGTATCGAGGTCGCTGTTCGGGTCAAAGAAGAAGTCGATCAGTCCTTCGCGAAAAACGTGACTAAGCTGCCGGACCCGCTGGTAGATCTCATCACTGTCTGTCTTATCCTCGATCAGGTTTTCCAAATGAGCGCGTTTCCCCTCGTCGGCAAGCGTTCCGACAAACTCATCATACGAATCCAGAATCTTCCTGGCCGCGTTGTCAAGATGGGGATACCGAAGAAGCACGTTGGCGACGATCTCTAACGGCGTCATCCGAAAAATGGCCTCCATGTGTTCGACGATCTCTTTCTGACCATCCGTGCTGTTGAAGAGCCTTCTTCGCTGGTGCGGTGTGTAGTCTAGATGACAACAATAACAAGCAAGCAACCCGGATACGTAGATCAGTTTGCGCGACATCCGCAGTTTGATGTTCCGGATCGCCCAGCCCTTTCCTGAACGCTTTCGGAGCTTGTATGCGAAATCAACGGCCATGGTCCGCCAGTATCGGGCAAAGTCGTTCTGGAGAAATCGTGGGACGCGGTGGCCAGAGCCCCGCCATAGCCCGCGATCCTCGAGAAGGTAGCGGTCCAAGACGCTGCGCACCACGCGTCGATAGGCATCTTCCCGTCCCACCACCTGGGATTCAAGCAACAGAAGCAGCCGCCGCGTCAAGTTACGATTGGTGTCGTTCTCACCGCCGATTTCGTGCACAAGGTCATGACTAAAGACCATGGCTTCGAAGGTGCCTTCTCGCCCTGCCGGCTTAGCTGCAAAACCGCTCATTACCGTATCGACTTGTCCAAACAGATCGTAGTGTTTGGGGTCAGCAGAGCCATCAATGAGGAGAGTCCAGTCAATGTCGCTGCTTGCAGTGTACTCGTCACGAGCCAAAGAGCCCGAAACAATGATACTCGTATCCTCCGAGTCCAGGCCCTCTAACGCTTTCCGGAGTTCGCGCCGCGTCCTGACAGCGAGCTCGCGTGCGTCTCGAAGATGCACCCACTCGCCGCCCACTCTTTTTGCCAGCTCATCGAGGCTGCTGGTGGGCTGGATCATGTGTGGTTCTTTGGTATCTCCCGGCTCCGATTTTCGCAGCTGCCCCAGTCTAGCTACCAGCAACGCAGTTAAGATATCATCGCAGATCCGACGCTAGGTATGCGGGGGGAGCAACGAAACGAAGGCGAAGGCGAGCGAGGCGAGGCACAACGCTGGTTGAGCGGTAGTGTCAGTTTGAAGTTCCTGCGGACGTGTAGGCGTTCGCCAGATCGGACGTTGACCCGGTTGAGCCACTGACCCACGAACTGATTACAATGGGAACGTGGCTTTGCCGCTCCTACCCGCTCCGCTGGGCGAACTCGGCCGGCGCCGCTTTGCGTTCTATCCCGCCATCAAGGGCGTCGAGCACAACGAGTGGATTCTGGGCCGCGCCAGTTGGAGCGAGGTGCAAGTGATCAACGCCAGTTCGGCCGAGGAATTGTGGATTCCACGGCGGCTGCTGGGCGAGGTTTCGCGCGCCGACGGGCCGGTGGCGATCGTCGGGCTGCTGAAGGAACTCGAATACAAGCAAGGTGTGGTGTTGCCGCATGCGCGGCGGGTGATCGAAATGCCGCGCGCGGTTAACGATTCTTTGCGCGCGGCGGCAGGACACCAGCATCCGGCGCCGGTGGTCGCGATTCGCGCCGAACCGCTGGGCGACTCGCGGGCGCGGAGAGTTCTGCGAGGATCGGTGGCCTTGGGGATTCTCGCGTGCGTGGCAGCGGGCTTTCTGGTGCGCGACCTGCACGTCGGCACGCAGGCCGGCCCCTGGATCGGCCCGCAGCGCGATCTGCCTTTGGCCCAGGGCGACGATTATGCGGCCGTGATCCGCAAGCTGGGGCAACCGTCGAGCGACCGCTGGTTGCACACTCCAAACGGAGACCAGTACCGGCGTCTGGGCTATCCCCGGCGGGGTGTCGCCGTGATTCTGGCCGGCCCTAATCCAGATTCCGCCCGTTACGCGGGTGCGGTGGCGTCTGACGGAAGAATCATACAGGCGGCCGCTCCGGACCTGCTCGAAGAAATCACCGCCGCGGCCGGCCGGCGGTAGGGAAGTTCCGTCAGGCTGCCTGTGCCGCCAGAACTTCCCGCTCGCCCTGTTCTACGTCGACCTTCAGCAAGACCAGTAGCCCGGCCGCAAAAAAGACCACCAGCGAAAGAATCGCCAGGCGATAGCTCCCGGTGAACTGTAATGCCAATCCGAATAGGACCGGGCAGAGCCAGCTGGTGCCTTTGTCGCTGATCTCGTAGACGCTGAAATATTCGGCTTCTTTGCCGGACGGGATCAGTTGCGCGTACAACGACCGGCTGAGCGCCTGGCTGCCGCCCAGTACCAGAGCTACGACCGCGGCCACTGCGAAGAACTGCGCGGGCGTGCGCAACAGCGCGTAGATGTAAACCAGCAGCGCGGTCCAAATCACCAGGCTCGCCGCGACGGCGCGCTTGGCTGTGATGATGCGCGCCAGAACATTGAACCCAAGAGCGCCCGCGATGCCGACAAAATGAACCATCAGGATCACCTGAGTCAGTTGCGACACGGGCATTTTCAACTCGTCGTTGGCGAACTGTGTCGAGACCGCCACCACCGTTTCGATGGCGTCTTTATACAACAGATAAGCCGCCAGGAAAATCATGGTCTGACGATAGCGACGTATGCCGCGGACCGTATGAGCCAACTGGCGTACCGCGGCGCCGATCATGGATTGTCCCGGAGGCAGCGCTCGCGCCCGGCCGCGGTTGCGCAGCGCCAACAGCGCGGGCACTGTAAAGATAGCCCACCAAACTCCGGCCGAACACAGACTCACGCGCACCGCGAAGCCTTCCGTCAACCCGAAGCTGGACGCGCGCGTATATAGGATCAGATTCAGGATCAGGAGCAGCCCCGCGCCCAGATACGCGGCGGCCCAGCCCCTGGACGACACCGCGTCGCGATCCTCGGGCGGAGCGATTTCCGGAAGAAACGAATTGTAAATGACGATAGAGGCTCCAAAGCTGACGTTGGCGATGAGGAACAGCGCGCCTCCTAGCTTAAAGTCGCTCCCTTTAAGCACGAACATGGCTGCCGCGGCCGCCGCTCCCAGGTAGGCGGTTGCGGCCAGACACTGCTTCTTGCGCCGGCCGTAGTCCGCGATCGCCCCGGCCATGGGAAGAAACAGCACCTGGAGAAGCACCGAAAGACTCACCAGGTAGCTCCAGTAGCTGCGGGCGTCGACAGTAATTCCCAGCGGATGAATCATTCCCCGCGCGTCGGCGCCGGCTTTCGCCAGGCCCGTAATGTACGGTCCGAAAAACAACGCAACCACCGTCGAGGAGAAGGCGGTGGCGGCCCAATCGTAGAGATACCAGCCGCGCCGCTCTTTCGCGCTGTAGAGGGAATTCATGCGCGGAGGCTGAAGGTGGCGCAGGCTTCAGCCTGCAACGGGTGCTTCAGCACCCGCGCCGATCCGGAGGCTAAAGCCTCCGTTGCAGGCTGAAGCCTGCTCCACATAAAGCTCACGGCAGCTTCTCGATCTGGTCGAGCAAGCGGATCATGCGCGGAGCGGCCTCGCCCCGGCGCCCGAAACGGAATTGGTTATAAGCGGCCGTAAGATCGCCCACTAGCGAAGCCAGACGCGAGGCCGGAATCACGCGCGCGAATTCCGCGGGGGTCAGCCATGCCGGCTTCTGAATTCCGCGCCGCTCCAGCTCCGCGAGCATGCGGCGGTACAGCAGCGTTCCATCCGACGCCTGTCCCTGGCCACGGCTGGCTCGTAAGAGACCAGCCCGCCGGCGCAGCCATTTGATCCACCCCGGTCCCAAGAGAAGCAGCACGATCGCGGACCCCAAGGTCGAGAGAATCCCGACCGCATGCGTCCGGCCCGCCGCCGAAGCCTGATCCAGCCACGAGCCCATATCGTCGATCCAGTTCAGGTGCAGACGGCGTCCGGATTGCTGCATCCGCGCCGCCAGCACGATCTGGCGCTCGAAGTCATAGCTCAACACCCAGTTTTCCCAGAACTGATCGGCCGCGTCCAGCAACAGCGACAGCCGGCTGAAGAGCCCTTGCGCGGACCCGCCCGGATCAGGCGGCGTGGGATCGAACGTCACCCAACCGCGTCCGGAGATCCACGCCTCCACCCAACTGTGGGCGTCGGAGGCGCGCACCACTTGCCAACCGGTCATGGGATTGTAGACGCCGCTCTGGAATCCCGTCACCACCCGCGCCGGCACGCCCAGCGTGCGCAGCATCACCGTCATCGCGGACGCAAAGTATTCGCAATGCCCCTTCTTGCGCACGAACAGGAAATTCGCCAGCGGATCGGCGACCTCGGAGGAGAGCAATTGCAAGGTGTATCCGTAATCGCTGCGCAAATGGTTCTCGAGGGCGCGGGCTTGCTCCATTTCGGTGCTCGCGCCGGACGCCATCTCGCGAGCCAAAACCGGAATGCGCGGATCCAGGGGCGGCAGTTGCAAGTGTTCCGCGCGCACGTCGGCGGGCAAGGGAGACGCGGCCGTCACCATCGTGCCCCGCTCGTCTTCCATGTAACTGTACACCGAGTAGGTCAGCCCGCCGTACATCAAAAAGCGCGGCGGCACGCGCAAGCCCTCGCCGTGCGTGCGGCTGAGCAGCGGCGCATTGATGCGGATGGTTTCGGGCGTGCCCGCGTAAAACAGCATGTCGGAGGCGATATCGTTCAGGACCACCTGGTAGGCCAGGCTGTGCCCGGGCCGCCAGTGCCGGCCGGGGCGCAAGGTCACCACGCCGCGTTCCGACCGGATCGGTTCATCCGCGCCGGGAGGATTGAACCAATGCTTGCCGTCGAATTGCGAAAGCGCCCCTCCCCGCCAGTGCACCGCCAGCAGCCCATCGCCCGCGTAGGAGCGAATGTGCATCACCGCGGTGCTGCGCTGCTTGATCTCGCCGATGTCGCCCAAGGTCACTTCGTTGGAGAAGCCGGGAAGATGGTAGCGCTGCGGCACGAACCGTTGCAGCGCGGCGCGCGCGGTCCGCGGCAACACGAAGAACATGCCGCCGGTCAGGATCAGGATGCCCGCCAATAGGGCCACGGAAAAACTGCCCAGGCGGCGGGAGAAGCCGGCTTGGCCGCCGCGTGCCAGGCGCACGGCCGCGGTCTCCCTCGCTCCCAAAGTCGTTTCGAGCGCAACCCGCTGCAACGAGGCCACCACCTCTCCGCTCGAAAATGTCGCAATCGAGAACAGCAGGAACAGCGCGAGCAGGACGAAGAAGCTGATACCGGTGCTCAGCAGCGCGGCGGCCAGCAATTCCATTCCCGCAATCAGCTTCAGGAAAGCGTAATCGCGCGTGGTCCGGGCCGTCACCAGCTTGACGATCGCCACGAAGAACACCAGGTGCACCGTGGCCGGCAGGAACCCTCGCGAGAAAAACAAATAATCCAGCGGATAAAATCCCGCGTACGCCAGGGCCGCGGCGGCGACCGCCTTTCCCGACACGCGTACGGAAAGGACGCCCGCCGTCGTCAGGAATCGCAGGCACAGCGCGGCCAGGGTCAAAATGGCGGTGGGCCAGTCCAAGTATCCGGATAGGACGACGGCGAAGTAACCCGACGCCAGCATGCCCAGCAGCGAGAATTCGAAGAACCTCTCGGCCACCGGGGGCGGGGCTTGCGCCCACGGGCCGAAAGCGGTGCCACGAGTCTTTACGCGGGCGGCCATGTAAACATTCTACTGGGCCGTCGCACGAAAAAGTGACGCAAGAAGAAGTGACGCAAGAAAGAGTGGCATTCGGGCGCGCGGGAGTGTTACACCTGAAAGGTGCTTCCACTCCATGGCCAAATTCAAACCCGCCGGATCGCGTAAGGCCGGCTCTAAGGACAAGCGCTCCAATCTCGGCTTCATCCCTTGTTTGATCCTGGTGCTGCTGGGACTGGGGCTCGTGTTCGCGCTGTTCTACGCGCTTTTGACTGCTGGAAAGTAAACCCACCCATGCGCATCGACCAAAGAGAACCCGGCCAACTTCGTCCGGTAAAGGTGACTACCGAGTACCTGATGACAGCCGAAGGTTCCGTGCTGATCGAGGCCGGCAACACGCGGGTGCTGTGCGCGGCGTCGATCGAAGAAACCGTGCCCGCCTTCCTGCGCGGCAGCGGCAAAGGCTGGGTGACCGCCGAGTATTCCATGCTCCCGCGCGCCACGGCCACGCGTACCGCGCGCGAAGTCTCCAAGGGACGAGCCTCAGGACGCACCATGGAAATCCAACGGCTGATCGGCCGCTCGCTGCGTTCGGTGGTGGACCTGGCCGCGCTGGGCGAGCGCAGCGTGATTCTCGATTGCGACGTCTTGCAGGCCGACGGCGGCACGCGGACCACCGCCATCACGGGAGCCTACATCGCCATGTCGGCCGCTCTGCGCCAGTTAATACGGTTCGGCGCACTGAAGAAGTCACCGGTGCGCGATTTCGTCGCCGCGACCAGCGTTGGAGTGGTCGGCGGCACCGCCCTGCTCGACTTGTGCTATCAGGAGGACTCGCAGGCGGACGTCGACATGAACGTGGTGATGACCGGATCGGGCCGCTTCGTCGAGGTGCAGGCCACGGCGGAGAAGACGCCTTTCGACCAGGAGCAACTGGATCGCCTGCTCTCCCTGGCGCGCACCGGGATCGAACAGCTCGTCGCCATTCAGAAAGGCTTCGAGACGCCTTGACGCCCGATTCTCCGGCCGCCCACAACGGACTCACGCCGGTGCGCGTGTATTGCGCCACCTCCAATCCCGGCAAGCTGCGCGAATTTCAACTGGCGGCGCCGGATTTCGATGTGCGGCCCTTGCCGCAGTCCGTCCCGCCTCCGGAGGAACACGGCGCGACGTTCGAAGAGAACGCCATCGAAAAGGCGCGCTATTACGGGCGGTTCGCGGCCCAGTTCAAGGATGGCTACCTGTTCGCCGACGATTCGGGCCTGGAAGTAGACGCGCTCGGTGGAGCGCCTGGCGTGCATTCGGCGCGTTACGCCGGGCCGGATGCCACCGACGCGGCGAACAACGCGCTACTGCTGGAGCGTCTGAAGGACGTCGCGGACCGGCGGGCACGATTCGTGTGCCTGATCGCGCTGGTCCGCGACGGTGAACTGGTGCGGACGTTTCGAGGCTCTGTCGAAGGCCGCATACTGGACGCCCCACGCGGGACCGGAGGCTTCGGCTACGATCCGCTGTTCTATCACGAGGCGTTCGGTTGCACGTTCGGCGAAGCCCCCATTGGCGACAAGATGCTGGTGAGCCATCGCGCCCAGGCGCTGGAAGCGATGTTCACTTTCCTCCGAGATAGCGCTGCCAGCGAAGGAACCCGATCATCGTCTTCGCGTCCAGAATCTTCCGCGAGCGGATAAGCTCGTCGATTTCTTTCGCGGTGAACCAGCGCGTTTGAATGCGCTCATCCTCCATGGGCTCGGCTTCACCTACGGTAATTTCCTTGGCCAGAAAGATCGTCATTTTCTCCGCCAGAAATCCGGGGCTGGGGTAAAATTCGGCGAGCTTGATAAATTTCCTGGCGCGGCAACCGGTCTCTTCGCGCAGCTCGCGCTTAGCCGCCTGAAGCGCGGTCTCACCGGGATCGATCCGCCCGGCCGGCAGCTCCCACAAATACTTCAGCGCCGGCAAGCGGTACTGGCGCACCAGCAAAACGCGCCGTTTCTCGTCGACCGGCATGACGACCGTCGATCCCGGATGCTGCACGATGGCGCGCTTGATCTCGAACCCGTCGGGGTCGAGCGCATGGTCCATCGTCACATGAAAAATCGGAGTGCGAATGAGTTCTTCTGAGGAAATAGTTTTCATATTTGGTCAAAACGTGAGTCCCACGAGCAGATCTAATTGATTTGGATTGGACTGGAGCACTGAATCGAGATTCTGGCCGGTTCCCCAGCGTGTATATCTGACTTCAGGCGAGATGTGCGGCAGCCAAGTGTGGAAGTCAGCGCCCACGCCGACCACAACCCCGTGGCTGGAGCGGTTGTTGAGAGTTGCGGAGGAAAATGTGGTGGTGGTGGAAAAGGGTCCTCCTAAGCCGCCGTAATATTGCCTAGTAGTGCTGGAAACTCCGGTGATGCCGCGAAACGCTGGTCCTCCATCGACGTAGAGGCTCATAATCGGCCGACGCAAGAAACGGAATTTACCGAGAATCGGATACTCCCAAGAGCCCGCCGTCGTTCGTGTCAGAGTAAACTCAGGCGCGAAGTATTCGGTGTCATCGAAGCCCAATCGTCTGTAGAGGGCGTCGAACTCCACACTGAAGCCATGCGACAACCCGAGTTCGACAGTCGGCCCAACTGTATAGCGCCGGGTCGCGGACGTCGCCCCCTCACCGTAGGCGGATCCCGTCTCCATTGTGTCTGAAAGAGGCACTCCCCCTTTGACGCCGAACTGGAAGCGCTGCCCGAAAGAGGCCAGTGGAACCAACGCGGCAAATACCACGAGTCGCAGAAACATCGCGCTAGTGGCTCTTAATGGCGTGCTCAAAATCTTTCAGGTGGTGCGTATTAAAGATATCGTGCGGCTCCAGCCACGCCCGGCGCGCCATGATTACGCCGTAGCGCATGTTCGCCAGATGCTTGGGATGGTGCGCATCGGTCGAGATCACGAATTTGCAACCGTGCGCTTTCGCCTGACGCGCCAGCGATGCCGTAAGGTCCAGGCGCTCCGGGCTGGCGTTGATTTCCAGATACACATGCCGCCGCGCGGCTGCCTTGAACACCGCGTCCACGTCGAAGCCGAACGGATCGCGGTGCAGCAGCAACCGGCCGGTGGGATGTCCAATCGCCCGCAGATGCTTGCATTCGAGCGCGCGGAGCATCCGGTCGGTCATCTCGGCGGGCTCCAGGTTCATGTAGCTGTGAACGCTGCCGACCACGAAATCCAGTTCGGCCAGCGCATCGTCCGCCAGATCCATCGCGCCGTCGCGCAGGATGTCGCATTCGAGGCCCGAAAACACGCGAATCCCGAGATCGCGATGTTTCATCTCCCGAACCTGATGCGCGAACGCGACCGCGCGCTTCTCGTCCAGCCCATTGGCCATGGCCAGCGCCTTCGAATGGTCGGTGATGGCGATATATTCGTAGCCCAACTCGCGCGCGGCCTCGGCCATCTCGTCGAGCGTGGCGCGGCCGTCGCTCTCGGTAGTGTGCATGTGCAGGTCGCCACGGATATGCTTCAGGTCGACCAAGTGGGGCAGCTCGTTTCTTTCAGCGGCTTCGATCTCGCCCTGATTCTCGCGCAGTTCCGGTGGAATCCAGTGCAGGCCGAGCGCTTTATAGATGTCCTCCTCGGTGGCGCTGGCGACCACCTCCTTCGACCCGACGCGCGCCAGGCTGTACTCGCTCAAAGTGAGACCCATCTTCTGCGCGCGGCTGCGCAGGTTGATGTTGTGTTCCTTGCTGCCGGTGAAATACTGGAGCGCCGCGCCGTAGCTTTCGTCGGGCAACGCGCGCAAGTCCACCTGCAAGCCTTCAAGTCCGAATTTCACGCTGGCTTTATTGGGCCCTTTGCCGAGCACCTCATGCACCTTGGGATGCGCCGCGAATTTCTCGATCGCCGCTTCGGCGCCGGGGCCGGTGGCGAGAAGATCGAGATCGCCGACCGTCTCTTTGCCGCGCCGCAAGCTACCCGCCGGGGTCACGCGTTCGACGCCTTTGAGTTCCAGCAAATACGCGGACAATTCTTCGGCGACACCGTAGGCGAAGCTCAACAGAAAGCGTCCGGCCCGCTGGCGATACTGGGCGATCGACCGCAGAACCTTTTCCTCCAGCTTTTCGCCCATCCGCGGCAGCTCCCGCAGTTTGTGCTCGCGGCAGATGCGCTCGAGTCCATCGATGGTGGACACGCGGTAATGCTCGAACAGCGTACGAATGCTCTTGGGCCCCAGCCCCTGAATCTTGAGCAGTTCCAGAGCGGTCGGCGGATACAGCTCCAGCATTTGGTCGCGACGCTCGAAGCTGCCGCGCTGCTCGATTTCCTCGAGCGCGCTGGCGATGCCCTTGCCGATTCCCGGAATATCGGTGACCTTCTTCGACGGGTCCTTGATGATCGCCGACACCTGCTCCGGGTATCCTTCGAGCACCGCCGCGGCATTGCGGTAGCTCCGAATGCGGAAGCCGTCCTCGCCCGCGATCTCCATCAGATCGGCGGTCTCGGAAAGCAGGCGTGCGATTTCGCGGTTGTCCATGGTCTACTGGCGCACAACGTTCAAATGCGGCTCTACATGCACCAAGACATCCTCCACCCAGTCCAGGTTCGCCGTCAAATGGTCCCTCACCGCGCTCGCGATTTCATGCGACGCGGACACCGTGAGGTCGGGGTCCACTTCCAGGTGCAGATCGACATGGTACCGCAGACCGGTCTTGCGGGCGAAGCACTTTTCGACACCCAGCGCCCCGGGAACCTGCAGGGCGCTGGCCCGAAGCTCCTGCACGCGGGCAGGCGCGGGCATCGTGTCCAGCAAGTTGACCGCGGTTTTGTTCACCGTGATCACGCCCAGCACGACCACGATGACTCCAATCACCGAGCCGCCGTAGTGATCGGCGCCGCTCAATCCCGGCACGTACACCGACAGGCTGACCGCCGCCAGCGCCACGGCGTCGGAAAGCATATCCACCGCTTCGTGCCAGGCATCGGCGGTGAGAGCATCGCTCGCCGCCCGGCGGCCGGCACGCATCTTCGCCGCCGACAGGATGGCCTTCACCGCGATCGACGCCAGCAGCGGCCACACCACCAGGATGGAGGGCTGGTGCAAATCGTGGCGGCCTTCGAGGGCGCGCAAAAAGATCCCCACACCGGCTCCGACCAGCAAGGTCCCGACGCCCAGGCCGGTCAGCGTTTCGTAGCGGCCGTGACCGTAGGGATGCTCGGCGTCCGCGGGCCTAGCCGCCGCCCACAGGCCCAAGGCGACGATGCTGGAGGCCAGAACATCGGCGGCGGATTCAAAACCGTCGGAGACGGCAGCCACGGAATGAAAAGCCAGCCCGGCGCCGATCTTCACCGCGCCCAGGGCCACTCCGGCTACAATGCCCCAGCGTGCAATGCGCGCGGCGTCCCGGTCTGCGGCACGTCGATTCTGCGGCGCGGGCATACTTTGACTTTAGCCGAGATGAGGATCAACCCGAGATGTCTAACCGATGTCGCTCTGGTAAATATCGTGCAGGCGGATCAGCCCCAGGCACCGGTCCCCTTCGAGCACGGGCAGCACCGAGATCTGCGACGGCCGGTCTTCCATCAGGGACAGAGCGTCGTGCACCAGGGCCTCCGGACCCACCGACACCGGCGCTGTCGTCATTACGTCGGAGGCGGCCAAAGTGCGAATATCGTCGTGCGCCTGCAGCGCCCTGCGGACGTCTCCATCGGTAACCAGGCCGGCGAAAACATGGCCCGGCCCAATCACGCAAGCCGCGCCCAGCGCGCGTTTCGACATGGCGATCACCACGTGTTTGAGCGAATCGGCGGGCGCCACCCACGCGACTTCGTCTCCCGAGTGCATCAGGTCCTTCACCCGCAGGCGCAGATTGCGGCCCAGTTGCCCGCCGGCGTGATATCGGGAGAAATGTTCGGCGGTGAAACCGCGCGCCTCCATCAGCGCCACGGCTAGCGCGTGTCCCATGGCCAAAGCTACGATCGAGCTGGAGGTGGGCGTGAAGCCGCCGGGATCGGCCTCCCGTTGCACGCTGGCATCGAACACCACGTCCATCTCACGCGCCAGCGGCGATTGAGGATTGCCCAGAATACCAATCAGGCCAGCCCGCAGCTCGCGCAACGCAGGAATCAGTTCGATCAGTTCTCCAGTAGATCCGCTCTTCGAAATCATCACCACCGGATCGCCCTGCTGGCATACGCCCAGATCGCCGTGCGCGGCTTCGGCCGGGTGCAGAAATACCGCGGGCGTCCCAGTGCTTTGCAGCGTCGCGGCGATCTTGCGGGCGACGTGTCCGGATTTGCCGATGCCGGTGACGATAACTTTGCCCGGATGGTCCGTAATCAGTTCCACCGCGCGGAGCAGGTTCTGCTCCAGGCGCGCCGACGCCGCCAGGACCGACTGAGCCTCGATCTCCATGGCGGTGCGCGCGACATGGATCAGGCGCTCCTGTTCCCGAAGTCGCTTGGCAGTCTTGCTTGCCACCGATGTTTCCACAGGCGTACTGTAACATTTCCCCGCAACTTCCTGCGACTTTCGCCCGGCACGCCGCATCTGGTACTCTTGGACGTTTTGGACGTAGACATTTTGGACCTGCTCAGCGCCCCGATGCAACCAGCCTGTATCCGCCATACCGATTTGCCTGGAACGTCCCGGCTCTACGCCGATTTTTGCTACCAATTCGACCGGGTTGAGCGCTTTTACGCGCACAATCCGCACGATTCGGCATCCTTTGGGCGCGCCGCGGGGGAAATCGACTATCCCGACGGGCGGCGCTCGGCGATGGTTGCAGCGCTGGCCGGGCAAGGCAATTCGGGGGAGCTGCTGGACCGGTTCGCGCAGCCGGGCACGGCCGTGGTGGTCACCGGGCAGCAGGTCGGCTTGTTCTCCGGACCCGCCTACACCATTTACAAAGCGCTTACCGCGGCGCGGCTGGCCGATGAACTGACGGCTCGCGGCATTCCAACGGTCCCGTTGTTCTGGCTGGCTACCGAGGATCACGATTTCGCCGAGGCCTCGCACGTCTGGATCTTCGATACGTCGTTCCGCCCCGTGCGGCTCGAAGTAAAGCCGGAATCGGCCTCGCGGTCGCGCCCGGCCGGAGACATCGTTCTGGCCTACCCGCCGGTCGACGAACTACGCGTTGCGTTGCACGGGTTTCCTTTCGCCGAAGAAGTTGTCGCGGCGGTTGACGAAGCGTATCCACGGGGCGTGACGTTGGGCGCTGGTTTTCGGACGCTGCTGAAGCGGCTGCTGGGCCGCATCGGAGTGCTGACACTCGATCCTCTGGACCCGCGCGTGCGCGCGATCGGCGCACCGCTGATGGCCGAGGCGTTGCGTCAGGCGGACGATCTAAATCGCGACTTGCTGGAGCGGAACGCAGCGCTCTCCGCGGCCGGATACCACGCTCAGGTGCTGGTCGACGCCAAGACGTCGTTGTTCTTTCTGCTCGACAAGGGTGAGCGGATTCCGCTACGGGCCAACGTGTCGCGCGGCGTCGTTTCGCCCGAAGCGGTGTCACCCAATGCGCTCTTGCGTCCGGTGTGGCAGGATTATCTTCTGCCGACGGTGGCGTATGTGGGCGGGCCAGCCGAGATGGCGTACTTCGCCCAATCGCGGGTGGTTTACGACCGCCTGCTTGGGCGCATGCCGGTCGCGGTCTCGCGTTGCGGATTCACGCTGCTGGACGCGCGTTCGGCGAAATTGATGGAACGCTACAGGTTGCATTTGTGCGACGCTCTGGTGCCGGAAACTGCGCTGAAGGAACGGATCGCACGGGTCCTGACGCCGGAAGGCGTAGCGCAGTCGTTCCGCGAGACCTCCTCCGCGGTCCAGGCGCGGCTGGACCAACTGCGCGGCACGCTGGAACAATTCGATCACACGCTGGCCCAGGCGCTGGTCAAGAGCCGGGCCAAGATTTCCTACCAGCTCGAAAAGACGCAGCGCAAGATCGAGCGGGAAACGCTGCGCCGGGATGCCCGCGCCTCCGCCGACACCGAGCGCCTGGGGAACCTGCTGTACCCGCATCGCCATTTGCAGGAGCGCTTTTATTCCATCCTGCCGTTCCTGGCGCAGCATGGATTGGACGCCGTGGGGCGAATTCACGGGGAACTGCAACCGCACTGCACCGATCATCGGGTGATTACGCTGTAGCGCTAATAACCTGGAGCTCGCCAAGCGTCGGCACGAGTGCCGACGTGGCACGCTGGAGAGCGTGCTCCACGTTGGTTCCAAGTGGGCCTGAAGCGTGGCCTCGATTTCCGGCATCATATAGAGCATGAACATCAGTATCCAAGGTATGCACTGCCAGGCTTGCGTCGCCCGAGTGCGCAAGGCGCTCGAAGGCGTCGAGGGCGCTCGGGCCGAGAAGGTGGAGGTCGGGTCGGCCGTGGTGGCCGTGGACGCGGGCCGCGAACAGGCGGTGCTCGACGCTGTGCGCAAGGCCGGCTATGAGCCTCATGCCGCCGGGCAGAACTAAACACGATCACGCCATGCCCGTCACCGGCCATACCGAGACTTTGCACATCCGCGTCGGCGGCATGACTTGCGCGGCCTGCCAGTCCCATGTGCAGCACGCGCTCGATCAGACCCCGGGCGTGGAGAAGGCCGCTGTCAGCCTGATGACGGGCGAAGCTACCGTGGTCTTCGACCCGCAGGCGGTGGCGCCTCCGAAGCTGCTCGAAGCGATTCGCGATTCGGGGTATGAAGCGCAACTCCCCGAGCCTGGGCGCGACCCGATCGCCGAACAAGAGGAGCGGGAGAAGGCTCAGGCGGAAGAGGCTCGCTGGTTGGGCATAAAGGCAGTGGTGAGCCTGGCGCTGGGCGCGGTTGCTATGGCGATTTCGATGCGCCCTGGCGCCATGCAGGCGATTCACGGCGGGGCGGTTGATTGGGTGTGGGCCAACTGGGTGCTGTTTGCCATCACAGCATTCGTGATCGTCTGGGCGGGTGGCGGCATTTTCCGGGGAGCGTTTACCGCTACCATCCACGGCTCGCCGGATATGAACACGCTGGTCGCGCTGGGCGCCGGCGCGGCGTTTGCGTACTCCGCGGCGGTCACCGCGGCGCCCGCCTGGTTTCATGCGCGCGGCATCGAGCCGCACGTGTACTACGAAGCGGCCGCGCTGATTCTGGCGTTCGTGGTGAGCGGGCGCGCGCTGGAGGCCCGCGCGAAGCGCCACACCACCGCCGCCCTGCGCAAGCTAATCGGGCTGCAGCCGCCGCTGGCTCGGGTCGAGCACGATGGGCGCGAGCAAGAGGTTCCGGTACGCGAACTGCATCCCGGCGACATCGTCGTGGTGCGCCCCGGCGAAAAAGTACCCGTGGACGGAGTAGTGATCGACGGCCACAGTTGGGTGAACGAAGCCATGATCACGGGCGAGTCCTATCCGAACTCCAAATCGTCCGGCTCGGAGGTGATCGGCGGCACCGTCAACGGCAACGGCGCATTCCGCTTGCGCGCGACGGCGCTAGGGGAAGCGAGCGTGCTGGCCCGCATCGTTGCGCAGATGCGCCAGGCGCAGGCTTCGCGCGCGCCTATCGAGCGCGTGGCGGACCGGATCAGCCGCGTGTTCGTGCCGGCGGTGCTGGTGCTGGCGGCGGCTACCTTCGGAGGCTGGGCGCTGTACGGCGGCGGCTACACGCAGGCGGCGACGGCGGCTCTTGCGGTGTTGATCATCGCCTGCCCTTGCGCGATGGGGCTCGCCGTCCCCACCGCGGTGATGGTGGCGAGCGGGCGCGCGGCGGAGTTGGGCCTGCTGGTAAAAGGCGGCGAGGCTCTTGAGGCTTTGCATCGCGTCGACACGGTATTGTTGGACAAGACCGGCACGGTGACCTACGGTGTCCCGCGCGTGACGCAAGCCAAGATCCCCGACGATGTTCTGCGGCTGGCGGCGGGGGTGGAACGGCTGAGCGAACATCCCGTGGCACAAGCGGTGCTCGAATACGCCGAGAAGCGCGGCGTGAATCCAGGGGACCGGGCCACGGAGTTTCGCATGACGCCGGGGCGCGGCGTCAGCGGGCGCGTCGAAGGCCACCAGGTGATGGTGGGCAACGAAGAGTTCCTCACCGAGGCCGGCGTCAAGGCCTCCGCGGCGGGATTGCTGGTGGCGGTGGATGGTCTGTTCTCCGGCTTTATGCTGGTCAACGACCCCGTCCGCCCCAGCTCCGCACCGGCGATCGAGAAGCTGAAGGAGATGGGAATCGAAGTGGTGATGGTCACCGGCGACCGCGCGGAAAACGCCGCCTCAGTGGCGCTGATGGCGGGCATCGACCGGATTGTCGCGGGCGTGCTGCCGGAAGGCAAAGTGGCCGAGATCCAGCGGCTGCAAGAAGGCGGCGGGGTGGTGGCGATGGTCGGCGACGGCATCAACGACGCTCCGGCGCTGGCGGCGGCCGACGCGAGTTTCGCCATGAGCTCGGGCACCGACATCGCGATGGAGGCGGGCGACGTGACGTTGCTGCGCCCCGACCTGGCTGCGGTGGTCCATGGCATCGCGCTGGCGCGCGCGGCCTGGCGCATCATTCGCCAGAATTTGTTCTGGGCGCTGGCGTACAACGTGGTGGCGATCCCCGCCGCGGCGACGGGGCATCTGAATCCTGTGATCGCGAGCGCGGCCATGGCCGCCAGTTCGGTTACCGTGGTGGCCAACAGTCTGCGGCTGCGGGGGTTTCGGGCGCCGAAAGTGGACGTGCGCTAGCCCCGACATTGTACTCATACCGTAGAGGAATCCGCCGATCTTTTCGTGCGCCGTTCAGAGCGGGAGCACAAGCTTAGTTTGCGCGTCTTCAGAGTTAGCCGGCTCGACCTCCTTCCTTCGCACCGATGCTAGCACGGCGCTTCAAAGAATCTGGGTAAAAAATGTGCCGATCATGCTTTGATTCGGGCGGGCGAAGGTGGCTCACGGGCGTTGGGTTTGTCTTGTAGTTTGGGTGGGCTGGGTGGAAGCTGAGGCGGATTGAGAAGCCTCCGCTGGCGATGGGCCTGTCCCGTTGGGTTCGTTTTGCGGTCGGCGCAACGGGAGGAGAATCAGATGCTTACATTGGGGATGCAGGGCGAGGAGAGCGGGGCGCAGTCCTCAGGCATATAGATATATAGATCGTATGGGCCGCATTTATGGATGATATGGATTTTTCGCCCCGGATTCGCCCTGCCGTGGCAGGCTGGAGAGTGCCAAGTGATGTGCTGTGACGGTGGTGATTGTCGGTGGTGATCAATTTCCGGGTTGGGTAGTAGACGGCCACCTTTCTTCGGAGTTCGCCTTCCTGCATGACGGCCGACCCTCCCACAATGGCCAGTATTTACTGCCGCCTCTGGGTGAGGTAGTAGAAAACAGATACAATATATTTGATGTCTGAGGAAAAGAGCACGACATACTCGATTAATACAGCCTTTGTCGGGATTTCCCGGCGCGCTGAGTCCGTGGACCGTAAGACCCTGGTCCAGACGTTCGTCGATTTAGGGCCCCTGATTCCTGTGCTTTCGTCCAAGGACCATCAGGTCGTCTATGGCCGGCGAGGAACTGGCAAGACGCACGCTTTGCTATACGTTATCGAACAGCTCAAACCCGACCAAGCAGCGCCCGTCTACGTCGATCTTCGCAATATGGGGTCTTCGGGCGGGATTTACGCTGACACGCAAATTCCCCTGACGCAGCGAGCTACCCGTTTGCTGCTCGACGTGCTGGGGGCCGTGCACGAAAGCTTGATAGAGCACGTGGTCACTGCGGATCTGGATCTCGCGATTCTGGGTCCTATGCTGGATAAGTTCGCCGAGTCCATTACGGATTTGCAGGTCGTGCGTGAGGTTCATCGAGAAACGAAGCACGGAATCCGTGCAGACCGGGAGGAGTCTTCCGCGCTCAAACTCGGGCTCCAGAAGACACCGGCCGTGGAGGCCACCCTGACCAGCGCGAACAAACTGTCCTCGCAGGTCGAGAGCCGTTTAGAAGAGTCTGGTCTGGTGAGATATCGCGTTCATTTTGGAAACGTCGGGAAGGCGTTGGGCGAATTGGCAAAGGCCCTGAGTCCGGTGCGGCTCTTGATCGTGCTAGACGAGTGGAGTACGATTCCGCTTGAGCTACAACCGTACTTGGCGGATCTCATCAGGCGTGCCGTGTTTCCCCTCGCTGGCATAACAGTCAAGATCGCCGCGATCGAACAGCGATCGAACTTTAAGATCGGCTCACACGGGGATTATACAGGCATCGAAATCGGAGCCGATGCATCCGCCGACGTTGATCTGGACGACTATATGGTGTTTGACAACAATGCGGACCGAGCCCTTGAGTTCTTCCAGGAGCTTTTGTTCAAACATTACGCCTCAGAGGCAGGGGCAAAACCAGAATTCCAGGATTCTGACGGACTGATCCAGGCGGCCTTTACGCAGCGTAATGCGTTTGAGGACTTCGTACGTGCCGCTGAGGGGGTGCCTCGCGATGCGTTTAATGTTCTGTCGATTGCTGCACAGAGGAGCCTCAAGGACAAGATTTCCATTCCCACCATCCGCGTTGCTGCTCGCACTTGGTTCCAGCGTGACAAAGAGGGAGCCCTCCGCTCGAATTCAGAGGCGGAAGAGCTTTTGCACTGGGTTATTGACGAAGTAATTGCGCACCGCCGAGCAAGGGCCTTTCTTCTTCGCTCAAACACACGCAACCAGCTGATCGACGCGCTTTTCGACGCCAGACTGCTCCACGTGATCAAGAGAAGCATTTCAGGCCACGATGAGCCTGGAGCCCGATATGATGTGTACAAGCTGGACTACGGATGCTATGTGGACTTGCTGGCGACCACCAAAGCGCCGGAGCGGTTGCTGGATGTGGACGATCCTGGAGCGTCGGTCAGCGTACCATCCGACGATTACAGAGCGATTCGCAGAGCGATCTTGGATCTCGACAGATTCCAACAGCGTTCCCCATCCCTACCGCTCGATTCGCCTGCCGAAGCCGAGAAGGCCAACTCCTGACGCACTGATGCCCGGCACTTGGACTAGTCGACATGTCGTGGAAATGCCCGTCCGTCAGGCGCTCCCGACTGACCGGGAGAGCTCGCGCCTTGCCACAAGTATGAACCGGACGTGGCGCGCAAGATCGCTTGCGAGAAACGCGGGCTCACGTTACCACCAGGGATACGCGAGCGTGAGCTTGAGGATGCCGTACACCACGGGGATGCTGAACAGGCTGGAATCGATGCGGTCGAGCCAGCCGCCGTGGCCGGGTAAGGAGGTGCCGCTATCCTTTACATTCGCGCCGCGCTTCCAGGCGGATTCGCACAGGTCACCGACTTGTCCCGCGATGTTCGCCGCCGCTCCCGTGGCGAGCACCGCCGCCAGCGGCGCGGACGGGATCAAGAAGTGCGCGTACACTCCCGCCGCTGCTATGCCGCCGATCACGGAACCGGCGGCTCCCTCCCAGGTCTTGGCCGGGCTGACCACCGGCGCCAGCTTATGCTTGCCGAACGCTCGGCCCACGTAGTACGCCGCCGTGTCTCCCACCCAGCTCACCAGCAAGGCGATCATCAGCCAGTGGGAGTTGATTTCGCGCAGCGCCGCGGCGCAGCGCCAAGCGCCGAAAATATAGACCCATCCGAGCACCGTCACGCCCGCGCCCGCCAGCGCTTTCGAGAAATCGTCGAGGCGGAGCTTCAGCACCATCAGTACCAGGGTGATCGCCACCAGCACCGGGAGGGCCGGCTCGGGCGTCAACAGGAAAACTAATCCACCCGCCATCCCCGGGATGCCCGCGGGCTCCAGCCCCTGCGCCGCCGCGATGGCGTCAAATTCGCGGAACGCGGCCAGCCCCACCAGGGCGAGCGCAAAGTAGAGCGCCCAATCGGGACTGACCAGCACCAACCGCACCACCACCGGAATCAGGACCAGCGCGGAGAGGATGCGCTTCATTTTTTAGATTTTAGTCGGGCACAACGTGACGCCAGTGCCTCATCGCGCGGGTGCGGGTGCGGCTTCGATCAGGGCGCCCTGGGGGTGGGACGCGGGGCCGGCGGCGGCGGGTCGCGCCTCGCCGATTCCGCCAAAGCGGCGGTCGCGTTTCTGGTAGTCGAGGATGGCGCGGAGCAGTTCGGCGCGGTTGAAATCCGGCCACAGCGTCTCGGTCACGTACAACTCGGCGTAGGCGATCTGCCAGAGCAGGAAGTTGCTGACCCGCATTTCGCCGGAGGTGCGGATCAAGAGATCCGGGTCGGGGAGACCCGCGGTGTAGAGCCGCGCGGAGATTGCGGCTTCGTCGATTACCAGCGGACCCCGGCGCGCTTGCTCTACCAAGGCCTTTACGGCATCCACCAGTTCGGCGCGGCCGCCGTAGTTGATCGCCAGATTCAAGCGCAGCCCGCGATTGCCTTCGGTTTGCCGCGCTACGGAGTCGAGCGGGGCCCGGACGGAGACCGGTAGCTCATGCAAGCGCCCGATGGCGCCAAAACGAATGTCGTGCCGCATCAGCAGGGGCAACTCGCGATCCAGGTACAGGCGCAGTAGATGCCAGAGGGTCTCCACCTCGCTGCGCGGGCGCTTCCAGTTCTCCACCGAGAAGGCGTACAGGGTCAGCGCGCCGACGTTCATGCGGGCACAAGTCTCTACCGTGCTGCGAACCGCGTCCACGCCGGCGTTGTGTCCGGCCACGCGCGGCATGCGGCGGCGGCGGGCCCAGCGTCCGTTGCCGTCCATGATGATCGCGATGTGGGCGGGAATCCGCGCGGGATCGATGGCTTGCGCTAGCGCCAAGTCGCCGCTACCCGGCGCAAGCTCCTCCAGCAAGGCTTTCATTTGGTAGTACCGACCCATGGTATCAGTGCGGCGCTCTGCGGCGCAAAGCGGCGCCAACTTTACCATACAAAGTACTTGACAACCGCACACGAACTGCTCTATCTTAGGGTTATGGCGACCGTCCGGCCCATCCGCACACCCGACCGAGCGCCGATTTCCATGCATGCGCACGCGCTGGACAATCTGCAGTACATTCGCGAAACCATGGAGCGCGCTGGGAGTTTCACGGCCGTTCCGGGCTGGGGCGGCGTGGCTATGGGATTAACTGCGATCGCGGCCGCGGGCGCCGCTTGGCGCGCGCCATCGAAGCAAGCCTGGCTGGCGGTGTGGTTGTGCGCCGGTGTGGTGGCCATCGCGGTGGGCGTGCTGGCGATGCGGCGCAAATCCCGCGCGCGCGGATTGCCGCTGTGGTCGGCGCCTACGCGGAAATTCGTGTTCAGTTTCGTGCCGCCGCTGATCGCGGGCGCCGCACTGACTCTGGCGCTTTGGCGCGCGGACATGGTCAACGCGATTCCGGGAGTGTGGCTGATGTTGTACGGCACCGGCGTCATCACGGGCGGCGCATTTTCGGTCCCGATCGTCCCGGTGATGGGAGCGTGCTTCCTGGCCGAAGGCACGCTGGCTCTGTTCGTGCCCTCGCTGTGGCCGCCGCTAGCGTGGGGCGACTTCTGGCTGGCCGTGGGATTCGGCGGTCTGCATATTCTGTTCGGAACGATTATTGCGAGGCGTTACGGTGGCTAAAGGAACTTCACTGGCACGGACAACTACGCCGGCTCGCCACGCAGGCGAGCCGCCATCCAGCGGCGAGACGGGTGGGCCGCGCGCCAAGAAATCCGCTCAGGCTCCGGTCCACGATCTGGACCGGCTGATTCACGAACGCGTGCGCCTGGGCATCGTGAGCGCGCTGGCGGCCAACTCGTCGCTGAGTTTTAACGATCTAAAGGGGCTTCTGAAAACCACCGATGGGAACTTGAGCGTGCATGCACGCAAGCTCGAAGAAGCCGGCTACATCGCGTGCACTAAGACTTTTCAGGGACGCATGCCCAAAACCGATTATGCGCTGACCAGCGCTGGACGCAGCGCGCTGGAGAGGTACCTGAACCACATGGAAGCCTTGATCGAGGCGACGCGGAGGCACGCGGCCAGTTGACGGCCGCAGTGAATTCATGAACCCTTCGCGTTCCACCAATGCGCCGGCGGCCCGGCCGGACGCCGGGCTGCACGTGGCCATCATCATGGACGGAAATGGCCGTTGGGCCAGCCAGCGCGGCCTGCCTCGGGTGGCGGGACATCGCGCCGGCGCCGATACTGTCCGCCGCGTCGTCGAAGCCGCGCCGGACCTGGGCATCGGGACGCTTACGCTGTACGCGTTTTCCCGCGATAACTGGAGCCGCCCGCCCCGCGAAGTCGCCGCGTTGATGAAGCTACTGTCGCGCTACCTGGCGGGCGAGACTGCGCGGTTGGTCGCCAACGGGGTTCGTCTCGAAGCCATTGGGCGGCGGGACCGCCTGCCGGCTCCGGTGGTGGCTCTGCTCGAAGACTCGGAACGGGCTACTCGGGAAGGCCGCCGTCTGCGACTGCGCCTGGCGCTGGATTATTCGTCGCGCTTCGCCATCCTGGAGGCCGCGCGCGTGATGCGGACCAGCCCTGCCTGGAGTCCGGAACGCTTCTCCGCTCTGCTGGGCCCGGATGTGGATTTGTTGATTCGCACCAGCGGCGAACAGCGTTTAAGCGACTTTCTGTTGTGGGAATGCGCTTACGCGGAGATGGTCTTCACACCGAGGAAATGGCCCGACTTTTCGTGCGAGGATCTGGCCGCCGCCGTGGCTGAATTTCATCGCCGCGAGCGGCGCTTCGGCGGGCTCACGGCCGCCAGCGCACTCCGCACCGCGTAAACGCTGTGGAGCGGGCTTTAGCCTGCAACGGAGGCTTCAGCGTCCGTGCCGGTCTGGCCGACACGTCAGCGCGGAGCCTGAAGGCCCCGTTGCAGGCTGAAGCCCGCTCCACCTTGGGCTTCGTCAGCCCACTATAATCGGCCCACTATAATCAGATGGTGCAGGCCGACCTCTCCTTCCCCATGCTGATCGAGCAGCTCGCGGGATCTCTGCTGGTAGGCCTGCTGATCGGCACGCAACGGGAAGCGACTCCGGGCCCGCACCCCGGCCTCCGCGATTTCCTGCTCATCGCGGTGGCGGGCGGACTGTGCGGCATTCTGGGCAATCCGTGGCTGGCGGCCGCCGGGCTGCTCTCGGTGATCGCCCTGCTTGGCATCCTGCACGTCGAACAGCGCCACGAGCGCAGCGGTATCACCACGGAGTTGGCCGGAGCGGCGACCTTCCTACTGGCGCTCACCGCAGCCATGCCTTCGCTCAAGGCGGGCTTCCCCATCGCCATCGCGCTGGCCGTCTTGATCGCCGTGTTTCTGGAGGCCAAGCAGCGCCTCCAGCACCTGCTGCGCGAAACGATTACAGAAACCGAGTTCAACGCCACGCTGGCCTTCGTCACCGTGGTGCTGGTGATCTACCCGGTCCTGCCGGTGGGCGCCTTCGGACCCTACATGTTCTTCTCGCCGCGCCAGGTATGGATGTTCGTGATTCTGATTTCGTCGATTTCCTATGTCGGGTATTTCTTCGAGAAATTTCTCGGCCCGGAAAAGGGTCTGGTGTACACCAGCATCCTGGGCGGACTCGCCTCCACCACGGCGGCGACGTTGCACTTCGCGCGCCAAAGCAAGGAGCGGCCATCCGAAACGTTCGGGTTGTGGCGCGCCTTCGTCATCGCCAACACGGTTCAGTTTCCAAGGACGTATCTGATCGTGGCCCTCGCGAGCCCGCCTTTGGCCGAGAAGTGCCTGTGGCCGATGGCGATCTCGGCCGCCACCGGTGTAGCCATGGCCTGGGGCATGGGCCGCTGGCCGCATCAGCACCTGGAAACCATGGCCATCGAACACGGCAACCCCTTCCGCATCCAGCCCGCGTTGCGCTTTGGAGCGCTGTTCACCGCCGTCGTGTTCATCAGCAAAGCCGCCTCGGCGCGCGCCGGCGCCGGAGCCTTCGAGGCCACCAGCCTGCTGGGCGGATTGGTGGATGTGGCCACCGTCATCGCTCCGGCGGCGGACCTGCTGCGCGCTGGCGGAATCACCGTGGCTGCGGCGGCCATCGCGGTCATGCTGGCCCTGGGAGCCAATGCCGTGCTGAAGGTGACCATCGCGGCGCTGACGGGCGGCCTCAAGTTCGCTCTGGGATTGCTCCCTCCCTTTATCGTTTGGGGCGCCTCGGTGGCGTTGGGTTTATGGATCGGATTGAGGAATCTGTGATGGCAAACGTCATAGGTTCCAGTCCGGCCGTCCCGATCGTCTGCGGCGAGTGCGGACTGCGCAGTCTGCCTGACGCACCGGATTGCGCCGCGCTGCGCGATGCCGTATTCGCTCGTGATTTTGAACAACCCGCTCTCTATTGGCGGCATCACCGCCTGGCAGTCGACACGTACTGCGTCCAACATTCTTCCTACGTGAAATCGGCGAAATCGTTGGCGGCGCACCTATGCGGCTTATGCGTGGCTCTGGAGCATGGCAATGACCCGGTCTTATTGCAGCAGAATTATCTTTGGCTGAACGCGGGCGTGGACTTGCGGAAACCGGCGTTGCCGGACTTCCGAGGCAGACTGACGATCGCGGACGTGTGCGGCATCGACGATCCTTCCGAGTACGGACGTGCGGTCGAGGCTTGGGCTAAGAGCGCGTGGGACGCTTACCGCGACTCACAACCGATCGCTCGGGAATGGCTGGCTTTGTCGCAACAGAACTCAATCACACGGTCAGAGCACGGTCGCGAGACACACCGGGCCGGCCGCGGACGCCGAATTTAAAGAATCCCCGACTAATAAAAGCCGGTTTCGGAACGCCCCACCTCAATTCGGGCAAAAAGGCGCACCGCACTCGCGACGTGACATAATAAGACCCAGGCCGCCGCTCCCCATGAAATTCGCGACCCCTCCGAGAGGAGAACCCGCTTGGCAGACGCTGGCTTCAGGCGCGGCACGGGTTCCGGGGTGGTGAACTACATCACAGGCTTGTTGACTGCCCGCAAGCGCGAGTCTGTCCAGCCCGCCAGTCTGTTCGACGCTCTCGCGGCTCTCGACGGCGGACTTCAGGGCCAAGGGTCCGGCCGTCTGACCGCTGCCAAGGCGCAGCTATTCGCGCTCCTGCGGAATCATCTGGACGTCACCGAGTCGAAGGCTCTGACCACGAAGCTACTGAACCTGCGCCTGGCCCGCCGGCACTTCCGGGCAAAAGATACGGTCGTGCGTTCGCGCCCGCTCAGCGTCGTGTTGGACCCTTCGAACTCCTGCAATCTGGCGTGTCCGGGATGCGTGCATTCGGCCCACGCGAAGGAATCCAAGTGGTTCGACTGGAAGCCGGGCCTCCTGAGCGCCACGCGGTTCGGAGCGCTGCTGGATCGCTACGGTCCCCCGGCACTGTACCTCACGCTGTTCAATTACGGGGAACCGATGGTCAACCCGGAGACTCCGAAATTCATCCGCTACGCCAAGGGCCATCTGCTGCGGACCATTCTTTCGACCAACCTGTCGCTGCCGCGCTTCGACGCGGAACCTTACGTCGAGTCGGGGCTGGATTACATGGTGCTCTCGATTGACGGCGCCACGCAGCCGGTTTACGAGCGTTTCCGCCGGAAGGGGAACCTGGAACTGGTGTTCCGGAACATCCGCAAGCTGGTGGAGGCCAAACGCCAGTCGGGCAAATCGACACCCATCATCACCTGGCGGTATCTGATGTTCGAGCACAATCTCCACGAAGTCCCCGCGGCTCGGGAAACGGCTCGCGAATTGGGCGTGGACCAATTCAAGGCCGAACCCGCGTGGGATGTGTCGTGGGACGATCCGGACATTCACGCCGTCCAGGCGGAGCCGGTGAACGTGGAGTTCGGCCTGGACGACGTGTACACCGCCATGGCGCGGAATTGGAATCCGTTCCCGGAGAGTCTGAATGTCGCGGCCATCGACCAGGAGTTCGACGCGGAAATCGAGCCCGGAGTCCCAGACAGCGGCGGCTCCCAGACCGGCTCCACTTGCGAATGGCTGTACAAGAACATCACCATGGACGCCGGCGGCAGGATCTTCCCGTGTTGTTGTTCACCCCGTAAAGACGCGGACTTGTTGTTTGCCGAATTCCCGGCGGCGCCCCGGGATGGTTCAGACAACGGCGCGGGCACCGACGCGCAAGCTGACACAAATAATGACGTGTTCAACTCCGCCATGCACCAAAAGGCCCGGCAATTCCTCGCGGACCCGCAAGCGTACCGGGCTGAAGGCCGGCAACCCTATTGCGTGAACTGCGAGTTTGACCACCGCTCCTTCCCCGATCCGACGCAAGTGCTGAACTATTTTGCGATGGCTGCCCCAGGCGCCTTCGACGAGCCAAGCCTCAATCTTCTCTCAACATGGTGACCGGAGGAGTGGGAGCCATGAGGCGGCTACTTTCCCCGCACGCCTGGTCGAAGCGGCGGCCTTCGGATCTACACCGCATCCTCGCGGCGGCCGCCGGCCCCACTTCAAAGCCCATTTCAAAACATGAAGTGCTTCGCGCGCTTCAAACCGGCTTCGGCCCTAACGAATCCAAAGCGCTCGCCGTCAAACTGATCAACTTGTGGCTGGCGAAACAGCACTTCGAGCGGCAGGACGCCGTGCTGGACTCGCGTCCGTTGGCCGTCGTCGTCGACCCCGCCAACGCCTGCAATCTCGCCTGCCCCGGGTGCGTGCATTCCGAGCGTGCCAAGGAATCCCACTGGTTCGATTGGAAGCCCGGCGTGCTGGCCCCGGCGCGGTACGCAGCGTTGCTGGATCGCTATGGCCCCGCCGCGCTGTTCGTCACGTTGTGCAATTACGGCGAGCCGTTGGTTAACCCGGAGACGCCGAACTTCATCCGCCAGGCCAAGAGTTACCTGCTCCGGACCATGCTATCGACCAACCTGTCGCTCGCGCGCTTCGACGCCGACGCCTACGTGCACTCCGGATTGGACTACATGGTGCTGTCCATCGATGGAGCCACGCAATCGGTGTACGAGCGTTTTCGCAGGAAAGGCAATTTCGATCTGGTGATCGGGAACATTCGCAAATTGGTGGAGGCTAAACGAAAGTCGGGGCGATCCACTCCCGTGATCACCTGGCGCTTCCTGGCTTTCGAACATAACGTGCACGAAATTCCCGCGGCCCTGGAGGCGGCACGCGAACTGGGTGTGGACCGCTTCGAAGCCTCCCCGGCCTGGGACGTAGCTTGGGACGATCCGCAAATCCGGCCCGCGAACATCGCGCCACAACTGATCGAGTTCGGCTTGGACGCCTATTCGGCCCTGACGAAAAACTGGAATCCTTTTCCGGACAGCCTCAACGCCACCGCCATCGAGCGCGAGTTCGACGCCCTGCCCGCTCACCTGCCCCCTGCGCCGCCCAACGGTCCAGCGCCTTCCGGGCGATCCTGCGAGTGGCTTTACAAGAGCATCACCATGGATTCGAGCGGCAGAATCTTGCCGTGCTGCTGCGCGCCCCGCCAAGGCGCGGAGTTGACCTTCGGCGCATTCAATCCCGCGACGCCCGGCGGCGAGGAAGTGTTCAATTCACCACTACACCAATTGGCGCGCGGCTTCTTCGCCGGCCCGCAACAGTACTGGCGCGCAAACGAGCACCAGGAACGCCACCCCTTCTGCGTGAAATGCAAATGGGACAAAGTCGCCGACCCCGACCGCATGCAGATGCGGAACTACTTCGCCATGACGGGCTCCAGCGCCTTCGACGACCCGGCGTTGGACCAGCTCACGGAGTGGCAGACCGCCTCCTAGAGGCACGCCGGATGCCGGCACACTGGGCCATGTGTCACAATGTGACACATGGAGAAAGCCAGCGTCAGAAAGCTTCATTTGAAGACCAGCTCTCTGATCAAAGAAGTGGTGGAGGGCCAAACCTACGTGATCGAACTGCGCGGAAAGCCGGTGGCTGAACTCAGGCCGATCACCGGGCCCCCGGGGCGAGGCAAGCCCCTTCCCAACCGCGAGTCGTGGATCAAGAAGCTGCCGGTTTCCAAGACCGACAGCGGCCGGATTCTGGAAGAGGACCGCTCCTGAGCGCGATCTATTTAGACGCGGCCTACGTTGCCAAGTGTTATCTGCGGGAACGGGACGCATTGGCGGTTCGGGAAATGGTCCGAGGGGCCTCGGCAGCCTACACCTCGGCGTGGACCATCGCGGAGGTGGCTTGCGTGTTTCATCGCCATCAACGTGAAGGAACGCTCAATAGCCGGACGGCGCGGGAAGTCCGCGATCAGTTTCAGCAAGACTTGCGGGATGAAACCTGGCTCTTGATACCGGTCACGGCAGGCATTCTCCGGCAAGTGGAACTTGCCGCCCGCACGCTACCCAAGCAAGTTTTTCTTCGCGCCGGGGACGCGGTGCACATCGTCTCGGCCGCGGACGCCGGATTTAGCGAAATCTGGACCAACGACCGCCACCTTCTTAGCGCCGCACCTCACTTCGGATTAAGGGGCCGATCGGCCTCTTAAAAGATCGGCAGAACGCCTCGGCAACCTGATAAAATAGGGTTAAGGCCGCATCTCCCCCAGGAAGCCCGCGGCCCTTTCCACACCGGATAACGAAACCGGATAACGACAGGAGCAACCCACTTGGCAGATCCCCAGGACCCGACCACTCCCCCCGGCGGCCAGATACCGCTAGGCGGGGGCGACGGCGGGAACAAGAGCCACATCCCCATCAACATCGAAGACGAGATGCGCCGCTCGTATCTCGATTACGCCATGAGCGTGATCGTGGGCCGCGCCCTCCCCGATGTCCGTGACGGTTTGAAGCCCGTGCACCGCCGCATTCTCTTCGGCATGCACGAGATGGGGCTGCACGCCAACCGGCCCACGCGCAAGTGCGCCAAGATTACCGGCGAAGTCCTCGGCAAGTATCACCCTCACGGCGACGTCCCGGTGTACGACGCGTTGGTCCGCATGGCGCAGCCGTTTTCGATGCGCTACCCGCTGGTGGATGGCCAGGGGAACTTCGGTTCGGTCGACGGCGATCCGCCCGCGGCCATGCGGTATACAGAAGCTCGCCTGTCCCGGATCGCGGCCGCGCTGCTCGAAGACATCGACAAGGAAACCGTCGATTTCCGCCCCAATTACGACGAAAGCGAAGTCGAGCCCGAAGTCCTGCCGACCCGCGTCCCCAACCTGCTGATCAACGGCAGCGAGGGCATCGCCGTGGGCATGGCCAGCAAGATTCCGCCCCACAATCTCACCGAGATTATCAACGCCTGCATCATGCTGGTGCAGAATCCGGCGACGCCGCTGGCCAAAATCGCGGAGGTCGTGCAAGGCCCGGACTTCCCCACCGGCGGTTTGATCTTGGGACGCGAAGGCATCCACGAGTACTTCACCAAGGGGCGCGGCTCCATGAAGGTGCGCGCCAAAGCGGCCACCGAGAAAATCGGCAAGGAGCGCGAGGCCATCATCGTCACCGAGATTCCGTACCAGGTCAACAAGGCGCGCCTGATCGAGCACGCGGCCGCGCTGGTGAACGAGAAGAAGATTGAAGGCATCTCCGAAATCCGCGACGAAAGCGATCGCGACGGAATGCGCATCGTCTTCGAGCTGAAGCGCGGCGAGCAGGCCGAAGTGGTCCTGAATAATTTGTACAAGCACACCCAGCTCCAGATCAGCTTCGGTGTGATCTTGCTGGCTATCGTCAACGGCCAGCCGCGCGAGCTGGGCATCGTCGACGCGCTCAAGCGCTTCCTCGACCACCGCATGGACGTGGTCCGGCGCCGCACCGATTACTTGCTGCGCAAGGCCCGCGAGCGCGAACATCTGCTGCTGGGGTTCCAGCGCGCGTTGAACAATCTGGATACCGTGATCGCGCTGATCCGCGCCGCCCGGACGCCCAAGGAAGCGCGCGACGCCCTGATGGCGTTTATCACGCCGGCCGAGGCCAAGGCTTACGCGGCCGCCGTCGGCGCGGCCGGACCGCAATTCACCGAACGGCAAGCCCAGGCCATCATCGAACTGCAACTCCAGCGCCTCACCGGCATGGAGCAGCAGAAGATCATCGACGAGTTGGCCGACATTCAGAAGCGCATCGCCGAGTATCTGGAAATCCTCGGCTCGGAAAAAGTGGTGCGCAACCTGATTATCAGCGAGCTCAAGGAAATCCAGAAGGACTTCGGCGACGAGCGCCGCACCCAGATCGTCGAAGACACCGGCGAGATCACGCTGGAAGACCTGGTGCAAGTGGAAGACGTCGCCGTGACCGTGACGCGCGGCGGCTACCTCAAGCGCACGGCGGTCGATACCTACCGCCGCCAGTCCCGCGGAGGCAAGGGCCGCATCGGCATGTCCACGCGCGCCGAAGATGTGGTCGAACATCTGATCATCGCCTCCACGCACGCCTACTTGTTGATCTTCACCAACAAGGGCCGCGTGTATTGGCTCAAGATCTACACCATTCCGGACGCGGCCACCACGGGCAAGGGCAAACACGCTTCGGGTCTGCTCAACCTGCAGCCGGACGAAACCGTCACCGCGTTCCTGCCGGCCAAGTTGGAAGCGGCGGACGTGGCCGGCAAGTATATCGTGATGGTGACCAAACAAGGCGTCATCAAGAAGTGTGCGTTGACCGAGTTCGATAGCCCGCTGTCGCGCGGCATCATCGCGCTGGGCCTGGATGAAGGCGACGAACTGCTGGCGGCGCGCCTAACGGGCGGTAGCGACTACATCTTCCTCGGTTCGCACGAAGGCATGGCCTGCCGCTTCAAGGAAGACGATGTCCGCGCCATGGGCCGGCCGGCGCGCGGCGTGCGCGGCATGGAACTCGAAGAGGGCGACTACCTGGTCGGTTTTGTAGTCGTCGAAAAAGAGGGACTCATCCTCTCGATCTCCGAAAACGGCTTCGGCAAACGCACACCGTTGGAGGACTACCGCCTGACCGCCCGCGGCCGCAAAGGCGTGATCAACATGAAGACCACGCCCCGAATCGGCAAGGTAGTCGGGATTCTATCGGTGAAAGAAGACTCCGATTTGATGATCGTAACCAAGCAAGGCCAGATCATCCGGATCGATTCCGGCGAAATCCGCCAAGCCGGCCGCTCCACGCAGGGCGTGCGGTTAGTCAACGTGGAGGCGGGCGATCAAGTAGCCGCCGCCAGCCTGATCCCAGGTGAGGACGAGTCCAACGGACAGGGCGGCCTGCCGCTGGCGTAGAAAGCTTTCCGCCACAGGCTGAAGCCTGTGCCACATTCCGCCGATAGCTCGCGTATGACCTGCCAGAATTGCGGCGCATCCGTACGCTTGGACCGCGACCAGGGCCTGATGATCTGCGACTACTGCGGCAGCCAGTCGACGCCGCCCGCCGACGAAGACGGCGTCCAGGTACTCGACCCGAGCCAGCACGACTGCCCCGCCTGCAAAACGGCGCTGTTCAACGGCCGCCTGGAGCGACAGGACATGCTCTACTGCACCACCTGCCACGGCATGTTGATCGCGATGGACGACATCGTCCCGCTGCTCGAAGAACTCCGCGACCACCGCGAACGCCCCGCAGCTTACCTGGCTCCCCGCGAATCCCAAGCCGTCCCGACGCTCGACTGCCCGCTCTGCAGCCACGCCATGGATCACCACGCCTACGGCGGCGGCGGTAACGTGATGATCGATTCCTGCGAGGACTGCTCGCAATTGTGGCTAGGCCGTGGCGCGTTGCGCAAGATCGCGGCTGCGCCCGACCCGGAACCCGTATACTCGAACTATGGCGGCCTTGGTCAGTCTGGCCTCGACGGCGAGCGGTAACCTCGAACAGAAGCAGGAGCGCCTATTCGCCCATCTCCGCGAGCTGGGCAGCGTGATCGTAGCGTATTCCGGAGGCGCCGATTCGGCGTACTTGGCCTGGGCCGCGCACCAGGTTTTGGGCGCGCAGGCCGTAGCCATCACCGCCGATTCCGCCTCGCTCCCGGAGTCCCACAAACAGGCGGCCGAAGAATTCGCGCGGGCCTGTGGTTTCCATCATGAGTACATCGCTACCCGCGAATTCGACAATCCCGACTACATCAAAAATGGCCCGGACCGCTGCTTCCACTGCAAGGACGAACTCTTCACCGTCCTGGACCAAGTCGCGCGCGAACGCGGGATCGCCCATGTCATTTACGGCGTGAATGCCGACGATCTGGGCGATTATCGTCCCGGCCAGAAAGCCGCGGCCGCACACCAGGTAAAAGCGCCACTGGTGGAAGCGGACCTGACCAAGGCCGAGATCCGTGAGCTATCGCGCCGCGCCGGCCTCGAAACCTGGGATCGACCGGCCTCGGCCTGCCTGAGTTCGCGTATCCCCTACGGAACGCCGGTGACGATTGAGAACGTCAAGACCGTCGAGCGCGGCGAGGAAGCCATCCGCGCCCTAGGCTTCCGCCAGTTCCGCGTGCGCTTCCACGGCGACCTGGTGCGAATCGAGATCGCGCCCGAGGAACTGGTCCGCGCGCTGGACCCGGCAATGGCGCGCCAGTTCACGGCCATCTTCAAGCCTCTTGGGTTCCACTACGTGACGCTGGATTTGGAAGGCTATCGGCAAGGCTCCCTCAACGCGGCTCTAGCCGTCACAGAACCGCGGCCGGCCGAGCCACGACCGTAAGGGGAGCGGTACTCTACCGCGGCTCAGCGTCTTTGATCCGCTACGAAACAGGCAGCCCGCATCGAGCCGCGACGGCGGAGAGCGTGTTACCGGCGATCCGGCGCTGGCGCAGGCTCCATCCGCATCAGCGCGCCCTCATTCTCAGCCGTCAACAAGTACAGGAAGCCGTCGGGACCCTGGCGCACATCCCGAATGCGCTGTTGCAACTCGCGCAGCATCGACTCGCGATGGAGTTCCTCCCACTTGTCGTTAAAATCGATCCGCTCCAGATGCCCGGATCGCGGAACCTCACCCTGCCGCATGCCGCCGACAAAAACGTTGTTCTTCCAATTAGGGAACTTGTCGCCAGTGTAGAACGTCATCCCCGAAATCGCGATCGCCGGAACCCAAAAAACCAGCGGAGGCTCCATCCCCTCCCGCCACGGATTCTCCGAAACCCGAGGCCCCAGATAGAACCGCCCATAGCTGACCACCGGCCACCCATAATTCTTGCCCGGCCGCAGGATGTTGATCTCATCGCCTCCGTTAGGCCCATCCTCGCATTCCCAAATGGCGCCATTGTCCGGCTGGACGGCCAGCCCCAACGCATTGCGATGGCCCAGCGTGTAAATCTCCGGCCGGTATCCCGCGCGGCCCACGAAAGGATTGTCCGGCGGGACAGTGCCATCGTCGCGCAGCCGCAGCACCTTGCCCGCGAGGTCGTTGGGGTCCTGCGCCCGCGCCGCACCCGGCGGGTCGCCGATCCCGACCGTCATGTAGATCATGCCGTCTTTGCCGAAAACAATTCGCGAAGCGTTGCCGCCTTGAATGGCGGAAAAGAGGTCGCGGACGTCCACCAGCGCGGTTCCGTCCCACCGCCCCCGAGCGAGCGTAATGGTCCCGGCATTGCCACCGGACGGCTTGTGGTACGTGAAATACACCAGCTGGTTGTCGCTGAAGCGTGGATGCAGAGCGAGGTCCATCAGACCCGCCAAGCCTTGCGCCTGAATCTGCGGAAGGCCGGCAACAGGCTTGGGATCGAGCGCGCCATTGCGGACGATACGCAAGCGTCCAGGGCGCTCCGTGACTAGGATGCCGCCGTCCGGAAGGAATGCCATGCTCCAGGGCTGATTGAGTCCCTTGGTAACGATGAGCCGGATCTGATGTTGGATACCGGTATCGAGCGTGATGGGACCATCCGCGAGCGGCGGCGAGGGCCATGCGATAGGCGGCGGAGCTGTCGGAGCCTTCCCGGCTTTGCCTTGCGGCGCGGCGGGCTGTTGGGCGCGGCTCGCGACTCCGGCGAGAACGAGTACCGCAATCGCGGCGAGGGAACCGATCCAATCGCGCATTTTCATCGAGGCTCTCCTTTAACTGACCGCTCCGGCACGGGGCTCTCCGCCTCCGCGGAACCTGTCCAGCAAGCATTCTACAGCACGTCGCGCTGAAGTGGGGTCAGGCTTTTTAGCCTGCCGCCGCCTTTTCAGGCGGCGTTCCACTGGGTAGCGAATTTAACCCGTGCTAACAAGATGCCGGCCGGCCGTCGACCGCCCCTTCCCCGGTGCGTGACAGTGCGGGACCCCGGCAGCCTAGTTATTCAATCCCGTCAAGATTTTCCGCCCGTCAACCAGTGTGACCTGTCGCCCGTCGGCAAAGCGGGAACCGTTCCTCGCCAGGGAGCCCTTAACGATCACCTTATCTCCTAGTTTTAAGGAATCGCGTTTCCAGCCTCGCGACTCCAATCCCTTCGGACCTCTGGTTTCACATTTCCAATTCAAGACGGTTCCGTCTGGTTGAGTGACATCCACGTAAAAGTAAACGTGCGGATTCTCCCAGTCGATACGAGTAACCACACCCTCCAGAGTGATGGGCTTCGAAGCATCAAACTCCCCAGAAAAAGCATGGTGCGAGAACGCCGGCGCACCGGCCAGAAACATCCCAAGGGCGACGAGGGTAAAGAGTCTGTCACGCATGGCAATACCTCAATAAACTCAACATTACAGCTTTGTGCCGCAGGATGCCACTTCGCTGTTGTGGACAATGTTGGAGGTGCGAGCATGCACCAGTGCCGGTAGGGTCAGTTTCCGGGTTTGGCGCTGGACCGCCAAGTGCCGTGGCCTTCGGCTTGAGCTTGCTCCAGCTCCGTTTCTGATCGGCCTCTGACCTATTACCCTCCCGAAAACGGAATTTGAGGTATAATCCTCCTTTCGGACATGTCGGAACCCGTACAAAATCCGTTCGAGCAACCACCTAAGCACGTCCCAGAGCCCTTGGGGCAAGCGCCCGATCCTGTACAAGATCCCCTACTATCGCAGTTTCCTTCACTATTTACGCCCCGCTCAGCTGGGGAAATCATCGATTTGGCCCTGAAAGAAAACGCGCGGGCCGAGTACGTTTTTATGTGGATTAGTGCCTCGATGGCCGTGGTGGGCTTGGGCCTGCTCGTATGGTCTGGTCTAGCGAGAAACGGTCTGATGGCTTTTTCGGGCGTTAGTGCGTCGTCTTTGTGCGGTTACGGGTTGCGCCTATTGTGGAAGATTCGCCCGGAACGTTATTCGCTGCGGCTCGCTGAGCTACTGCTTGAGAGGGCGACGTCTGCCGACGAAGCCGCAAATGTTTTGGCAAAGGTGATCCAAACAGTGTTCAAGCCTGGCTTGAGTTTTTCCGGCCTCCCATGGCTACCGGGCGGAAGGAAATAGGATCTGTGCATCTGTTCAAGGTCGTACGAAGCCGACTCTCGCCCCCATCATTTTCCAGTGTATTAATCGGACTGGAGCGTGGATTGAGAACTGGCGAGGTAGTATTCATCGCCAAGAAACTCGACCGATCTCTTCAGCCGCCATTGGACGATTGGGAACACTCGTCGCCTGGGAAGGGCCAGTTCTTCGCTGCGATGAACGTTCTTAGAGCATTGAGACATCTCCCCCTTAATGATCGATCAATGTACGAAGCACTTCTTGGTGTGATTGGAGCACAAGAGGGAAATGCGCCGGGGAGAGATCCCCTTCGCGATTTCCGCGGAGCGATTGCAAGCGCGCACGAGGAAGCAGACCCGCGATATGAACGCAGTACAGAACAGTTGGCTAGGATACTCGAGGCCCTCGAGGACGGCAATCTCAAGCCGGCGGGCAAGTTGGTATTTCGGATGCTCGCCAACCTCTTGAGAGACCTCCGGCTCATCCCGGACCGAAACACGGAAGGAGCGGGCGTTCGCAAGGAATAAAACCGGTCTGGTTCCGAGCGCGTTTCAAATCCAAATTGATTGAACCAATTACCGGCGTTTCCCTATCTGCCGCAGCGCAAATGTAAACAAAGCATGCCCCGCCGCCACTGCCACATACTGCCACCCATCAATCCGAATAAGTAATCGGCCCAGAAGCAACCTGCCCGCCCAACGCCCCTTCCACAACATCGCTCCATTCCGAGCATCCAGCTCATGAAAGAAACCCTCGCGCCCGCCGCTAAAAGCCACATCCGAAGCCGTCGTCAGAATCCCGCTGCCCGTCACGTCGGTCATCTTGAACTGCCACTTCTTATCCCCGGTATTCGGGTCCACAGCCAGCACTTCACCCGAGCCATTCTCGGCAGTCCAAGTATTGATCCGCCCGCGCCGTCCCGGAGAAAATCACCATGAGTCACAGCGCATCAATTGCCACTCCCTGCGTGCACGTCAGGGCGAATCCAGGGCGAAAATTACCACATCTGTAGCATTGTGGTACCACATTTGCGCATAGCCACACGCCTCAGGCTAGACACGACCCTCCGCGCCCCTCGCTCCCTGATGTAAATATTTGATCTTTATCAGGTTGCCCCGAGTACAAAACGAACCCAAGTGGGGCAGGCTTTCACCCTACAGCCGCCTTTTTGAGCCGGCTCCGATCCGCCGAGCCCACCCAAACGACAAAACGAACCCACGCCCCCGAACCGACTTCACCGCGGCGTTTCAAGACACTTACACCCCAGATTTCTTGGAGCCCAATGCTAGCATCAGGGCGGGTAAAAAGGTATTTGGCTGCCAGGACTATTGCCGCAACGCGAACGTAAACAAAGCATGCCCCGCCGCGACGGCCACATACTGCTTCCCATCGACCCGATAAGTGATCGGCCCAGAAGCAACCTGCCCGCCGAGCGCCGCCTTCCACAACATCGCCCCATTCCGAGCATCCAGCGCATAAAAGAAACCTTCGCGCCCGCCGCTAAAAGCCACATCCGAAGCCGTCGTCAGAATCCCGCTGCCGGTCACGTCGGTCATCTTGAACTGCCACTTCTTCTCCCCGGTATTCGGGTCCACCGCCAGCACTTCGCCCGAGCCGTTCTCGGCAGTCCAAGTATTGATCGGCCCCCGCTGCAGCGTAGGTACCGGGGACCGCGGCGCGCCTCCGGTATAGCGCTGCCCCTCGGTATATTCGGCGGGCATTTTTGCTACATTCATGTAATAATCCACCCAAGTCGAAATATAAAACAGCCCCGTGCGCGGACTATACGACGGCGAATACCAATTGGTCCCGCCCTGCACGCCCGGATAAACCAGCGTGCCTTGCGCCGTCGGGCTGGAGTTAGGTGCGCGAATCGACCGCCCCGCTTCATCCAAGCCGACCGCCCAGGTCTCCTTAGTGAATGGCGTGCCGAAGAGAAACTTCCCGTTGGTGCGGTCCAGCACATAGAAAAATCCGTTGCGATTGGCCCACATCATCATCTTGCGTGGCACGCCCTTCCAATTGGCATCCACCAGCACCGGGACCTGCACCGCGTCGTAATCGTACTCATCGTGCGGCGTGAACTGGAAGTACCATTTCAGCTTGCCGGTGTCGGCGTCCAGGGCGATGGCGCAATCGCTGTACAAATTGTCGCCCTTGCGATTGTCCGCGTTCCAATCCGCGCCTGGATTTCCAACGCCCCAATAGATCATGTTCAACGCCGGATCGTAGGAGCCCGTAACCCACGCCGAGCCGCCGCCGTGCTGCCACGAATCCCCAGTCCAAGTTTCATGACCCGGCTCGCCAGGACCTGGAATCGTGTTGAAGCGCCAGACCTCCTTGCCGGTAGCGGCATCGTAAGCGGCGATGAATCCGCGAATGCCGTACTCAGCCCCAGCCACGCCCACAATGACTTTATCTTTGACGACCAAAGGCGCGTGTGTCACCGAATAACCCGCCTTGGGATCGCCCACCGGAACATTCCAGATCGGACGCCCACCCTTGGCGTCGATCGCAATCAAACGCCCATCGATCGTTCCCATAAACAGCGTGTCACCCAGGATCGCGACTCCGCGGTTGACGGCTCCGCAACACGGCCGCGCATCGGCCGCCACACGGTGCTCGTAGACCCAGAACACCGCTCCGGTCTTAGCGTCCAGCGCGACCACGTTGTTGGGCGCCTCGGTGAGGTACATGATGCCGTCCACCACCAGCGGCGTGGCCTCGAATTTTTCGAGCGAGCGCGCCTGATACACCCACTGCATCTCCAGATTCTTGGCGTTGGTGCGCGAGATCTGATCGAGCGCGCTATACCGCTGCGAATTGACATTTCCGGAGTAAGTCAGCCAGTTCTGCGGCTCCCGGTCGGCATGCAGCAAGCGATCCCAAGTGACCTGGCCCCAGCCAATGCCTGACATGGCACCCGCCATCGGCAACATTGCGAATAGAATCCGTCGGCTCATTCCACCCCCTTCAACGACAGCAAATAAGTGACGACATCGGCCAGCTCGGCGGAACTGAACTTGCCCTGGTAAGAAGGCATCGACGAGGTCGTCAGGATCGCGTACTCTTTCAAGTCAGCCTTGTCGAGCGAGCGCAGATGCTCCTCCTGATCGATCAATTGGATGCTGTGCGTATCTTCGTTCAACCGCCGCCCGGTGATCACCGTGCCTTGCCGAGTGACCGCCCGGACAGTGCGATGCTCAGGCAGCACGGATTCATTAGGGTCGAGCAGCGAACGTTCCAGATACTCCGCGGTCCGAATTCCACCGACCTCGCTCAAGTCGGGAGCCACGCGCGAGCCCTTGCCATTCACCCGATGGCAAGTGAGGCAAGCTCCCTTGCCTTCGACCAGAGCCCGTCCGCGCGCGGCATCGCCCAACCCCACCGTGCTGGCCGCGGAGTCGTGCAGCGAGCGGATGTATGCCACCAGCGCCAGCCGTGCCGCATCGTTCACCGCGGTCGGCGGCATCGCAGTGCCGGGGACGCCACTAACGATCACGCGGAACAAATCCTCGTCCGTCGAGGCCCGCTTGAACTGCCCGCGCCGGAAATCCACGCCGGGGATGGAGTTCCCCTCAGGCCCATGGCAGGCGAAGCAATTGGCGCGATACAGACGCGAGCCCGTCTCCACGTCCGACGAAAGATAGCGCTGCTGGGCTGCCAACGGAATCGACAAACAAAAGACCAGAATTGCGTGTGCTGCGGTCCACCAGCGGTTCATTCTCACCATCCGAACTCCTATGTCCGCCCATCATAACCGAGGCCGCAAACGAAAGTCACGGCGGAACCAATCACGTTCGCCCGCGCACGTGGGAACAGGCATGAACCTGAATCAGACCGAATGTTGCGGTTCGCCGGTCCTGTTACCATTAAGACGTTCAAGTCTTTGGGGCAAAAGTTCTGAATCGATTCAGCCCAGTTCGCGGATTCAGTGCCGCAAATCAAGGTGTTTTCCATGCAGCTACGAATCGGTTATGAACTGGTGTATCGCTTCCCACAACCCACGCCGATCATCCTGGTGGTGAATATCCACGATTCGCGCGCCTCCGACATCGTCGTTCCCGATCGTCTCATCGCCGAGCCGTTCATGCCGATCACTGGTTATCGCGACGCTTTCGGAAACTGGTGCCACCGCGGACTCGCGCCCGCGGGCCGGCTCCGCCTGACGGCCGACGGAATCGTCAGCGATAGCGGCCAGCCCGATGAGATGATCTCCGCCGCCGGGCAGGACAGTGTGCAGGACCTGCCCCAAGAGACCCTCGTGTTCCTATTGGGCAGCCGCTACTGCGAGACCGATTTGCTGTCGCAGACGGCCTGGCAGCTTTTTAGCGGCACGGCTCCGGGGTACCTGCGTGTGCAGGCCATCTGCGACTACGTTCATCGCCATATTACCTTCAACTACCAAAACGCCCGCGCCACCCGCGGCGCCGCGGAGGCTTTCAACGAACGGACCGGCGTCTGCCGCGACTACGCGCATCTGGCGATCGCCTTCTGCCGGTGCATGAACATTCCGGCGCGCTACTGCACCGGTTATCTGAGCGATGTGGGAACCCCGCCTCCGTTCAGCTTGGGCGATTTCGCGGCGTGGATCGAGGTGTGGATCGGCGGGCGCTGGCACACCTTCGATCCTCGCAACAATGAGCCGCGCGTGGGCCGCGTCCTGATGGCGCGAGGCCGGGATGCGTCCGATGTCGCCATCGCCACGACGTTCGGACCCAACACCTTGGAGAGCTTCAAAGTCTGGACGGACGAGATTCCGAATAACGAAACTCGCGGGACAGCCGCCTGATGTCGATTCTCACGGTGCACCACTCCACGGTCTACCGTTACCACGAGCCCGTCGGCCTGGGCGAACATCGCATGATGTTCCGTCCGCGCGAAAGTCACGACCTGCGGCTGCTGCGGACCAAACTGGCGATCGCGCCCAAACCGGCGCACTTGCGCTGGCTGCACGATCCTTTCGATAACTCCGTAGCGATTGCCTTGTTTGAGGGAACGACGTCCGAGCTGCGCTTCGAAAGCACCGTGACGCTGGAGCATTTCGAGACCTCCGTGCCGGAGTATCCGCTGGAAGACTACGCGCGGACGTATCCGTTTCGCTATTCCGATGAGGACTTCCCCAATCTCGAGCGGGCTCTGGCGCATCATTACCCCAGCGCGGGCGTGTCGAAATGGGCTTTGCAGTTTCTGGATCCAGCGCAAACCACCGGCACCATGAAAATACTTCGCTCCATGACCCGCGGCATTCGGGAAGAGTTCCTCTACACGCGCCGCATTGAGAAGGGTGTGCACTCTCCTGAGGAGACGTTGCGGCACCAGCAGGGCAGTTGCCGGGATTTCGCGGTCCTGATGATGGAAGCCTCCCGGTCGCTGGGTATCGCGGCGCGGTTTGTCAGCGGCTATATCTTCGTGCCCAACCGTTCCGGGTTGGCGGGCGGCGGAGCCACTCCTGCCGGCGGAGCTTCTCATGCCGGCGGAGCCACACATGCCGGCGGAGCCACTCATGCCGGCGGAGCCACACATGCCGGCGGAGCCACTCATGCCGGCGGAGCCACTCATGCCGGCGGAGCCACTCATGCCGGCGGAGCCACTCATGCCGGCGGAGCCACTCATGCATGGATGCAGGCCTATCTACCCGGCGCCGGCTGGATCGACTTCGACCCCACCAACGGCATCGTTGGCAACCGCAATCTCATTCGGGTCGGCGTCGCGTGGTCTCCCGAACACGTGCTGCCCTTATGGGGCACCTACAAGGGTCCCGCGGCAGCCTTCCTGGGAATGGACATCACGGTGAACGTTACCGAATCGTCAGGTGAGGATCACGCCTGAGACACTTCTGAGCCCCGGAATTGACACGGGGCTCACAGATTGGCACTAGCGGCTGGAACCGCTGGCGCCTGCTCTCGCTTCTTTGATCGAGATGTGGTTCGCTTCCAGAGTGGCGCCTAGCGCTTGGTCCAGCGCGATGCGCGCGTTGCTGTAGGCGGCCAGTGCCGCGACCTCCGTGGATCGCGCGACCGCCAGGTCCCGTTGCTGCAGGATCACGTTGTAGGGCGTGGAGGCCCCCAAATTCAGTTTCCGCTGTTCGGCGTCCAAAAGCTGCTCGTTCAGGAAACGGTTTTCGACCGCGGCCTGATGCCGGGCTCGCGCCTGCCGCAGCGCGATCACATAATTCGAAACATCCACGATCACCTGGTTGAGAGTCTTCTGCGTGGTGAGCTGGGTCTGGCGAAGTTGAAGCTGGTCGATGCCGTAATCGGCCTGGGCCTGGCGATTCCCGATGGGCACCTGCGCGAACGCCCCGATGCGCTCGGTCGGAAAATCGCGCCGGAATGTTTGCCCTAACGCATTCCCTACGCCGCCGACGAAGTATGGGTTCGCCGACCCGGGCACACCCGCGGGAGCAGTTCGGGTTCCCGCCAAGCCGGCTTGACTGGTCCCGCCGATCACCTGCGCCGCGGGCAGGATGCCGCTCTTGGTGCCGAGAGCGGAAATCTCGGCCGTAGTCACGTTCGCCCGTGCCGCCGCCAGATCGCTGCGGTTGGCTAGCGCTTGCTGGACCAGGTCCTTCAGCGCCGGAAGATCGTCGGTGGCGGGCACCATGATCGGATCCAGCGGGACAATCCGCGCGCTGGCCAAATCGGGATCGGCAAGGCCCCTGCGGCTGAGCACGTCCTTCAGCGACACCTCTTGCAGCAGCACGGCGGTTTCGGAAACCGCCAGGTCGGCCTGGGCGGTCGCAGCCTGCGCCTCCGAGCTGGTCACGTCCAGACCGGATACCACTCCCAATCGCTCGCGAGCTGTGTTGTCTTCGAAGAACTGCCGCGCGACATCGAAGGCGCTTTGTTTGGCCTTCACGTCTTCCAGATCCGCAACCAGGCCGTAATACAGATTCAGAACATCGACCACTGTGCCAATGACCTGAGTTTTGAAATTCAAGGCCGAGGTTGCCAGATTGATTTTGCTGATATTGATGGTGCGCGCATTGACACCGCGTCCCAATCCCCGCAGGACGTTGTGCTGGAAGGTAAGAGACAAGCTTGGCGCCGACGATGGATTCAACACGTCCGTGGGCGAGTTCTCGTTCAAGTAGTGATCGCTGTAGCTGAACGAAACGGTACCTCCGGTAAGCAATCCTTGTTGAATGGTCGTGGTCTGGACCCGGGAATTCGAGACTAACGCCGGCGTTCCACTCAGCACCACATTGGGCTCGGGAGTGGTGACATGGCTGAAGGTGCTGGTTTGCTGGACCAAGGGATCCAAGACCTGGGTGATGGGCCCGACCTGTGAGATGGAGGCGTTGGTCGCGCCGCCTCCGCCGCCGTTTAGTCCGGGAATGCTCACGCCCGCCGCGGCTTGGCTGCCCGCCACGCCTTGTCCGCTAGCCACCGAACCGGCTTGCGAGGCTCCGCCGGGGACGCCCGGCAGCGCGCCTCCCGCCTCGGAGCGCTCCAGCTGCCATTGGGAGAGAATCGGATCATAGCGCGCCACCTCGATATCCAGGTTGTTTTCGAGCGCCAGCGCGATCGCGTCCTGAACGGTCAGGTACAGCATGCCCGCCCGAATCAAATCCCGCAGCCGCGGCGAGTCCCCTAGCCGGACGGGAGGCACGTCCGGCGCCCGATAAGGCCGGGTCACAAAACGGGCCTGAGGAGGCACCGGTTCAATTCCCACTGGCGTAACGGAAGGCGACTGAGCCCACACCGAGGAGGCTACGCACAGCCAACATATCGTGGAGCGGGCTTTAGCCTGCAACGGAGGCTTGAGCCTCCGCATCAATTCGCGTGCCGAACCACCCGATGCCAGCCCAAACCTGCTCCACTCAATGCCACACGGAATCATTTGCGCTCCTCCTGCGGAAGATTTCCGGGAAGGGCGGAGGTCCGGGCAACCTGTCCCGACACGGCCTCTTCCACGCTGATATTGTTGGCCTCCAGCGTTCTCCCCAGCGCCTGGTCCATGGCGATGCGGGCATGCGTGTAGTTTGCCAGGGCCTGCGCCACCGAGCTCTCCGCGCTGGCCAGATCCCGCTGGTCCAGCGTGACCTGGTACGGCGTGGACGCGCCCAGCGCGTACTTTTTGGTGTCCGAATCCAAGGTCTGCTGCTGCAGAACGCGGGCCTTCACCGCGGCCTCATACCGGGCCCGGGCCTGCTGCAGTCCGATCACGGCATTCTGCACATCCACCCGGACCTGATTGATGTTTTTTTGCAGGTTTAATTCATTTTGCCGCAACTCCAGTTGGCTGGTGACGTAATCCGATTGTGCGGCGCGATTTCGAATAGGAATATTCAGCGAGACACCCGCCGAATAATTCGGATAATTCCGCCGAAAAATCTCGCCCAAAAGATTGCCATAGCCGCCGGCCAGGTACGCCACGCCCGGCTGCACGCCCCCGAGCGAGGTCAATTGGCCCGTCAACCCGTTATTCGTGAGTTCGACGAAGGCCTGCAGCGTGGGTTTCAAGGAGTTCTTGATCCCGACCAGATTCAACTGATTGCTTTCGAGGTTGAGGCGTCCCTCCTGGATCTCCACCCGCCGTGCCAGCGCGTCCTGGACCAGATCGGCGACGGGTCGCACCGGCTCCACCGCGGGGAGCGCGATCGTGTCGAGCGGCACTACCCGCACGTCCACCAACTCCGCGCTCTGGATTCCGTTCCGGCTAAGAGCGTTCTTTAAAACGGTTTCCTGTTGCAGCAAATTGGTCTGGGAAATCAGCAGGTCCTGCTGGCTGGCGTAAACCTGCGCTTCTGAGCGCGTGATTTCAATTTCCGCCACGACGCCGATGCCCACCTGCCGGCGAGTATCGTCGAGCAAGAGCTGGGCGGCTTCGACCTCGCGCTGGCGAGCTTGCAGGTCTTCCCGGAAGCTTACCAGGTCCCAGTACAAATTGAGAACCGCTGAAAGCGTGGTGATCACCTGCTGTTGAAACTGCAGATCGGTAAACTTCATATTGTTCTTCTGCACCCGAATGTTACGGCCATTCACGGCCCGGCCAAAACCATTCAGCAGGTTTTGCGTGACTTGCAAATCCAGATCGCCGGAGGTGTAGGGATTCAAACTAAAGAACTGGCTGTTGAGCTTGATGTGATTGCTGGCGTAAGTCATTTGTGCGTTCAAGCCGAAGTCCCAGCTTTGCGAATAAACGGCTTGATACGTCTGCGAGGTTGTGATCAGAGAGGTGGTGCCCGTCAGAACCGTATTGCTCTGCGGACTCGTCGCATGCTGAAAGTTAACAAAAGCGACAAACGACGGATCGAGAGTAGGAATGGCCGGCCCCAACTGGGTGACGATGCCGCCGCCGGAGCTGACTCCGGTCCCGCCCACACTTAGGATTCCCGCAGTTACGGTGACGCCCTGCAGGCTGACGCTCTGAGGGCCCGGCGCGACGCCCAATCCGACGCTGCGCAGCGCTCCACCGGCTTGGGCGCGCTTGAATACTTCTTTAGCCAGCAACGGTCCATACCGCTGCACCTCGATGTCGAGGCTGTTCTCGACGGCCAGCGCGACCACATCCTGCGCCGAAAGGTACAGATTGCCCGCCCGCAGTAGAGTGCTGAGCCGGGTCGAGTTCGCCAGGTTCACCGGCGGAACGCTTCTCGGTTCGTAAGGGCGCGTTAGCCCGTGCAGTCTGCCCGGCGCCGGATCGATACGGATCGCGCTGGAGGCGGCGGGCTGAGCCGGCAGAACCGAAATGCAGGCGCCCGCGAGAAGGAGGATCCCGAAGGATCTAATGTTCCACATAGTCTTCATTGTTACGTGTTTTAGACGCCATCCGTTCCCGAATGTGTCCAGTGCGGAGTAAAATAGTTCCTTACGGCTACGACCGGGGGCTCGTTTCCGCCGCCGCCCCGTCCGTAATCCGCCTGTAGGGAACCGCTGTCATCACCTGCGCCCGTCGATAGAACGATTTTCCGGTGGTGGCTGGCAAAGCGAGGGGTGGGAATGCGAGGGGAAGGCAAGTTTGCGCCTGCGAGTCGTAGGGTGGGCCGA